>NZ_JADEVZ010000131.1 GCF_015207875.1 Dolichospermum sp. LEGE 00240
CCCTGCCCCCTGCCCCCCTGCTCCCGACTATGTTAGATTTAATAAAGTTCTCTTGAAAATCCATCAATATAATCACTTAAAATAACATTGTGATTGCTATTTATCCTGGTAGTTTTGATCCCATCACCTTGGGACATTTAGACATTATTCAGCGCAGTAGTCGTTTATTTGAACGAGTCATAGTTGCCGTCCTCCGCAATCCCAATAAAATGCCATTGTTCACAGTAGAGCAAAGATTAGAACAAATTCGTCTATCTACAAAACATTTACCAAATGTAGGAGTAGACAGCTTTGACGGTTTGACCGTAGAATATGCCCAAATGCAACAAGCGCAAGTTTTGCTGCGGGGGTTAAGAGCGGTTTCTGACTTTGAGATTGAGCTACAAATGGCTCACACTAATAAAACGTTGTCTACTCAGATCGAGACAGTTTTTCTGGCAACATCAAATGAGTATAGTTTTTTAAGTAGTAGTGTGGTAAAAGAGATTGCCAGGTTTGGTGGCTCTGTTGATCATCTTGTTCCCCCACACATTGCCCTAGATATATACCAATGCTACAACCAAAAATCCCTAGCCTCGAATCCAACCACAACGGCAACAATCCTCCCCCACGAGAGTACGTGAATGGTATCCCTTCCATTGGCAATCCAGCCCCAACATCAGGGGTAGATATTCAGCACGAACTCAACCAATTAGAGGAAATAGTTCTCTCTAGTTTGAGGATTCCCCTGACGGGACGTACCTTAATAGATGAAGACAAATTACTTGAACAACTGGATTTTGTCCGTCTTTCTTTACCAACGGTGTTTCAGGAAGCGCTCAATATTTTGGCACAAAAGCATGAAATTCTCCTAGAAGCGGAAGAGTATGGACAACAGGTAGTAGACGTGGCCCAAGCCAAAAGAGCGCAAATTTTGTCCGAAAGTGATATTGTCAGGCAAGCACAGCGAGAAGCTGACCAACTGCGGCGACAAGTCCAGCAAGATTGTGAAGCAATGATGCAAGACACCCTCGCAGAAATTGACCGCAAACGTCGCGCTTGTCAACAAGAATTAGAAGAAATGCGCCAAATTGCAATTTCTCAAGCTGAAGAAATTGAAGATGGTGCTGATAAATACGCTGATAACGTTCTGGCTAATATTGAACAGGATATTCAGGAAATGTTAAAAATTATTACTAATGGTCGCAAACAATTAAATTCCCCCAGTGTCCCCAAGAATGGAGATCACCCCCAACAACGCCCCCATAATTCCAAAAAAAGATAGTATAACCTCGTTCCCAGTCAGAGACTGGGAATGCCATCACAGAGGCTCTGCCTCTTGCAGTTATTAAAGTCAGCACCTTCTATAATTCATTCCCATACAGAGTATAAGGGAACACCAAAAATAAATTACCCAATTTTGTCGGAGAGAATCAATACATGATTGCAAGTAATCAATCTGCGTTCTCCTAGCTACTTGCATGACCGCATCAACGTGAGCAGGACTTCCAGCCTTGCCTAAATGCTTGTATTTACTCAATTTGTCGTGGTCTAGTGCTGCGTATGTTGACTAAGCGGTAGGATTGCTGTCTTTAACCCAACAAGAGCAAATAAGAAGTTTGAATATAGAGCAGTTGGAGAGTTTAGGGAAATCCTTGTTAGATTTTACAGAAATATCCGATTTAGATGGGTGGCTTTTGGCGCATTTGTAGAAAAATAGAATTTTTGGCTCAGGAGATTAAGGAGAGCAATAGGTAATTATGAAAACTGATAAACTGTTTTACCGACTATTTTTATCTCAGCCAGAATTAATTACTGAAGTTAATCCCAGAAATTCCCAAAGATTGCGAATTTACCTATAGTGCGCCTACCGTCAAAGAAAAAGGATTTGCAATAGATGGACTATTAACACCAATTGCCAAAGATCTAAATTTACCTTTGGTATTTTTGGAGGCACAGATGCAGAGTTAAACGCCTATATCTAGAAGATTTATTACCGTTAAGACACTTCCAAATAAAAAAATGTCCCAAAACTGATGCAAAAATTCTCTCTCTGTGTACTCTGTGCCTCTGTGGTATGGCTAACGCCAGGCTTCGCTATCGTTTTTTGGAATAATTTATTTCTTGGAAGTCTCTAACAGGAAAGGAATATTAATTTTCACAGCTAGACTTGGCGTAAGCTATACTGCATAGCTCCTGTATTCTGTATTTATTCATGAATTTAGTCTGGGAAAGATTGACTTTATCTTCTTTACCACTGAAAGAATATTTGTCTGGTAGTTACCTACATCGGTTTCTGGTGGGACTTTTGCTGCCTTGGCGACAAAGTAGTATCTTAATGCAGTGGGGAGATGCTATTGCTGTGGGCTTACTTAGCCTTGTTTATGGTCTTGCACCTTTTGTTTCTACTACTTTAATCGGTTTATTGTTGGTGGCTTGTGTCGGCTTTTGGCTGCTGTTGACTTTATCGGATGACAATAAATCAGCAAACGCGGCTTCCGTTACTCCTATTCATCTGCTGGTGTTGCTGTATTGGAGTATTGCTGCCATATCAACGGCTTTATCACCGGTGAAAAAAGCCGCTTTGGGTGATTTACAAACATTAACTCTTTATTTGTTGCTGTTTGCCCTCTGTGCTAGGGTGCTGCGAGTCCCCCGGTTTCGGTCTTGGTTGATTACTCTTTATTTGCATATATCCCTGATTGTCAGTGTTTATGGGTTGCGACAATGGTTTTTTGGTGCGAAGGCTTTAGCTACTTGGGTTGACCCGGAATCGCCTTTGGCTAAGACTACCAGGGTTTACAGTTATTTGGGTAATCCCAATTTATTGGCTGGATATCTTTTACCGGCTGTGGTTTTAAGCTTTGTGGCTATTGTGGCTTGGCCAGGTTGGATCAGGAAATCATTAGCATTAACGATGTTTTTTGTCAATGCTGCTGCTTTAATTCTTACCTTTAGTCGCGGTGGTTGGATTGCTTTGTTGGTGGGATTGTTTACTGTAGCGGTATTCCTAATTTATTGGTGGAGTATAAGTATGCCCACATTTTGGCGGAGTTGGTCTTTACCTATTCTGTTGGGAAGTGTGGTGGGGTTATTGGTGATAGGGGTGTTATTTGTCGAACCTTTCCGGGTGCGGGTTGTGAGTATATTTGCTGACCGCCAAGACAGTAGTAATAATTTTCGCAAAAATGTCTGGGAATCTGTGTTTCAAATGATCCGCGATCGCCCGATAATTGGTATAGGACCTGGACACAATTCTTTTAATAAGATATATCCTCTCTATCAACGTCCTCGCTTTACAGCTTTGAGTGCCTATTCTGTTTTTCTAGAAACCATTGTGGAAACTGGCTTTTTGGGTTTTACCTGTTTCTTATGGTTAATAGTCGTCACCTTCAATACAGGATTTTTGCAACTGCGACGATTACGAGAAACTAAAAATATCGAGGGCTTATGGTTAATTGGGGCGATCGCTAGTATACTAGGTATACTTGGTCAAGGTCTATTTGATACGGTCTTCTATCGCCCTGAAGTTAATACTCTCTGGTGGTTTATGGTGGCTTTAATTGCCAGCTATTGGCAACCTTTAACAAGGAAGAATCAGGTGACAGGTGACAGGTGACAGTTAAGAGGGAATAGGGGGCAGAAAAGAGAAATTTTCTTCTTCCTCCTTCTTTCTTTCTCCTGACTCCTGACTCCTGACTCTTAATACCTCTTCATTGCCCTTTGCATATCTCTTTGATCATCACGACGTTTGAGGCTTTCGCGTTTGTCGTGGAGTTTTTTACCTTTACCCAGGGCAATAACTATTTTTACCCAGCCCCGTTTTAGATACATTTTTAGGGGGACGAGGGTTAAACCTTCCTGTTGTACCCTACCAATGAGTTTACGCAGTTCTTGTTTATGAAGTAATAATTTGCGGGTTCGTCTGGGTTCGTGATTAAAATATGCACCGCTGGAGGTATAAGGAGAAATATGTACGTTAATTAACCATGCTTCCCCGTCACGAAGCAACGCATAACCATCTTGTAAATTGGCTTTACCGGCACGAATTGACTTGACTTCAGTTCCTGTCAATTGAATACCCGCTTCATAGGTTTCTATGATTTCATATAAAAACCGTGCTTGCCGATTATCACAAATAACTTTGTAACCTTCACTCTGTTTATCACTCATCAAAAATCTTCTTAAGTTTTAATAAATACGCCCAAAAATTTCTTTAGACTGGCTTTTTCTTTAATTGTAATCCAAAGGGACTGGGGAAGAGGTGATTGGTCAAAAATCATCTCTTTTTTTTGGAGATTACGTAAAGTTTCATGAACAATTTGTGAAAATTTAATATTTTCTTTAGAAATCATTGATGATGTCATCATGAGTAAGTAATCTTGTCATAGTATTAGAGATAGAATTAGTATTCTTGCTTGTGTCTATTAATATTTGTGATTACAGTAAATTGCTCGACCAAAAGATTATAGGGGTGTACTATCCATGCCCTTGACTATTCTTGTCGCAGATGATGATTTAGGTACACGCCTATCTATTAGTGATTATCTTGATCTGTCCGGGTATAATGTTATAGCTGTTGATAATGGTGTAGACGCTTTGGCTATGATTGAAAAGCGTCATCCTGATTTGATGGTGACAGATATTATGATGCCACAGATGAATGGTTATGAGTTGGTGCGTCGTGTTCGTCAATTATCGGCGTTTCGATTATTACCTGTGATTTTGTTGACAGAAAGAACGAAAACTCAAGAACGAATTTTGGGATATCAGTCTGGCTGTGATATGTATTTGTCTAAGCCATTTGAATTGGAAGAGATAGCCGCTGCTATACGTAATTTGTTAGAGCGATCGCAAGTCATCAAATCAGAATGTCGTTTTCTTTATCAGGAAGAAATCAGTTTTGCCACTTATACAAAAGCAAAAAACGGTCATATCTCCATACCTACTCAGATGCAACAATCTCAGGTATTGACACCGTTAACTGTGAGGGAAAAGGAGGTTTTAGACCTTTTAACCCATGGTTTTTCTAATGTGGAAATTGGTAATCATTTACATTTAAGTCCGCGTACCGTGGAGAAATATGTGAGTAGTTTATTGAGGAAAACAGAAACTAGTAATCGTGCAGAATTGGTCAGATTTGCGATAAAACATGATTTAGTAGAATAGGATTTTTGTCCAATTTGACATTTTTAGTCTGGTAATATTCAGGGAAATTGAGTATTTTGAGGGTGCGTTAGTAAGTCCATAGCGCACCAAAATATAACCCGACTAAAATTTACAAATAGACTCTGGTTTCAGGGGACATTGTTTAACGATAAGTGGATTTTTCGCAAGGTAAAGATAAGCCAAATTAGTCAGATTAGACCAAGGTTTGATATCGCTGATTTTATTTCCCGAAAGGGAAAGAGAAGTCAAATTAGTGAGATTAGACAAAGGTTTGATATCGCTGATTTTATTTTCCCAAAGGTCAAGCAAAGTCAAATTAGTCAGATTAGACAAAGGTTTGATATCGCTGATTTGATTTTCCCAAAGGTAAAGAAAAGTCAAATTAGTCAGCGTTTGATTAGCTTGACTACAATTTCGGGTTTCAGCAACATTTAATAATGCTTCTACCGTTCGTTTCGTCTCTTGAGGTAAACTGGCTTTTTGTTGACACCATTCTTTAAAGGTCTTAGGTGTTTTTATAGGTGCTGCGGTGACTTTTGGGGTGTAAAATCCTAAAGTCAGGGTAAAAATGGTGGTTGCTACTAGACTTAGTTTCATGATTTTAGTGATAAGAAGTTACAGTAATTTTATTATGTTGTCGTGCTGAATTGTTAGATTTGCGATCAAACATGATTTAGTAGAATAGGATTTTTGTCCAATTTGACATTTTTAGTCTGGTAATATTCAGGGAAATTGAGTATTTTGAGGGCGCGTTAGTAAGTCCATAACGCACCAAAATATAACCGGACTAAAATTTACAAATAGACTCTGGTTTCAGGGGACATTGTTTAGAAATAAGTGGATTTTCCGAAAGGTCAAGAGAAGTCAAATTAGTCAGATTAGACAAAGGTTTGATATCCCTGATTTTATTTACCGGAAGGTCAAGAGAATTTAAGTTAGTCAGATTGGACAAAGGTTTGATATCGCTGATTTGATTTTCTGAAAGGCCAAGAGAAGTCAATTTAGTCAGGTTAGACAAGGGTTTGATATTGCTGATTTGATTTTTATCAAGGTAAAGAGAAGTCAAATTAGTCAGGTTAGACAAGGGTTTGATATTGCTGATTTGATTTTTATTAAGATAAAGAGAAGTCAAATTAGTGAGATTAGATAAAGGTTTGATATTGCTGATTTGATTTTCCGAAAGGTAGAGAGTAGTCAAGTTAGTCAGGTTAGACAAAGATTTAATATTGCTGATTTGATTTGCTGAAAGGCCAAGATAAGTCAATTTAGTCAGGTTAGATAAAGGTGTAATATCGCTGATTTGATTTCCCGAAAGGTCAAGTTTAGTTAAGTTAGTCAGATTAGACAAAGGTTTGATATTGCTGATTTGATTTCCCCAAAGCTCAAGTTCAGTCAATTTGGTCAGCGCTTGATTAGCTTGACTACAATTTTGCGTTTTGGCAACTTTTAATAATGCTTCTACCGTTCGTTTCGTCTCTTGAGGTAAACTGGCTTTTTGTTGACACCATTCTTTAAAGGTCTTAGGTGTTTTTATAGGTGCTGCGGTGACTTTTGGGGTGTACAATCCTAAAGTCAGGATAAAAATAGTGGTTGCTACTAGACTTAGTTTCATGATTTTAGTGATAATCAGAATTAAACACAGATAAATGCAAATAAACGCAGATGATTTTATAAGTCCTTAGTGATTTGCTAAAAACTAAAACGACAAATAGACTCTGGTTGGATGGGACATTGTTTAGAAATAAGCGGGTTATCCTGAACTTTAAGAGTCTGTAAATTTTCCAAAGCGGATAAAGATTGAATATTTTGGACTTGATTTTTTTCTAACCCACATTCCGCAGATACTAAAGCAAATTTAGGAATTAAAAATTTAGAGAAAGTAAAGCCTGAAAAGATTGCCGAGCAAAGATTTCAGGCTTTTATTTGTTAAAATAGTGTAATCAAATAGAGA
>NZ_JADEVZ010000014.1 GCF_015207875.1 Dolichospermum sp. LEGE 00240
CACTCAAGCGTGTCAAAGATATGGGCACTCAGGTTTCTCGATTGACGACTATTTGGGCTGACGGTGGGTTTGATGGTCCATCGTTTATGATGTGGGTGATGGACGTTTGCCGTTGGATTGTTCAGGTGGTGCTACGACCACAGCAAACTAAAAGTTTCGTGGTCCTCAAAAAGCGATGGGTTGTGGAACGTACTTTTGGCTGGCTGATGGGTTGTCGTCGATTAGTCAGAGACTACGAGTTACTACCTGAAACCTCTGAGACTTTTATCTATCTAGCTATGATCCGTATCATGATCAGGCGATTGGCATAAATTTTGACTCCTCAAAACTTTTCAAACATCCTCTTAGACAGGGAATTAATTCCCTGGCTTCTGGCTATTTGGAGATTGTTTATTGTGGTTGTCTGAATCAGGATTACCAGGATTTAAGGATGTACAGGATTGTTATTTATAGATTTTCTGTGAATATTTAATGCTTATAAATTATGATTTAGAGAAAAATATATTTTCTATCATTTACAAAAACCTATATTTTCTAAAAAACATCCTGAAAATCCTCTAATGCTGGATATCCTGATTCTGACAATCTAATTATTCCCTGGATTCCTTAATAAAGCCACAAAACCAGCTTGAACAAAATGAATATCAGCCGTTACAGCATAAATTAACCCCTGTTCCTGCATCACAATAAATGAGATACAATCTGTTAAACCCCAATTTTTATCTTGACGACTGTGATAAAGTTCCAGCGCACGCATGAGAAGCGATGTATCTACACTGACAACTTTGATATTATCTGTTTGATAACACTGATTAATAAACTGAACTGATGCTGTGCGGTTCACTGCACTTAAAGCATTACCAACTTCTATTAAAACTGCTTCTGTTACCCATACTTCAACGGCATTTTTCACCCTTGGTAATAATGCTTTTGCTTGAGTATGGTATTGATCATTCTTGTTTAATAAAGCCTGAATAAATACCGTATCTAAAAATAGTCTTTCCTGATTCATTCTCTGATCTCATTGTCATGTTTAGAATTACCATATAAATAGTGATTATGTTGACTTGACCAATCACTTGGTGCTTCAATAGTTCCTGTTAATGCCTCTAGCACATCCCAAGCATTACCTTCATTATTGCGTATTTCTGTAACTTCCACTAAAGGATTTTTAGTTTCATAACATTTAATTTCTAAAGTTACTATTTCTGGTTTTCGGGATTGAAAAAGTTGAATCAGATTATTTAATGCTTCTTCCTTATTCGCACCAAAACCTTGACATTCTAGTAAACTTAACAGCGTAGCTTTAACCGTACCATCCTCTTGATTTTCAATTAACACATCATAAGTTAACTTGGGTGCAATTGTGGAAAGAGCATTTTTAACAGCTAAAATCATGATATTTTTACTCTTCTAACTCTAAAATGATTATAACACAATACTTGAACAAAGTGAAAATTATCATCTAGATGATGTTAAGATTTATAGGACTTTATTAGCGATCGTCAATTTTATGGACAAAACAATGAATCAAAATAATTTATTAGCAACCTTGCAAGAAAATCGCTTAATGCAAACAGAAGAACAAGTTACAAATTTTGAAAATGCTTTAGCTGAAATAGCTGAAAATCCTGATGAAAATAAATTATCTGCCTATCATCTAATTTTAGATGATCAATGTCAACAGCCAGAAGTGATGTTTAGCTTAATTCATTTTCTGGAATCTTTTGATATGGAAAAACAAATTACAGCATTTATTGAAGTCGTTCCACAATTAATGGTAACAGCACCTGAATGGACAAGAATTATTCACAACCGGATTTTAAATGATGTATCAGCGTGTCGAGTTTATCAAAATCTATTACATTCAGCTAATTTAAACACTCCTCATTTTCTCTATCATCTCTTGGAAGAAAGTATTATCAATAAATTGGAAATTAAAGAAAGTGTACTAACGTGATTGTCAGAATCAGGATTACCAGGATTTAAGGATGTACAGGATTTGATTGACTTTTTACCTGATGAAGATAAATGTAATATTCCATCATTCCCAATAGTCGGTTTAAACCGACTTGAGCTTTTAGACAGGGAATTAATTCCCTGGCTTCTGGCTATTTGGAGATTGTTTATTGTGGTTGTCTGAATCAGGATTACCAGGATTTAAGGATGTACAGGATTGTAATTTATAGATTTTCTGTGAATGATTAAACATACTTAATCTTTGTCTGATCAATGTATTTCCTCTTTGCAATAATGACAGATGATCAGTGTCTAGTATTCTTAAATTATTCACTGCTTTACTTACCTTTATTCATTATTTGCATCTAATTCACGACGATATTCTTGTATATATTCCAACATTTGATCAAAGTGTGGATCATCTTTATACTTACCTGCTATTTTCATCCAAGGATTTTCAATTTGAGGAGATTTAATTTCTAAAGTGACAATCTTAGCATTTCCTAAACGAACTTGCAAAATCTTATCTAATTCTTCTATTGCTTCCGTTTCTGTATTCCCTAAACCTTGACATTCTGGTAAACTTAATAATGTCGCTTTCACAGTACCATCTGCTTGATTTTCAATCAACACATCATAAGTTAACTTAGGTGCAATAGTAGGAGAAGGATTTTTCACAGCTAAAATCATGATATTTCTACTCTTCTAATTCTGAATTGATTATAACATAATACTTGAAAATAGTTAAAATTATCATCTACAGGATTTTAAGATTTATAGAATTTTATTAGCGATCGCCTGATATTTTATCATCCTGTTAATCCTTTAATCTTGGACATCCTGATTCAGACAAAAAATATCCTGAAAATCCTCATGGTAATAAGATTTGCTACTTTTAATCTAGCTCTCTGCGTCCTTCTAATGCTCTAGCTAAAGTTAATTCATCAGCATATTCTAAATCACCACCTACAGGTAAACCAAAAGCAATGCGGGTGACTTTTGTAAATGGTTTTGGCAATTGACCTATGTATAATAAGGCTTCTACTCTGCTTCTGGTCTTTTTAAGATGTGCAAAGCTAAACGTTGGGCGCTTTTGGGACTAACTCCGGGTAGCCGTTGCAATTGTTCGATTAATTTGGCTCAAAATGAACTATGTTTCGTCCAACGGTAATTCGTGACAACTGACTAACTATGAATTCTCGGTTCTGGGTGTAAGGTTGATAATAATTGACTTTCCACCTCTGCTAATTCATCTAATCTGTCCATGACGATTTTGCGGTCATAATAGGTGTCAGCTAAAACCCAATAGGTGCCAAAATGTCTGGCTTCTGATGCCATTAAACTGCGGTAAAATTGAGCTAGTTCTGGTTCTGGACAGTTAGCAGCTAGGAGTCCTAAGCGTTCATGACTGCGAGCTTCGATTAAGCCGGTGACGAGTAAGGAGTCTAAAAATCTCTGGGGTTCTTGTCCCCTAACTTGGGATTTTAACCCTGCACCGTAGGGGGGTGCGGATAGGGCTGCTAGTTTGATCTGACGGCGTTCTAGCCATTGATTAACAAGTTCAAAGTGTTCGAGTTCTTCACGAGCGATCGCTGTTAACTCCCTGACCATTTTAGCATTAGAGGGATAGCGAAACATCATATTTAATGCTACTCCGGCAGCTTTGCGTTCACAGTGGGAGTGGTCTAATAAAATAATATCAAGGTTAGCGATCGCTTGCTCTACCCAAGCATCACTGGTAGGTTGTTTGAGGGCGTTGATTGTGGGTAAAGGTGAACTCAGCACAGCGAAGAAACTCCAAATTTGATAATTATTTTTAATCTAGGAAAAAGGACGTTTGCCGAATTATTTCTATAATACAATAAATTTGGGCGTTGCTGAATGAAAGTATCAATTTGTCTCACGCAGAGGCGCAAAGGCGCAAAGAGTAAGAGTTTGAGAAAGGGAATTTTCGATTTTCATACCGCCATTATTCAATGCCTAAATTTGATTATTTATTAACGGACACAAACGGTAGTTTTAATAAACTGATGACATTAAAATCTCTAGTTTCTTCGGGTACACCAAATTGGATGGTTTCTGGTTGGGGTGGATAATAACGGGATTGAAATATTATATCCCAGATAGTTAACAAACTGGTGTAATTACTATTTAAATATTTTGTTAGTTGACAATGGTGAGCGCGATGATAATTAGGTGTGACAATAAAATAACTCAGAAATTTATCTATTTTGAAGGGTAAAGCAAAATTACTATGATGAAAAACTAAGGATATAGCAAATAAAGATTCATATAATATCCACGCATTTGGGGTAATTCCCAATAGATAAATTAACCCAATTTTGGGGATGTTGGAGACAATTACTTCTCCTGGATGAAAGCGGTAAGCTGTGGATATATTCATCCATTTATCTGTATGATGGACTTTGTGAAACCGCCAAGCAAAATCCCAAGTGTGGATTAATCTATGCCACGTATACATATATAAATCCAGCAATAAAAAAGAGAGAATAAAGTGCAACCAGGGTGAATTTAGATCATAAAAAAATCCCAGTGACAAAGTTGGTTTCCAGAGAAATTTTAAGATTAAAATAATTGTGATGTTAACCACCAAAGAATTTACTAAACCTAAAATTAAATTGTGAATAACTCTTTTAAGTAAAGTTTGATGATATGGAAAAAAAGGAATTGAGGTTTCTAGGATTCCAAATATTACGATACTGCTGACAACAGCCAGAGATTTATATTCCATTTTGTTTGATGTCCTGATAATTCTGCCGTAGATGGGTCAATTTTTTCTCTCTATTTATAAATTTTACCATGAATATTTTCTTGAGTCTCAAGAACAAAGAACAAGATCCCCGACTTCTTTAAGAAGTCGGGGATCTGAAACTCTTAATTTAAGAAAATTTTGTTAAAAATCCCAATAATTGCTTAGTTTTTGGTGTGAGTAAAGTTTTGCGATAAGCGTCTGCGGCTTTTTTAATTGCTTCTGCTTGGGTGGGGTAAGGATGAATTACAGTGCTAAGTTTACTTAAACCAATATTGTTAACAATAGCTGTGGTAATTTCGGAAATCATCTCTCCTGCATGATTAGCAACTATGGTTGCACCCAGGATTTGATCTGAGCCTTTTTTGTGATGAATCTTTAAAAAACCAGATTCTTCATGATCGGCGATCGCTCGATCTATACGAATATAAGGAATCTTAATAGTTTCTATTTTTATACCCAATTTTTCCGCCTCCTTTGCATACATCCCCACATGGGCAATTTCCGGGCTGGTATATGTCACCCAAGGCATCACTAAACTACTGAGTTTAGATCGTCCCCAACCAAAGGGCGAAAACAGGGTATTTTTAATCACAATTCGCGCTGCTGCATCTGCCGCATGGGTGAATTTCCAATTCATGCAGATATCACCAGCAGCGTAAATTTTCGGATTTGTGGTTTGCAAATAATCATTTACTTTCACACCAAAGGTTTGATCATATTCTACACTCACTGCCTCTAAATTCAAATTTTCCACATTTGGCGCCCGTCCCGCACCAACTAATATTTCATCAACTGTCACCGAATCTCTTTCACTATTCACAGAAAAATAGAGGCGTTTTCCTTCCGTAACTGTAACTACTTCTTCCAATTGACAATTTAATACTAAACGAATCCCTTCATCAATTAAAACTTTTTGCAAAATTTCTGCTGCTTCTGGATCTTCCTGATTTAAAATATGTGAACCGCGATGAAATAATGTCACTTCACAACCCAAACGCCGGAATGTTTGTGCTAGTTCACAACCGACAGGCCCACCACCAATCACTGCTAATTTTTCGGGTTTTTGAGTCAGAGAAAAAACAGTTTCATTGGTTAAATAACCGGCTGCTTCAATTCCCCGAATTTTCGGTTTAACAGCCCTAGCACCTGTCGCAATCACAGCTTTTTTAAATTTTAATGTTTGCTGATCAACTTCTATAGTATTGTTACTTTTAAATTTACCAGCACCTAAAAAAACATCAATTCCTAAACTTTTAAATCTTTCCACAGAATCATGATGACTAATACTCGCCCGAATCCGCCGCATTCTCTCCATAACTGTGGCAAAGTCTACATCAAATTGCTGGGAAATATTAATCCCTAAATCTTTAGCTTTTTTGATTTCTTCAACTACACGAGCAGAACGAATTAAACATTTAGAGGGGATACAACCAAAATTTAAACAATCTCCTCCCATGAGATTTTTTTCAATTAAGGCTATTTTCAAACCCAAATCTAAACCCCCAGCCCCCGCAGCTACAACTAAACCCGCAGTTCCCCCACCAATAACTACCAAATCATAATCATCAGCCGGTTGGGGATTTAGCCAGTTATCGGGATGAACATTTTTGATTAGTTTTTGATTAAACTCATCCATTGGACGCATTGTGACTCTGGGAGATTCTGAATTTGACATTAGTATTACCTCTAAATGGTCAGGTATCAAGTATATTCTTGATTGGGCGATCTTTTTTATAGATACATCATTATCAAAAATTTGTCAGGTTTATATTTAACAAATTCCCTAAAATTGTCGCAGATAGAAAATAGAAAATTATCATAAAATCTCCTCTTCTAAAGCTTTTTTAGCGATCTTAGTTACATAAACTGTGACAGCAATTGTCGCTATAAATCCGATGATTTGAATTACCCAGTGAAGAATCGTATTATTGGGTTGATTCTTATTACCAATTAAGGCTAGATCTCCTACTAAATAACCAAAATAAACATACATAATTGTTCCAGGAATCATCCCCACTGAACCAATTAAATAGTCTTGAAAAGCAACACTAGTAATTCCAAAAGCATAGTTTAATAAGTTGAAGGGAAAAAGGGGAGAAAGTCGGACTAATAGGACGATTTTTAATCCTTCTTTACTAACGGCTTTATCAATGATGGCAAATTTTTTATAACTAGATATTTTCTTTTTTACCCAACCTTGAGCTAAATAACGTCCTACTAAAAATGCAGCTACAGCACCCAAAGTAGCACCAATAAACACATACAAAGAACCCCAGATTACCCCAAAAATTATCCCAGCACCTAAGGTGAGAATTGCGGCTGGTAAAAAGGCTAAAGTAGCAATAATGTAGATACCAATAAATACTATTCCCCCCACAGCACCAAGACTATTAATCCATTGTAAAGTATTTTGTAAAAATGACAGGAAACCGAGAGAAGATACACTAATAGATTCCTGTAATAAAGCTAAATCTATTGCTGATAAAAATGTCATGACCATAAGAATTATTTACAATTTTGAAGAAGAGTACCAATTACGAATTCGATGGGGGGATATCCCTAGTAAATAAGCGATGACGATAATTTGATTCCAAAGAGTAGTTCGGATAATTCCTTTTTTTAACCATCTGCGAGGTGAGGTAATTACAGGTGTTGGTAATAGATAAATTTTCCCCAGTTTTTTTAATTTTCTCATAAGTTCAAAGTCTTCCATAATTGGAATTTGGGGGAAATTACCAACTTGCCCAAATACATCTTTGGTGAGAAAAATTGCTTGATCACCATAGGGCATTTGCCAAAGATGCGATCGCCATTTTACCCCAAATTCGACCAAACGCAAGCCCCAATCGGGGGCATTTATTCGTAAAGCAAACGCACCAGCGACAATTCCCGGTTTTACTAAGGTTGTACGAATCATCTGCTCGAAATTAGTCGGTAACCGAGTATCAGCATGGAGAAACAGCAAAATCTCCCCACTAGCAGCCATAGCACCCGCATTCATTTGATTAGCACGTCCGGGAGGAGAAATAATCACCTGAACATTTAAGGATTTGGCTATTAATAATGTTTGATCTTTTGAATCACCATCAACCACAATTATTTCTACATTATTATTGGATTGGCTGCTAATGATTGCTTCTTTAATATTACCCGCTTCATTAAGTGTGGGAATAATAATAGAAATTTGAGGATTCATATAGGAGTCAGGAGTCAGGAGTCAGGAGTCAGAAGGAGGAAGAATTGGAGGATTGATTTATTAGGGTTTTCGGTTTATATAGCTAACGCTACGCTATCAGCAAGTTATATTGATCAAGATATTTAGGCGTTGCTGATAGCCATATTGAGGTATGAAACTCAAACATTCTATTTCTCAATCTCTTACTCTTTGCGCCTCTGCGTGAAAAAAAATCATTCTTTCATTCACCAATGCCGATATTTAAATTAGTTATTCTGTGATTTTGTTTAAAACTCCACTACGAATCATCATTTGTGGCCAAATTAACAGAAAAAATCCCATCCAAATTAATAATGGAATAGCTACTAAAATTGTTACCCAAATAATTTTAAATATTAACCAACTGCCGCTAATTAATGTGACAGCAGTGAGGATAATTGACCAAGGCTGACACCACCAAGGTTTATATTTCCAAGGGCTAATTGTTTGTTCTTCAGACATTTTTGGATCAAAAAACTGGAATTTGCTAGGAATATTATATCAGCATTTATCCTCATATTTTTTGATCATCATTTATTCGTAACTTTGACTACTTTTAGTCTTTTTGCAAGAGTTCTCAATAGACGGCAAAATATATTATAATATTGTTACATATTTGTTAAGAAAGGTTACATTACTCTTAACAAAAGGAAATATTGTTTATGGTTGTTCCCCGTGAGAAGAATGCACCACATGAGGTTGTTATCGTTGGTGGTGGTTTTGGTGGACTGTATGCAGCCAAGGCGCTTGCGAACACGAAGGTAAATGTTACTCTGATTGATAAACGTAATTTTCACCTATTTCAGCCGCTTTTATATCAAGTTGCCACAGGTACGCTATCACCGTCGGACATTTCCGCACCACTACGATCTGTATTCAGCAAAAGCAAAAATACAAAGGTGTTGTTAGGAGAAGTAACTGATATTAATCCTAAAGCGCAACGAGTTATTTTTGGTGATGAATCCATACCTTATGATACATTAATTCTAGCCACTGGTGCTAATCATTCCTACTTTGGGAAGGATAATTGGAAAGAATTTGCTCCTGGCTTGAAAACGGTGGAAGATGCGATAGAAATGCGCCGGCAGATATTTTCAGCATTTGAAGCCGCAGAAAAAGAAAGTGATCCGGTAAAACGGCGGGCTTTGTTAACTTTTGTGATTGTGGGGGGAGGTCCAACTGGTGTAGAATTGTCAGGTGCGATCGCCGAGTTGGCATACCAAACTCTCAAAGAAGATTTTCGTAACATTGACACCGCAGAAACGAAAATTTTATTATTACAAGGTGGCGATCGCATTCTCCCACACATTGCCCCAGAATTATCGCAAGTAGCAATAGAATCTTTACAAAAGTTGGGTGTGGTTATTCACACTCAAACCAGAGTCACAAATATTGAAAATGACATTGTTACTTTCAAGCAAAACGGTGAATTGACAGAAATTCCCTCAAAAACTATCTTGTGGGCAGCGGGTGTGCAAGGTTCAGCTTTGGGGAAAATCCTTGCAGAACGGACAGATGTAGAGTGCGATTTCTCTGCCAGAGTAGTTGTAGAACCTGACTTGACTATCAAGGATTATAAAAACATTTTCGTAATTGGAGACTTAGCTAATTTCTCCCATCAAAATGGTAAACCCTTACCCGGTGTTGCCCCCGTAGCCAAACAACAAGGAGAGTATGTAGGTAAACTCATCAAACGACGGCTGCAAGATCGGACTTTGCCAGAATTTAAATACAATGATGTGGGTAGTTTGGCAATGATTGGGCAAAATTTAGCCGTTGTAGATTTAGGCTTCATCAAACTCACAGGTTTCATTGCTTGGGTATTTTGGCTAGTAATTCACATCTATTTCTTGATTGAGTTTGACACTAAACTAGTAGTAGTAATTCAGTGGGCATGGAATTATATTACTCGGAATCGGCGCTCTCGATTGATTACAGGTAAAGAGGCTTTTTTAGCAACACAACCTGTTAACAATAGTGGCGATTCCCAACCCAACAAAAATAAGCAGCCAGTCAATCTCTAGTATTTGTGGTTGACATGAAGTAGCTCAACTAAAAACACTTAAAACCCAAATCCTTGACTACTTAGAGAAGTCGGGGATTTATTTTTTTGCATTGAGTTATTCTCATCAAATACCCAGAAAAATCATTCCTGTAACCAATTTTCTAAACTTAATCCCTCAACTCTCAATAAATCGCTATCATTAGAAACCAGAATAAATCCTTTAACGATAGCAGTTGCGGCAATTAAAATATCTTCTGTTTGAATTGGTAATCCTCTTAATCTAAGATTTGCATAAATTTCTGACGCTTTTTCTAAAATTGCTAAATCATCCAAGAAAATAATTTGATAATCCTTACAGAAATTATCAAATCTTTCTAATTGTTTAATTGCGTTGACTGCAAATAAACCTCTTTTAATTTCAAAGTAAGTAACGCAACTGATACTTAATGATCCTTCTTGAGATTGAAATTCTTTTAATCTTTGCTTAATTTTGGAATTATTTTTTAGTTCTAAGGAGACAATATTGGTATCTAATAAATATGCCATATTTTTTTATTTCCGTTTAATCATTTCATCAAAAATTGCTATTTGTTCGGAAGTTAATTCATTTAAAGTTCCTGCTACTGCTTCTGTCACCATGATTCCGCTACAACGGGTTTTTAAGTCCTGATCTTGCATACTATTAAACTCATCAATAGGTAAGTTTTGCTGAAATAGATTATATAACTCGTGAATCATTTCCTCTGCATTCAGTTCTTCCTTAAATAAAGGACGTTCTTCCATCAAAATATTAACTATTTTCTCAATTCTGCTGATCATGGACTCTTGTTGAAGTTCTGTTGATAACATAATATTTCCTCCAGAGATATGTAAATGATATTCATAGATGTTATATATTGTAGCATTTTTTAGTTTTGTGATGTCTGTTTATTACACCAGTGTTAATTTTTGACTAACGAGTGAATAATTAAACAATTTAGGCAATGCTTACAACTCCCTGGGACAGTCCGAAAGGGCGATCACATTCTACCAGCAGTCTTTGGATATATTTAAGGAGATAGGGGATATTCAGGGGGAAAGTAATTCCTTAATCGGTTTAGGCAATGCTTACTACTCCCTGGGACAGTACCAAAAGGCGATCGCTTTCCACCAGCAGTCTTTGGATATAGCTAAGGAGATAGGGGATATTCGGGGGGAAAGTCGTTCCTTAAACAATTTAGGCAATGCTTACTACTCCCTGGGACAGTACCAAAAGGCGATCGCCTTCCACCAGCAGTCTTTGGATATATTTAAGGAGATAGGGGATATTCGGGGGGAAAGTAATTCCTTAATCGGTTTAGGCAATGCTTACAACTCCCTGGGACAGTACGAAAGGGCGATCGCTTTCTACCAGCAGTCTTTGGATATAGCTAAGGAGATAGGGGATATTCGGGGAGAAGCAAATGCTTGGTTTAATTTAGGTCTGTCCTTAGAAAAAGTGGATAGGGAACAAGATGCACTGGGTGCTTATCGCAATGCGCGGGAACTGTATCAGACAATGGGACTTGATGATAAGGTGCAAAATTGTAACAATGCAATTGAGGATCTTTCTCAACCACAAAAGCCTGTAGTTTTCCGTACTAGGTTTTGGGGTTGGTTGCGTCGGTTATGGCGTTGGTTACGCGGTTGGTTTCGGCGATAAATAAAATCTGTTAAGTTATAATTAATCTAATGTGTTAATCCCCAAATCTTTGAAAATTATAGTTTCAAATTTATGAACAGCCAAACTATTCCTCAAATTATTCCTAAGAAGGATATTACTGAATATTTCAACTTCCTTTTTCCTGAAGATATTAGACTAAAAAACTCTAGAATAGGAATTGAAACAATACTTTATGAATACATTGATTGTGGACGTTCTCCAGAAGAGATTGCTCAAATATATCAATCACTTTCTTTAGAACAAGTCTATGCGACTATCCTTTACTATTTGCAAAACAGAGAAACTATCAGCGATTACATGAAGAATTGGATAGAACATGGTCATAGAATGAGAGAACAACAGCGACTTAATCCCCCACCAGTATCAGAAAAACTTCGTCAACTGAGAATAGAAAGACAAGCAAAAGTATAAGGAAATGACCATTAAATATTTGATTGATGAAAATATCAATCCTTTATATCCAAAACAAATTAAACTCAAAGAACCTGATATTGTTGTTCAGGTGGTAGGAGAAACAGGAATACCACAGAAAGGGACACTTGATCCTGAAATTCTCTGTTAGTGTGAGGAGAATAATTTCGTATTAGTCACAAATAACCGTACTTCTATGCCTGTACATTTAGCTGATCACATGGCTGTGAATCGTCACATACCAGGAATTTTCATTCTCAATCCTAATTTAAGTGTTGGTGAAAATATAGAAGAATTAATCTTAGTTGCTTTAGCTTCAGAAGATGGTGAATATCAAGATCGTATAGTTTATTTACCCTTACCATAGCTGTTAAAAATATTCAAGAGAAAGTTATTCCTTGGAAAATTTAGGCAATGCTTAGAACTCGCTAGTATAATATAAAAGAGCGCGTAATTAATAAACTGTTAAAGTTGTAAAATTCAATGTATGACAACATCTGTAAATATCTCGCCGAAAACTTCCAAGCCGACTTAGCCACATGGTTACTAGGTTCACCAGTCGAATTAACAGAACTGAGTCCAACAGAATTATCAAACGAACCAATTCGCGCTGATTCGTTGATTTTATTACAATCAGAGAACTTAATATTACATATTGAGTTTCAGACCGATGGTAATAAAAATATACCCTTTAGGATGTTAGATTATCGAGTTAGAGGTTATCGGCGTTTTCCTGACAAAGAGATGCGCCAAGTAGTGATTTATTTGAGAAAAACAGATTCTGAATTAGTCCATGAGAATAGTTTCAGATTAAACAAAACCCACCATAAGTTTGAAGTAATCCGTCTATGGGAACAACCAACAGAACAATTTATGACCGCGCCCGGTTTATTGCCATTTGCCGTGCTAAGTCAGACAGAAGATCCTACAATGGTATTGAGCCAGGTAGCAGAAGCAGTCGAAAAAATTAAAGATCAACAACAACAAAGGGATATAGCTGCTGCCAGCAGTATTTTAGCTGGGTTGGTGTTAAATAGAAATGTAATCAAGAAAATTTTCAGGAGTGAGATTATGCGCGAATCAGTAATTTATCAAGACATCCTTGAAGAAGGTGAAGCTAAAGGTGAAGCCAGAGGCAAAGCTGAAGGTGAAGCGAAAGGTAAGGCTGAAACAACAAGAAAATTGGCTATAAATTTATTACGAATTGGTATGAATTTAGAGCAAATTGCTGAAGTCACTGAATTATCTGTTGAACAAGTTCGAGCTTTACAACAAGAAATTCAATCATTGTAAAACTGAGTATTTGTAGTGATTTTTCAGTAAAGAGTACGATTCCTACGGAGCGCTTCGCTATCGCTCTCCGTAGGCATCATGTATACCTCACAACTAACGAAGATGAGCGATCGGCTTTCACAAGGTAACACCAGTATAATCATAAAAATGGGAGGATATCAATGAGCTTAGTCATTTCCGAAGATATTGTCCAAGCAAGTGGATTATCAGAAAAAGAATTAGTTTTAGAATTGATTATTCTATTATTTCAAAGGAAAAAAATTAGTAAGAAAAAGGAACTTTGAATAATAAATTGACAGAGTTATTAGAAATATTTCAAACTGATGAATTGTCATTAGAAGAAATTACAGAAGAAGTTGAAATTGTCCGTTCTCAAATTTATGACAGAAAACACAACATTTAAGATAATTATTGATGTTGGTAATGTTGGGTTTCCTTGCGTCAACCCAACCTACTTAAATCTTATATTATTTTAGATGACATTGATTAAGAAACAGTCAAATAATTGTTATTTGCTGTAATTTTAACTTCTAAACCTCTATCATTTGTTTTTGTATGAGAAAATTCTTCAAATAGCTTGAAAAAGTTATAAAAAGCTCCTTGTTCATCCGTAGAATTTAAAAGAATAATACTATCCCATCCTTTACTATCACTAATATTATATTTACGCTGTATCCATTCTTGAAATTGATCAAACTCTTTTTCTTGTTCTGTACGTGGTAATCCTAATTCCATTCTCGCTTGACTATAGCCAACCAATAACATATTTAATCGAGTAATGGAACAATTTCCTAAATACATTCCTGGTCTTTGCTTAATTCTGTCTAATAGATGATGAAGGTATTCATTTTTTACGTCTAACATTACTTTCAATCTCCTAAAATTCTAATTCTGTAATTTGAAATTTTTGACCAAAATGCAATAGCCCTTGAAATAAGAGATTTGCCATCCATTCTTCTCTGTCAATTCCTATAGAATGATGGTTATCAAAAACTGTTTCTATACCATTAATAATAATCACAACTCCTTGATGACGACCATTAGTAGAGATAGCTTCTTCAGGAAATGTCTCATCATAAATAAAACTGTTTGCTCCTGTAGATGCTCCTGTATATAATTTAATCAACTTCCCATGAATTCCTTGAGAAATTAAGTAACTTTTAATTGCTTCAGTACATTCAACACATTTAAAGTTTTCATAACTGCTGGCAATGGCTTGAATTTGATGAATTTGTTCAGCGTTAATGGAAATGGAACTAACTCCTTTGGTAGTGCAATAGTTTAGAACAATAAAATCTGGGTAAATACTACTAAGATATTAACACATATTTATTTCATATTCAAAATCTATGGTAAACCGAAAAATCCCCGACTTCTCAAAGAAATCGGGGATCTAAATTACCTATTCGCCAAATATTGATACATTTCCCATCTAGCATTAACTTCAGCTTGCGCTTGTTCTAGCAACAACTTCGCAACCTCCGGTTTACTCTTCGTCAACATCTTAAAGCGATTCTCCTGATACATGGATTTTTCTACCGATTCAGAAGGCGCTTTCATGTCCAATTGTAGGGGGTTCTTACCCTCATTTTGTAATGCCGGATTATAGCGATATAACAACCATCTTCCTGAGTCCACTAACGCCTTTTGCTGTTGTAAACCAGTGGTCATATCAATACCGTGAGCAATACAATGACTGTAGGCAATAATGATTGATGGACCATCAAAAGCTTCCGCTTCTAAAAATGCTTTGAGTGTATGTTCATCTTTCGCACCTAACGCCACACTCGCCACATAAACATTACCATAAGTCATCGCCATTAAACCCAAATCTTTCTTAGGTGCAGGTTTTCCACCAGTCGCATATTTCGCAACTGCGGCTTTTGGTGTGGCTTTAGAAGATTGTCCTCCGGTGTTAGAATAAACTTCTGTATCCATGACCAAAATATTCACATTGCGTCCTGTAGAAATCACATGATCAATACCACCAAAATCTATATCATACGCCCAACCATCACCCCCAACTATCCACACACTTTTCTTGACTAAATAATCAGCGAGGGATTTGAGATTTTGGATTTGAGATTTGAGATTTGCGTCTTTTATGGTTTCCGCAATCTCATCTAATTTGTGTTGAAGAATAACAATTCTTTCCCGTTGATCCCAAATATCCGCTTCAGTTTTTTGTTCAGCTTTGAGAATGGCATTAACTAAATTATCGCCAATTTCATTACTTAATTGTGACAATAATTCTCCTGCAAATTCCGCTTGTTTGTCTATAGATAAACGATAACCAAAACCAAATTCAGCGTTATCTTCAAATAAACTATTAGACCAGGCTGGACCTCTTCCGTCAGCGTTTTGACTCCAAGGAGTTGTGGGGAGATTTCCCCCGTAAATGGAAGAACAACCGGTGGCGTTGGCAATGAGTGAGCGATCGCCAAACAATTGTGTTAATAATTTAAGGTAGGGCGTTTCTCCGCAACCAGCACAAGCACCGGAAAATTCAAACAACGGTTCTTGTAATTGCTGCTGACGAATTTGGTTTACTTTCAACTTTGTGCGATCGGGATTTGGTAAACTCAAAAAGAAATTCCAGTTTTCCCGTTCTTGTTCCCGCAAAGGTAACTGGGGACTCATATTAATCGCCTTGCGGGTGGGTTCTGCCTTGTTTTTGGCAGGGCAGACACTCACACAAATTTCACAGCCTGTACAGTCTTCTGGCGCTACCTGAATGGTGAATTTCTGGTTAGCAAAGCTCTTATCTTTGGCATTAGTGGACTTAAAAGATATGGGTGCGTTGACTAACTCACTGGATTGATAAGCTTTGGCGCGAATAGCAGCGTGAGGACAAACCATCACACATTTACCACATTGAACGCAGACATCAGCCTCCCAAACGGGGATTTCCTCCGCAACGTTGCGTTTTTCCCATTTTGCAGTTCCACTGGGGAAAGTTCCGTCAGCAGGTAACGCACTTACAGGTAAATCATCACCTTCCCAGACCATGATTTTGCTAAGAACATTCTCCACAAATTTGGGTGCATTATTTTGCAGAAATCTTGCGTTATTTTGTAGAGACGTTCCATGGAACGTCTCTACATTTACAGAATGCAGATTTTCTAGGGTGTTGTCTACGGCTTTTAAATTCATCTTGACAACTTCCGCGCCTTTTTTACCGTATGTTTTTTCTATGGCTTGTTTGATTTTACTAATAGCTTCTCTTTCTGGCAATACCCCTGCTAAAGCAAAGAAACACACCTGCATGATAGTGTTAATTCTGTGTCCCATACCACTATCTTTTGCCACTTGACTAGCATTAATAGTATAAACTTTCAGGTTCTTGTCAATAATTTGCTGTTGAACTTTTGAAGGTAGATTTTCCCAAACCTGATCAGCATCATAAGGACTATTTAACAACAAAGTTGCTCCCGGTGCAGCAGCTTTTAAAATATCAATAGTTTCCACAAATCCCCAATGATGACAACCGATAAAATTAGCCTTGTCTATCAGGTAAGTTGAGCGAATTGTTCCAGTTCCGAACCGTAAATGAGAAACTGTCATAGAACCGGACTTTTTAGAATCATAAACAAAGTAACCTTGGGCGTTATTTTCTGTACCTTCCCCGATGATTTTGATGGAGTTTTTATTTGCCCCTACTGTACCATCTGAACCTAAACCATAGAACATTGCCCGAACCACATGATCTGGTTCTGTAGAGAAATTGGCATCAAAATTCAAAGAAGTGAAAGTGACATCATCATTAATCCCAATTGTGAAATGATTTTTGGGTTTAATTTGAGTCAGATTATCAAAAATACTCTTCACCATTGCGGGAGTAAATTCCTTAGAAGACAGTCCATATCTGCCCCCAACAATTTTGGGGAACGTAGTTTTTTTCCACCCTTCATAAATAGCTGTCACCACATCTAAATATAAAGGTTCTCCCGCACTTCCAGCTTCTTTAGTTCTATCAAGAACAGCAATAGATTTAACACTATTCGGTAATGCTTCTATAAATCTGGCAACATCAAAAGGACGGAAAAGCCGCACTTTGATAACTCCGACTTTTTCCCCTTGATTGTTGAGATAATCTACGGTTTCATGGACAGTTTCACAACCAGAACCCATAATTACAATTACTCTTTCTGCCTTGGGTGCGCCATGATATTCATAGAGTTTGTAATATCTGCCTGTGCGTTCTCCAAATTTATCCATTATTGTTTGAACAATATCAGCACAACCATCATAATAAGGGTTTGCACTTTCACGAGATTGAAAATAAACATCAGGATTTTGTGCCGTTCCTCGTAATACTGGTTTATCTGGAGTTAAGCACCGTTGACGATGTGCAAATACTAAAGATTGGGGAATGAAAGCTTGTAAATCCTCATCAGATAACAACTCAACTTTCTGCACTTCATGGGAAGTTCTAAACCCATCAAAAAAGTGCATAAATGACACTCTTGCTGCTAAAGTTGCCGCATGAGAAATTAAAGCAAAATCATGACTTTCTTGGACAGAAGCCGAACACAAAAAAGCGAAGCCAGTCGCCCTTGCAGCCATAACATCACTATGATCACCGAAAATAGATAAAGCGTGGGTAGCTAAAGAACGGGCAGAAACATGAATAACAAAACTGGTTAATTCTCCGGCAATTTTGTACAAGTTAGGAATCATTAATAATAATCCCTGAGAAGCGGTGAAAGTTGTACTTAATGCCCCTGTTTGTAATGCCCCATGGACAGCAGCAGCAGCCCCTCCTTCGCTTTGCATTTGGGTGACACTGGGAACTGTTCCCCATAAATTGGGTTTATTTTCCGACATCCAAGCATCAGCCCATTCACCCATATTTGAAGATGGGGTAATCGGATAAATAGCAATTACTTCATTCAATTTGTAAGCTACACGGGCAACAGCTTCGTTACCATCAATTGTGGCATAAGATTTGGGCATGATTTTCCTTCTGTGTGTCTCTTTTGGTGGTTGTTTCAATTTTTCCGTAGGGTGCGTCAGATTGATAAATAGTCGAATTTAAGTATGATTTAACGTCTGACGCACCTTACTAATCTATGCAGAGAAACCAAAAAGATAAGCATTGAAAACAGCTAAAGTCAGGAAGTTAATTTGTGATATTTTCTACAGTTTTATTAATTATCAATTATTACTCATGAATTATTCTGACTTTTAGCCAATATTTTGATTATAGCAAATAGTAAATCTTCTAGATATATCAATATTAATGTTGTACTCAATAGCTATAATCTTTGATTTATCAAAGTTAAATGATTGTCATGGGGTGGAGGTGCGGGAAGTTTTTGGGCAAGATAGTTGACAGTTATCCAAGGTTTTACAGTATAATTTAAAGTTAATCACCTGTATTAACACTCAATCAATATCAATTATGACTTATCGAGATCCTGAAATTGAAATTGAACTATTACGCCTAAAGAGTGAGTTAAATATATCTGGAAAGAATAACAGTCAACGTAATTCTCAATCTCAAAGTTTAGATGATGTTATCACTAAGTTAAATCACCTTGTGGGAATGGAAAATGTCAAAAATGACATTAATACTTTTATCAATTTTCTCAAAGTTCAGAAAATGCGTCAGGAACAAGGTTTACCAAATATTTCTATTTCCCTACATTCAGTATTTTGTGGACCTCCGGGAACTGGTAAAACCACAGTTGCACGTTTAATGGGTGAAATATATAGAGAACTAGGTATACTTGCTAAAGGCCATGTTGTAGAAACTGATAGATCAGGGTTGGTTGCAGGTTATGTTGGACAAACAGCTTTAAAAGTAGATGAAGTTGTAAATTCAGCATTAGATGGAGTATTATTTATTGATGAAGCTTATGCACTAGCACCAGCAGATTCAGGGAAAGATTTTGGACAAGAAGCGATAGATACTTTACTCAAAAGAATGGAAGACTATCGAGATAGGGTGGTTGTGATTGTCGCTGGTTATAGTGATGAGATGTCAATATTTATTAATGCTAATCCAGGGTTACAGTCGAGATTTAATAGATATTTTTATTTTGAAGATTATAAACCAGAAGAACTATTAAATATTTTTGAGGGAATATGTAAGCAACAACATTATAGAATAACCCCAAGAGGTAAAGAAAAACTTCTGAAACACTTCACAAAGTTATATTTTGAAAAAAACAAAAGTTTTGGAAATGCTAGACTTGTCAGGAATATTTTTGAAAAAACGATTGAAAGACAAGCTAATAGATTAGTTAAAATAACCGATGTTAATAAGGAAATGATGATGACAATTACCTGGGAGGATATTTAATAACTATATATCAATCATCTTTTTGACGTTATTAGCTGATCTTGTAGGGTGCGTTAATGAAATGTAACGCACCCTATTGATGGGGTATTTGTTTAAAAATGGGAATCTTAACCCACTATCACCATATTCGGTGCGTTACGCTATCGCTCTAAGCGAAGCCATGCCCGCAAGGACTTTACACACCCTACTTGATAAATAACTTTGGCATTTCTGAAATTTCCTAAAATTGCGATCGCTCCCGATGCTTTCGCATAAGTTACTATCGTACTATTATATCATTTACATCAATTAAAAAACTTAAATAGCGCGATATTATCGGTTAATCTTAGGGAACACCAAAAAATAAATTACCCAACTTTGTGGGATGGGCATCCTGCCCGTCCTTGATGATTAGCGGGCTTTTCGTCCCGCACCACAAGGAATTTTTGGGGATTTTATTTCTTGGAAGTCCCTTAGATAACAGAACCCAAGATTATGAAAAAAAATTAAATAAAACTACTCATTATCTCTAATAACTTGTTGTATTGGTTCATTTGATGACGAAATTATTACATTTCGCCGATATTTTAGGGGAAGTTAATGAAATGTAACGCACCATTCATCTGTTTGAAATTAAAAACATCTCTTTAAGTGCGATTATTTATTTTCTCGGTTGAGTTAAGAGGCTATGCTATAATAACGTATACTGTCAAAAATATCTCACAAAAATATGAACAACACATCGCTAAAAGAAAAAACTGCCTTTAACCGCATCTCAGCAATCATAAAATATTTGATCGCTAATAACAGTGTGTATCAAGAAAGATTGGAACAAGATAAAATGATTCAGAAAATATACGAACTTTTTACTAAACCAAATTCTGGTGATGATATAGATACAATTGCTGAAGATGACTTAACAGAAAGAATTAGTAAAATGTTAGCTGTAGAAGCAATCAGTGGTTTATTAAATGATTTTACACCAGAAGAAATGGCAATATTTGATGAAGCAGTGAAACGGAAATAAGTCAATGGGATATCTACTAGATACTAATATGGTTACAGCATATCAATAAATGAAATAGGTAATAAAAGAATATCTGAAGATTCCAGTCGAACGCCAATAGTTTCGTAGCTTCGTTGTAGTGATAACTTACCAAGATTCAACTTAATAGCAATTTCCCAGAGACTAGCAATACTAAGATAAACTCTATCTGCTATATTAATCATTTCTCTGAGGTTATTAGACTTTCTCCGCGCCTTTGCGTTTGGGGGTGAAACAAAAATAATATGTAATTCACCCAAAAACAAGAAGTCCAGAAACGAATTTCTGGCTTCTGATTTCCTATATTTAGGGTGCAAGGGCGCTACCACGAATTAAACTACCAAGGGTTTTGGCAGTAATTTTTAACTGGGTAAAGGGGTTAGCGGGAACTACAGTTTTATAGAGATAACTATCAAAAGTTAGCTTTTGTACATCCATGTCATCACACATTTCTACAAATGCTTCACGGGTAGCATCGGAACGATAGAAGACGTTTTGAAGAATGTCTAATACTTTGTAGGTGAGTCCGTATTTCTGATCCCAACGCTTGATGTACACTTTGAGGTCTCGTTCCGTGGGAATCCGCGCCCCACCGTTAGCGGCTTCCACAATGGCTTCAGCGCACATTCTGCCAGATTTAGCAGCGAAGTATATACCTTCCCCGGAGGACTTGGTAACATAACCAGCCGCATCTCCTACCAAGGCTATGCGACCGACAACGCGACGGGGGCGGGGATGTTCAGGGATGGGGTGTGCCTCGATTTTGATGATTTCACCGCCGGCGAGTTTTTCTGAAGCCCGGGCGCGAATACCAGCTTGGAATTGTTTGATTTTGGCTTTGTTAATGTGCATTGTGCCAGTACCTACCGCTACGTGATCATATTTGG
The DNA here is from genome assembly GCF_015207875.1 of Dolichospermum sp. LEGE 00240. GTDB lineage: Bacteria > Cyanobacteriota > Cyanobacteriia > Cyanobacteriales > Nostocaceae > Dolichospermum > Dolichospermum gracile. Next base: position 21,576 of record NZ_JADEVZ010000014.1, read on the forward strand.
GGAATACCCAAGCGTAGAAGTCGGTGGAAACATCATCGCCAACGTACATTTCGGCGAGGTCGTTGTAATAGTCCATTTTGTCTTGGGGAAGACGAATGCGTTCTTGGAAGGCGATCGCATAATTGTAATCTCCAGCACCCATATCCTTGGCAATGCGGGAATTTGCCCCGTCAGCGCCCACGATTAAATCCACCTTTAGGGTTTTGGTAACGCCTTGCGCCCCGTCCCCTGTATGGTCAACGTAGTGAATGGTATAGGGGTCGGTATTGTTCCCAGGGATATCAACTTTATGAACAGTGGCGTTAATTAAATTTGCCCCTAATTTTGCCGCCCGGTCTCGCAAGAAACCATCCAGCACTTCGCGGCGGCACATTCCTATATATTCTTCTTCATTTATCAGATTGATATCAACTTCACGATTAGAAGGAGAAATCATTTTCATCTTCCGTACCCGACGGTCAATAATTGCCGGTGGTAAGTCAAACTCACTCACCATACAGAGGGGAATAGCACCCCCACAAGGTTTGGCGTTATCTAACTTGCGCTCAAACAAATAGGTTTCAATCCCAGCTTTAGCTAGGGTTTCGGCAGCGCATGAACCCGCAGGTCCCGAACCCACAACAGCAACCCGTAGTGTCAAAGGTTTTCTCCTAATTATGAATATTTTCCCAAAGTATCCTATCACGGACTTTTGGCTGAATTTCCTTTGTATCTCCAGGTTTTGATATAAATACAATATTCCTTAATATTTCGACATGAAACCCGTGTTTTTTATATCTTATGAGTAAATATTAGTCAATGATAACTAGAAGAACAACTAATCATTAAATATGGACCTTGCTGAATTGAGGTATAAAAATCAAACATTCTATTTCTCAAACTCTTACTCTCTGCGCCTCTGCGTGTTAGCGAAGCGGGGCGAAGCCTGAAAAATCATACCTTCACCCACCAAAGCCTCATTAAATATGCAAATTTCTCTATTTGATAGGTTTTCCCGCCGTATATGTGTAACAGCAATTACAGGATATGAAAGAGAAAACAAACAAAGCAATTAAATGCGCCTATGGAACAATAAAGGAGGTCTTACTTATTAAATACGCACAATTAAAAATCAAGGTAATGCTATTTATTTATTAAATTTGGCTCTTCGGTACTTGTTATGGTAAGTTACCAGTCGGTAATAGGGAACAGGGAACAGGGCAAAGAGAAAAAATTTTGCCATAATATTCAAAAATATGGCTTATTTCTTCTACACAGCAAGCTTTATGAGATTTCTTTGTTCAGATTTTGCATATTATGTACTCAAGAGCCTTAAATTTATCTGTGTAACAGCTTAAAACAGTTCAAGTTGCTGACTTTTAGTTTTATATTTTTGTCGGCTTAAGTTATATTTATCTACTATATGTTCTGGAATAGGAACTTTATCAAGATTACGAGGCTCAACTTTAATTGCTCCAGAACCATAGCTTTTGCCTACCAGTCTAAGATTTTTAATTGTCTCAGGATCATTTAAAGCCTCACAAAGATTAGCGATATATAGTTCATCATCATAAATAGGATAAATACACAAAAAACTTGTTAATGGAACAACACCAGCCTCATTTTTAATAAACCGGGAATTGCGTGTACCAAGATAAGCAAATAATATGGGTGGCACTTCTCTATATTCTATTTTATACCACAATTTACGTTGTTTAATCAGGGGACGGTCAGGCAAACCTAATTTTTCACCTTCTTCAAGATAGTTAGCAACTGATTCAGGGATATTATCATTACTATTTATTGAAAGTAAAATTGTGGGACGATTATTTTCTTCTAATTTTTTGATATCTTCAATAGTTAATTTATCTCCTGTTACATCTTTTGTCCGTCCAATTGCGAGTTTAAGAAATTCTTCAGGAATTGCCAGTTCTTGAACCTGCTGTGTTGTTAAAAAAAAGAAATCATTCGCTCCTGTGGCAATACCACGCATCACCTTTGCAAAGTCATTGAGGTGATACTTAAAATCACAATGATTTTGTTTGGGTCTTGATAAACCTGTTGCTAATCCTTCTTTTAACTCTCGATTATTAATTTCCAGAGTTATATAATTTGTATCTTTAAAGTCTGATTTAACAAAATTAAAAAGTTCCTCATTGGCTTCATTTGCCTTTATCCATTTAATTATCTGGACAGGTTCAGATTTCTTAATAAAAAAAATGATTGCATTGGTATCAACCTTGGGAAAAGGTGTCGCATTTTCATGAAATGTAACAACACATTCAAGACAATAATTTTTAGTAATCCATTGCCACAGTTTTTGAGCAAAAATTCCTTCACAAGTATCAGCAGGCATGATAAAAGCTAATCTACCATTTTTATCAAGTAAATTTAACGCCTGCACAAAAAAGTAAATATGATAACCTGCTCTACCATCAATTGTAAAACCTGTAATTTTTATAAAAAGCTCTTTGAGAAATTGTTTCATCTTTTCATCAATTCGGTGATGTCTGATGTAAGGTGGATTAGCTATAATTGCGTTAAACTTTTTCTGTGGAGGATTTTTGATAAAATCACGTAATTCTACAAAGCAACTATTTTTTTGATAAATTTCATCTTCTAAAACATATTTATCTATATCAATTCCATAATAATTAATAGAGGGATTTATTTGTAATAAAGCATTTAAAAAAGCTCCTTTTCCAGCAGCAGGATCAAACACCAAATCCGTGTCTTTTACTATATACGAAATCATCGCTTTTGTCACCCATTCTGGTGTCCAGAATTGACCTTTATCACGTAATTTTTCTCTTTCTTGCCAGTTATTAGGTAGTTTTTGATGAATCATAATTTATTAAAGGTTATTGAGTATTTTTAAGGCGTTCTGGGCAATCTTAAGTGAGCCTCCTACAAATTTTACATAAGGCAAAATATGTCCATTTTTATCTTCGATATAATCAGGTACTAAAGTAGGTTTCTCTGTGGAAATCCCTAGAGGATAAGCATAATGGTAATAAAATTTGTAAATAGCTTTTGTAGTTGTTGCTCCACCTGGAGCTTGAAAGGTTTGAATTGTTAGCTCAATTAAACCTTCTTTTATAAGTTGTTCTTCGTCAAATTTAAGTAGGTGGGCGGAGGAAAATCAAAATATATTTCGTTTTTTGAAATGGCTAAAACTCAACAACAATAACGCATTGATCTGAATTTACATATCGTTACACATTTTGGTTATTTCACGTCTACCTACTTAGATGCTTTTAATGAGATATGTTATACCTAAATAAGGTGCGTTAGGAAACGCACCCTACAAAACGAAAACAGCTTTTCTGCTCACCTGCTTACTTGTCTTCCTGGATACTTCTGACAATTTTTATGACGAGTTTTCTAGGAATAAACCGGACACATTTTGACATCATTTTATTCATAAACCCAGGAATAACAATTGTTTTTTCTCGCATTAACCCATCATAACCCATCCTACTTACAGATTAGGAAAAACCTAGCCTTGATTCGTCGGTTGGGTTGTTCGCGTTAGCGTTGCGGAGCAATTAGCATGAAACCCAACATAAGCGTTGGGTTGCGCTGTCGCTTAACCCAACCTAGAAAAAACGGACAAGGTATTGATTAAATATGCAAAATTCGGCGTTGCTGATTAAGGGTATGAATTTTAGTCTCACGCCAAGGCGCAAAGACGTAAAGGTAAAAGTTTTAAAGGTTCAATTTGGGAATTTCATACCTCAATTCAGCAATGCCATATGCAAAATTCTATATTTAATAGTTTTTCCCGGTAAATCAGTGTAACAGCAATTACAGGATATCAAATACAGGATATCAAAGATACATTATGATTATTCTTGATTTTCATTGCTTTGGGTAAAATTTACCTGTTCATATATTTCACTTAAAGCAATATGAAAATCTATAGTTTGTAATGTTAAAATGTCTGATTCCGATTCTAACTCTGTGAATATCCATTTACCATCATTTGTTTTCACATATTGCATGACATGATATTGATATTGATTGATTAAAATATATTCTTTAAATTCAGGTATAGAACGATAATACATGAATTTATCACTTTGGTCATAATTACTAGTTGATTTAGATGAAACTTCAGCAATTAATAAAGGATTCATCACAGTGGTAGTATTTTCAGTAGCATAAATAGGTTCTCCTTGAATTATCATCACATCAGGGTATGTATGTTGACGATAACGCGGTATCCACAAGCGGACATCACCAATATAAACGGCATAGTTTTTCTTTCTTAATCCGTATTTTAAGGAAGCGGCGAAATTAAGAGCTATTTTATTATGATTTGTTGTTCCTCCAGTCATAGCTATAATTTCTCCATCTCGATATTCGCTTTTATACTCTGCTTGTTCTTCGAGTTCTAAGTATTCTTCTGGTGTGTAGTATCGTGTTTGTGTTCGCATAATATCAACACAGAGTTAATAATTGTGATATTAATAAGATTCTATCATGATCTAATTTTGTGACGGTTCAGCAGTCCTAAACCCCTACTTCTCTTCCTGCATACTTCTGACAATTTTTGTGACAATTTTTCTCGGAATAAACCTCACACATTTTGACATCATTTTATTCATAAACCCAGGAATAACAATTGTCTTTCCTCTCATTAACGCATCATAGCCCATCTGAGCCACAGTTTCCGCATCCATCATATTTTTCCCCTTCAGCATTTTAGAATCTGCCATGCCGGTTCTTTCATGAAAAGCAGATGCCGTTGAACCTGGACAAAGAACTGTGACGGTGACACCTGTACCTTCCAATTCATTAGCGATCGCTTCTGAAAATGATAAAATATAAGCCTTAGTGGCAAAATACACTGCCATTAACGGACCTGGTTGAAATGCAGCCGCAGAAGCAACATTTAATATCTTGCCATGACCTTGTTTAACCATTTCTTTGAGAAACAACTTAGTTAAATGGGTCAGACAAACTAAATTTACCTGCAACATTTCCAATTCAGTCTTGAGGTTAGTTTCATTAAATAACCCATAAGTACCAAACCCGGCATTATTTACCAGAATATCAACTTTAATACCAGATTCTTGTAATTCTGTGAAAATTTCTTCAGGAGATGTAGATATAGATAAATCTTTAATAATAGGTTTAACAGAAATTCTAAACTCTTCTGCAAAATCAACAGCTATTTTTGTGATTTTTTCTGCTAGTCTATCTACCAAGACTAGATGATAATTATTATCAGCAAAAATACGAGCTAATTGATAACCAATACCATTAGCTGCACCCGTAATCAAAACTGTTCCCTGACATTTTATGTTCATTTTAAGAAAGTTGAGTTAGCTGAAATTGGCACTAACTAATTCTGCCAATATCCCTATATTATAACAAATTAAAATCAAGCTGCATATAATTAATATTTCCAGAATAATTGACCGCAGATGAAGGGGGATAAACTCTGGATTTAATAATTATGTGCAGCTTCACCTAAAATTGATAAGCTGTTGTGCATTTAGTTTGTATAATTCTAGCGGGCAAGATGCCCGCACTACAAAGTTCAAGTAAATTATGGTTATCAAATTTAGCTGCGTAACAGCTTATTAAGCAAGACTTAGGAAACCAGTTTGTACTAAGTAAGATGTGTAAGTCATTAACAATTGAGAATCAATGGTCGGACAAACAATGGAACTACCTTTTAATGCTGCTAGAGTTGCTTCACAACTGATAATTGGTCTTCTTGCTTGTAAATACAAATCAGGAATTGTGATTTGTTCATCAGACCAACGTTCTAGCAAGAATGGCCGCAAAGTATATAAAGGATTGTCTTGAGATGTGACATTATTAATTAACTCTGCTTGCCACTCTTCGTAGGGAATCATCTTCAGTGAAAATCCAAAAGAACGCACCCAATCAACTAAAGATTTTAAAGAAGCAGGTTGAGGATGTTGTAAATGGAAAGCTTTACCTAGAGATGTTTCTTGTCGAGAAAGATAAACAACAGATTTGCTGACATAATCAACAGGAGACATATCTAACATATAATCTACATCAGGGAAAGAACCCATTTCTAGACAACCTTTAATCATCAAATTGATGAAATCATGGGTATTACAAATTCCAGTTTGGCTATCTCCAGAAATTAAAGGAGGTCTATGAATAGTGATGGGTAATCCTCGACTACCAGCAATTTTCACTAATTTTTCTGCCACCCATTTAGTTTGGGAATAACCGAGAAAAATACCTTCCCAATCATGAAAATCATCATCTTCTTTAACTAGTTTACCAGCATAAGCACTGGATTCAAAAACAGCCACACTAGAAACATAATGCAATGGCTTAACTTTAGTTTGACAAGCCAAACGCAAAACTTCTTGTGTACCCAAAACATTTGCTGTTTTTAATGCTGAGTAAGGATAAACATAATTCAGTAAAGCTGCACTATGATAAATGACATCAATATCAGCCGCTAGATTTTGAAATTGTTCTCCATTAATTCCTAAATGTGGCTGTGCTAAATCCCCAATAATGGGGATAATTCTGGCACTATATTCATCTTGCCAAATGCCATATTGTTGCAAATTATTTTCTAATTTGCTCTTACCTTCTTCCACATTACTGGCACGCACCAAACAATAAAGAGTTGCTGCCGATACTTCTAGTAATTCCTTGATAATAAAAGCCCCTAAATAACCTGTTCCCCCGGTTAAAAAGATGTTTTTAGGGTTAGTAATAGCAACAGCAGTGCCTATGGGTTGAATAGTGGGGTCTAGAACAGCTTCCGCAGCCAAATCTAGAAGAGGAGGAGCAAAACCAACAGGGGAATTTGTGCTTGAACCTGCATCTTGTAGCTGAGAACCATCACCAGATTCTTCTGACAAGCGTTGGGAAAGTGCCGCAATATTGGGATAATGCCAAAGTAAAATAGCAGAAGGTTTAAAACCTAGCAATTCTTCTAATTTACTAATAATCATCATGGCTTGAGCAGAATCCAAACCATAATTTTCTAAGTTTTCATTAACATCAATTTCTGAAGTTTCAACTCCCACAACTTCTGCGAGATGAGAAACTAGAAATGCTTGAATACTTTCAGCACTATGAGACTGTTTTAAATTCATTTTTACTTCTCCAATGTAGAAGGAATTGGCTGATATTGACTGTAATAAGTAGGCATTTGCAAACCCTGCATTTTTAAACTATGGCTGCGATATAAAAATGCTGTCCCCTTCATAATTTGGTCAGCAACATCAACCACATGACGCTGATTAGGTTCTGACAAATATGAACCACGCACCCAGTCATTGAAACCACCCATAGCTGGACCACACCATATTTGATAATCAACTTCCCGACCTTTTTCACCAGTGCTAGACCACCGAGAAGATAATCCTAAATACCAACGAAAGATGACAGCCATTTTCAATTTAGGGTTATTAACAGCTTTACCCAATTTTTCAGGATTCTTTTGGGATAAATAAGCCGCTGCACCTTCCCAAACTTCCGCAAGACTTTTACGGAAAATTTGTTTTTCTAGCTTCTCTTTTTCTGCTGCGGGAATCTGTTCAATAGAGTCGTAAGTGCGATACAATTCATATAGTTTTTGCGATCGCATGGGAAACATCGTCCCCCGTTTGAGAACTTGTAATTTGACTCCCATTTCAAACATATCGGCGGCGGGAGCCATTGTCATATCTGCCATTTCTGCTTGTGCTAACAACTTTTTAGTATGTTCACAAGCACCAGATTCCACACAAGATTGATTAATTGAACCAGTCACAATATAAGCAGCACCCATGATAAAACCAGCTAATGCTGCTTCTGGTGTACCAATACCTCCAGCCACGCCAACTCTAATCGGAACTGAGTAATTATATTGCCCTTGAATTTCATCTCGGAGGGAAATAATTGAAGGTAATAAACATACTAAAGGACGATTATCTGTATGACCACCAGAATCAGCTTCAACAGTAATATCATCAGCCATTGGCACTTGTCTAGCCAAATTAGCTTGCAGTTCCGTGATTAGTCCTTGTTCAAGTAATTCTTTGAGGATTCTTTCTGGTGCGGGTTGCAAAAATTTAGTGGCAACTTCCCGACGAGAAATTTTAGCAATGACCTTATTTCTGATATCAATTTGATTAGCGGCATTTAATCTTAACCCAGCAACTCGATAATAAACGATGTTAGGAGTTAAGTCTAAAAATGCTGATGCTTCTACAGTTCTGACACCATATTTCAGATATAAATCTACAGCGCGGCGTTCAATAGCTGGTTCGTTAGGACTGTGAATTAAATTGAAAGCATAAGGACCATTAGGTAACGCTTTTTGAATAGTATTAATCGCAGTTTCTAACCGTTCTGGAAGTAAACCACCTGCACCAAAGGAACTTAAAATTTTCTCTTTTCCAAGGGCAATTACCATTTCTTCAGAAGCAATACCCCCAGCCATTGCTCCGGTCATATAGGCATATTTTACACCATAAGCGGCGAGAAAACTAGGGTCGCCAAGTTGTTGTAAACGTAGGGGTGGAAGTGAGATTAAAAGTTCTGCTTGTCCAGATGAACCATTATCAGCAAGTGCTAAATAACCATCATTAGTAGCACCAATTCTTCCTGCTATTTTAATAATATAGCAAGGTTTATCTGATGTTAATAGTTTATCTTTGATGGCACTTTTTTCAAAGCTCACACAATCTAATGAACCTTTCCAAATTTGGTTTTGATGATGATTACAGGTGAAAAATCCCAGTCCATTATCGTGTTTATTTAGTACCGTCTCGATTGTTGTCAAGGTAATTATTCCTCAATTTATAAGCAAAGGATGTGAAATGAAGAATTTGGCTCATGCAGAGGCGCAGAGGCGCAGAGGTACAGAGAAAGAGCGTTAATCTTTTTACGTCTTAGTGTAATTTTCAGGCTATTTCTGAATACAGTTCAGTTCAGCATTTTTTCTTCCCTCTGTGTCCTCTGTGCCTCTGTGGTTAGTTAAAAAAGAGTTTTACACTTAACACTAGGTGAATTATTTCTCTTCCTTGAGTAAGTTTTGAGCGCAAGCTAGTTGCAATTGAATAATTTCGCTCATTTGCTGACTGAAATCCTGTCTAGCTGCTAAGAAGTTTGTGTGGGTTTTGGTTAATTTAGCAGTATTGTTACTCAAGTTTTGATACTGAGCTTTTTTTAAATCATTCATGCTAATTTTTTCACCAGATTCTTGATTTATGTTGGGCTTTAAGATTTTTGTTGACTCAAAGAATTTTAGTTTCTTTGACAATTCCAAACCGTTCTCCATGATCGTTTTCATGGTATTTTTCTGTAGCTTGGGTTGGGGTTTGGAGTAAATCTCTGTGGGTGCTATTTTTTCCGTTGTCTGTAGGGAATTGGTGATTTTATACTCTGGCTGAGTAAAAATTGTTTGCTTCTGGTTATTAGCAAAAATTTTCCGATTTTCTGCATTTAAAATTGCAGAAGTCATGGAATTACCACCTAATGTAACTTTCCTCAGTGCAGCTTTTTTCTGTTGGGTATTTTCTGAGGATAGGTTATATAAAGGAGCGAGATTCAAGTTTACTTGATGACTCAATAGTTTTGCTAATGCTTTAATTAGGGAGGTATGATCATCTGTACCCCGTCGGTTTAGGGATACGGTAAGATGTTCTTGATTAGCTAGATTTTTATCTATCCAACGTGAACAAATACCACCAGCACCGGCTTCAATAAATATTTTTGCACCGTCACTATAGACGCGATTAACTAAGCGGGGAAAGTCGAGTTGTTGACATAATCCTTTGGCAATCTTGTGAGCAATTTCTTGGCTGTCAAGTTCAATTGATTGATATTCAGCCGCAGAATAAAACTTAATTCCCGGTATTTTTCGCGCTGGTATAGTGTATAACTTTTCCAATTCTTGAGATTCTGATTGCATTGCTTGACAATGAATTACATGATCAAAAGGAGCAGGAAAGGAATTACAACCCAGGGTTTTAATTACTCGTTCACACGCGGCTGGTTCTCCGGCAATTAATACTTCTTCTGCTGTATTAATCTGTGTCAAATAAACGTGAGTTTCATTTTTTAAACATTCTCTAACTTGGTCTGGAGTAGCCATGAGAACGTAGTTAGCCCATAACTTATTTTCTGGAAATATGTCAGTTTTTGGTAGTCCCCAATACTCACGGACAGCATTTTTAGGACCTGATAATCTATCTCCAAATAAAGCTGATGAGTTAAATGTGTGACTGACTTCATAAAAATTGCTCCATACTCCTTGAGCAACCATCATGCTAGTTTCACCTAAGCTATATCCGAAGATATATTTAGGTTTAATGTTAAAATCCTCGGTGATAATGGTGGAGATTAATCTGGTAAAAAGCACTTCTGCTTCAAACATTGCCCAGGAATCATCCAACAATTTCTTTTCTAGAGTTTCTAATTGTCGAGTTGACAATTTACTCAAACTTCTCGGAAATACCAATTTTTCCACATCCGCAGCCCGTTCATAAAGACTTTTGATAATGGCATCATCTAAGACTTTAGGAAATAAACGGAAAAGACTCCGACCAATACCCAGGTAAGTATTAACAGCAGCGGGATAAACAAAGGCAATTTCTCCATCTTTACCCAGGGGTTTTGGTGTAAAATAACTACCTATGGGGGTTTGCCAATCCTTACCATTTGCAAAGGCATTAGTTACACCTTTTTTCGCAGAATTAATTTCTTTGATTAATTCTTTTTGATTGCGTCCAGTTAGAGATAAGGTGTATTTACTTTGAGAATGCTGTTGAAATTTAACAAAGGTTTGACTCGCAATATTTTTGAGAGAATCCGTATTTTCAATTGTTGCTTGCAAATGATCTAATGCTGTTAATAAGCTAGATTGATCATCTGCGACAATGGGTAATAAATACAAAGGTCTGGATTCTAAATATTTGCTGGTGCGTTCTGGTTGTTGGGTTTCTTCTGATAAAATAACATGAGCAAAAGAACCGTCACAACCCATACTATTAATTGCAGAAATTCGAGATTTGACTTCTTTTTGCAAAAACCAAGGTCTAGACTCAGTAGCAACATAGAAAGGACTACCTTCCCATACTTGCGGTGTTTTGACACCTGACCAATTGGGTGTTCCAGGAATATATCTGTGATAAATACTCAGTGCAGTTTTAATTAAACTGGCAATTCCAGACGCAACGAAGGTATGACCAATATTGGATTTAACGCTACCTATAGCGCAGTGTAACCCATTGCCAACGGCAGGATAAGCTTGGAGGATACCGTTAATTTCAGCTTCGTCTTCTGCGGGAATACCACTAGCGCAGACTTCCAAATAATTGACTTTTGTGGGTTCAATGCCAGCTTGTTGAAAAGCTTGTTGACAGACTTGGGTAATGGTATGGCTATCTATAGCCATTGAGGAAGATTGACCAATGCTAATACCATCAATTACTGCATAGATACGTTCATTGTTTGCTAATGCCGTATCATGACGTTTAAGAACTACTGCACCTGCACCTTCTCCCACATTCCAACCATTGGCTTTTTCGTCAAAACTTAAAGTATTGACTCCTGTATTAATTTTGCCAAATTGACTTCGCAATAAGACATTTTCTACACCTCCTGCTAAGTCAACAGCACCCACAACTACAGCATCTACTTCATGAGTATCTAGCAGCATTTGCGCTAATTCTAAGGCTTTAAAAGCGGCTGTTTCAACGGCACTAATTGTAAAAGATGGACCAGATAAATTCCATAAAGAGGAAATTCGACTAGCCATAATATTGGTAACGTGACTGAGATATTCACTCAGTTCGACTTGATTGTGAATACTATCTTGAACGATGCCTTCTAATTGATTAATTTTTGCTGGTGATAAGGCAATTTCTGCCCCATTTAAACCATCTTTAAGTTGCCAAGATGAATTCCATCTTTGCTGGAGTTGGTGTACGGATAATTCTGTATCTGCGGCAATGATTACCGCTACGTTACTATTAGGTGAAATTCCCGCATCTTTGAGGGCATGGTCAGCAACTCTTAATAATAAAAGTTGTTGTGAGTTGATTTTTTCAACTTCATTAGGAGGGATTTTGTAAGCTAAGGTATCAATTTCAAAATTATCAATATACGCTCCTTGGGGGACTTTGCCAGCTTCTAAACCATACTCTCGCAGTAAGGTTTCTTGCTCATTAATACCATGCCATCTTGATTCTGGTAGAGGAATAAAATGTTGTTTTCCGTCGTAAATACTGCTTTCAAAGGCATCTAATTCTCGACATTCTCCAAAAAAGGCATCCATGCCGACAATTACCATTTTTGTGGTCTTGTTTTGCTGAATATTCATTTGCTTACTTCCCCTGTTCTAGAATGATATGAGAGTTTGTTCCACCAAAACCAAACGCACTTAAAGCTACTCTTTTAGTTCCTTGACTCGGCCATTTCGTAGGCGTTCTAACAATGTTTTTTGGAGAGATAACATTGTTTTCTGAACCTATAGGTTGAGTCACATTAATAGTTGGAGGAATAGCGCCATGAGACATACTTAAAATTGTCTTGGTTATGCCTACCATGCCGGCAGCTACAAGTAAATGACCAACATTTGTTTTGGTTGAACCTACTAATGGTGCTGCTTGATATGGACTAAAAAAATCTTCAATTGAATTGCATTCTGTGGTATCTCCCAATGGAGTACCAGTGGCATGGCACTCTAAATAATCAATAGTTTGGGGGTTGAGTTTAGCTTCAGAATAAGCTCTTTGATATGCTAGAGTTTGCCCTTGGGGATTAGGACTGAGAAGATGTTTTCCTTTACCATCATTAGATAGTCCATTACCACAAATTGTTGCCAGTATTTTGTCTCCGTCTCTAATAGCATCACTATATCTTTTGAGCATTACCATGCCAATTCCTTCGGAGGTAATTAACCCGCGTGATGATTTATCAAGAGGACGACTAATGCCATTATCTGGATATCCTTGAATACCAGAAAATAACATTCTAATAAATAATGGATCTGAACAACTAATAGCACCAGCTAACATCAAATCTGCTTTACCAGATTGCAGATAATGAGATGCTAATTTAATGGCATAAAATGATGAGGAACAAGCAGCATCTATACAGAAATTGGTAGCAGATAGAGAAAATGCTTTGGAAACTATGGCAGCGGGTAAACCGGAAACCATAGCATTGTATGGAGAGACTTTTGTAGAGGTTGATAAACCTCCTAAATGAAAGTCTTTTTCCTGTAATAGTTCACCAATTGCAGGTTGAATATTTTGCTGATAAATAGGAGCAAATAATTGATTAGAAGCTTTGGTTGGTAATCCTAAAGCTCCTAAAATTACGCCACATTTGGCAAGTGCAGTTTGATTTCCCCAATAGCCACTTTGAATGATGGCTTGTTTGGCAGCGTACAATGACCATTTAAAGGTATTATCTAAGCTTTCAAGAAATGCCGCAGGTAAGTTATACTCGTTAGCATCAAATTTAAAGTCGCGGATAAATCCACCTTTTTGAAAGTAGAATTTTTCCGGTTTACCTTTATTTGGATCGTAGAATATAGCGGGATTTATTCCCAAATCCGCTACAGTTATGGATGATGTGGAATCTTTTTCTGCGGTGAGATTCTGCCAAAATTCTTCAGGATTATTCGCATCGGGAAATAGGCAAGATAACCCGATGATTGCTATTTTTTCCACTTTTGAAATCCTCATTGGGGGATGAGGGAAGGAGATATTATTTACTCTTTTCCCTATGTTATTTAGGATTTACGCGATTCCCCAATGTTTACGGATTTATGACGCAGGAAGATAATTAAGAGAAATTAACCACGAAGGAGCGAAGAACACGAAGGAAGAAGAAAGAAGAAAGAAGAAAGAAAGTAAATTGTAGGTTGGGTTGACGGAAGGAAACCCAAAAAAGGTTTAGAAATGTTGGGTTATGCCTTCGGCACGCTACGCGAACACTTCGTTCTACTCAACCTACTGGATTTAGATTCTTACTTTTTATTTAACATTTTCATTGGCCAAATTACGGCTTTTGCTCCTAAGATTTTGGAGTAGATTTTTCCTTCACGATTGTGAATAATGAAGTTGACTGTTGCACCTGTGTCGGTTTTGGCTATGATTTCACAGGAAACATAAAAGGGGACGTTAAATGGTACTGCTGCATACTGTTCACAGTATGTTAATTGTCCTGGTAAACAAACTTCTTTATGGATGTAGTTTAACCACAACCATAATGTTTGGGTACTCAAATCAATGATATAAGGATTGTGCCATTTTACGGGGAATTGTCCTTGTTCCTTGGCTGTGATTTCTTGCCAACAACATTCGGCTGTGAGTTTTTTTGGACTAATATTTAAAACTTTGGTAATTTTCTGGAATGCAGGACCATGAAAGAGGGATAAGTCACTATTTTGATAAAACTCTCTGGCTGTATCAGTGACTATATTATCTTCTCTGAGATCCATTGCTTCATAAATGGGTGCTTCTGGCATATTTTTTACCAGTCTTATCAAAGAACTAAAGTGATAATGAGTTTTACCTTCGGGGGTTTTACTCAATATTTTGGTCTGAAATTCGACAAAATCACCATCAACTTTGGCAACTTCTTTTAGTTCTAAAATATGTTCTTCAGCTAAGGTAGAATTAAAGGTGATGCCTTTTAAAACTTTGAAGTCTTGGCAACTAAAATATGTGTACCCTGGATAAAGTTCTTCACAGCCATTTACCATCCATGATTTAGCACAGGTGGCTGGTAATACTGGTGAACCGGCAATTGTATGATCGTGTAAAAAAGGGTTTTCTGCTAATGTCATTCGTCTGCGAATGCGATAGCTGCGGAGTTCTGAACCTAAAGGAGCAGGTGGTAGTTTCATGGGACTACCAATGACAACTTGTGGATAATCTTGATAGGCTGGATGCAGTTCATTAACTAACATTTGTGTGCCAATTTCTACGGGAATAATATCAATTCCTCTTTCGGCAAATGCTTTTTTTAATTGTGGTGTCACCATGCCACTATCCCAACCACCCCAGTTAATTGCGACTACATGACAATTGGGGTTATATTGTTTCATCAAATGGGCTGATTTACTGAGAATTTCGTTAGCGATCGCATAATCACTTTGACCGATATTACCATAAAATCCAGTCACGGAAGAAAACAATACTAAATGTTGTAATTGCTGGGGATTAACACAATTGAGGAGATTTTCTAAACCCTGAACTTTGGCTGTGTAAACTTTCTCAAAATCATCTTCTGTCTTTTTTTCAATTAACTTATCGGCTAAGTTACCAGCACCGTGAATAATGCCAGTAATTTGACCAACTTTTTGAGAAATTTCCTGGAGTTTGGCTTGCAATTTTACAGTATCAGTGACATCAACACTAATATATTCAGCCGTTCCTCCGGTGGCTTCAATAGCTGCTAAGTTTTTTTTAATTTCTCGACTAGAATTAATTTGATTAAATATCTTTTGTACCATCATGGGTGTTGGTTTCTCACCTTGAGAAATCAAATTTTCCATAATGCGCTTTTTCAAAGCCGAATCTTCAAAATAATCACTAACATATTCCGGTTCTGCGGTAATTTCAGAACGACCTAAAAGAATGAATTTACAAGGTTGTTGTTGAGCTAATTTAATAGTACATTGAGCAGTGATTCCCTTTGCGCCACCACTGACAACAAAGACAGAAGATGGACTAACTTGAACTGTTGCAGTCATAAACCCTCACGTAAAAATCAAAATATCAAACAGAATCTAAATCGAAAAAATCATCCCTCTCTTCTTCTTTTCTTCCTTCGTGTTCTTCATCCCTTCGTGGTTCATTTAATCCAGATTCTTCTAAAAAGAAGAGAATAATTGTTGAAATATAGCAATCCTATTTGAGTTATGAACTAGTTTTTTAACGAACCACAGAGGCACAGAGGACACAGAGGTAAGAAAATAAGAGATGTTCACATTTTATTTAGGATTGGTATAGTGGGTAATTAATACCCACTATATAAATTATTCAGCTTTAGCAACTAGGGTTACTCTTCCTTGATTACCATAACCAACTTCCCCAATGTAGCGATTAGAATCGTGCAATTCAGCAACGATATATTGGGCAGATTCGTGAGGATCTAAAGTGGGATTGAGGTCAATTGCTCGGAAGAAGACTTGTGGCCATTCCCAGCGCAAACTTTTTGTTAAACCAAACAAACCGGCAGCGATCGCACTAAAATTAGTTTGATGTCCTAAGCCAAATTCACCGTCAAGATGGGCAACTGTACAAAAACTGGTTCTTCCTGGTAAAGATGCGGCATTATTCAAAGTTGCTTTCAGATGTTTTGCCATTAAAAACACTTGTTTAAGAATCGCCTTTTCTGCTTCGGGATAGGAAATATGTCCAGGTTTTTCCGGTGTAAATTGAGGGTGGAGGTGAATAAATGCCCCAATCGGTCCGTGTTTAGTAGTTACACTTTGCAATAATAATTGCAGATGTTGTTCACTCATATTTGCCAAGGTAACGCGGGTAACACCTGCTGGTAATGGCAATTGTTCGGGAACTAATGATTGGGGGAAACTCAAAACTACTACTTTCCAACCTTGTTCTATCAGTGCATGGGCGAGTTTAGTGGTAGTTAAAGAACCATCATCTGTAATTAAACCAATGTGTCCTTCGGGTAGCTGCGCTTCTAAAAAATCCGGTCTGGGTAAGGTTTTAAGTTGAGCAGGACGACGGGGAAGATTAGGATCTACGATAGGTGGTGGGGTTAAATCAACCACTTCAGGAGAGCCTGGGCGGGGAGACCCCGCCCCTACGGTGGGTGGGATGAGGTCAACTATCGAGTTAACATCAATGTGCGGCTTTTTTTTTTCACCTCCCACCAGTGATTGGAGGTAGTTAACAATTTGTCCGATTGTCCGTAGGTCGCCTAATTCTTCTATATTGGGTTTGGGTAAGTCAGGATACGCTTCCTGCATTGCTCCCAGTATTTCTACCCGTTTGATGGAATCTATCCCTAAGTCGGCTTCCATGTCCATGTCTAGTTCCAGCATTTCCACCGGATAACCTGTTTTTTCACTGGTGATGTTTAACAGGGTTTGTCCTAAATCTGCATATTCGTTACTGTCACCTGTCACCTGTAACCTGTCACCTGTTACCTCTAAACTGTCACCTGTCACCTGTAACCTGTCACCTGTTCCCTGTCCTTGCAGATATTCGACAACTTGACCAATGGTACGTTTTTCTGCCAGTTCTTCGAGGTTGGGTTTAGGTAAGTTTGGGTATAATTCCTGCAATCCTCCCAGAATTTCTACCCGTTTAATGGAGTCAATTCCTAAGTCCGCTTCCATGTCCATATCGAGTTCTAGCATTTCGATAGGATAACCAGTTTTTTCGCTGGTGATGCTTAAGAGGTTGTTAGCTAGATCATCCAGATTTAAGTTGCTGCTTACAGGTGCGGGTTCTGGGACAAATGCAACTGGGGACTGGGGAATAATAATTGGTTCAGGTTCAATGACTGGCGCTGCAATTACAGGTTCTGCAACTTTAATTACTGTGGGAATAGGTGCTTCTAATTGAATTTTCGGCTCAATTACTGGTACTGGTTGGGGGGGGATAATATTAACGGTGGGGGTAGGGCGGGGAGACCCCGCCCCTACAGAGGGGGCTGCTTGGGTGTCAGAAATAAGTTGAGAATATTCTTCTTGAATGAGTTGGAAAAAGTGTTTGGTATATTCTATCTGTTCCCGCAAATATTGTTCATGAATACGGAGGGTTTCACCTTGTTGGGAATGAAACTGAATCATACTCCGCTCTAAGCTTTCCATGATTACTTGCTTAATTTGAGCGGCTTCAGCGGATGATTTAGCATTAGCAAATAAGGTGTTTTGCTGCTGCATTAATTGAAAGAAGGTTTTGGCGTATTCTATTTGATGGTTGAGATAGGTGCTGTGAACTTCTAAATTCTCGCTTTGGTTGTGTTGGAACTGGCTCAGAAGTTGTTCTAAGCTGGTGAGAATTTGTTGGCAATTTATCAGTTTATCTGGTGTTTGCATCTTCTCGCTGGATTGGGGTGCGAACAGTTGTGGATTGGATTGTTTTTGAATGGTTGCAGTGGTAGTCATCTGATGCTGTAGCTGGAACTGGGTTTCAATGAGGGGTTGTTTTTTATGTCCGTTACCGTTACCGTTGCCGTTATGTCCGTTGGTTGAGGGAATTTTGGCAATTACAGGAGTTTGTATTTCTAAACTCTTGAATTCCTGAACTTCTTCCAAATTGGGCGCGGAGACCGCGCCCCTACGTTCCTGAACTCCTGAAATTTTGTGTCCGTCCTGTAAGGCTTCTTTGAAGGCGTTTTTGGTTTTGTCGGAAATGTAGTTAATGCCAGTTAATTTGACGCTGAGGGTCTTTTTGGTAGAAATGGGGGGAAGTACGGCAGGGAGTTTGTAGGGGTCAAGATTGCCCAAATTCATGCCAATGACGCGCAATTGGACGGCGGCTTCTCGGAGGGAGCGATCGCTGTTTTTGGAAGCACTGGGATTAAGAGATATGGTAAGATGGGGGCGATCGCCTAAAATATCTTTTACCAAGTTACTCAACACCCGTTTGGGTCCAAATTCTACGAAGCAATAACCACCAGCGGCATAGATATTTTCAATCTCCTGTTTAAACAGTACCGAACTAGCCAAATGGCTTTCTAAATTCTTTTGAATCGCCGCTGCATTTTGCGGATAATGTTTACCAGTGACATTACTAAAAACCGGAATTTGCGGACTTTGGAAAGTTACCGATTTAGTGGCGATCGCAAAGGACTTTTGTGCGAAAGCAATCAACGGAGTATGGAACGCCGCAGACACAGGTAATAAAACCGCACTGTATCCTAATTTTTGGCAAGCAGCTTGGATTTTCTCAATTTCCAGCTTTGGACCCGCTAAAACAATTTGCGTAGGAGAATTAAAATTAGCAACACTCACCTTGGGAAACTGCTTCAACAGCGGTTCAATCTTGCTAATATCTTCCTTCACCGCCAACATACTACCAGCATCATGATCTGGGTCTTTGGGTGCAGCCATAGCCTGTCCTCTAGCTTTTACTAGGAACAAATAATCAGCCTCACTCAACACTCCAGCAGCCCACAAAGCCGTTAATTCCCCAAAACTATGACCAGCGGCGAAATCTGCCTTAAAACCAGCCTGTTGCAAAATTCCATACAAACCAGCACTAAACACCCCAATTGCCGGTTGTGCATATTCCGTTCTTTGCAAAGTTGCAACTTGGGCTTTTTTCTCAACTTCATCAAAGCTAGAACGAGGGAAAACCACTTCAGAAACAGGTTGCAAATTACCCTGCTTGAACAGATGATCCATCTTCCCATACAACTGTCGCAAGCTAGGGAAATTCATCACCGCTTCTCGTCCCATTTCCAAGTATTGAGAACCTTGTCCAGAGAATAAAGCGACAACCTTTCCACCTAAATCCATGCCAGTAGCACGGTAATAAATACCTTGAGGATGTTCCCAAGAAATTGCATCAGGCTTACTTTTTAATAAACCAATTCCCACTTCCAGCAACTTACAAGCCTCTTGTAAATTCTCGGATACAAATCCAATTCTGAGCGCAGTTTTAGGAATAGTTAGAGATTGACAATCTAGAACTAATTGGGAATAAAATCTTTCCCCATCATCAGCTTGCAAATTATTTAAAGTCGCTTCTAACTTGCTAATTAATTCCCCGTGAGTAGCACCAAACAACAGCACCTCACCCGCAGCACCATGTAAACGATAGGAACTTTGTTGTTCCGGTTCGTATTCTTCCAAAACAACGTGGTAATTTGTGCCACCAAAACCAAAGGCACTCACACCCGCCCGTCGAGGAGTTTCACCTTCTGCCTTTATCCAAGGTCTAGTTTGAGTATTTAGATAAAAGGAAGAATTTTCAATATCTAATTTGGGATTTGGTTCAGTAATATTGATAGTTGCTGGCAATACTTTATGATGCAATGCTAGGGCAGTTTTAATTAAACTAGCAGTACCCGCAGCGGCTTTTGTATGTCCAATTTGGGACTTCACACTTCCCAAAGCAATATGTTGTTTTTGGCTGTCATATTTGCCAAAGAAATCCTGCAAAGAACTAAATTCTATCGGATCTCCAGCCATTGTTCCTGTACCATGTGCCTCCATTAAACCCACAGTAGCCGGAGAAAAACCAGCATCATCATAAGCCCGTTCTAAAGCCTTAACTTGTCCTTCTTTTCGAGGGGCATAAATACTCTTATAACGCCCATCACTAGAAGTACCAATTCCCTTGATTACCGCATAGACTTTATCCCCATCTTTTTGGGCATCTTCTAAGCGTTTGAGGAGAATCATCCCAATCCCTTCACCTAACATCATCCCATCGGATTTAGCATCAAATGGTTTGACATTATCGCTAGGAGTAACCGCAGGAGTTTTGCTGAAGGAAATGTAAGCCATGATTGTGTTATCGGTGTCTACCCCACCAGTTAACATCATATTGCTACGATGTTCAACTAATTCACTAATGGCCATTTTTAATGCCCCAAAGGAACTAGCACAGGCAGCATCAACTACACAGTTTGTCCCACCAAAGTTGAGACGGTTAGCAATTCTGCCAGCAACCACATTTGCTAACATT
This sequence comes from Dolichospermum sp. LEGE 00240, assembly GCF_015207875.1. GTDB lineage: Bacteria > Cyanobacteriota > Cyanobacteriia > Cyanobacteriales > Nostocaceae > Dolichospermum > Dolichospermum gracile. The sequence goes on from NZ_JADEVZ010000014.1 coordinate 42,185, forward strand.
CCAGGGAAAGCATTTTCATCCCATTTCACATAGGCAGATTTGATTTTATCAACGATTTTTTTAGTATCTTCGTCAGACAAACCACTGCTTTTTAGCACCTTTTCCCAAATCGGATATTCTAATCTGGCAGCTAATGGCATTCCCAATTGTTTGCCCATAGCCACACCCAAAATCACGCCGATATTTTCGCGGCTAAATTCACGGGAGTCACCATAGCCAGCATCTTCCATTGTTTCTTTAGCAACTACCAAACTTAATAGTTGCGAAACATCTGTAACTTCTAAAATGCTGGGGGGAATCCCAAATTCCATCGGGTTAAAATCAACTTCAGGAATAAACCCACCACGTTTACAATAAGTTTTATCTTCTGCTGTTCTCGGATTAGGATCATAGTAATCTTCTACACTCCAATGGCTAGAAGGAACATCCGTAATACAGTCAATTTTATTAACAATATTTTGCCAGTAATCTCTTAATGTTCTCGACTGAGGCATTAAGGAACTCATGCCAATAATAGCTATAGGAGTTGTGTGCAGTTTTCTATTAATTTCCTTATTTGACATGGAATTCATTGAGTTTTCTAAGTTTTCTGAATTCATTTTTCCTTCCTCTATAAACTTCAGCACAGCCTGTTCAAAACTATTAATTTGGGCTTCTAATTCCGTCAAAGAACTTTTTATGGTGTCTATCTTTTGAGGGGAGCAAGACATAGGACATAGACTAATTTTGAGTACCGTGAATTGTGCAGCAGACTATTGACAGATAGTTATCCAATCTGCATTTATGCGTGCCGCAGGTAAGTTTAAATGCTTGACTTAACAAAATTTTGAGTATTTTTTGGATATTTTTCCACAATTTTAGAACCTTGTATTCGTGAATAAATACTAGAAAATACTCAACTTGTGAATAATGAAATCCAGTCAGCAAATTGTAAAGTTTCTAGGGGCGCAGGGCTTGCGCCCTCGATTATATTGCACCAAGCGTGATTACCGCTATAAAAAGTGTCAATTACATTGTGTTAATAACTGGCAAAAGGACATACTTAAACTGGAAGTGGTTTTATCTCTTAATCATTGAATGTTTTACCTATTGGATAACAATGTTGTGTATGTTGATATATAGTAATCCTATTTGAGTTATGAACTAGTTTTTTTAACGAACCACTCCAGACACAGAGGACACAGAGGTAGGAAAATAAGAGATGTTCACATTTCATTTAGGATTGCTATAGAAATTGCCAGTTGTGAAAGTCCAGGATAACCTATTTTAGATGATTAGACTCATCAAAGTTGCCAAAATCGTTACAAAAATAATAAACACTCTGTGGAGAATTTTGTAAATAGTGAAAAAATACTCAAACAGTTTTCAATTATTTAGTAGTTGCTAACTTAGTGAGATCCAAAACACCGGTTTATTCAGGGATAGGTTTTGTTTCTTTAGGCAATCCTACTGTAAAAAACTGCATGGATTTTAGTATTTCTTCTGTGAATGGAAATCAAATCAACAATTTATTTTTTATCTATAAATGTTGAATGTTGAATTAATAAAAAGACTAGCATAATTTATGAAAGCGGAATAGTTCATTTTTGCTAATTTTTGGGAAAAAATATTTGTCAGATTACCCCATTGTTCATAAAACATAACTAGGCAAGTATAATCTAGAACTATATTTATCCATAGCATATCCCAAGTAATTACGGATTTAATATCAATCTTAGCTTGACTATTCAAGAGTTGTAGTTAAATTGTCTTACAAGCAACTAATCAACAAATACACACAGGAAACATTTGAACATAATTGGGTCTTTTTTGAGGAAACTATCATAATCAAGTCTTTGTTTTTGATGAATTTATAAGATAACTTACCTTTTCTAGATAATTGGTTATTTATAAACCAAACATTAATTTATGGGATGTTGATCATTAACCTGTAAACATATCAATTGTGATGAAATATGGACAATTGACATTTATTTACGATAATTTGCTAAAAAAAGTACAGATTTTTAAATTAATTTATGAGTAATTAAATATAGTATATAGTCAACGATTTTATTAATTCAAACAACTGAGTTTAGTTGACAATATCAAAGTTATTTGGCATAATTATAGGTAAGTTTATTGATTTACCTAAGTTATTAGCATCATCACAACTTGGGCGGTGCAGATTTTTGTTTCTCCTTAAAGATATCGTATTTTAGGCTACTTAATTAAATGGCAACTCAACATAAAATTGATAGCATAGCGTGGCATTAGCCATAGATAATTGTAAGTAAAAAACCGCTAATTTGGGTATTTAGAACAGCTCAGATGCTGGCAACAATTCATACATAAATAATCAGACATATCTCTTCCCTAAAAAGAACAGAGAATCAGTCTGTAAACATCACTGGGAATTTTAGATTTTAGATTAAAAAAATTTGGTACAAGTCCCCCTCATTCAGGACGGAAAAATCGTCAATCCTAAATCTAAAATTTTCGAGCTTCTACACTTTAGGGTGGAGTCAATCCAAAATCGAGTGACAAGTATTTTTCCGAAATAATACCATGGGAATAACAATATGGCAGTAAATAAAGAACGCCAACTATTCAACCTGACTGCATTAAAATGGAGAATAATTCTGGCAACTTCTCTAACTTTCTCTACAGGTTTAGTATGTTTATACATTTTCCATCAATTAAAGACCAATTCTCAAACTCAAACTCCTGCTGTTAGTTCTGTTATTAAATCTCAATCTATTCCTGTTAAAGTTGCCGTAACTGCTTTAGGAAGATTACAACCACAAGATGAAATTACTTATTTATCTGCTCCTAATTCTATCAATGGTGTCCGCGTAGAAAAACTATTGGTCAAAGAAGGGGATAATGTAAAAAAAGGACAAGTATTAGCTTATCTAGAAAACTATGCTCGTTCTCAAGCAGCTATCCAACAAGCATTTGATAAATTATTAATTGCCAGAACCAAACTTGCACAGGTACAAGCTGGCGCAAAAACTGGAGATATCAATGCTCAAAAAGCCACAATTACCAGATTAAATTCCCAATTAAAAGGGGACATTGCGGCTCAAGCAGCCACAATAAACCGCATTCGGGCTGAAGTCGAAAATGCACAAAAAGAGAGCAACAGATATCAACAATTATCAAAAGCTGGTGCTGTTTCTGCGTCTGTTGCTGATAGTAAAAAGTTAGTTCTCAAAACCACACAACAGCAGTTAAAAGAAGCCGAAGCTACTCTCAAACGCACCCAGGACACATTACAAGATCAACTTAAAGAAGGAAGATTCAAACTTAATAGTATCAAAGAAGTCAGGACTGTAGATGTAGAGTTAGCAAAAAGTGAAGTTAAAAGTGCAGAAACTGCAATTAAACAAGCAAAAGCTGACCATGATTTAACTTATATTACTTCTACTATAGACGGCACAATTTTAAGAATTCACACCAAAAATGGCGAAGTAATTGGTACTTCTGGTTTTGCTGAAATTGGTAATACATCAAAAATGCAGGTTTTAGCAGAAGTATATCAAACCGATATTCAAAATGTTCGAGTTGGACAAAAAGCTATCATTACCAGCACTACATTTCCTGGCAAATTACAAGGAACTGTGAGAGAAGTTGGTTGGCAAGTTGATAAACAAGGCATCTTTAGTATTAATCCTAATTCTGACGCAGACCGGAGAGTAATTGAAGTCGAAATATCTATTGATAATCCCACCGATAGTCAAAAAATATCTCGCTTAACTAATTTACAAGTTGATGTTGCTATCCAGATTTAGTTATTGGTCATTGGTCATTGGTCATTAGTCATTGGTCATTGGTCATTGGTTATTAGTCATTGGTTATTTTCTAAAATTAACAACTGACAACTAACAACTGACAACTGACAACTGACAACTAACAACTAACAACTAACAACTAACAACTAACAAATAATATGAATATCAAAATTCCTTTAGGGTGGCTACAGCTTGCCCAACAGAAACTTCGTTTTGTGATAGCTGTAGCCGGAATTGGCTTCATTGTCCTGTTAATGTTCATCCAGCTTGGTTTCCAAGATGCACTATATTCTAGCGCCACAGCACTACATCAACGATTGCACGGTGATTTATTTTTAGTTAGTTCTCAATATAAATCTTTGACAGCAATTCAAAGTTTTTCTCGCACTCGATTATACCAAACTTTAGGTTTTGATGGCGTGGATTCCGTTAGTTCAATTTATTTGCAATTTGCAAAATTAAAAAATCCTGTCAGCGGCGAGAAATATTCAATTTATGTCATTGGTTTTGACCCTGGAAAATCCGTGCTAGATATTCCAGAAGTTGAACAAAATTTGGATAAACTCAAAATTCCTGATGTTATGCTCTTTGATAGAGATGCCCGTCCAGAATTTGGACCAATAGCAGAATTATTTAATCAAGGAAATATTAAACAAGCAATTGAAATCTTTCCCTTTGATGCTGTCAAAGGTTATCGAGTGAGAGTCGGTGGTTTATTTAGTCTAGGACCTTCCTTTGGTGTTGATGGTAATTTAATTGTGAGTGATTCGACTTTTCTCAGAATTAACCCTAATAGCCGTCCAGTTGAAAAAATAGATATGGGAGTGATTAAACTTAAAGATGGTGCGGATATAAACCGGGTTTTAGCAAGTTTGAAAGCCAATTTACCAAAAGATGTACAAATATTTACTCGCCAAGAATTTGTCGCTTTTGAAAGACAATATTGGTCAGTTAGAACCCCCATTGGTTTTATTCTGAACCTGATGCTGATCATGGCTTCTGTTGTGGGAGTGGTAATTGTTTATCAAATTCTGTATAGCAATATTGCTACTCAATTTATTGCCTATGCCACTTTAAAAGCTATTGGTTATGCTAATGGATATTTATTGAATGTGGTTTTTCAACAAGCAATAATCTTGGCATTATTGGGTTACATTCCTGGTTTTATTGTTTCTATTGGTTTATATGATTTTGCTATGAGGGCAACTAAATTACCCATCATGATGACAAGTAATAATGCCTTACTTGTTCTAGTATCTACAGTCTTAATTTGCATTACCTCTGGAGCGTTAGCTATTAATAAACTCCGTTCTGCTGATCCAGCTGATAGTTTCTAGGAATTGGTTGCATCTCAAATTAATCAAGTTCTGCTAAATATTTACCAAATTAACACCAACCAAAGATAGAAGTTTAATGTTATTTACAAAGATAAAATGCTTTTGCAAATACAACAGTTCGTAGTTGCATTTAATCGCAATTTTTCAACTTAGATTGTATAACTTTTTCATTACCGAACACTTATCTACATCCCCATGAACTTACAAAATAAAACTCTGCTAATTACTGGAATTGATGAATTTATTGGCTTACGTGCAGCGGAATTAGCTGTAGCGCAAGGCATGAAAGTTAAAGGTATTCAAAGTTCTCCAATTAAAGATCAAACAGTCCAAAAATTAGGTGTAGAAATTTTTGTTGGTAATATCACTGACCCAGCAGTTTGCTCGAAAGCTTGCCAGGGAGTAGATATAGTTTTGCATAACGCTCAATTTGCCGAAGAAGCCGGGGATATTAAGCATTTTCGAGAAATAAATGTCAGTGGTACTATAAGTATTGCTAAGGCTGCTAAACAAGCTGGTGTGAAGACATTTGTGCATCTTTCGACTGCCTTAGTATATGGATTTGATTACTCAGATAAAGTCACAGAATCAGGTGTATTGTCTGGGGAAAATAATGCTTATTGTCAAACAAAAATTGAAGCGGAAATCGAAGTTCTAAAACTCAATAATGCTCCAGAATTTGGAGTAATTGTGATTCGGGCTGGTGATGTTTATGGTCCAGGAAGTCTACCTTGGATTGTCCGTCCAATTCAGATGATGAGACAAAAATTATTTGCCTATGCCAATGAAGGCAAGGGTGTAATGAATCATCTATATGTAGATAACTTAATTGATGCCATCTTTTTAGCAATAGAAAAATCGGCTTATGGAGAGGTTTTTAATATTACCGATGGTAAAGAAACTTCTTGGAAGGAGTATTTTATTCATTTAGCCTCATTGGAAAATTTACCAGCGCCAATGTCTTTACCTAAAGAGGAAATGAAATTATTTCTAAAAGTGCGTCTTCAGGGGCAAAAACTATTTCGGAAAAAGGCGGATATTCTCCCTGAATCAGTTGATTTTATGAGTCGTCCTTATGCCTATTCTATTGCTAAAGCAGAAAGTGTTTTGAATTATCAAGCTAGGGTTGATTTAGCAGAAGGAATGCGCCGCACTCATGAATGGTTGCAAAAAACTGACATTCAAAAACTAATGAAATAACGGCTAGATTTCAGGAATTTGTGTATGAATAACTCTCAACCAAAGTTAAACATTGGATTACCTGTATATAATGGGGAGAAATTTCTCAGAAAATGCCTAGATTCGCTTTTAGTTCAGACATTTTCCGATTTTGAGTTAATTATCTCCGATAACGCATCTACAGATAATACTGAGGCTATTTGTAGGACTTATGCAGCCCAAGATCAACGGATTCGTTACTATCGTAATCAAACTAATATTGGTTGTGCTTGTAACTTCAATCGTGTTTTTGAATTATCTCACAGTGAGTATTTTAAATGGGCTGCTTATGATGATTTGCACGCCCCCGATTTTATTGAGAAATGTATGGATGTATTGGAAAAAGATCCAACATACATTTTATGTCACTCCCACACATATTTTATTGATGAGCAGGGAGAATTTATCCAAAATTATGACATTAAACTCAATACTAATTCCCTAAAAGCTCATCAAAGATTTCATGAATTACTAACTAAACATTTGTGTTATCAAATTTATGGAGTTATTCGCAGTAGTGCATTAAGACAAATACCTCCTATGGGTGGTTATGGGAATGCGGATGGAATTTTATTATTAAGGCTAGGGATGCTGGGAAAATTTTATGAAATTCCCGAATATCTATTCTTTGCGAGAATCCATCCGCAACAATCCCTGAGTATGTTTTTTCCTGATTACTTGTCATTTAATCAAAATAATCCCCAGTATTCATTGAATATGTTGCCTAATTTTTATGATTATGCAGTCTGGTTTGATTCAACGAATAAGGGAAAAATTTTGTTACCTCATTGGCGAATTTTACAGGAATACTGGGTTTCTATTCATCATAGTAAACTTAGTTGGTATGAGCAAGTTTTGTGCCATATCAGCATCGCTAAAAAGCTATCAGGTACAGAATGGCTATTAGTGAAAGATTTGTTAATGGCTGCCAAAATGTTGTTTTTGCGTAAGTTTGGTTATCAAACCTAAACTATAGCAATATTAGCAATTAATCGGAGAACAAATTAGTTTTAGTAGTAAAAAGCTGCTATTAAATTACTCCAAACTTATTACGGGTGAAATATTGATCTATGTTGAAAATATTCCAAGTTAGTAATTTCTTGCTTGCTACTTTACTAACTGTTAGCTTCACAGATATAGCCCATGGTGAATCAACAGCATCTTTAACTGTGGTTGTTAATGGTATTACTAACAAAACTGGGGAAATTTGTATGAGAGTTTATAACTCTGAAAAAGGATTTCCCGATCATGCTAAAAGTGAAGTTAAAAGTGGTTGCACTAAAATTACAGGTAGTTCTATAAAGCGGGTATTTTCTGGATTAAAACCGGGAACTTATGCTGTAGCTGTAGTTGATGATCAAAATGGCGATCGCCAACTCAATAAAGACTTTTTTGGCATTCCTAAAGAAGGTTTTGGAATTTCTAAAAATCCTCCTGTTTCTATCAGCACTGGCTCACCTAAGTTCAATAATTCCAGCTTCAAAGTTGACAAGAATACTACCATTAACATCTTTCTCAAGTATTCTCTTGATCCCTAATTGAGAATTTGAATATTGGGCGGGGAAACCCCGCCCCTACTGACTCCTTTCTTCTTTCTTCTTTCTTCTTTCTGACTCCTGACTCCTTTCTAAGACTATAGAAATAATGCCAGATTTTATGATATTTCTATCTAAGTCTTTGTTCGGTTGGCTGGTAATTCAAACTTGTTTAACGTTAGTATTTTTATGGTATTTACGTTCACACAAACCCAAGTCATTACCAGATGAACAATTACCAAAAACGGCAGTAATCCTCTGTTTACGGGGTGCTGATCCTTTTTTACCTAATTGTTTGCGATCGCTCTTACAACAAAATTACCCAGAATACGATTTAAAGCTGATCATTGATAGTAAAGAAGATCCAGCTTTGAAAATTGCCACCGAAACCATCAATCAACTGGGTGCAACCAATATCGAAATTAGCACATTAAGAGCAGTTCGTCACAGTTGTAGCCTTAAATGCAGTTCTTTAGTTCAAGCTGTTGCTGATTTGGATAATGCCTATCCAATTATAGCTTTTATAGATGCTGATACCGTAGCTCATCCTAATTGGTTACGGGAATTAGTTACCCCCCTCCTTGATGATAAAGTTGGACTCACCACCGGAAATCGTTGGTATATTCCTACAGGTAATTATTGGGGTTCATTAGTTCGTTACTCCGGTAATATTTCCAGCGTAGTGCAAATGTTTCTCTTTCAAATTCCCTGGGGTGGAACATTAGCAATCAAAACAGAAGTATTAAACCGCATCAACCTTTTAGATAAGTGGGGAGAAGTATTAACAGATGATATGCTCCTCCATAAACTTATCAAGCAAGAAAAGTTACAAATCAAATTTATTCCTTCTTTATTGATGCTAAATCGGGAAGAAAGTAGTCTACGTAACTTACTAGAACCATTAAAAAGGTTAATAATTAGTTCTAAACTTTATCATCCCCGGTGGTTAGCCATAATCAGTGAAGCATATTCTAGTATCATCGTCCCCAATTTAGTCATCATCGTTACTTTTCAGCTATTGATTGAGGCTAAATGGGACGCAGCTACCTTGTTATTTTCCGCCTATATTTCCTACACCATTGGCTTAGTATTACTAATGCTATTAATGGAATTTGGCATACATAAAGTCCTGCACGATCAAGGTGAAAAAATACCCAAATTGTCGCCTTTAACCATCCTGAAAATGTTGATAGTTATTCCCCTAACACAATGGGTTTATGGTTTAACAATATTATCTTCTTTGTGGGTATCAACAATTACTTGGCGTGGACTTACTTATCGGATTAAAGGGCGTGAAAATATTCGGTTAATTGAATATCGTCCTTACCAATGGCTAGATCAACCAATTGATCCCAAAGCATCTCTTTAAGTAATATTGCTCGGTTAACTAAATGTATGTTGGATTGAGAAAACCCAACATATTTATTTAAGAGAATAGGGAAATTTTAGATTTTTTATTTCACTTCAACATCTAAAATTCCCAATTCAACAATTATTATAAACCAGCGCATCAGTAATCTATTTTAGCAGAAAATATTTCCTCAAAATCATGAAAAATAAACCTCTTCGTATCGCCTTATTTACAGGATTATATGCCCCATTTTTAACCGGAGTTTCTGTCGCCGTTCATCAACGAGTTCACTGGCTATTAAAACAAGGACATGAAGTTTTTCTAGTTCACCCGGAAATCAATAATAAATATCCTAAACAAGTGGGAAATCGTCCGATGTCGGGAATAGAAGAACTAGAAACATTTATTAATTTTTCCTCCTATTCATTTCCGACAGAACCACTGGTATTTTATAAATCTTTACCCCAACCATTAAACCATCGTCATTGGAGTGATACAAAACTACTTAATCACTTTCAACCCGATATTATCGTTGTTGAAGAAGCCCCACAAATGAGGGGTTTATATTCTGGCTTCCTACAAGGTTATGGGCGTTCTGTGGGAGTACAATATGCCAAAAAAACCAAAACACCCATTATTTCAATTTTCCATACAGATATCATTGCCTATATCCAATATTATTTTGGGAATACATTCTTTAACCTAGTTCGTCCTCTCCTGCCACTTTTAGTTAAACAATTTAGTGAAACTTATGATTTAAGTTTATTCTCTTCCCGCGAACAATTAACTAAATACCAAAAACTCAAAGCGCAACGCAGCGAATATTTACCCTATCAAGGAATTGATTGCGAAAAATTTCACCCTCGCAATATTTGTTATGATCCAATTCCTGATGATAAACGTCCAACTATTTTATTTGTGGGCCGCATTACCCCAGAAAAAAATGTCAATCAACTTTTAGATATTTATCCCCTCATTGCTGCCAAAATTCCCGATGTTCATTTAGTAATTGTCGGTAGCGGTCCCCTAGATGCAGAAATTCGCCGTCGTGCCGAAAAATTCCCCAATGGTGTGACAATTTGGGGTGAATCTCATGGGCAAGAACTTTTAGGTTGGTTTGCAAAAGCAGATATATTTGTCAACCCTTCCGTCACCGAAAATTTCTGTACCACAACCAACGAAGCCTTAGCTTCTGGAACTCCCGTAGTGGCTGTTGTTGCCCCTTCAACTGCTGAACAGGTTATTTCTGGAGTAAATGGATTTTTAGCCGCACCTAATAGCCCTGAAGACTTTGCCCAAAAGGTAATTACCATACTGGAAGATCCTGATCTTAAAAATCAATTGACTGCACAAGCACGTCCCTCGATTCTAGAATTTGATTGGTCAGCTTGTACCCAAAAGTTTGAAAATAAGCTTTATGAATTGGTTAATATCCGTCGCAAGATAGATATCTAATTGAGGGTTGAAAAAATGCCAACTTGGCTACTGAGATAAAAAGACCTCTGCTAGAGTATTTAAGTAGTTGACCTGTGGGCTTTTAGGTTCTTAGTTTGAGATGCTGACAAGGCTATTTTGTGATCAGTCTAAAGATTGCCTACTCCAACTGATCACAACATTGCTATTGTTCTCAATCGTTCCTAAAACTCTTTATACCTCAGAAGTTTCACTTCTGGGGTTTTTGTTATTAAGTGGTTTAAACCTTTGATTTTTAGGCGTTGCTGATTAAGGGTATGAATTTTAGTCTCACGCAAAGGCGCAAAGACGCAAAGGTAAGATTTTTAAAGGTTCAATTTGGAAATTTCATACCTTGATTCAGCAACGCCGATTTTTATTTACAGGACTTACGCAACTGGCACATTAGTAGGGTGCATCAGATATCAACAATCTGTTTATTTGCAGGATTTATGCAGTAGTAAAGCACCCTACAACAGATTTTTGGTGTGACACTTGCGTAAGTCCTAATTTAGTCCGCGCAGAGGACTTTGTTCCTGTAGCCGCAACTTCTAGTTACCGGAACTTGATATTTACCTCTTTCTTTGCAACCAAGAAAATACTTCCTCAACTACAGCGCATTTCTGGAAATGCTTCATAGTCATTGGTTGCTGTGTCAATAACTGCAACTAATTTTTTTTGTAATAAACTGTGTTTACCCCCACCCATTGGTTTTTGAATTACTTCTGACTTAATATATTCCCAGGCTGGTGATTCGTCAATAAAACCCAGCTTTAAAAATTCTGCTATGGTCATGATTTTTGCAACTGTTGTTGTCATTTATTTAAACCCAGAATTTAATCTTAATTTTATCACTACTCTCAATAAAAACATTCACAAGAACAAGATCCCCGACTTCTTAGAGAAGTCGGGGATCTGAAACTTTTGACCTTCAAAAATCGCAAAAGCTTAACTATTGTGATTAGGAAGAGGTGGAGGTGTAGGAATTTTCGGTTCTAGATGGGTTTTGCTATTAGTTTGATTCAAAAGAATCATAGATAATAAACCATCTGCTAAACCATTATTACTACCATTATTACCACCAACAATGATATCAGGAATAATGCGGACATTGCGATCGCCCACAATTTGCATTAACTGCATCGCTGTGTAACCTTGTAAACCCAAAGCTTGTACCCCTGTCCGATAGGTTTCTGCTTTCGCGTTACCTGTCGCCCGGATACCTTCAGCTTCCGCTATGGCTTTGAGTTTAGTGGCTTCAGCTTCACCTGTTGCTTGCTGAATTTGTGCGTTAGCTTGCAACTCGGCAATTGTGACACCTTGTTCCGATTTTACCAAATCTTGCTGAATATCTGCGATCGCTGTTTCCCGGACTAACATTTGTCGTTGGGTTTCTGCCATTTGCTGAACTTCGTAAGTTTTGCGTTGTTCCTCAGCAATTTTCCGGTCTGTCAGCGTGTGCATTAATTCATTCGGTGGCGTAATCAAACCAATCAACGAATCCACTGCTTGCACATCATAAGCACGTAAGGCAGATTTAACGTATTCAGAGGCTTCAACTTGACGCTCACTTCTGGCAATCAAGAAATCCAGGATAGTATATTCTTGAGCCGAGTTGCGGAAATAATTCCCCACAATGGGACGCAAAACCTGATCAATGACATTTTGCATCGAACCCAAGCGGGAAATCACTTTCGGAGCATCTGACGCACCAATGTGAATAATTTGGAATATCTCCAAATCAAAGCTAAAACCATCAAATGACAGCAGTTTCAGCGCCGTTAAATTCGTATCATACCCATGCTGACCGCTAATTCTATCAGTAAAGTTTAAGACAATGTTTGTTGTCGGCACTAGCTCAACTTTCATCACTTTAGTATTGAGCGGGTGCTTCCCAGGATATAAAGGCTCAACCCAAACACCCTTATGTCCTTGATTGACCAAATTTCCGTGAGTGAAAGATGCCCCGCTCACATCTTCTTGTTCTTCACCAACAAAAGAAATCACCACACCCACATAGCCGATAGGGATTTGAGTCATCGGTACTTGTTCAATACTTACCAACCAAGGATTGAGATTCCACGAACCCGATAATAACACCTGTTCTTGTAAACCCCGTTGTCCTCCAGCGTCAATAAATTTTTGACCATTCTGAAAATTATTATGTCCGGTAATAGCACGCCCAGCAATTTCACCTGCGGCAATTGGTGAACCATCCAAAGTAGTCACAATCCCAACTTTTTCCGCTGCTATTTCATAGATTTGTAACTGTTCTGGACGCATACCCTCTTTACTAGCATTTGCTACTGTAATCACTTTAAACAGCGCTGTATTGATGCGGTAAGTACCTGCGGTGATAAAGGCAATTTGCCGTCCTTTCTCCCCACCTTTGGTTAAGAATTTCCGAGCATCTTGAAAATTATCACATTCGACAATTTTGCCCAAAATCCGTTCTGGAGGGTTAGAAGCCCCATCAGCGGCGACAATCAGAGCGATTTGTCCTTGGGGGACAACAATTACCGACTCTTTTTTCACTGCATATTGCCAAGGCCAATAACCCCAGTGCCAACCAGGTGCGAGAGTATCTGCTTGCAAACCCGCTTCACCATTGAGGGCAATTAATCTACCAGGAGGTAATCCTTTACCTGACAGGGTGAACTTTTTCACCACAATTCCTACTTCCCGTTCACCGATAACCACCAGTCCACCAAAGAAGAAACAACCACCAATAATAATCACGGGAATAATGATCAACGGTTCAATTCCCATTGCTTGATAGGGGATTGGACGAGTTACTGATTGAGTAACTACGGGTTGAGTTTGGGTAGAGGGAATAGAAACAGAAGTAAATTCTTTTGCTGTCAGTGTTTTTATGGGAGTGGCATTAACAGCATTAACACCACCTGCTAAAGCTAAGGCTGCAATTGCAGATGTAGCCAAGCAGACAAATTTATTTTGCTTACTTTTACCAAGAGAAAATGGAAAGCTTTTCATATATCTGCCTCTTTGGGCAATTAATCATTCAAGGTATCACTACATCAGGATGGAATGATTTTTCTTAAACTTAATGTAATTTTTTAACCCAATGTTAGTACCCCTGCTGGAAAATCTGCTACTAGCCGCTTACTTTGTAGCCAATGTACACCTAAAAGAATATCTTGCAGTTCATTTCCACCCAACACTGGAATTATTAACTCTTCTTCATCTAAAAATACAGTTCCTTGATAAAGATTAAACTGAGCTTCCCCGTATGCTGTCTGCATATCTTCTTTTTGATTTTCCTGTAACCATCCTAATGTTATCGCATCCTGATCATCAATTGCTAACCAACCTGTAAAACCCGTATCTAGTAATGCTTGTACTGGAATAATTTCGCCATCAGCAGTAACTAAACCAATTTTTAAAATGAGTTCTCCTCTACTATTAAAATCTCCTAAGATCATATTTTACCACAGTTACCAATCTCATTAATTCTCATCATCAAACGCATAGTAGTACCAAATTTTTCCCGCGCTTTCTGTCTGGCAATTGTTTCATCTGGATCAATTACATAATTACCACTTACTGGTTCAATAACTATAAACCAATCATAATGATCCTGAATTAATTCAGGTTGGACTTTATTGAATATGACCCGACAACGCTGATAAAATAAGCTATCTTCAGCATTTCTTCTAGCTTTTTCCTCATGAGAAATTTGCTTTTCTGGAAATACTCTTCCTCGACGTGGTTGGTAATCAGACGATAATTGTGTTATTTTTGAAATATCCATAATCCACTCTACGTAATATTATATTAAAACTTGATTTACATCTCTATATGATTGTAACCTATATATAGGGATAATATTTGATTCATGAAAAGATACGTAGGGTGCGTCAGACTGCATAAATTCTATCAATAAACAGATTTGTAATATCTGACGCACCCTACAATATCTAATTTTTTTCACAAATCAAATATGAGTTCTATAGTAATACTATTTAATGTGTGAACATTGTCAGAGTCATATCCCCAATTTTTTTAAGAAGTCAGATATTTTATGGCTTAAGTTTTGTCATAAAATATTACAATATATTTCTTGATTTTAATTTGATGCTATAATATCAGGCTGAATAGGGCTTGCTGATAGCGTAGCGTGGCGTAAGCCATATAAAGCTAAAACTTGATATATCAAGAGTTTGAAGGTAAAAAAGGTGAATCAGGTGCAAGGAATCAGGATGGAAATTAGCAAAAACCTATCACTTGGATTCCAGACTATTCTTCTCTTCTTCTAATTCTTCCTCCTGACTCCTGACTCCTAGCCCATGACTTACGTCACGCTGCGCTATCACAGATAACTTTTTCAGCAAACCCTAAATATTAAGGCGTTGGTAAATTGGGGTATGAAAGTCGAAAATTCCATCTCTCAAACTCTTACTCTCTGCGCCTCTGCGTGAAATAAAATGATAATTTTTAGTAATTCAATATGATTAACAATAAAATTAAACCTAGACAAGCATTAGGCAAAGCATTTCTGAGAATTAAACCAATTAGAAATGAGTTTGAGATATTTAAAAGGAATCTGATTACACTGCTTAATCAAATTGATGAAAACGAAAGAGAGGAATTTCATAAAAATATTCTGACTGATTTTTTGAAAAATACCTATTACGGTGCTGATTACTTAATAAATATTAAAGCGAGTAATGATCTAGTAATTTATAATGGCAAAGATACTAAAAGTAGTGTTGGAGTGATTTTAGAAGCGAAAAAGGTAAATAACAATGAAATGCTCAAGGTTGATAATTTAAATACTAAAGCATTGCAACAGTTAGTTTTATACTTTTTACGAGAACGGATTACAAATAAAAATCCAGAAATTAAATATTTAGTTGCTACTAATATTTATGAATGGTTTATTTTTGATGCAACACTTTTTGACAATTTGTTTGCTCAGAACAAACAATTAGTCAAGCAATTTACTGATTTTGAAGAAAAACGTCTATCTAATTCTCGCACAGATTTTTTTTATCAAGAAATTGCTCAACCTGCAATAGATAAAATTCAAAACGAACTAACTTTTACACATTTTGATATTAGGGATTATGAACAGTATTTAATTAATCAAAATCCTGAAAATGATCAAAAACTGATTCATTTATTTAAGATTTTTTCACCACAACATTTATTAAAATTACCTGTTATTAATGATAGCAACAGTTTAAATGAAAAGTTTTATAGTGAATTACTACACATCCTTGGTTTAACGGAAATTAAAGAAGGGAGTAAAAAATTAATTCAGCGTAAACCAATTAATGAAAGAGAACAGGGTTCATTAATTGAAAATACTATTACTCGCTTGCAAGAATTACGCAAAATTGATAGATTAGAAAATTCCGAACAATTTGGAGAAAATACCGAAGAGAGACTTTTTAATGTTAGTTTAGAATTAGCTATTACTTGGATTAATCGCATTCTCTTTTTGAAACTTTTAGAATCCCAATTAATTAACTATCATCAAGGTAATAAATCTTTTGGATTTCTCAATATAGCAAAGATTCAAGATTTTGGTAATCTCAACCGTTTATTTTTTGGTGTTTTATCTCGTAAACCAGATGAAAGAGACGAACATATAAAAAATATTGTTGTTAATATTTCTTATTTGAATAGTTCTTTATTTGAGGTATCAGAGATTGAACATCAAACAATAGTTATTAGTAATTTAATCACTGATGAAAAACTTTCTATTTTTAACAAAACAGTTCTTAAAGAGAATGGTAATACACGGACAGGAAAATTAAAAGCACTAGAATATATTTTTGCATTTCTTGATGCTTACGATTTTAGTAGTGAAGGTGCAGAGGAAATCCAAGAAGAAAATAAAACTTTAATTAATGCTTCTGTTTTAGGTTTGATTTTTGAGAAAATTAACGGTTATCAAGATGGTTCTTTCTTTACTCCTGGTTTTATTACTATGTATATGTGTCGGGAAACTATTCGCAGAGCAGTTTTACAGAAATTCAAAGAAATTAAAGGTTGGAACTGTGCAAATATTGACGAATTATATGATAAAATTACAGATAAAAAAGAAGCCAATCAGATTATTAATAGTTTAAAAATTTGTGATCCAGCAGTAGGTTCTGGACATTTTTTGGTTTCCGCTTTAAATGAAATTATTACTATTAAAAGTGACTTGAAAGTTTTACTTGATAGACAGGGAAAAACTTTAAGAGATTATGATATAAAAATTGAGAATGATGAGTTAATTATTACAGATGATGACGGAAAATTTTTCACATATAATCCTAAAAATTCAGAAGGTAGACGGATACAAGAAGCAATTTTTCATGCAAAACAGACAATTATTGAAAACTGTTTATTTGGTGTAGATATCAATCCTAATTCAGTTAATATTTGTCGGTTACGTTTATGGATTGAGCTTTTAAAGAATGCTTATTATAAAACCTCACCCCTAACTCCTCTCCTACCAGGAGAGGGGAATATAGGAGAACTGGAAACTTTACCAAATATTGATATTAATATTAAAACTGGTAATTCTTTAATCAGTCGTTTTCCTTTAAATTGGGATTTACGGACGATTTTGAAAAAAAGTGCCTGGAATATTGAAAGTTATAGAAATGCTATAAAAACCTATCTCCACCCTGATAACAAATATCAAAAACAGGAAATGGAACGATTAATTAATGATATTAAGGGTAATATACGCACAGAAATCAGTAGCAATGATCCGAATATAGAAAAGCGAAATCAAAAAGTTGCAGAACTTCGTCATTTACGAGATCAAAAGTCATTATTTGCAGAAAGTAAAGCAGAAGCAAAAAGTCGTCAACAAAAGCAAGAAAAATTAGAACAGGAAATTAATCAACTCAATGCTGAAATTGAAGACAAAAAAAGTGGTAAATTGTATCAAAATGCTTTTGAATGGCGGTTTGAATTTCCTGAAGTTTTGAATAATGAAGGTGATTTTATCGGTTTTGATGTGATTATTGGTAATCCTCCTTATATTTCACTCTCTAAAATTAAAGAAAAATCTCAAACTGCTTATTTTGAAAATAATTATCAAACTTATACAAAGGGTTCAGATATTTATTGCTTGTTTTACGAAAGAGGAAGTTGTTTGTTAAAACAAGCAGGTTTTTTAACCTACATTACTTCTAATTCTTGGTTAAAAACTATTTATGGTGATTTACTGAAAAAATATTTAATTGAAAATCTGCAACCTCAGACTTTATTAAATATTGAAGATATGCAAATTTTCGAGGAAGCAACTGTAGAATCAAATATTATCATCTTGAAAAAAGATAAAGTTAATGAATTTTTTGATGTTGCTAGTCTCAATAATAATTATCTTGTCGGTTCTTCATTAGATGACTATTTCTATAAAAATTGTTTTCGATTTATAATACCTAATACATCAGAATGGATTATAGGTAATGAAGAAAGCGGAAATTTAAAACAAAAAATAGCACGCATAGGTAAACAGTTAAAGGATTTTAAAATAACAATAAATTTTGGTATTAAAACCGGATATAATGCAGCTTTTATTATCAATGAGGAAACTAAAAATCAATTAATTGCTGAAAGTTCTAATTCTGCTGAAATAATTCAGCCAATTTTAAGAGGTAGAGACTTAAAAAAATATAGTTATGAATTTTCAAATCAATGGGTTATATGTACTTTTCCTAGTCTAGGTTTAGATATTAAAAATTATCCATCCATTATGGCTTATTTTGAAAAAATTGGAAGAAAAAGATTAGCACAATCTGGTATTGAAGGGAGTAGAAAAAAGACAAATAATCAATGGTTTGAAACCCAAGACTCTATTGCTTACTGGCAAGATTTTAATAAACCTAAAATTGTTTGGGGTGAAATTTCTGATCAACCTAAATTTGCTTTTGATGACTCCAACTATTATGCTGAAGCTACTACATTTCTAATGACTGGTGAAAAACTGAAATATTTGTTAGCAATTTTAAATTCAAAACTATCAGAATGGTATTTTAACCAGATTTCAACTACCACAGGAATGGGTACAAATAGATGGAAAAAGTATAAAATTGAAATGTTACCCATTAAAGAACCTACGGAAACTGAAGAATTGTTATTAGAAAAAATAGTTAATCAGATTCTCACCGCTAAAAAATTAGATCCAAAAGCAGATACAACCGGATTAGAAACAGAAATAGACCAGTTAGTTTATCAACTTTACGAACTAACAGCAGAAGAGATCAAAATTATAGAAGGATAAATACGACAAACCTCACATCCCCGACTTCTTTAAGAAGTCGGGGATCTAAAAAAAGATAAAGCTAATCAAATTAAAATACCAATAAAATAAGGGTGGACAAAATAGCCCACCCTCATTAGTTTTAAATGCTCTACACAATTTACACCAAACCACCAGCAGCTTGAAAACGAGCGCGTGCGCGTTTAAATGCCTGTGTTGCTTGTAATTGTGCCTTCCGGTCATCTGCGGTAACTTGATTTAAGCCAGATTGTGCTGCGTTAAAAGCATTTCGGGCTTCTTCTAGGTTAATTTTGTCACCACGTTCAGCACTATTGACTAGAATTGTGACTTCATCTTGATCAACTTCAGCAAAACCGCCTAAAAGAGCGATCGCTTGCCAACTAGCACTTTTGTTAGCCCGAACACGCATTACGCCTGTATCCAAGGCTGTCAGCATGGGAGCGTGTCCACTGAGAACACCTAACTGACCAGTAGTGCTAGGTAAAATTACTTCATCAGCTTCAGCATCCCAAACAGTTTTGTCTGGGGAAATTACACGAACAGTTAATGTCATTTGTTAGTTGTCCTTTGTCAGTTGCCTTTTGTCAGTTGTCAGTTGTCAGTTGTCAGTTGCATAAAAAACCACTGACTACTGACTAATGACTAATGACTAACCTTTGAGCTTTTCAGCTTTAGCCTTAGCTTCGGTGATATCGCCTACTAAGTAGAAAGCTTGCTCAGGTAAGGCATCCAACTCACCAGAAAGAATTTGTTGGAATCCCTTAATGGTGTCTTCCAACTTCACATACTTACCAGGAGAACCGGTAAATACTTCAGCTACAAAGAAAGGTTGAGACAAGAACCGTTCAACTTTCCGCGCCCGGGCCACAATTAAACGATCTTCTTCAGACAATTCATCTAAACCTAAAATGGCGATGATGTCTTGGAGTTCTTTGTAACGTTGCAGGGTGGATTGTACAGCCCGTGCAGTGTTGTAGTGTTCATCACCAACAATATTGGGTTGCAACATGGTGGAAGTAGAACCCAAAGGATCAACCGCAGGATAGATACCTTTAGCCGCCAAACTACGAGACAATACTGTTGTCCCGTCCAAGTGAGCAAAGGTGGTTGCTGGTGCGGGGTCGGTTAAGTCATCGGCAGGTACATATACAGCTTGAATAGAAGTAATAGAACCTTCGGTGGTGGAGGTAATCCGTTCTTGTAAAGCACCCACGTCAGTACCCAAAGTAGGTTGATATCCTACCGCAGAAGGCATCCGACCCAAGAGCGCGGACACTTCAGAACCAGCTTGCACAAACCGGAAAATGTTATCAACAAATAGTAATACGTCTTGCTTGTTGACATCACGGAAATACTCAGCCATTGTCAAACCAGACAAACCAACCCGCATTCTGGCTCCGGGTGGCTCGTTCATTTGACCATAAACTAGAGCAATTTTGGATTCATTGAGGTTATCTTTGTTGATAACTCCAGATTCCATCATTTCGTTGTAGAGGTCATTTCCTTCGCGTGTGCGTTCACCCACACCCGCAAATACAGACACACCACCATGTTGGGTAGCGATGTTGTTGATCAATTCCATCATGATCACGGTTTTACCAACACCAGCACCACCGAACAGACCGATTTTACCACCGCGTTTGTAAGGAGTTAATAAGTCAACAACTTTAATCCCAGTTTCAAACACAGAAGGTTTGGTTTCCAAATCTGTGAATTTAGGAGCGTCACGGTGAATAGGTAGAGATGCTTCCGCGTTTACGGGACCTTGCTGATCTACAGGTTCGCCTAAAACGTTGAAAATCCGTCCCAAGGTAGCCTTACCAACGGGAACGCTGATAGGAGCGCCAGTATCAACTACTTCTAAACCACGAACTAAACCGTCGGTGGTACTCATAGCAACTGCGCGAACTTGGTTGTCGCCTAGTAGTTGCTGTACTTCAACAGTCAAGCTGATGTGTTGTCCAGCTTCATTTGTACCTGTGATGGTTAAAGCGTTGTAGATTTGGGGTAATTTACCGCCGGGGAACTTAACGTCTACAACCGGACCAATTACTTGGGTAATGTAACCAATGTTTGTTTTTTCTGCGGTGGTGACCATGCTGCGCCTAAATGAATGAAGCTATTTTTCACAAGTGGGTTCGTTTAAGACCCCAGATCAAGCGATATCATCTTTTAGGTTAGCACTTAACGACTCCACCTTTGCCTTAAATTCATTATTAAGAACAGATCCCTAATTTTGGGAAAGTAGTTGGAGATTTCTGGTATCAACTACAAAAATGCTATCTAGTACAGCACGGCGGAAATAAACCAACCATTTTCAATCGCCAAAAGGCTTGCTCAATATTACTTTTGACTTTTGACTTCCGCTTTGCGGTACTAGTAGTCTGTCAACCCGAAAATGACGGGTGAAGGCAAGTAGGGGGAGAAGAGAGGCAACAAGGGTTGCATCTATAGGTGTTAAAGGGCTGTCGCTGCTTGGAGTCACAGGTAATGGTTGCATTTGCGATCGCTAACAGTCCATCTTCAACCTTAGCAGGTTCAATTTGATACCTCATGATGCGATCGCCCAAAATATGACTCTCACAGATTTAGGCGATGCCTTCGGCGAGCGCGGCTATCGCTTTCCCACAAAATGACAGATAACTTTAATTATCATCGTTGACTTATCTTGTTTGCCAGTTCAGAAGGACTAATAGATTCGTAATGTTCAAAAGGTTGATGAATCCAAGGATTATCAGCTAGATAATCAACGTGGTAATCAGGAACAACAACTGAACAAGCTTTATACCAAATTACAGCGGTGCGAATTTCTTGAATAGGAAAATCATCATGTTTCTGTAACCAGGGAACTGTTTGTTGAATAGTGATACCAGAGTCTACTAAATCATCTACTAGCAAAATCCGTGAACCTAAGTTTTCGCTAGTCATGGTTAATTGCCGAGAAATAATTAAATTACTTCTTTTATATGTACCTGCGCCGCTGTAAGATGAGGTAGATAAAATTGCTAATGGTTGATTGTATATGCGGGAGAGAATATCTCCTACTCGCAGTCCCCCTCTGGCTAAACAGACGATTTGGTTAAATTCCCAACCCGATTGATAAATCTTTACAGCCAATTGTTCAATTTTGTGGTGATAATCTGACCAAGAAATGTAAAGGTCTGACATAAGAGTAAAATAAGTGTGTTAGAGGTTGTTTGAACAAGTCTAATTTATTACTTGCGTTGGCGAATAGAAGTCGCGGAACTACACAGACAAAACCCATCTGTTCCTGCGGTCCCGTGAGGGATACATGGGTTTCAATCCCTTAATTTTTTGTTAGTCCACGCAGGTGGACTTTGTTTGTGTAGTAGCCTATCCCTAACGGGAGCCGGAGGCATCTTTCTCATCGCCGTCAACTTTTCAAACAGTTAATAATTGTTAATTATCTATTGTCTATTGTCAATTCATAAGGGTGTCATTTATGGTTAAAGATAATTCTCATAATAATGATTTTCATCAATCTCTGTCCAGTGAAAAATTAGATTTTAAAACTAAATTAGCTTATGGGGCTGGAGATTTCGGTCCGGCTATTACTGCAAATATTGCTGTATTTTATCTGCTGGTTTTCTTTACCAATGTGGCAGGAATTCCGGCGGGTCTGGCAGGTAGTATTTTGATGATTGGCAAAATCTGGGATGGTATCAATGACCCTATGGTGGGAATGTTGACTGATAAAACCCAATCCCGGCACTGGGGTCGTCGTTTACCTTGGCTATTATATGGGGCAATTCCTTTTGGTTTTTTCTTTTTCCTGCAATGGATTGTTCCCCAATTTACTGCCGACAAAAGTATTAATGTCTGGTATTTATTTTGGTATTATGTGGTAATTGGGATTGTCTCTCAGGTATTTTACACTGTTGTGAATTTGCCTTATACAGCCATGACTCCTGAATTAACTCAGGATTACGATGAACGGACTAGTTTAAATAGTTTTCGCTTCACGTTTTCCATTGGTGGTAGTATTTTATCGTTGATTTTATCAAAAATTATTTTCTCACAAATTAGCGATCGCCAACAACAATATTTAGTTTTAGCGGCTGTGTGTACGGTGATTTCGGTTTTATCCTTGTATTGGTGCGTTTATGGGGTGCGCGATCGCATTTTGGCTTTTGAAGCAAAACGGATTTCTTTGCCACAGGAAGCCGAAATTCCCTTTTTGGAACAGCTAAAAATTGTCTTTAGTAATAAACCTTTTTTGTTTGTAATTGCCATTTATCTTTTTTCTTGGTTAGGTGTGCAAATCACAGCCAGCATTATTCCCTATTTTGTCGTTAACTGTATGAAGCTGAAAGAGGGAGATGTTCCCACAGTCATGATTGCAGTTCAGGGAACGGCTTT
The DNA here is from genome assembly GCF_015207875.1 of Dolichospermum sp. LEGE 00240. Taxonomy (GTDB): domain Bacteria; phylum Cyanobacteriota; class Cyanobacteriia; order Cyanobacteriales; family Nostocaceae; genus Dolichospermum; species Dolichospermum gracile. The sequence continues at coordinate 65,482 of NZ_JADEVZ010000014.1, forward strand.
ATCTATGCTATTTATTTGGAGTTATTTAAGTAAAAAGATTGGCAAAAAACTGGTTTATTTCTTAGGAATGAGTTCCTGGATTATTGCGGCTGCTGGATTGTTTTTCTTACAGCCAAATCAAATTGGATTAATGTATGTTATGGCTGTAATGGCAGGTGTGGGAGTTTCCACCGCATATCTAATTCCTTGGTCAATGATACCTGATGTAATTGAATTAGATGAATTGCAAACTGGACAACGACGGGAAGGAATTTTCTATGGTTTCATGGTTTTATTACAAAAATTTGGTTTAGCTTTTGGGTTGTTTTTGGTCGGTAATACTTTACAAGCTTATGGTTTTAAAGAAGCTGTGGCTGGGCAAAGTTCTTTACCCATACAACCGGAATCAGCACTTTTAGCAATTCGGATTGCTGTTGGACCCATACCAACAGTTTGTTTAATTGCCGGGTTGGTTTTAGTCTATTTCTATCCCATTACCCGCGAAATGCACGCGGAAATCATGTTGAAACTGCAAGCACAACGGGAGAAAATGTAAAGATTTAAAAGTTCTTTACCCGCTGGTAAAGAATAGTGAACAGAGTTGAAAATTTTTTGGTGGGCAACACCCACCTTACATAATATTGCAAAAATCAAATATTATTTCCATCTAAATTATCTCTTCGATGTTATAATTAATTTTAAGTTAGATGATCAATAAGTAAATCTCTCCAAACAAATACTAGAGAAAAAACCATGACATCATCTCTTTATGAAACAGATCACAACCAATGGACACAAGATACTATCCAACACATCCAAAACCGTAATTTTGACAGCATAGATTGGGATAGCTTAATCGAAGAACTAGAAATTATGGGAAAAAACGACAAACGCGCCATAATTAGTCTGTTGACCCGTGTTCTAGAACATCTCCTAAAATTGTCTTACTGGGAATCTGAAAAAACAAGATCCGGTAATCACTGGGCTGCGGAAATTGTCAACTTTCGCGCCCAAATTCAAGGGCGTTTGGAAGATAGTCCTAGTCTTTATTCTCAATTACAAACGTTCTATGAAAAAGCTTATCCCGTCGCTATCAAATCCGTTTCTAAGTTATGTCCACTTCCCCCAGATGCTCACATTAGCCTTTTGCAAGCCCTAGATGACAACTGGTTTCCGAATGACATCTCAAATGATTAAATATCACAGTATTCAACAGCAGAGACAGATACAATTTACATAATGAATGTTACACAAGAACAACTAAAACTCAAACTAACACAGGCTTTAGTGGCTGCTTTTGGTACAGACTACACCAATACAGATCCAATTTTGGTGGCTGCCAGTAATCCTAAATTTGGTGACTATCAAGCTAATGTGGCTTTATCCCTGAGTAAAAAGTTAGGAAAGCAACCGAGAATTATCGCTGGAGAAATTGTCAGTAAATTAGATGTATCTGATATTTGTGAACCTCCAGAAATCGCAGGTCCCGGTTTTATTAATCTTAAATTACAAACATCTTACTTGGAAGCACAACTTAACTCCATTCAAGTAGATACTAGATTGGGAATACCCACAGCGAAAAATCCCCAAAAGCAAATTGTTGATTTTTCCAGTCCGAATATTGCTAAAGAAATGCACGTTGGACATTTACGTTCTACCATTATTGGTGATTCTATTGCCCGGATTTTAGAATTTTGTGGTCATGATGTTTTGCGGTTAAATCATGTTGGTGATTGGGGTACGCAATTTGGGATGTTAATTACCTATTTGCGGGAAGTTTATCCAGAAGCACTGACTACCGCAAACGCTTTAGATATTGGGGATTTAGTTAATTTTTATCGCAAAGCCAAACAGCGATTTGATGAAGATCCGATTTTTCAAGAAACTTCCCGTCAAGAAGTTGTGAGATTACAAGCTGGTGCGGAAGATACACTTCATGCTTGGAAATTGCTATGTGAACAATCTCGACAAGAATTTCAAATCATTTATGATTTACTGAATATCGAATTAACAGAAAGAGGTGAATCTTTTTATAATCCTTTATTACCAAAAGTTGTTAAAGATTTAGCAACAACGGGATTACTAGAAGAAAGTCAAGGGGCAAAATGTGTTTTCTTGGATGGTTTTACAAATAGGGAAGGTAGTCCTTTACCCTTAATTGTCCAAAAAACTGACGGTGGTTATAACTACGCAACCACAGATTTAGCAGCATTAGGTTATCGGATTCAAACAGATAAAGCCCAGCGAATTGTTTATGTGACAGACGAAGGACAATCTAACCACTTTGCCCAATTTTTCCAAGTCGCAAGAAAGGCAAATTGGATTCCTGATGATGTGGAATTAGTTCATGTTCCTTTTGGTTTAGTATTAGGTGAAGATGGGAAAAAATTTAAAACTCGTTCTGGGGATACTGTGCGCTTACGAGATTTATTAGATGAAGCTATTAACCGCGCCCGTGCAGACATAGAAAAGAGATTACAAGAAGATGGCCGCACAGAAACGGAAGAATTTATGCAAAATGTCGCTGAAGTAGTGGGGATTAGTGCGGTTAAATATGCTGATTTAAGCCAAAATCGCACCAGTAGTTATGTCTTTAGTTATGACAAAATGTTATCTCTCAAAGGCAATACAGCCCCTTATCTTCTCTATGCTTATGTGAGAATTCAAGGTATTAGTCGTCAGGGGAATATTGACTTTACCAACTTGGGAATAAATCGCCAAATCTTGCTAAAAGAAGATGCAGAATTAACTTTAGCTAAACATCTGCTGCAACTTGATGAGGTAATTAAGGAAGTAGAACAGGATTTATTACCAAATCGTTTGTGTGATTACTTGTATCAACTCAGCGATAAGTTTAACAAGTTCTATGAAAATTGCCCTGTTCTCAAATCTGAAGAACCTGCCAGAACTTCGCGGTTAATGTTGTGTGATTTAACTGCAAAAACTCTCAAGTTGGGATTATCTTTGTTGGGAATTAAGGTTTTAGAAAGGATGTAATATAGAAGCAGTAGGGGTTTAGCATTCTTCAACAATTAGAACCCAAACCCAACAAAGCAGAAAATGGACAAGGTATTGCATATTGCACCAAATTTATTATCTCAAATTTTGAAGGAGGAGACAAATAAATGAGTTATAAATACACATTTCCAGCAGCACTAATAGGGGTATCAATCGCACTGGTACAGCCGCAAATAGCAAGGGCAATATGTAGTAATGATCAAGTAGATACAATTGGCAAGGAAATCACTGTTTTAATTGATAGTGAGTCCCCTGGTTCTGGTGTGATTATTAAACAAATAGGCAATACTTATACTGTAGTTTTAGCTTTTCATCCTGAAAATCCTTAAATCCTGGATATCCTGATTCAGACAATTGACATACACGGATACACCAAGAGAATATTATTTTTAAGACTCACCCTTTAGTCAAAAAGTCATTCCCCCCCATTTAGGGTTGATTGTGACACAAATTTGACATTAAAAGTCTATTAGTTTCCGCAACTGCTGTAGATGTAACCTTTCTCTGCCTTTCTCTGGTTTTGGGGATTAGTCATTGGCAAGATTAACCTTCATAATTCATAGCGCCTAAATATTTAGTTAAAAACGGCGAAAAAACTTCATAAATCAAAGTTAGCGGTTGTCCATGATGCCAAAACAAATAATGACGACCCCAAAAAGGTCCTTTTTCCTGAAAACCTGACTCTAACGCCTCTGAGTTACCATAATAAATACCTTGGACATCTCTATACAATTCAGTCCGTAACCGTGCTAGACTTGCCCAAATTGGTAAAGACTTGTTTTGTAAATACTCATCTACGTGACTTGCTTCCCACCAAGAAGCAGCATAATATAATCGCTGTCCAGAGGCAGTTCTTACCCACACCTGTCGGCGTACTCTTGGTCCCGGTAACATTTGAATTATATCCGGTGCATGATCTGAATTCATACCAATGGATGACATATCAATCACATCAACTTCCGTCGGCTCACCAGTCAGCAATTGAACGTGCCGAGTCGGAGAACCATCACCCAAAAGCAATAATTGCCAGGTTGGAGCTAACTGAGTGTGAGGTAAACCCTTTTTAACAACTTCTTCCCCACCTTGCCATAAGGGAGTTAGGCAATGCCAAGCAGTTGGCAAGATTACGTTATCTGTCGGATTAAAAATAGTAGTCAATTTTCTTTACAAAAGTTCATCTATCTATATACTATAGCGATCGCATTTGATTTAGAGTTCTCCAATTAAAAAAATATCCCAAAATTTATGGTGGTGCGGGCCGAAAAGCCCGCTAATAATACAAGAACGGGCAAGATGCCCATCCCACGAGATTGGATCATCTTTTTTGTGGAGTTCTCTTATCAATACTCCTAATTTCTCCTTCTGCCTTTGCGTGAGATCAAAAAATGTGGTTTATTTCCCCGAAAATCTTTGTAATACTTAAAAACCCGCTGCTATAGTCATTTTTCTGACCTAACAGCGGGTTATTTACATTCAAAATGCGGATGGCGAGACTCGAACTCGCAAGGGCTATGCCCACACGCACCTCAAGCGTGCGCGTATACCAATTCCGCCACATCCGCGCGGTTTTGAACACAGATTGTAGTATAACATAAAAAATCTCTCAAACACAAGATTTTTCAAATATTTCCCAAATATTTTTTGAATGGGTATGAGACTAACAGAAATATAGTTGCAGCACAAGTCATATTAAAAGGTCTAGGAAAGATGCCACATAATCTAATAGTCTGTTAAAAATTATGTTTGGGGATCTCCTGTCACGATTTACAGTAATGCAACAGCTTTATGTCAACAGGATGGGAGAAAATGTGAATCTACTGGTACTGATATCGTAACTAGAAAATGAAATTTGACAAAATATTAATTGCCAATCGAGGGGAAATAGCCCTTCGCATTCTCCGAGCCTGTGAAGAAATGGGAATTGCCACAGTAGCTGTTCACTCGACTGTTGACAGAAATGCTCTCCACGTCCAACTTGCAGATGAAGCGGTTTGCATTGGTGAACCTGCCAGCAGTAAGAGTTATTTGAATATTCCCAATATTATTGCTGCTGCACTAACGCGCAATACTAGTGCCATTCATCCTGGTTATGGTTTTTTATCAGAGAACGCCAGATTTGCCGAAATTTGTGCCGACCACCACATTGCTTTTATTGGTCCTAGTCCTGAATCTATCAGGCTCATGGGGGATAAGTCCACAGCCAAAGAAACAATGCAAAAGGCTGGTGTACCTACAGTTCCCGGTAGTGAAGGGTTAGTAGAATCAGAAGCAGAAGGATTAGCGATCGCCAAAAAAATTGGTTATCCTGTGATGATTAAAGCTACCGCAGGCGGAGGCGGTCGAGGAATGCGGCTAGTCCGTTCCGAAGACGAATTTGTCAAACTTTTCTTCGCCGCACGGGGGGAAGCCGGAGCAGCTTTTGGCAACGCAGGCGTTTATATAGAAAAATTTATTGAACGTCCCCGCCACATTGAATTTCAGATCCTAGCGGATAACTACGGTAATGTTATCCATCTGGGTGAAAGAGACTGTTCAATTCAGCGTCGTAACCAAAAACTCCTAGAAGAAGCCCCTAGTCCTGCTCTTGACCCTGACTTACGGCAAAAAATGGGCAAAGCTGCCGTTAAAGCCGCCCAGTTTATTAACTACACCGGAGCAGGAACTATTGAGTTTCTTCTAGATAAATTCGGTAAGTTCTATTTCATGGAAATGAACACCCGGATACAAGTTGAGCATCCAGTCACGGAAATGATTACTGGTATAGATTTAGTGGTTGAACAAATTCGCATTGCCCAAGGTGAAAGACTAAAGCTCACACAAAAAGAAGTGGTTCTGAGAGGACATTCCATTGAATGCCGGATTAACGCCGAAGACCCAGATCATGATTTTCGTCCGGCCCCCGGCAGAATTAGCGGTTATCTTCCCCCTGGAGGACCAGGAGTGCGGATTGATTCCCACGTATACACGGACTACCATATCCCCCCTTACTACGACTCTCTCATAGGTAAATTAATTGTGTGGGGACCAGACCGAGCCACCGCCATTACCCGGATGAAACGCGCATTAAGAGAATGTGCCATTACAGGAGTCCCTACAACCATTCCCTTTCATCAAAAAATTATGGAAAACCCACAATTTTTAGAAGGTAATATTTACACCAGCTTTGTCCAGGACATGAAAATGCAGTAATTAGTTATTGGTCATTGGTCATTGGTCATTGGTCATTGGTCATTGGGAAAAACAATATTTATTCTTCCTTCTTTCTCCGAATTCCGAACTCCTGACTCCTGACTCCTGACTCCTGACTCCTGACTCCGAACTCCTAATTACTTGTCTAACATGGTCAGTAACCCTTGCTGACCTAGCAAAATTTCCCGGATAAAGCTGAAAATCGCCACCAAAATAATCGGGGTAATATCCACACCACCAATAGGTTGTACAAACTTCCGCAACGGGATTAAGAAGGGTTCAGTCGGCCAGGCGATTAGACTAAAAGGCAAACTATTGAGATTGATTTGGGGATACCACGTTAGAATAATGCGGAAAATAAATAAAAACGTCATCACTCCCAAAACCGGACCAAGAATCCAAGCAGTCAAGTTAACACCAGTCATGTTGTTTAGCTACCATCTGTGAGAGAATCCAAAACTTGGGCGCAAGTTGATAAACTTTAAGTTTTGTAACGTATTCTTCCCTCAATTTTAACTAAATAGTGCCATTTTATTGTGAGAATAGAAAAACAAAGTTATTGACTTGGGATCATCAATCAAGTAAGTACCAAGTTAGATGTGCGGTATGTACTTAATTGAGATACATTCAGGAAATCGTCAACCCTGCATGAGTGGGGTTTCCCAGCACTCGATTGTATTACATCCGACCAATAACCCTGATAATCCTGTTTTACTTTTCAAGAAAGTAATCCAAGATTAAAATGAAAATAAACTGTGTAAAAAAAGGTTGAGAACTATGACACCCTCTTTAGCAAATTTTCTTTGGAGTCTCCTTTGGGGGACTGCGATCGTCGTTATCCCTGCTACCATTGGTCTAATTTTCATTAGCCAAAAAGATAAAATCCAACGTTTTTAATTTTTGGGACTGGGGACTGGGGACTGGGGAAGCATCTTCTTTTTCTTTCTTCTAGACTCCAGTATTCCTCTTCCACAATATTATGACTGGTTAAAATAGTGATAGTAAGTGTAACTCGTTAATATAGATTTGATATTAGGAAAACACCAATGGTTAATTTGGGGCTGAACTCAGCCAGTGTTTTGGCTCAGGTGAATTTTGGAGCAAACTCAGCCAGTATTCTAGGAATTTTCCTAGCTGTAGCTGGAGCAGCATTGTACTTTCTTCGTTCTGTCCGCCCAGAACTCTCAAGAGATCAAGACATCTTTTTTGCCGCAGTTGGCTTGTTGTGCGGCTTTATTCTCGTATTTCAAGGATGGCGACTTGATCCAATTTTGCAATTTGGTCAATTGCTTTTGGTCGGTTCTACAGTATTTTTTGCTGTCGAAAGTATTCGTCTGCGAAGTATCGCTACTCAACAAGCAAAACGAAATACTCCCATCGTGGACGATGAACGCGAGGTTAGCAGAAAATATTCTTATTCTGAGCGGCGCAACTATCAAGCTGAGATGGATGCGGATTTAGAACCGCTACCCTATGAAGAAGACGAAGAAGCCCCTCAGCGTCCGAGAATTCGCGGTAGTCGAGACGAACGTTCTACCCGTGACGACTATTACGAAGATCAGCCACCACGCAGTTCACCAAACCCACGTACCAGGGAAAAACCAGAATCACCAGAAAGAAAGCGTCGTAACAATTCTGGGCGTTCAGTCGGTCGTCCCAGTGAGGGTTATGAAGATGAAAATTGGGGTTCTACTCCCAAACCAGTTGACGATTGGGAAACTTCAAATTCCCAAGATGCAGTGAGAAAACCAGCACGTCGCAATAACACTGGCAATAATCGCCCTCAACGTCAAGAAAGTCGTGAGGATGATATTACCCCTACTCCTAGACCCAGAAAACGTCGTCCACCAAGAGATTCAGTTGCTCCCAGAAGACAGGATGATGATGAAGCTATCCCAACGGAATATGTTCCTTACAATCCCATTAACAAGCCAAATAACGAGCCAGATAATTCCGATTTTGATGATGACATTTAACACTTTTGGGGTTGACGACGGAAAACAGTAATGTGAAAACATTTACACCTAGCTTCTGGCTCCAAAAGTCAATTTATTGGAGCCTAATTTTTGGTTTGACAAGTTTGCTGATATCTTGTAATGCTGATAATATCCCTCTGGGAGTTACTTCTCTGAATAGCCGATATACTGAAGAACAACCTGCTATCAGTGGTAATGGGCGTTTTTTGGCTTTTGTCTCCAATCGGTCTCGTTATCAGCAGTTGTTATTATACGATTTAGAAAATCAAAGTTTTATTCCTACACCGAGATTAAACAGGCAGTCGGTAATTATAGAAAGTCCTAGTTTGAGTTATACAGGACGTTATATTTGTTATCTTACCAGTGATCAAGGTAGACCTGTTGTTGCACTTTACGATCGCGCTTCCCAACAATCACAAGTTTTGACCCCTACTTATCGTGGTTGGGTGAGAAATCCTAGTATCAGTCCTGATGGTCGTTATATTGCGTTTGAATCCTCTAGTCGTGGACAATGGGATATTGAAGTTCTTGATAGAGGTCCAACTATTGAGTTAGATATTCCTAATGGTGCAAGGGTGTCAACTGAAAATTGACCGTTGGAAAATTTCTACACTTACTTATTCTCTAACTGAATATTTCAAGTGCATACCGCTATAATATTTATTACCAATAAAAGCTAACTTTATGCTCCCTACTCTGAAGCAATTTGGTATTTTAACTGTATTTATGTTTTTTGTTCTTTCGACAAGATACCTAACTGTATCTTCGGTTCTCTATTGGTTGCTTTGGGTTCGTCGTCCCCCCTCTTGGGAGGTTCGTCGTCTCTATGATATGCACCAACGCAAGAGTAAAATGAAGAGTGAAATCAAATGGTCTCTTTTTTCCTGCTTTATTTTTGCATTACCAAGTGCTTTTATGATCGAAATGATCAACTTGGGATATACCAAGGTTTACTTAAACTTTATGGATTATGGTTGGGTTTATTTACCTTTGAGTCTATTTATATATTTGATTCTCCACGACACTTATTTTTATTGGACTCATCGCTGGTTGCATATTCCTAGTATATATCGCCGCTTTCATCAAGTCCATCACGAATCTATCAACCCTACACCCTGGACTTCTTTTTCTTTTGATCCTGTTGAGAGTATGATTCAGGCAATTATCATTCCCCTGATGGTTTTTATTATTCCCATTCACATTAGTATGGTGGGATTATTACTAACGTTAATGACGATATTTGGTGTTGTCAATCATACGGGTTATGAAATTTATCCGTATTCATGGATGCGTGGTTTTTGGGGTAAACATTGGATTACACCAACGCACCATAGTATTCATCATCACAAGTTTAATTGTAACTATGGTCTTTATTTTCGGTTTTGGGATAAATTAATGAACACCGATGGAATGGTCAAAACGCAGATAAACGCAGATAAACGCAGATAAATTTGTACTTCGTTAGACGAGGAAATACTATAAAAGATGATGGTTTTTGAGGAGAAATAGAGCTTTTTCCATTTTATAATTGAAAATCTGGATATAGAATTATGTTCGTTCTAACACTGGTAATAGAAAAATAATTCTCAACTACTTGGCAAATAAAAAATCATCTGCTATATTTAGGTCATACCCAAAAACCTAATCCCCTAATCCCCTGTCCCTACGGGGATGTAGAGACGTTCATCAGAGCGTCTCTACTCTTTTGTATTCATATTGCTATCAGGTTTAGGGAGAAAAACTTTCTTAAATTTTGGATCTTGAATCTTCAATCCAAAATCCAAAATCCAAAATCCAAAATTTAAAATCTAAAATCTAAAATTCAGTTGCTTCCTAGCTAATCAGCATTAAGAATTTTGGGAACTCGGAAAAAATCTCCTTCCTGTTGAGGTGCACTGTTGAGGATTGCTTCTCGTTCGGCATAGGGTTGGAGAATATCTTCTCTGGTGACGTTGCTAACATCAATAGCTCTGGTTGTCGGTGCTACGTTGGTGACATCCAGTTGATTTAGTTGTTCTATATAGTCTAGAATACCACCCAGTTGAGTGGTAAATTGTGCTTCTTCGTCTGCTGTTAATTCTAAACGAGCGAGATTAGCGACTTTACGAACTTGTTCACTATCAATCATAATTTGTTAATTGTCAGTTGTCGGTTGTCAGTTGTTCGTTGTCAGTTGTGAGGCAAAATTTTACAACCGACTAATGGCTAATGCCTAAGTTAAAAGAATACGTCAATTTGCGATCGCCCGGTGGTTTTTATCCAGTTCTGAGCTTCAATATAGTTATTGGGAGCCATACGAATCGCTCTAATCCAATAATCCGCTGCTTGATCAAGTAATGCTTCACCACCGTCATTATCCCCTGCTTCCTTAGCTCTCTCACCTTGAAAATGATAAATCACGGCAATATTATTCAAGGCTTGGGGTAATTGTGGATTTAACTCAATGGCCTGATGATAATACTCTAAAGCCTTATTATGATCGCCGTTACTGGCATAAATTAAACCCATGTTATAAAGGATATAACTCCGATCATTAGAGTCTTCCTCCATTTCTAAGGCTTCTGTATAGTAGTCTAGTGCTTCGGCATATTCGCCTTCTGCCTGTGCGGACATTCCATCTCGATAATAAACAAAGGCTTCTTTCGCCTTTTTGTTGGTTGGCAATATCTTGAGAATGATATCTGCCATTACTGTAAAGGATTTGTCAACAAAGTTATCGTTTTTCTGTGTTCTTGGCATATTTGTCTCTATGGTTGCTTAATTGCAGCATACCGCTAATTTAACTAATTTTTGGAGGTTTGAGTTATCCCAAATTAATATGAAGCTTCATGAAGTAAGATTTCCAGAATTATTGACCGCAGATAAACGCAGTTAAATTTTAAATTATTTTGTTATTTTGTTTCCATTTCCGAAACGGAAGTAAATACTATTGTATAACCGAGTTAAGTTAACTATTGCACACAAGCCACACCCAGCCGCGATGGTAAAAGAAATAGCAGTTCGCACCACTGGACTCACTAAGCAATTTGAAAGACATATTGCTGTCAATGATGTTGACTTAGAAATCCATACGGGTGAAGTTTACGGATTAATTGGTCCTAATGGTGCAGGTAAAACCACCCTAATTCGGATGTTGGCCACTGCTGAAGAACCCACTACGGGGGAGATTTATATTAATGGCGATCTTCTTCTTCGAGATCAAAACAACCTAAAACTTAAACGTCGTCTTGGTTATTTACCCGATGACTACCCACTGTATGAAGATTTGACAGTTTGGGACTATTTAGATTATTTTGCCCGATTGTATCACTTACAAGGAAAGCGTCGTACCCAACGTCTGTACGAAGTTTTAGAACTAATTCAACTGGGTAATAAACGACATAGTATGATTTCTACCCTCTCACGGGGGATGAAACAGCGTTTAAGTTTAGCCCGCACCATTATTCATGAACCAATTTTACTACTTTTAGATGAACCTGTTTCGGGACTTGATCCTATTGCGCGGATGCAGTTCCGGGAAATTATTAAGGCTTTGCAAGAAGCCGGCATGACAATTTTAATTTCTTCTCATGTACTTAGCGACTTAGCAGAGTTATGTACATCCGTAGGAATTATGGAATTAGGTTTTTTAGTGGAAAGTTCTTCACTCAAACATCTCTATCAACGTCTTTCCCGACAGCAGATTTTTATCTCTACCTTGGGCAATATAGATATATTAGTGAGTGAATTAAAAAATCATCCCTTAGTGGAAGAATGGGAATTAATACTTAGTCAAAATAGTGTGCGAGTAAATTTTTCCGGTAAACCAGAAGATTCGGCTGATTTATTGCGATCGCTTGTCAGTGCAGGAATTCCCTTAACAGAGTTTCATTGTACCCAAGAAGACCTAGAAACTATTTTCCTCAAATTAGGTCATAAACAAGCATCATAGATAATTTTGGATTTTAGATTTTGGATTTATCTTCTGCACAAACTTAAAAATTGTTCCCAAATAAAACTTCTCAACTTTTAGAGGTATTGACAATGTTACTAAATTTCATAGACAGAGTTGGAGAATTAAACCCCCAGTTATTTCGAGAACTAAAAGGCAGATTCAAACCCTTTAACCTGATCATATCTATTGGGTCTTCTTTGCTACTACAACTCATAGTTTTCATATTTCAATTCCGAGAATTTCCCGATGAAAACTACTATCTCCGAGCAACCTACTGCACCTTGCGAGAAGTATACCAAAATCAGGAACAAGAACTCTATAAACAACAAAACTTACTCAACCAAAAAATAACTAATTATCAGCAAATTCAATTATCAGATAATACCATAATTCCCAATTTAGAAGCCCAACTTGAGCAAGTTCAAACCGAACTAGCTGACCTTCAGAACTATTTATCGAAAAATATTTGTCCTTTAGATAAAATAGACTGGCAATTATGGTGGCGAGATCATTGGGAATACACATTTTTATCATTGAGTGTAATTTTCATTTTTACCCTCTTAGTTGGCGGAACTTATTTATTAATTAGTGATTTAGCCAAAGAAGAACAACGAGGAACATTAAACTTTATTCGCCTAAGTCCCCAGTCAGAAACCAGCATTTTAACTGGAAAAATTCTCGGAGTCCCCAGTTTAATTTATCTTTTTGTCCTCACAGCCATTCCTTTGCATTTGTGGGCTGGACATTCTGCTAAAATCGCCTTGAGTTACATTTTTAGTTATTATGCCGTGATTGCCGCAAGTTGTCTATTCTTCTACAGTACAGCCCTGATTTTTGGTTTAGTGAGTCGTTGGTTCGGCAACTTTCAACCTTGGTTAGGTAGCGGTGCTGTACTTGTGTTTTTGTTTATGACAATGACAATTGTATCATCTTCTAGAGACTTCAATAATTCCTTAACTTGGATTAGATTTTTTAGTCCCTGGGATATCACCAATTATCTATTTCCTAATCTGTTTCGTTCCTATAAAGATTCATCAATCAGCCCAATCAGACAATTACAATTTTTCTATTTACCAATAGGACAAAATTTCCTTACCTTAGTCGGCTTTCATTTAGTCAATTACGGAATTTGTTCCTACGGTATTTGGCAAGCAATGAAACGCTGCTTTCGGAATACAGATAGCACAATATTGAGTAAAAAACAAAGTTATTTATTTATAGCCTTTACTCAGGTAATGTTTTTGGGATTGACCATAGGTGCAGTTGAGAACAAATCAGATATGGGGATCATAGTCCTCATGGCTTTACTCAATTTTGCCCTAGTTCTAATTTTAACTATTGTGCTTTCACCTCAGCGGCAAACTATCCAAGATTGGGCAAGATATAGACACCAAAATCATCGAGATAAATCTATATTACAAGATTTAGTATTTGGTGAAAAAAGCCCAGCTATTGTTGCCATAGCAATTAATCTATTAATTGCTACCACCCCGATAATGATCTGGATTCTGTTCTCACCTACTAATTTTTATAATGGTAGTGTTGATAAGAATAAAGTCATATTAGCTATGGTTTTAGCTTTCACACTGATGTTAATGTATGCCACAATTGCTCAATTGATGCTACTCATGAAACATCCCAAGCGTTATGTATGGACAGTGGGAACTATTGGTGTAGCAATGTTTTTACCATCAATTGTTCTTGCCGTTTTGGGTGTTAGTCCTTCAAAACATCCCATTTTGTGGTTATTCTCCACCTGTCCTTGGGCAGCGATAGAATACACTCGGACGACAACAATTTTTCTGGCACTTTTGGCTGAGATAACAGTTGTAGCTTTGTTAAATTTCCAATTAAATCGCCAAGTCAAAGTTTTAGGAGAATCCGCAACCAAAGCACTATTAACGGGACGATAATGGTTAGCGACTAGTAGAGTTTTACCGATAGGAATAATATCTGATTTTTGTATTCCTATCGGTGGATATTAGCTAATTCTTCCTCAAGCTCGAATAGCATACATATTGAACATCTTGAGTGTAGACGGGATCATATTATTGGGATCTATTATAATCCTAAAACCTTGATTTTCAAGAAGAGTTTGTATTTTACTTATTCTTCCTTCTGTATCTTGCACTTCCAGAACAATTTGTTGAATTTTGTTCCAATCACTTTGATTAATGCCATTTAAAACTTCATATTCTTCTCCTTCTACATCTATTTTTAATAAATGTATAGTTTTAATGGCTAATGAATTAATTACAGAAGATAATGTTTTTATTTCGCATTTTACTTCCTGACTCTGAAAAAAACAATCAACTATATCTTGATTTAGAGCCGTATTCATAACTGCTCTTTGATTTACTTTTTCCCAAGGTTTGCTTGTTGAATTACCAGCCATATTTGGGTAAAAAGTAAATGTCTTTGCAGAAATATTTTCAGTGCCTAACCCATGATTGTATAGAGATATATTAGGAACAGAATGAAGGTTAACATTAGCTTTTAGAACCTCAAATATTGGCTTTACTGGTTCAAAAGCAAATATGTTAAATTGCTTTTGCAATGTACTCAAAAATATAGAAAATAATCCAATGTTAGCACCAACATCAAAAATGCAGTCTTTATCATTTATAGTTATACCATGTTTTAAATATTCTTTTTCAATAAAAATTTCTTTATATATAAATTCTGTTTCTGCTTTACTAAGATAGAATAAATCTAGATTGTTGGGTAGAATCATCTTTTTCATAATCTTTTGCTTCCTGTATTTTGTAAAAAAAATCAATTTCTTGCTTGCAAATCGCGTTTTTATCTAAAGGAATAGTTCACACTATTTATTCTATTGCTTGAGTCAGTTTTATTGATTTAAAACAGGCTTACCAGTAGATACAGCCTGTTCCACAATATCAATTGCTCGCTTTGTTCCCCCTGCTTTTTTAATTGCTGCTCGTAACCGCAAAGCATTTTTTCTATAACTATCTTCTGTCAATACTTTTTTAATAGCAGTCCGTAAATTATCAACATTAACTTTTTTCACAGGAATAGCTTCCCCACATCCTGACCAAACTATACGAGAAGCTACTCCTGGTTGGTCATTAGCAATAGGAATTGCTACCATTGGTACACCATTGGTTAAACATTCCAATGTAGTATTTAATCCTGCATGAGTAATAGTTAAATCTGCTTTTTCTAATAATTTTAATTGCGGTGCATAACGAACTACTAAAGGATTTCCTACTATTCCTTGCAGAACTTCAGGATTAGCCGAACCACCCAAAGAGATTACTAATTGTGCATCCAACTCTTGACAAGCCTCGGCAATTTTTTGGAAAACTGGTAATAACCGATTTTGTAAAGTTCCCATAGAAGCATAAATTAAAGGTTGTCCTGTTAATTTATCAAAAGGAAAATTAGCAACTTCCCGACCAATTGCACTATGATATGGTCCTGTAAAATGAAACCAATTAGGTAAATTTTGCCGAGGAAATTCTAATTCCGCAGGTTGTTGACTAATTTGAGCTAATTGAGAATAACGTTGATTTGCGTTAGAATATGCAGGTAAATTTTTCTCTCGACGATAGTTGTCTATTAATTCTGTGATAGGTTGAGTAGCCCGATTTAATAATTGATAACCTAATTTGTTCCGCAGTTTCGCCCACAAAGCTGGGCTATAAGACCAATTTGTCATGAAAGGGGGAACACTTGGTTCTCGATTTAAAACTACAGCACTACAAATAGTAATAAAGGGAAGACCAGAAACATCTGCAATAGTCCCTCCATATGACATAGTTTGATCTATTAATAGTGCTTCTATACCTGCGTCTTTGATAACAGTTGGGGCATCCCTGAAGGTAACATTAGTATTATCTCTAAACAGAGTAACAGTATATTTTAGTGCTTCTTGTCCGCTTAACTCTCCTAACTTAGCCATAGATGCTTCCGTTGAACCCAGGGGACATTCCGATTCACCAATAACTCGAAATTCTAAACCGGCTGCTTGTGCCTTGGGTTGGGCATCAGGAATACCAATTAAGGTAACACGATGCCCACGCTGTTGTAATTCTTTTCCCAAAGGTAGTATTGTGTTCCAGTGTCCGGTAGATGCAGGACACATTAAGCCATAATGAGTCATAATCGTATTTTCTGGTTATTTATAATGATATATACCAGAAAACTGCCCCATAAATTCAATACAGATCACTGTAAGTAGGTGAACAAAATGAAACCGAGGGGTATTACGTTTTGTAAAATGGCTGAAACTCAATCAAAACATCGCATTGAGACAACTTTACATACCTTTAAATTTTTCTGTTCACTTACTTAGTAGATTGGGATCTATGTTTAAAATACCTTATAAATGTAATATCATTGCGTCAGACTTTTAAATAGTCAGTACCAAGGCAGTTATGATTAAATCTTGGATGATAATTGGCACTATAGCATTCTTAGTAGGCTTCGCTGGTAACTGGATTACACCCAACCAGAGTCAATGGTTTCGGCATTTACAAAGACCGAAATGGTTAACCTTTGAATCAGCAATTCCCCTGATTTGGACTATAATTTTTATCTGTGGTGCTTGGTCAGCTTATATTATTTGGGAACACAGCCCAAATACCGATATAACTCGCTTAATGATGGGTTTGTACCTACTTCTAGAAATATTTACCATAGCCTATAGCCCCATAATGATCCGTCTTCGCAGTCTCATTGCTGGTACAATCATTGGTGGCACTGGACTACTAATTTGTATATTAATCACCCTTGCAGTCTTATCCGTATCGCTGTGGGCAGCATTACTATTATTACCTTATTTAATTTGGAGTCCCATAGGTACATACACCACATGGCAAATGAGTCGTCTTAATCCGCAAGATGCTTAAAGCAGGAAAGTTGAAAGTCTTAATGATGTTTGACCTTCAACTATTTACATTCTGCCTTTGCGTCTTTGCTCCTTTGTATCTTGGCGCGAAAAAATACTCTTTTACAAAACAGAAGATTTATTTTCTGTAGTCTGAATGAAAGTTTGAAAATCCCCATTAGGTGTCCATTGAATCGCACCATCTTTACCAGTAAAGAAAAGTTTTGTTTCTCCTTTACTCAAAGAAGATAATGTTTTCCTATCTAGGTTATTAGCAGGAGAAATAGCTATTTGTGGTTTGAGTGCTAAAACTAAATCTTGCAAAGATTCTGATGGACACCATAACACCTGGGGAGAAGACAAATCCCCACTTTTAATTAATTCTTTAATTTGTTGAGATTTAATATTCCCTACTAATAACCAACTTTGACCAAAAATTTGTAACTTTAAAATCGGTACTTGGTCATTAATTAATTGTGCTGTGATTGTGGAAGTATTTATAGGTTGTCCAACTCCTAAACTTTGATAAATTCCTTGCTGTTTTTGGAGTTCCTGTTGTAGTAATTGAGTTGCAATATTGTCCTCCAACATAGGAGCATATTCATACAAATTTTTAATTGGTAGACTTTGCATAATTTCCAACCAAGCATCATTAGTATAACCTGTAAACTTACTAGCGATCGCCCAATTAATCTGATTTATCCCTTGCTGTCTCAAAAATGGTAAAATCGTAAATCTACCCGTACCTTCATTTCCCCCATTAATTACCGCAACATTCCCCCGATCTTGAATTACTAAAACAGGTTCAGTTCTCGTATCTAACAAAGTAATTCTCACCAAATTATTAGCAGAATGCCAAATGGGAACAAGTACCAAACCAACTGCTATGAAACCTGCAAACCACCAACGTTTTTGCCACCATTGGACTAAGCACACTAAAATAATTAAAAGATAGATAGTCAACATTTGCAAAATTGATATACTCCCAACTGCCACCAAACTACCTGGCAAATTAGCAAAAAATTCCACCATTTGAATTAATAAATGGGTTGGATAATATAAAAAACTGGCTAAAGTGCTACCTAAATCTGGGGAAATTAAACTTACCAAACCGCTAATCATGCCCCCAATACTAATGATAGAAATAAATGGTGTTGTCAAAATATTTAGAGGCACACTATAAACAGGAATGACACTAGAAAACTCTAGCAGTCGGGGTAAAGTCCAAATCGTCGCTGCTAAAGGTACAGATATTAAAGAAGCGATCGCAGGTGGTAGCCAATCTAAACGTTGGGTGATTGCAGATGCACTGACAATTAATCCCAAAGTCGCTAAAAAACTCAGTTGAAAACCTAAATCCCAAATCCAGAGAGGATTAAATAACAATAATAATGTTGCGGCTATTAATAAAGATCCCAATTGCTTCACATTTCTTTCTAAGGCCAAACCCAACAAAGCGGCAAAACCCATAATTACGGCTCTTAATACTGCGGGTTGAAAACCTGATAAAAACAGAAAAGTAATTAATCCCAAGCTACCAAGAGTAATTTGTGTGGCTTTATTTGTACGTCTTGTTAGCTGTAAAACTACACCCAAAATTAGAGAAGTTTGAAACCCAGATGCGGCTAAAGCATGGGCTAAACCTGCTTTTACGAATAAATCCCGGATATCATAGGGTAAATCAACGGCTTTACTACCTAAGACCATTGCACTAACAAGGGGACCTTCAGGAACACCTAATAAACGAGATTGCGATCGCCCAATCTTCTCACGAACTTGCCACCATCCCCAAGGATGTTCATCATCCAAAATATTAATCTGCCTACCAATTAAACCTGCAAAAGTCCCCTCCTGCCGCAGATACTTCTGAAAATCGAACCCACCAGGATTAGAAGCCGCAGTCGGCTTATACAAAAATCCAGTCACCGCAATTTGTTGTCCAGGATATAAACCAGTAGATTGCAATATCGGCACAGTCACATATAACCTACCCGTCACCCCCTTGGGAATCCCCCCCGCTTCCTGACCCTCTTGCAGCGGCACTAGTTCCCTCCGGGACGCTCCGCGAACGCTATCATTTTTCACCTCATCTAACTGAGTCGCTGCTAACCAAAACTGTCCCCGTTGACTCCGAGTTACGCGGGGATTACTATCCACCACCCCCCGCACAATCACCAACTGTTCAAGATTACTATTATCCCCAGCCGCAAACTGACTAATATCCTTAATTCCCGGTTGAGGAACACGCAATTGCCAATAAACAGTAGCCAACAAACCCACCAACCCAGATATTAACCATATTCTCGGATGGGGAGTACCTATCCAATTATTCGCAACAGCCTTAGTTTTGCCAACAGCACCTTCTTTTTTAACAGCAAACTTCCGCAGATTAGCATATATGCGGCGAAAGAAAACCGCTCCAACCACACCCAATACCAGAATCCATGCACCACCCCAAGGAATTGCCGTAAACAGCAACCCCAAAATATAACTAAAACAGATAATTACACCACTAGTCTGCATCATAAAAACTTAATTGCCAAAGCACCCAGTTCAGAGAATACCGCATAAAGATTTAACCTGCCTGGGAAAGATATAACCCACATTCCGCACCCCCAGTGTCACAATCGGTAATTATGGCTAACGCCACGCTCCGCTATCGGATTTTTGAATACTTTGATGATAATTTTGATACAAAATCGTCGAAATCTTAGGTGGCGAACTGCTTGCAGCAGCGCTTCGCTATCGCCGATCTCAAATCCCCAAACGACCATTTTTCGTTGTGTGACAGTTTAGGGTGCGGAAGGTCGGATATAATTCATCTTTAGCAGCTTTGGCAATCACAATATCACAAAGAAATCCCCAAATTAAACCCTAAAACAGCATGAACAAACATAATTACCAGTGCTGTAGTCCCTAAATAAGCATGAACCCCACGAAACCCAGCCTTATCCCCAAAAAATCCACTCAGAGAAATTACACCATTAATCAATAACAATATCAACACCAGCGAACCAGTCCAAAAATGAGGACTTTCAAACAGTGGTTTTTGCTGCATCACCAACGATAAAACCCCACCAGTATAGCCACCTGCCAAAAATACAAACAACCAAGGAGCTAATTGACGATGAGCATTACGGCTTTGAATAGCTGCATCCTTCTCCAGCAACTTACCACGCCAACCTGTAACTCCCACAAAAGTCCCCACCACAAAAATCACAATCCCCATCATCGCTGGATGTCCCCAATGCACAACCACATCAGGAACACCCAGAGAACGAAACCAACCCGCAATCGGTTCTAAAACTGCACTTATATTCATCATCTGACACACACCACTATATTTAAAATCAACTTTTTCATCCCTAGCTAACTACAATTTTTACAGAAAACTGATTGCAAACCCAATCCTTCCCCACAAATGAGGAGGGACTACAGGTGGGGTTTTATCCCAACCAACAGCCGATTAGCATAACGATACGTAATTGAGCCAGATCCAATCAGCAAAAAGCAAAATCTGTAGGGGCGCAGGGACTGCGCCCTTCCTAATGTTCCACCCTGGCGATAAACACTATACTATTCAACTAACCGTATTTTTCAGCAACGGAAAACCTAACTTTTCCCTTTGCTCAACATATAAATGAGCCACCTTCCTCGCCAAATGCCGAATCCTAGTAATATAGCGAGTCCGTTCCGTCACCGAAATCACCCCCCTGGCATCCAGCAAATTAAAAGCATGAGAACACTTAATCACATAATCCAAACTAGGTAAAACCAAGCCTCTTTCCGTTAACTGACTAGCCTCCTGCTCATATAAACCAAACAAAGTCAGTAGCATCTCAGAATTCGACGCTTCAAAATTATAAGTACACTGTTCAATCTCACCCTGAAGATGAACATCACCATAAGTAATATTATCCGTCCACTGAATCTTAGTAATAGCCTCCACCTGCTGGAGATACATCACCAATCGCTCCAAACCATAAGTAATCTCAATAGACACAGGACGGCAATCAATACCACCACATTGCTGGAAATAAGTAAATTGAGTAACTTCCATCCCATCCAACCAAACTTCCCAGCCCGTACCCCAAGCCCCCACCGTCGCATCTTCCCAATTATCCTCCACAAACCGAATATCGTGGTCTTCAGGACAAATACCCAACGCCCGTAAAGAATCCAGATAAATCTCCTGAATATCATCCGGTGAAGGCTTAATCAAAACCTGATATTGATAATAATGCTGAAACCGATTCGGATTTTCCCCATAACGTCCATCAGTCGGACGACGACAAGGTTCAACATAAGCCACAGCCCAAGGTTCAGGACCCAAAGCCCTCAAAAAAGTATGGGGATTCTTAGTACCAGCGCCCTTCTCCATATCATAGGGCTGGGCAATCAAACAACCACGCTGCCCCCAAAACTCATGCAATATCGCTATTACCGACTGAAAATTCACTATCTACCCTTCCTTAAGTCAACAATTCCTAACCCATTGTGGACTAAACCCAGCATCGTGAGTAGTTTTCAGGCGAATAAAAAACAAACTGAAAAATAGTTTGCCAAAGTAGTTGACAAAGCAAAGTAGATTCGATATATTAAGTAAGTGCCGAACAGAGCAGCCAAAAAGAGGCGACACTAAACAGCACACCGAACCTTGAAAATATTATAGTTTGAAAGCCAGAATACAACAAGTACCCTGCGTCAGAAAAATCAAATAACCTGACCGTGGTTGTAAAAACGGTTAAGAAAGAGCTAATAACAGACGAACCAAAATGGAGAGTTTGATCCTGGCTCAGGATGAACGCTGGCGGTATGCTTAACACATGCAAGTCGAACGGTCTTTTCGGAGATAGTGGCGGACGGGTGAGTAACGCGTAAGAATCTACCTTCAGGTT
>NZ_JADEVZ010000132.1 GCF_015207875.1 Dolichospermum sp. LEGE 00240
GGGCAGGGGGCAGGGGGCAGGAAAAATATTTATTACCTATTAGCTATTAGCTATTAGCTATTACCTATTACCTATTACCTATTACCTATTACTTATTACCCGTAGGGAGGAATATCTTGACTGACATAGGTGTCAACTTAACCTAAAATCCATAGTCCAACTGGGAATGAATTCCCAGTCTCGTAGCAAAAGTCATCTAAAAGATGACTAAAAGAACATTCTGTATGTATCTCAATAGTTTGCTGATGTACTTATTATGTATTTATTTCTAAATTGTTAGATATCAAAGAATAAAAATAATTTTTACTGGTAATGCGAATTGACAAGTCGGTTTTAGATGAATTTGGTTATGAAACTGGGAATATAGTTGATGCTATCATTCCCAGTTAAGACTAGGAAACTCTTAATTTATCCCCAGTGGAAACTGTTATAGCCGGATTACTAATGGTTTTTAACGCCATTCTATTCCTCGATTGTTTCCATAGGTACATTAAAGCTAAGATGGGAATGGTGGGTAATATAGCACCTGGACTGATGTCGAATGGTACGGGGGTAGCGGGGGAGTATGTAAGAGTTGTAGAGTTGATGTCTGCTACTCCTGAGAACGCGTTAGTTTGACCAACCTTAGATAAAAGTGTACCAAAAGTACCTGGCTGGAAATTGAGAGCAATTCCCTCTCCGGGATTTTGCACTGCAAAGTTGCTTGCCGTAATCGTGCCATTAGATACTGTAAAGGAATTGTTTACTACACTCGAAAAATAAGATAACACATCTACAGGTTGAGTATATCCTAGTGCAGCAGGGGCTGAATTTATTTTCATAGACGTAGCCGCAAATGTTCCATTACCATTTGGCAATTCTAACGTACCTGATACAGTCCCATTAACTGGACCCTGAATATTGTTAAAACTGAAATTGAATAGTTGGATTGCTTGTGCTGGCTTTTCCCATGCGACAATGCTAGTGGCCAAAGCACCACCAACAACAACTAATGGCAGAATCTGAGATAGTTTCATCATGATATATCTTTGTATTCATGTTTGAATTTGACCTATATCTCAGTATAGTAGCAATGGTGTTATTGTCTTTTTTTTACAAACTTTTACAATATTTTACCGAAAACTCTCATATCTCGTCTGTTTATGCCAAAAAACAACCGCCTCCATGATGGTAAGCGGTTCTGCACAATTCAATAGACATCTCCAAAAAAGTAGAGACGTTCCATGGAACGTCTCTACTACAAGGGTTTTATGTCAAGCATCTTTAAACTCGGCCTATGTCTATTAAATAGAATTTCAATATAGTTCTTCCTTATCAAGTCTATGATAACAAATTCAAAATCAATTGTCAAGCCCCTAATCCCAATTTTCGGCGGGAAAAATCAAAAAGTTTTCAATTCTTCATAAAGTCATGAAAACATCATAAACGGTCTTTTGAAAAAGATTAGCTAACAGATTGTAACCAAGTTTGTAAATCTGTAACTGAGGTAAAATCTAACAAGGCTTCTCCTAATTCCTCCAGTTGTGCAACCGGTAATTTTTGGACTTGTTGAATCAATGATGAGTCCATTGTACCAATGCGGCGATTTAACTGACGGATAATCAGAAGTTGTTCTCCTTGTTGCAGTCCTTCTTGTAGTCCTTCTTGTCTAGCGAGTTCTCGCTCTTGTTGATAAAGTGGTGCTAATCTCATAATCAACTCCCTATCTTCTGCTTCTATTTCTGGACTTTGATTTATTCTCAAGTTCTGTTGCAGGTTGTAAAGTAATAGGACTTACGCAAGATTCATGGAATAACGAACCACAGAGGCACAGAGGTCACGGAGAAATGAGGATTTGAGAGATATTTTGCGTAAGTCCTGATTTCTTCTGTTGAGGCTGGGTTGCGAAATGGTTCAAATATGGCTAGTGTGGTGGCTAGTTTACCTAATAAACCTAATGATGCTATATCCGCTTTTTGTTCAAGAAATGGTGTAAATAATACGTCTATTTCCCGTACTTCTCCAGGTACATGACTGGGTGCTTCTACTTTTCCATAAGGTTTTAGTAGTTCTTCTAAATAATCTTTGGCGAATTGGTCATGTATAAATCTCGTCATTTATTCGACTTTTGCTAATAGATGTATTAATTTAACATTTTTGGGGTCATGGCGATCGCATCCCACATCTGTGTTATTAGTTAACCATGAAAGAGAGGTTCCATCCCAGGTAAAGGGGAGTAGGGGGAGTAGGGGAAATATCTATTATCCATTACCTATTACCCATTACCTATTACCCATTACCTATTACCTATTACATTGGCAACACGATGTTTGATAACTTTTGCTGGTACACCTACCGCAATGGAATAAGGGGGAATATCTTTATTGACTACTGCACCTGCACCAATAATGCTACCTTCACCAATGGTAACTCCATCTAATACAGTCACACCATGTCCTAGCCAACAGTCATCTTCAATAGTAATTCCGTCACGAGTCACACCTTGCTGTTTTATAGGTAGTAACAAGTCTGTAAAAACATGATTATTGGCATAGATGCCACAATGAGAAGCTATCATACAGTTTTTACCAATGCGGATATCTCCCTGACCAGCAATACACACACCAGGAGCTATATAAGTATTTTCATCAATATATATAGAAGTATTATCCATGCATCCAATGTCCACATTCCGCTCAATTGTGACTTGATTACTAATATACATTCTATTGTTTTGATGTCCTTTGGCATCTAAACGCACACCCTTGAAGATATTCACTCCATTCCCAATTTCAATAAATGAACTTCCAGTTATTTCTACTCCATGTTGAATAAAAACTTCATTACCCATACTGCCAAAAATATTTTGATATACCAATCTTCTTAGCTGTGGTCCCATTGCAATTGTTGGTAAATCTCCCAATAAAGTAGTGATTAATAGTTCTTGAAATCTTTGAATTTTTGCAGGACATTTTTGTTCAATCATGATACATATCTCATCAATAAATTATTTCTAAGACAGAAGGAATTCAGGAAGATCAAAAATAATTTTCCTCGATACTAGAAGCAAGCAAATTCATCCATAGGACTCCCAAAATATCTACAAAATTCCCAATTATGGCAATACATAAGTTTGCCTACAGTTGTCAATTGTGTACTCAATTACTGAAAAAATTTCGATTTAAACAGTTTCGCAATGATATCTAAATAAGTTATTTGATCTAAGTTTAGACTCATTTTTATATGCACCTCTATTGAATTAATCAGCAACGTTAATCACCTTTTTCTGGGTTGCATAAATTCACTAGCTAATATCAGTGCATAGCAGTAGTTAGTCTCAGTTAATCTCTGGGCAAGTAATTGGACAGAATTAATGACACACACTGTTTTTTGTTCTCTGATAACCTGATTGAAGTTAATTTTGTCAAACTACTGATGAGATTAATTTGGTAAACATATCAACTTTTACTGTATCGGGAAAGTTGAGACAGTTGGTAATGCAACTACGAATACAGAAATATTCATGCAGATCAATTACCAGGAGTTTTTGCTATGTTTTTTCCACAAATTGTCTTAAATATTTGTGTTTTCACAACAATGAATTTCCGTAGGTATTAATAGTGCTAGAATCACTTCTTTTGTGTCACAATTTGATTTTTATTCAATTGGGATGATTATTTTTAAATAAAAACTACTATGGTGGAGTGTCTCCCACATCTGCCATGATGTTAAAATTCACCATTGGTGCAAACAAGAAGGCACTACCGCGACTGCTGTGGCGGCTTTCTTGTAAATAACTTGTAGAGTATACGGCTCTAATCATGTTGCACACAAATGATTTATAGACTAAGTAAATTACATTTTCAATTACAGAATTGTTGTTTGGGAACAATTGCTATTAAGCATAACATATTTTTGATTGGGTGAACAAGTTTTATCAAAAAAGATTAAGGTAATAAATACAGCAGAATTCAGCAGTAAAAATGGGTTACTGTTCGGCTTTGAATTTAGAGCGTGTACTTCATTAATCTGCAATTTGCTGTAATATATTTAGATCCCTGACTTGTGAAAGAAGTTGGGAATCTTGGATTTAGATTTACTCAATCAATAAAATTTAATTTGTTTTAATTAAGTTTGGACAGAACTGTGAAGTGATCTACTGGTAACAGTGCTTTGTGACCTGTTTGCAGTAGCACTTTGCGATCGCTATTTTGCCTATATACACAGCAGATAATTAAATTTTACTAAAACTTTAGCCATAAATCAGGAAACCCCGTAGACTCAGGACACCTTTTAGTTTCATGTTTATCTCTAGAAATTAAATAGTTGCCAATTCTTAACAAAGTCATCAAACGTTGACAAATACGGTATAAAGAGTTGGCAATATTAGGTAAAAACAGTAAACAATATCCATAGCTGAACTTAAAGTTTTTCTAAACTATGCAGCCAATTCGTACTTTTAATGTATCTCCTTCACTACCCTCCAGACTAGAACCCCTGCGGAAACTAGCCTACAATCTCCATTTTGATTGGAATGTAGAGAGCAAAGACCTGTTTCGGCGTTTAGATCCTGATTTATGGGAATCTACCCACCATAATCCAGTATTGATGCTGGGAACTATTAGTCAAAGCCGACTATTAGAAGTTGTTGAAGATGAAGGCTTTTTAGCGCAAGTAGATCGAGCAGCGCGGCAGTTAGAAGATTATTTGCAGGAATACACTTGGTATAAAAAACAAAAAAATCAGCATCAGAAGGAATGTTACGCCTATTTTTCTGCTGAATTTGGGTTAGTAGATTGCTTACCTATCTATTCAGGTGGTTTGGGTGTACTCGCAGGAGATCACCTGAAATCTGCGAGTGATTTAGGATTACCTTTGGTGGGTGTGGGCTTATTATATCAACAAGGCTACTTTGCCCAGTATCTTAATGCTGATGGTTGGCAGCAGGAACGCTACCTCATCAATGATTTCTATAATATGCCTTTGCATTTGGAACGCAATCCCGATGGTACAGAATTACGGATTGCGGTAGATTATCCTGGACGTAAGGTATATGCACGGGTGTGGCGTGTTCAGGTGGGAACCGTACCTCTGTATATGCTTGATACTAATATTGAGCCGAATAAGGCTTACGACCACGATATCACCGATCAGTTATATGGTGGTGATATAGATATGCGTATCCATCAGGAGATTATGCTGGGAATAGGTGGGGTGCAAATGCTCAAAGCCTTGGGCTATGAAGTCACTGCTTACCACATGAATGAAGGTCATGCGGCTTTTTCGGCTTTAGAACGCATTCGCATTCTGATTCAGGAAAAAGGACTGAATTACAGAGAAGCTAAACAGGTGGTGTCTTCTAGTAATATTTTCACTACCCACACTCCAGTTCCCGCGGGAATTGACTTGTTTGCTCCTGATAAGATCTTGCATTATTTGGGTTACTATGCAGATATCTTTGGTTTACCGAAAGAGCAGTTTTTAGGTTTGGGACGAGAAAATACTGGTGATTTGTCTGCACCTTTCAGTATGGCAGTTTTAGCACTGAAGATGGCGACATTCTCTAATGGTGTGGCACAATTGCATGGTGTTGTTTCCCGGCAGATGTTCCAAGGTTTGTGGCAGAAAGTTCCTGTGGAAGAAGTGCCAATTGCCGCCATTACTAACGGTGTCCATGCCCGCAGTTGTGTAAGTAAATCTACGCAAGAGCTATACGATCGCTATCTTGGTCCAAACTGGTCATCAGCACCACCAGATAGCCAACTGTGGGAACGCATGGATGCAATTCCCGATGAGGAGTTGTGGCGGAATCACGAGCGCTGCCGTTTGGATATGGTGTTGTATGTTCGAGAACATTTAGTCAAACATTTGCGCGATCGCGGTGCTTCTGCTTCTGATATTGTTCAGGCACAAGAGGTGCTTGATCCTAACGTTTTCACAATTGGCTTTGCCCGTCGTTTTGCTACTTACAAACGCGCTACTCTCTGGATGCGTGATTTGGAAAGAATTAAAAAGATTTTACTCGCTAACAAAAACCGCAAGGTGCAGTTTGTGATTGCTGGGAAAGCACATCCTAAAGATATTCCTGGTAAAGAATTAATTCGGGATATTAACCGCTTTATCCGTGAACACCATTTAGAAAAACAGGTGGTATTTGTCCCTAACTACGATATTCACATCGCCCGCTTAATGGTAGCAGGTTGTGATATCTGGTTAAATACTCCCCGTCGTCCCCGTGAAGCTTCGGGGACAAGTGGCATGAAAGCTGCTATGAATGGTTTACCAAATCTCAGTGTTCTTGATGGTTGGTGGGATGAAGCGGACTATGTTCGCACAGGTTGGGCAATAGGACATGGTGAAAACTATGATGATCCTAATTACCAAGATGAAATAGAAGCTAACGCCCTCTATGAGTTGTTAGAAAAGGAAGTTATTCCCCTATTCTATGATCATCGTGATGGTGATGGTTTGCCTCGTCCTTGGGTAGCAAAAATGAAAGATGCGATTCGGTTGAATTGTCCTTTCTTTAATACAGCCCGGATGGTGCGAGAATATGCAATGAGAGCTTATTTCCCGGCGAGCGATCGCTATCATACCCTCACCGTTGATAATTATAGCCCAGCCAAGGAATTAGCCGCTTGGAGAGCAAAATTAGGTGAACACTGGTTTAACATCAAAATCAAAGATGTTGACGTATCCGCAGCATCAGACATTGAAGTTAATCAAACTGTAGCGGTGAAAGCTAAGGTAGATTTAGCAACTTTGAAAAATGATGATGTGCAAGTAGAACTATATCAAGGCTCTATAGATGCAAACGGTGATATTGTCAATGCTGTACCTGTAATCATGGATTATCAAGGACAAGATCCAGAAAATTCCAGTCTTTATACCGCAAATATCACCTACACAACCTCTGGTTTGCAAGGTTTATCTTTGCGTGTCCTACCTCGAAATCAATACCTCTCTAGTCCCTATGAACCCAGATTAATCGCCTGGGCGGAATAATCTGTCCTATTACCAACACCTTATAAGCCCCCTCCTTGCTTGCGGGGAGGGGGTTGGGGG
>NZ_JADEVZ010000168.1 GCF_015207875.1 Dolichospermum sp. LEGE 00240
CTTTTGCTTCTAATTCTCCTAACCATCCTGTTAATGGTACTTCTGCTATTTGCTGTTTAATATCTGGTATAGGTAAATTATAAGCGGTGAGAACTTCTGGTCTTACCTGACCTAAAACGGTTTTAATGGGTATTCCCCAACTGAGTTTTCTAAATTCTTGAATTTCTGTATTTGTGGGGCGTTTTCCGTTGGTATAAGTATAAGCAGTATTGGACAAAGGATAAGAACTAATGCCATTAATTCCTATTAAATTTCCTGTATTACTAATAATTGGACCGCCACTCATTCCTTGTTGAATATCACCAGTATAGCCAATTTCATAACCATCTTTTAAACTGGGTTGAGAAATGATTTGTTGTATTTTTCCTGTTGTCAATACTAATTTATCTTCAGATACAGCATATCCTGCGGCTATAACTGGTGTTTCTAAGTTAATATCAAAGGAGGCGATTCTGTCAGCAATTTCTGATGGTAAACAATATTTTTGATTAGATGTAAATTCTACTATGGCTAAATCGAATTTATCAAAGTTAGTATTAGGGAAAATTTTAGCTGCATATTTTTGACCATCGGCTGTGATAATATTGATATTATTAATTCTTCTGACAACGTGGGAATTAGTGACTACTAAATAAGAATTACCCTTTCTAGCGAAAATTGTCCCGGAAGCGCCTCTTTCTTTGTCTCTGACTCTAACTGTAATTTGTTTAGCAATGGTTTGTAATTGTGGGTCTGAATAAATACCGTTTTCTGGGTCTGCTGGTTGTAATTTGCACCTTTGTGAGGACTGTGTAAGTAGTTTTGTCGTCTTAGTTTGGGTTTCTATTGCTGACACTGGATAAGGTAGCAGCAGTAAGCAGGAGATAATAGCGATTTGACGTTTCATGATTAGTTAAATAGTATTATTGGTACGGTTTTCCTCCCTGAATCCCCCCTCCGGAATCTTGTCCCCTCCCTTTAGAGGATGTTTGAAAAGTTTTTAATGTATAAACAAACCCCTCTCCAAACCTCTCCCCGACGCGGGGAGAGGCTTTGAAACCCCCATTCCCTAGCAGGGAAGGGGGCTGGGGGGTTAGGTTTTTGG
>NZ_JADEVZ010000169.1 GCF_015207875.1 Dolichospermum sp. LEGE 00240
TACAGCAGTTTGAGATCAAACGCGGTACAAAGATGGTAAACTTTAAAGATGTAAAAAAAAGAAAATAATTGAGATATATGGCAGCAGCATATTCGACTGATATAAGACAAAAAATATTAAGTGCTTGGCAAAATAAAGAAGGTACGCAAAGAGAGTTAGCAGCGAGATTTAAAGTGAGCCTATCATTTATCAGTGAATTTTTCCGCCAATATAGAGAAACGGGGAAGATAGAACCCAAACCCCAAGGTGGAGACCGCCGTTCTTTAATTAAAGGTAAAGAGGAAGAATTGTTGAAGAAAATAGTGATAGAGCAGAATGATATATATTTACGGGAAATTCAAGCAGCAATAAAGGATCAAACAGAAATAGAGGTAAGTATATCCAGTTTATCCCGAACTCTAAAACGCTTAGATTTAAGACGTAAAAAAAAACTTTAGTGGCAAGTGAGCAAGAAACACAAAGAGTACAAGAAATGCGTTATGAATTTCGACGTTGGCTAGATACAATAGATGTCAAAAACCTTGTATTCATTGATGAAACAGGTGTACACCTGGCTATGACACGAAACTACGGTAGAGGTGTTGAAGGTGAAAGGGTCTATGATGATCGTCCAGGAAATAAAGGTAAAAACATCACATTAATTGGAGCTATGAGTGATGAAGGGTTAATTGCCACTATGACCTTTCCTGGTAGTTTAAACACTACTAGTTTTTTAGTTTTCATTGAACAAATATTACTACCTCAGTTGTGGATTGGCGCAATTGTAGTCATGGATAATTTACCTGTACATTATGCTGAAAAGGCAAGAATTTTGATTGAATCTGTTGGAGCAAAGGTTAAATTTTTACCTCCATACTCCCCTGATTTATCACCCATTGAATTATGTTGGTCAAAGTTAAAAGAAATCTTACGTTCTGCAAAAGCTCGTAGTTTTGATGCTCTTGATGAGGCAATTACTATGGCGGTTAATGCTATTACTGATGAAAATGCTCTCAATTGGTTTAATCATTGTGGATTGTTTTTTGACCCTATTTAGATAGCTATTTTTGTACTGGACTTGATCGCAAACTGCTGTA
>NZ_JADEVZ010000133.1 GCF_015207875.1 Dolichospermum sp. LEGE 00240
CCCCAATCCCCAGTCCCCAGTCCCCAATCTCGTTTCCAAATAGGTAACAGTCACAGATTTTTTAAGCCTGATCATTTATGCTAAAAGTTATGCACTCAACCGCTAATCCGACTATACCAAAATCACCTTGGGAGGATTTAAACCAAATCCCAGTCCCAAATACAACTCAATGGGAAAATATTAAAACTCAGTTAGATTTAGTGCTATTAGCCCTAGAAACCTTAACTGGTATTGGTTCAGAAGCCATGCTGTCAGCCGCAGTTAGTCTGAACTTAGAATCCAAAGTACCAGATCGGGTGGCATTGTGGCGATTGCGGCAATCCAATCCCCTCCGCAAAAGTCAAGGGGGACGGAAAAAGTTAGATGTGGAAGAAGCGCGATCGCTAGTTCTCATTATCTGCCATCTCGCCAAACAACACCAAGAATTAATTCGTCGGGCTATAGGTTTATTAGAACAATTGACAGCAAATAAGCAAAAACCTCACCAAGCCGCCCTATTAGGAGACTATATAGACGCTTTTTGTAATACCTACCAAGACCGGATGGAAGAGGAAGAAGCAACTTCAACAGATTTGCTTACCAACCTCGCCCTCAAACTGTTAATAAATTTACTCTTTTATAGTGCATCTGGTGGACATCGGCGGTTGTGGTTAGCACTCATAGACCTTTCCACAAAATAATTTGGGATTTTTGATTTTCATTCCCCATCTAAAATCCAAAATAACTATTTTTTTTCTTGGCAATTGTTGTTATGTCTCCATCAAATTCTGTAATTCGTCGCTACACCCCCCCGACTTGTACATTAGAAATATCAGCGCAAAGCTCCCCTTTGTCAAGGTGGACAGACAAAACTGTGATTAGTGATCTCAGTTTTAGCTTGCGATTTGATGATCCTCGACTACCCGAAGCAGATAAAATCCTCATTGAGGGCGATCGCCGACAACTAGAAATCTTATGTGATATCGTTACCACCTACGTTCAACAACTTCTGCAACAATCTGTGGAAGATTTTAGTATTACCTTGTTAGGCAATGATCATCCCCACACAATATCAGAACCAGAATCAACAGACATTCCCCCATCTGTCCCTCCTACCCAAACTCCCCAAACAAAAATATATTTAGAACCCAGTCATAATTTAACTCATCAACTCTTTTTTGGTGATCTTGTCAACCAAACATCTGGACAAGTAATTGAACTGACTTTACTACAACTATTTGATTTAGCAACAGCTTTAGACGAATACTCATCTGATATGGTCGTCTTACCAACTACCAGCCATCAAATTATTAAACCGAGTTTACCTCAATGGGCCCCTATTGCCGCAGTCTTAGTATTAGCAGCCGGTTTAACACCATTTACCTGGCAATATGCCAATAACATTCAGAAAAATCGTCAGAAAGTCGCCAAAAACATCCCCCAGTCTCCCGAACCAGTCGCTATAGAACCTACTCGACAAGATCCTATACCAACACCGTCCCTGCCGTTAATCACCTCTCAACCCCAACTAACACCACCACTTCCTAACCTGAGTACCCCCGCACCACCCCTTTCCTTTCCTAATGCAACCATCCCAGCCGCACCATCAAAAACATCTCAACCGCCATTAACCTATCCCTTACCGGGCATCATCCCCAATTCCAACATCACAAAAGTAACAAAAGCCATCCCAAATGCTTCAACTGTTCTCAATAAAAAAGAAATAAATCCCACCAAAACCAAGAATGTACCATCGGATATTATTCCACCATCTCCATCTATTGCCACCATCCCCAACAACAATTTAAGTAATATTCCTAACCTAATTCCCACCCCTGCTGCTGGGGAATTATCGCCCAGTGTTGCTGGAAATACTACTCCACAACAGGCATCTCCAACAGAAAATCAAGATAGTTTAGCAAGCAGATTAAGAACCGCAACCAAACCCACATCGGATCCCTCATCTACTGATAATAAAACGTTATTTGATACACCTCAAATAGCAGAAGCGAGAGAATACCTCAACAAACGTTGGCAACCACCAACCGGACTTTCTCAAACTCTAGAATATAGTTTAACATTGGGTATTGACGGCAAAATCGAAAGAATTTTACCATTAAATCAAGTCGCTAGAGAATACATTGATAGTAGTGGTATTCCCGAAATTGGCAAACCCTTTGTTTCTAGTAATAAATTTGGGCAAAACTTGAGAATCCGAGTTATCCTTAGTCCTGATAGCAAGGTGCAAACATTTCCAGAAACGCCATAATCATCGAAAATTTGATTTTGGCACTCTACAGTAGGGTGTGTTAGCGACAGCTTAACGCACCATGATCAATAATTTAACTAGAGGACTCCGGTTTGATTCTGTGAATTTTCCTGCGTAGGAAGGCAATCATGCAAGAGGCAAGAGGATTTCAGAATATGAAGGTGTACCGAATTTTGTATGGCTACACCACGTAAGCTATCAAAAATCAAATAGGAGTCCTATAGGACAATACGGCATAAATAAACCAACCATTCTAAATGGTTAAAAAGCCTATACTGTCTTCGTTTGGACTTTTGAATTTTGACTTTTGCCCTGCGGTAGTAGGGTTTGGTGAATAAAGTTAGAACCGGTTATTAATAAGCGTTTTATCCGACCTTCCGCACCCTAAACTGTCACACAACGAAAAATGGTCGTTTGGGGATTTGAGATCGGCGATAGCGAAGCGCTGCTGCAAGC
Organism: Dolichospermum sp. LEGE 00240; assembly: GCF_015207875.1. GTDB lineage: Bacteria > Cyanobacteriota > Cyanobacteriia > Cyanobacteriales > Nostocaceae > Dolichospermum > Dolichospermum gracile. The sequence goes on from NZ_JADEVZ010000133.1 coordinate 2,705, forward strand.
AGTTCGCCACCTAAGATTTCGACGATTTTGTATCAAAATTATCATCAAAGGTATTCAAAAATCCGATAGCGGAGCGTGGCGTTAGCCATAATTACCGATTGTGACACTGGGGGGTGCGGAATGTGGGTTTTATAGATTTTTATCTCAAAAAAAGTGCAAGGTTTTAGCTTTGCTGAATTGAGGTATGAAATTCCCAAATTGAACCTTTAGAACTCAAACCTCAGTGTGTCTTTGCTACGGCAGTCGCTCATGGGGGAAACCCCCAAGACCGCGCTGCCTCGCCTTTGGGTGAGACTAAAATTCATACCCTTAATCAGCAACGCCTTTGCTACATCCTGTAAATCCTTTAATCCTGTAAATCCTGATTCTGACAATAATGAAATAGTCAGAAAATTTGGGGTGATGGAATGCGAGTATTTGTAACTGGTGGTACAGGGTTCATTGGTTCTCATGTGGTGCGATCGCTATTGCAGTCAAAATACCAAGTTACAGCTTTAGTTCGTTCTAGCAGTAACCTACAGAATTTACAGGGGTTGGCGGTAGATATTGTCAAAGGTGATTTGAATAACCCGAATATCTGGGAACAAATGCAGGGTTGTGAATATCTGTTTCATGTCGCCGCCCATTATTCCCTGTGGCAAAAAGACCGAGACTTGCTTTATCTTAACAATGTGGAAGGAACGCGCAATATTTTAGCCGCAGCCCAAAAAGCGGGAATTGAACGCACAGTTTATACTAGTTCAGTTGCCGCTATTGGTGTGGGTAAGTTAGGACAAGTTGTAGATGAAACTTACCAAAGTCCCTTAGAAAAATTAGTGGGAGATTATAAAAAATCTAAATTCCTAGCGGAACAAGTGGCAGTATCTGCGGTGAGTCAGGGTCAAGATATTGTGATCGTTAATCCTAGCAGTCCCATTGGACCCTTAGATATTAAACCTACGCCTACAGGGGAGATTATTCTGCGGTTTTTGCGCAGAGAAATGCCCGCTTATGTAGATACGGGGTTGAATTTCATTGATGTCCGCGATGTAGCCAAAGGACATTTATTAGCTTTAGAAAAAGGCAAATCAGGCGATCGCTATATTCTTGGTAATCAAAATCTTAGCCTTAAACAACTCCTCGAACAACTCTCCCAAATCACCAATTTACCAGCGCCACAAACATCCATCCCAGCTTGGATACCCCTCACAGTCGCCTGGGTAGAAGAAAAAATCCTCGCACCATTAGGAAAAACTCCCACAGTTCCCATAGATGGAGTCCGCATGGCACAGCAACCAATGTATTATGATGCTTCTAAGGCTATCCGCGAATTAGGCTTACCTCAGTCACCCCTGAATATAGCCCTCAAGGATGCTGTAGATTGGTTCGTGTATGGTTATGTGAATAGGTGACAGGTTATAGGTGACAGGTGACAGGTGACAGGTGACAGGTTATAGGTTACAGGTTACAGGTTACAGGTTATAGGTGACAGGTTACAGGTGACAGGTGCTACGCCACGGGGACAGGTTACAGAAATTAATGACCAATGACCAATGACCAATGACCAAATTGAGGAGTGTTAGTTTCATGGCAATTAATTTACAACAAGCAGTAGATATAGGTAAATATTTAGTTACACAACGCTTATTAGGGCGAAAACGCTTTCCCCTCGTATTGATGTTAGAACCCCTGTTTCGGTGTAATTTAGCTTGTACAGGTTGCGGTAAAATCCAGCATCCAGTGGAAGTCCTCAAGCAAAATCTCACTCCAGAACAGTGTTTTGCGGCTGTGGAAGAATGCGGCGCACCGGTTGTTTCTATTCCCGGTGGAGAACCCCTCCTACACCCACAAATAGGTGAAATTGTTGAGGGTTTAATTAAACGCAAGAAATATATTTACTTGTGTACTAATGGTTTATTACTAGAAAAGAGTCTCGATAAATTTAAACCTTCTCCCTATCTAACTTTTAGCGTCCATTTAGATGGAATGCGAGAATGGCATGATAAATGTGTAGATAGAAAAGGCGTTTTCGATACTGCTGTCCAAGCAATTCGCGCCGCTAAAGCTAAAGGTTTTCGTGTCGCTACTAACACGACCATTTTTGCAGGTTGCGATATCCAAGAAATGCAGGAATTTTTTGATTTTCTGGAAACCTTGGGTACTGACGGGATGATGATTTCTCCTGGTTACAGTTACGAATGGGCCCCGGATCAAGATCATTTTCTGCAAAAAGAACAAACCCGCGCTTTATTTAGAGAAATTCTCTCACCTTACACATCTGGTAAGAAAAACTGGAACTTTAATCACAACCCTTTATTCTTAGATTTTCTCATTGGTGAAAAAGACTATGAATGCACCCCTTGGGGTAGTCCTAGTTATAGTGTATTAGGTTGGCAAAAACCTTGTTATCTATTGAATGAAGGTTACTATGCAACCTTTCAGGAGTTGTTAGATAAGACTGATTGGAGTCAATACGGTGGCGCTAGTGGTAATCCTAAATGTGCTGATTGTATGGTTCATTGTGGTTATGAACCGACAGCAGCAATGGATGCAATGCAACCGAAAAATATTGCTCGTTCTCTAACTACTGTGTTTGGGAAGTAATAGTCTGAAAACTGTCAGAATCAGGATTTTTAAGATTAATGGATGAACAGGATGAAAGAATAATTTACTCACAATAAATCCTGTTTATTCTCAAATCCAATAAATCTTGATTTTGATTCTTTAAGGACAACCATCCAGAGAAGAATTTATTTTGGGTAGGATTGATTACAATTGTAATATGCGACGTGACTCTATTTTCTATTATTTATTTCAAACATATCCAACCATACTGTTTGAATTATTGCCAAATCCTCCCGCCAATGCGGCTAATTATCGCTTCGATTCGGTAGCGGTGAAAGAACCAAAGTTTGAAATTGACGGGGTGTTTCTACCACCAGAAACGGAACTGCCAGGAGTTGTTTATTTCTGTGAGGTACAATTTCAAAAAGATGAACGATTGTATGAGCGGTTATTTGGGGAGTTATTTCTCTATTTTTACAGAAATAGGGAACGTTTTCAAGATTGGCAAGCGGTGTTAATTTATCCAACTCGTAGTACGGAACAAGGGGATATTCACCCCTATCGCGCACTTTTGAGTTCAGAACAAGTTCATCGAGTATATTTGGATGAGTTGGGAGAATTTGAGCAATTACCCCTTGATGTCAGTTTGTTGGTATTGACAACTCTAAAACAAAACAAAGCCCCAGCAGCAGCGCGATATTTACTCAATCGTTGTCAGCAGGAGTTACAAGAACCAACAGCTAGACGTGGCATAATGGAAATAATTACCACGATTATTTCTTATCGGTTTACTCATTTAAGTCGTGTGGAGATAGAAGCAATGTTAGGAATAAGTTTTCAGCAAACTCGCTTGTATGAAGAACTCAGAGAAGAAGCTACCGAATTAGGTATGCAACAAGGTATGCAACAAGGTATGCAACAAGGTATGCAACAAGGTATGCAGCAGGGTAAACAGGAGGGAGAAGTAAATCTGATCCTACGGTTGTTATCTAAAAGATTTGGGGAAGTTCCTAGTCAGCTAAAAATGCAGATTGAGAAATTATCTCTGGAACAATTGGAAGCTTTAACTGAGGTGTTTTTAGATTTTGCAAGTTTAGATAATTTGGTTATTTGGTTGCAAAATTTAGAAGTTTCTGAGTAGTAAAAGCGCGGGTTTCTTTTTGTAAAGAGATATATGGGGCAACCTGCACGGTTTTACACCAGTGCCACAGCATCAGTAAACTATATTTATAAATCCTGATTTGCCTTAGAGGATGTTTGAAAAGTTTTGAGGAGTCAAAATTTATGCTAATCGCCTGAGCATGATACGGATCATAGCTAGATAGATAAAAGTCTCAGAGGTTTCAGGTAATAACTCGTAGTCTCTGACTAACCGACGACAACCCATCAGCCAGCCAAAAGTACGTTCCACAACCC
>NZ_JADEVZ010000134.1 GCF_015207875.1 Dolichospermum sp. LEGE 00240
GCCCATAGGTGGGTTTCCCCGCCCATAGGTGGGTTTCCCCGCCCATAGGTGGGTTTCTTGCTACTGACAACAGAAAAATGGATGAACTAATTCGGGCTGTCACCGTAGCAGAAACACCTGACCAAATGGTGACAGCAGTTAAAAATCTGGCAGCAGCCAAAGATCCATTGGCAATTCCTACCTTAATTGCCGTCTTTGGTTATAACAATCCAGCAGCAGCCATAGTGGCGGCAGCCGGGTTGACGGAGTTGGGAGAAATAGCAGTACCACAATTGCTGGACCAAATTGATGATTATAACTATGGCGCACGGGCTTATTCGATTCGTACAATAGCGGCGATCGCAGATCCCCGTGCTTTGGATATTCTCATCTCCACTGCATTGACTGACTTTGCCCCTAGCGTCCGCCGTGCTGCTGCGAAGGGATTAGGAAACATACATTGGCAGAAATTAGCACCTAATGAAGCTGAAATAGCCATTAACCGCGCCCTAGAGACACTTCTGTTGATTTGCGAAGATGCAGATTGGTCAATTCGTTATGCTGCTATTGTTGGGTTACAAGCTTTAGCAAAAGTGGCTACAGTGCGATCATCTATTTCGGCTAAATTTCAATTAATGCTGACCAACGATACTGAAAAAGCCGTTCGCGCTCGCATTCAGTTAGCCTTGGCTTAGTAAACTGATTTATATACCATATAACAAGGTAAAAGTAAAGATGTCAATACCACTACTAGAATACGCGCCCAAGTCGCAAAACCAACGAGTAGAAGGTTATGAAGTTCCTAACGAGGACACCCCAACTATTTATCGCTTAGATCGAGCTACATCAGACCAAGATATTGATAGCATCATCTGGGCTGCATATCGCCAAATTTTCAGCGAACATTTGATTTTAGCCAGCTATAAGCAAACCGCTTTAGAATCACAACTGCGAAATCGGGCGATTACCCTCCGTGATTTTATCCGAGGTTTAGGCAAATCAGAGGTTTACCGTACCCAAATAGCAGATACAAATTCTAACTACCGCCTAGTTGACATCACCTTAAAACGGTTCTTAGGTCGGGCTGCTTACAACCAAGACGAAGAAATTGCTTGGTCAATCGTGATTGCTACCAAAGGGTTACATGGTTTCATAGATGCTCTATTAGAATCAGACGAGTATTTAGACAACTTTGGTGATGATGTAGTCCCTTACCAACGTCGTCGTTTTGGCTCACGCCCCTTTAACCTCGCTAACCCTCGTTATGGTACTGACTGGCGTGATACTCAAAACCTGCGTGGTTTGGCTGGTCGTTCCTACTACAACATCCGCACATCAGGACAACTGACCACAGCAGATATCCGTCGGGCAATTCCTGCCAACTTCTTCATCATCGCTGGGTCTATTATTACCAACGAAGTTAACTACCAACGCAGTTTGGCCACAGCCCAATCTTACGTTAGTAATACCGCAATACCTGACACTAGCAGAGATCATCAAGAACAACCCACAGTTAAACCTGTGGCAGTTTCCTTACCTTATCGTTACATTCCGGCGATCGCTAAAAATTAGTCATTAGTCATTAGTCATTGGTAATTGGTAATTGGGAAACACTTATTCCCTATTCCCTATTCCCTATTCCCTATTCCCTGTTCCCTAACAACTAACAAAAATGACAATACCTTTACTAGAATACAAACCCAGTTCTCAAAACCAGCGTGTTTCTGGTTATGAAGTTCCCAACGAAGATACACCCAAAATTTACCGCATCGAAGACTATGGCTTTGGTGGAGAAGTAGAAGAATTAATCTGGGCTGCTTATCGGCAACTTTTCAGTGAACACGTCATTCTCAAATTTTACCGCCCAGTTAATTTAGAATCCCAAGTCAAAAACAAAGCTATCACCGTCCGTGATTTTATTCGGGGTTTAGCAAAGTCTGAAGCTTTCCAAAGTTTAGTAATTCAGAGTAACTCCAACTACAGATTAGTAGAAATTGGACTAAAACGGTTATTAGGTCGCGCACCTTATAACAAAGAGGAAGAAATCACTTGGTCAATTGTGATTGCTACCAAAGGTTGGGGCGGTTTTGTGGATGCTTTACTAGATTCTGAAGAATATCAAAGCAACTTTGGGGAAAATATCGTTCCTTACCAAAGACGACGTTATAAGGATAGACCCTTTAACTTAGTAACACCACGATACAGCGACTACTGGCGCGACCAAATCGAAGATGCTCGTTACAAATGGGGCGACATTAAAAACTTTTTGGATATGGCAAATTCCATTAAGATTAAAACAGTGACTCCCACACCAGTTAGCACTGCCAATATCCAAATTCCTAACACTACCAGGGAAACAAAATCAACAGGTATTCCTGTTTCTATTAGTCCTAGTGCTAGTTTTCCCGTGCGCTAAATAGTTTTTTAACTAGCTGGGAAATTTCGGTGATAAAAGTGACAAAGTTTGCATTTTTTTCAGGATTTTAATTTTAGTTATTTCGCTAAGTATTACGACATTTTAAGATGCCAACTTTACCAAAAGGCAGGTTCTTTAAAATGGCAATTCCTTTACTTGAATACAAACCTACAACTCAAAACCAAAGAGTAAACAGTTTCGGTACGGCTGATATTAACGAAGACAATCCTTATATCTACCGAATTGAAAATGCTAATTCTTCCGGCGAAATTGAACAACTAATTTGGGCTGCTTATCGCCAAATCTTTAACGAACAGGAGATTCTCAAATTTAACCGTCAAATTACCCTAGAAACCCAACTCAAAAATAGGTCAATTACGGTTAAAGACTTCATTCGTGGTTTGGTGAAATCAGAGCGATTTTATCAGCTAGTTGTGACACCGAATAACAACTATCGGTTGGTAGAAATGGTTCTGAAAAGAATCTTGGGTCGTTCTCCCTATAATGAGCAAGAGAAAATTGCTTGGTCAATTCAAATTGCTACTTTAGGTTGGGGAAAATTTGTGGATGTTCTGATTGATAGTAGCGAGTATGAACAAGCCTTTGGTGAGTATACCGTACCCTATCAACGTAAACGAATGACCACAGACCGCCCCATCAGCTTTACTCCTCGCTATGGTGCTGATTATCGTGACCGGGCAGGTATTGCCCAAAAATGGCCGTATATTCGTCAATGGCGTGGAGGTTTTTACCCAGGCTCTGGGCAAAATGTTGATTTGGGGGCATTGTCTGCTGTATTACTGGTAATAACCGCAGGCATCACTTTCTTGTTGATTCTCAATTGGTTAGGAATTAGTGATATCTACTAACCTTTTAAGGGGAAAATAAGATCGAGAGGAAATAGGGAATCAGCAATAGGGTAAAACTATTCCCTGTTCCCTGTTCCCTGATTCATTATCTTTGTTTAATTTGATAATAAAAGGAGAAAAATAATATGGCATTGCCATTACTTCAATACAATCCAAGTAGTCAAAATCACCGAGTGGCCAGCTTTGGTGTTGCTGACCAAAATGAAGATACACCTTATATCTATCGCATTGAAGATGTTAGTTCTTACACTGACATGACAAATATCATTTGGGCTGCTTATCGCCAAGTTTTCAGTGAACATGAAATTCTCAAGTTTAACCGTCAAGTGACTTTAGAATCTCAGTTAAAAAATGGTTCTTTGTCAGTTCGTGATTTTATTCGCGGTTTAGCTAAATCTGAAGCTTTCTATCGTTTGGTTGTTTCTGTTAACAACAACTACCGTTTGGTAGATATCACCCTCAAGCGCTTGTTGGGTCGTTGTGCTTACAATAAAAAGGAAGAAATTGCTTGGTCAATTGTGATTTGTAACAAGGGCTTTGGCGGTTTCGTTGATGCTTTATTAGACAGCGAAGAGTATACCCAAAACTTTGGTGATAATACCGTACCTTACCAACGCAAGCGGTTTGTAGATCGTCCTTTTAACTTGGTAACTCCTCGTTACGGTGCGGACTTCCAAGAAACAGCCGGTACAGTCAAAACCGACTGGCGCTTTACTTTGGAGAATTTCTATACTGCTAAAGCTAAAGCCAAGCGTTTGAAAGCAGGTGATCCTGGCAACTTTGAAGCTATGGCGGCTTCTGTCTCTGATAAAGGTAACTATGCTCAAAAGCTATCTTCTTTTGATATTGATTACCTGAATGCTGTTCCTTATCGTGGTAAACGCTAACGCCGCTAGGCGTTCGTCAAAAGTCAAAAGTCAAAAGTCAAAACGAAGACCGTATAGGCTTTTGGGCGATTTGTAAACCCCAACCCCCTCCAGTATCAAAAGCTTATCCTTTTCTTCCCCCCGCAGCGGGGGGAATGAGAGGGGTGCAATGAGGGGCTAGGATGTACCTTATATGATTGGAAACCGCTGTAAGTTTACCGAAAAATTTTTAATTTATAGGGTGCGTTAGGAAGATAATTCTTGACGCACTCTTAATTTTTTGTGCTGTTGCTGATGGTTTTGTAAAATTTCTTATAACTCAATTAACTTAAAGCCCCAAATTTTCAAAACGGCGATCGCTATTTCTGGATCTATACCATCATAGGCTTCCCATTCAGACTGTGGATCTTTAGGATGCCCTTCACCTACGTGACCTGCAATTTTAATGATGGGAATATTCACTAAGTAATCACGTTCCATGCCTTTAGGAAGAGCTAATTTAATTCTGCGACCCACAAACTTTGATGCGCTCGATTCAGCTACAGATTCCCGAACTAAACAAATATCACCAGCAGTTCCCCAAGTAGTTTGGTAAATGTGGAGAAACGATATATAACTTTCTGGTTTGATGGATCTTTTGAGAACTTGCATTATCTAATCCTTATCCTTGTTTTCGACAATTTTATCTAAACTCTACCTGCTATATTCCAATTTCCTGCTTTTGACAGAATAAAACAAGGGGTTTGCACCCCTTGAGAGAGTTTAAAAAGTGAACCGTATTAGTGATCTACGCAGGTGTAAATTGCAAAGATACACCGTTCATGCAGTAACGGAGACCAGTTGGTTTTGGTCCATCATTAAAAACATGGCCTAAATGTCCACCACAATTACTACAATGGACTTCAGTTCGGGTCATGAAAAATGTTCTATCTGTAGTAGTAGCGATCGCTCCCTCTATGGGGTTAAAAAAGCTTGGCCAGCCAGTACCACTATTAAACTTCGTATCGGAAGTAAACAAAGGCTGTCCACACCCAGCGCAGACATAAGTACCAGGTTCATATTGCTTATCCAGAGGACTGCTATGGGAGGGTTCTGTACCATGTTTCCGCAACACCCGAAACTGTTCTGGTGTGAGAATACTCTTCCACTCTTCCTCTGTTTTTGTCACTGCAAACTCTGTATTAGAAAGTGCCATAGATTCTGAACTCCAATTGATATAATGGGAAAAAAAGGCTGTACCGACTAATAGGGTACTAATTTGTAAAAAATGGCGTTTGTCCATAATCTATTATTTGCTATTTTTCTCTTCCTGAGCCAACTCCACACGATTGATAAATTCTCTGGCGAGAAATTGATGAAAATCACCGAAACACATCTTGCTCCTCTGAGAAGAATATGTGATAATTCTAAAATAAATTTAAATATACGGTATCTCTATCGGATTGTCGGTGTTTATGCAGGAGGTATATTCATCTATGATGTTGCTGAGTAAAAGTATGATTTTATTATGCCTACGGCACGCTGCGCGAACACGCAGAGGCGCTCCAGGCGCGGAGAGTAAGAGTTTCATTTTTTTGATTTTTCAATTTCATACCTCAATTCAGCAACGCCGCTAATTAAATGTACAAACTGCACCTATCACATCAAAATTAATCAGTTATTCTGGAGTTGATCTTTACAACGACAAAACTAATGTGCCAACTATTAGGAATGAATTGCAACGTACCCACAGATATTTGCTTTTCCTTTGAAGGTTTTTCTGCCAGAGGAGGAAAAACAGATGAACATAGTGATGGTTGGGGAATTGCTTTTTTTGAAGGTAAAGGATGTCGGATTTTTTTAGACGCTGAAGCTTCTATCGCGTCACCCATTGCCGATTTTATCCGTCGTTATCCCATTCATTCTACTCATGTGATAGCCCATATTCGCAAAGCCACTCAAGGTAAAATAGCCTTAGAAAACTGTCATCCTTTCCGTCGGGAACTTTGGGGTAGATATTGGGTATTTGCTCATAATGGTAATTTACCAGATTTTAACCCAGAAAATCATGGGACTTTTCAACCTGTGGGCGCTACCGACAGCGAAAAAGCATTTTGCTTAATTCTCAACACATTGCGATCGCATTTTCCCCAAGGACAACCACCATTAAGGGAACTCTACCAGACATTACATGAAGTTACCAAAGAAATAGCGGTTTTTGGATGTTTCAACTATATATTATCAAATGGTCAGCATTTTTTCACCTATTGCTCAACCAAACTTTGCTACATTATTAGACAAGCCCCCTTTGCGGCGGCGCATTTAATTGATGAAGAGATGACTGTAGATTTTAGCGAATTAACCACACCAAGCGATCGCGTTGCTGTCATTGTCACCACACCCCTAACCGATAACGAAGTTTGGACACAAATTCAACCGGGTGAACTCCTCATATTTCAGGATGGATTACCTCTAAAATTTGCCTGATTTTTGACAAAAAACAGACATCCGCCCTAAGAACCCCACCCCCAACCC
>NZ_JADEVZ010000015.1 GCF_015207875.1 Dolichospermum sp. LEGE 00240
CGTCTACCCCCAGGGCGGGGAAACCCCAGGGCGGGGAAACCCCAGGGCGGGGAAACCCCGCCCCTACGGTTTATCCTCTAATTACGCAGCTAAATCTGATCACCATAATTTACTTGAACTTTGTGGTGCGGGCATCTTGCCCGCTAGAATTATACAAACTAAATGCACAACAGCTTAATTCCCATTTAGCTTCAACACATCCCCTCGGCAATTAGTTCTTATGTACCAACTACATCCGTTTCCTTGGGGTGTGACAGTTGTGAGTGTGGAATGTGGGTTTTTGACAATGTGTGATTAATCTAGACTAATTATTGTATCCTGAATAAAAACTTAGTAAATTCAGCGAGTGGTTATCTCAATATGGGTCAAATCACCCAGTTCAATTATACAGCACAGCACAAACCAAACCAATTGATTTATGGTAGCGGTCAAACCGCAGTGATTACAGGATGGATGGTGAAACAAGCGATCGCAAAACATCTACAATCAAATGAATATGCTGTAATTGGACAGTTATACTCACCCACCAGAGGTATCAACTTACTAATTCGCAACTTATTACTAAATCCTCATGTGCGGTATTTAGTTATTCTCAATGCTACCAAAGAAGATAAAAATGCTGGTGCTTGTCAATGTTTAAGTGATTTCTTCCGTCATGGTGTGGAAGAGAGTATTAGTGATGCTGGGCGAAAATCTTGGGTAATTCGTTCTCAAGTTGCTGGTTATATTGATATTGATATTGATATAAATACCTTGGAAAAATTACGCCATTCCGTAGAAATTCAAAACGCTACATCAATTGCTGATGCTGTCGAAAAAATTCAATATTACGCCCAAAAAGAAACAGTTGCACCTTGGGGAACACCTGTAGAATTTCCCATGACTACAGTTGAACCAACAGTTTTACCAGGAACACGCTATGGACACAGAATTGAAGGAAAAACCATCGCCGAAACTTGGGTGAAAATCATTCACAGGATTAAAACCACCGGCACAATTAGACCAACTGGTTATGATGGTAAATGGCAAGAATTGATAGATTTAATGGCAGTTGTCACCGCAGAACCTGATGATTTCTATTTTCCCGAACCCAATTATTTACCAATTGATAGAAGTTTTTTAGAAGAATATATTTCCCAAATTTTAGATGATGCACCCAATCGAGAAGGGGTAAAATACACCTATGGGCAACGTTTACGGTCTTGGTTTGGAAGAGATCAAATTGAAAAGGTAATTGACAAATTAGCAAAAGATATTGATTCTGCAAGGGCTGTAATGTCCTTATGGGATGCTAGTCAAGATGATAATGACAATCCACCTTGTCTTAATCATATTTGGGTGAGAATAGTTGATAATGAACTATCTTTAACTGCAACCTTCAGAAGTAATGATATGTTTTCAGCTTGGCCAGCAAATGCAATGGGATTAAGGGCTTTACAAAAATATATTTATAATTCTTTAGTTAAAAAAACTGATCATAAATTAAAAATGGGAGCATTAATTACCATGAGTCAAAGCGCCCATATTTATGATGATTGTTTTGAAAATATCGCTAATGTCATTTCATCTCAATATCCTAAAATATCTCAACAAAAAGACTATTTTGATCCTGCTGGTAGTTTTATTATTACTATTCAGAATAATCAAATTATTGTCGAACATACAACTCCTGGTTCTGGAGAAGTAGTTAATTGTTATGCTGGTAAATCTGCACATAAACTTTCCCAGCAAATATTCACAGATTGTCCTGGTTTACAAGTTTCTCATGCCATGTATTTAGGAGTGGAATTGCAAAAAGCAGAAATGGCTTTATTAATGAAAGAACAGTTTATTTATGAACAGGATAAAAATTTAATAAAATTGCCAGTTAGAGAAAATGTCTGAATCAGGATGTCCAGGATTAAAGGATTTACAGGATTAAAACACAATACAGTTCAGAATTTGTTCTTCTCTTTTCTCTGTGTCCTCTGTGCCTCTGTGGTTCGTTAAAAAAAAGAGTTTTAGGCTTAACTGAACCGTATTGGATTAAAACAGAAAATTACTCACCAATTACCAATTACCCATTACCAGCCTCAACTAGATAACTAGCAACTTCAGTTATTAATTGCTAACTATAGCAACTAAAATTCTGACTAATTCAGTTAATTCTTCAGGAACTCGATATAATTTGATATCTTCAATTATCTCTTTTTCTTGCCGTTTATAGATAGCAAATCGCCAATCTTCACCGGTAGTTACTGCTCCATAAAGCATAGGTTTTTCTGAATTTATCCATTGGTCAAGCGCAATTAATTCAACAGCTAATTGTGTAAATCCTCTACTCAAATCCGCTTGTTTAGCCTCAATAACTAATAAACTTTCACTTTTATTAATATAATAATCTAAACTACCTTTTAATTGGTCACTGACACTAATAGGATATTCAATATTCAATTGAGTTTCTGTAATTTCACAAACTTCTAAAAGAATCGGTGCTATGATTGCTTGTTTACGGGCATCTTCACTTAATAATTTGACCCGTTGGAGGTTACGTTCAATTACTCGGTGCAATTCTTTAATATAGCGCGGTGTTGATTCCGTCGTGGGTAATTTTAGCCGTTCACGTTGATAAACACAACCAAGTTCCGCCAAAATATCTTCTGGAGAAAATGGTAAATCAAAGTATTTACTAAATGTATAACTTTGACCAGGCTGAATAATTCGGGAGCGACTCATAATATCATCTCCGTTCAAAGAACGTGACAGTGTGGGTGCGGAATTTGGGTTAAAAAAGAATATAACTTGATTTTCAAATTTTAAAGAGATTGCAGATATTCTAACAATAGTAACCGTAAGTAATCCAACATCCTAATATAATTTTTTATTTGTTCATACTTGCCATTATTGCTAAAGTAAAATTGACCAATTGGGGAAACACTAAAAACTCGCATTGCTTGTAATTGAGAAATCACCTGCTCTTTATTAATTATTTGACCTGTAGCTGCGATTTGACTAGCATAACCTCTTAAATTTACTGTTAAAAGTTCAATTTCTTCTAATAGTGAAAACTCTTCATTCTCTGGAGGAAACTGAATAACAATTTCCTTTCTTTCGCTGCGTGTGTTTTGATAGGTATTAGTCAATTGTGACAATAACTGACTAATATTTCTCTTTGTCATTTCTTGCTGATCTAAAACGGCTTCAGTCATAATATTCTAATTATCTTCTACCTATCAATCTTGAAGCTATAACTGAAGCCACTCTTTCTATTGCTATACCTGCTGTTACTGTAACTCCAAAACCGGGGGAATTACCAAAATAGTAATAGCCCATAGTAACTGCTATTCCTATTATCACGATAGATACAAAGCCTAGCTGAAAATCTTTTACTAATGATGCCCTATTTGTCTGAGAAAGTAAGTTAAAAAAGTTTGCCCTGCTTGAACTTGGTTTGTATGCAGGAGAAGCTGGTGATTCATTATTAAAAAATACTATAGTACAAAATTTCTCCTTATATTTTAGTGTAATAACATCTTTGGAAAAGTTTTGTACTGGTATTAATAGTTCACCTTCTCCCCAGCCTGGATCAACTTTTGTAGATATATTGGATAGTCCACGAGAAACTTGTGATACTCTTGATAAGATTAAAGCTGAAATTGAAGCATCTTTTGGCATTCTCAGCTTTTCGTAGGTACTAATTAAAGCTATATCTCCAGGCTTGATTTCAATTGACTTTCCTTCATCTAACGTATCAAGATTTGGCTTGCCAATTAATCTTTTGTAAAATCCACCTACCCTTAAATCATAGCCCATAGGTGTAATACAATCATCTGAACCATCCTCAATTAATAGTGGTTTTTCATGCCACTGGTTTTCGTCATAACATAAAATTCTTCTCAAATCGGTATTTGTAAGCACTGACATTTGTTAATCTCCCTATTCTCTAGCTCAAAATTAAACTCTAAATTTTACATTAAATTTAAACCTTAGCTAGAGTTACAACACCTAATTGGTCTTGATATTTACCCTGACGTGATTCATAACTAACACCACATGGTTCACCTTCCAAAAACATCAACTGCACTATTCCTTCATTAGCATAAATACGACAGTCAGCACTTGAAGCATTGGATAATTCCAAAGTCAAATAACCCCGCCAAGCTGCTTCAGCAGGAGTTACATTTGCAATTATGCCACAACGCGCATAAGTGCTTTTTCCTATGCAAATTACTGTAATGTTATCTGGGATTTCTAGTTTTTCAAGTGCAACCCCAAGTCCATAGGAGTGTGCTGGAAGGATGAAGTAGCTACCATTAGGATCTTGATGAAGTTTTGTTGCTTCCAAGTTTTCAGGATTAAAATGCTTGGGGTCTACTACAGTTCCGGGAATATGTCTAAAAATACGGAAATCTTCTGCTGATAGTCGGATATCGTAGCCAAAGCTACTAAGCCCAAATGAAATTACAGGTAGTTCTTCAGAATGACGAATTAAACTCGATTCAAAAGGCGAAATCATGCCTTTTTGAGCCATTTCGGTAATCCAGATGTCGTTTTTAATCACAAGTTCACAAATAATTCAAGCCAAGTTATTATCTTAATACTTAAGGTTGATGACTGCGACGAATTTCTGTAATTTGGTCTGCTACATCTAAAAGAGACTGGGGCATCTGAGAACCTGTGAGGATAATATCAACATGAGGAGGACGGTGAGACAGAAACTCTAAAACCTCGGTTTCTGGAATTAAACCGAAATTAATCGCTAAACTCAACTCATCTAATAGCAATAAAGAATACTTACCTTCATTAACTACCTTTTGGGTATGTTGCCAAAGTTGTTGCAAAGCTTGATTTTCTGCTGCGTCCAATTCGGAATTATCAATATAACGGAGTAAATCACAGCGAATCCAATCTAAATGTTGTCCCATTTGGGTAGGTCGTTCATGTCCTTGACGAATCCCACCTTTGAGGAATTGGACTATTAATACTGGTGTACCTTGTCCGGCAATTCTCAGCGCTTGTGCCATGACGCTGGTAAAAAAGCTTCGCTGGGAACTAGTAAAAACTTGTACCAGTCCTTCTACGGAATATGGTAAGCTGAGGGTTGAATTTAGACCTGGGGTTTCTAGTTGGGCAACCATAAGGCAAATTTTTGCTAATAGCAAAACATATAGTTATTATACATAAGACTTACGCACGCTCACTAATTTACCATGATATGAATGAACGAAATTGCGTCGTTTTCGGCTTTGGGAATAACTTATTGAGTAGGGTGCGTCAGATAGAGGGAATCTGTTTTTTTGTCAAAATATCGTGTCTGACGTACCCTACAAGGGATAAAATTTACCTGACATATTTGGGGAATCTTGTCAATGCGTAAATCCTAATACAGCAGTATTTATTAGTAAAGCAGCCTTATTCCTTTGTCATCATGGGGTAATCTAAAGGCTGTAGGCAAAAATTCAAAAGGCAATTTCCATGACTTGGCAACGTCCTGACGGGAGAACCCCTGGTGAACTCCGTCCCCATAGTTTTTATCCTAATTTCACTCGGTTTGCCCCTGGTTCTGTTTTAGCGAAGTCTGGTGATACTCAGGTTCTGTGTACGGTTAGTGTGGCGGAAGGAGTGCCTAAATTTTTGACTGGTGGTGGGAAGGGTTGGTTGACTGCTGAATATAGAATGTTGCCTTCTGCTACCCAGAAACGCCAGGAACGGGAATTGATGAAATTGTCGGGGAGAACTCAGGAAATTCAACGTTTAATTGGGCGGAGTTTAAGGGCTGCCTTGGATTTTGAGGCACTGGGAGAACTAACATTGACTGTGGATACAGATGTGCTGCAAGCTGACGCAGGAACGAGGACAATGGCAATTACTGGGGGTTTTGTGGCTTTGGCTCATGCTATTTCTCAATTATTGCACCAGGGGGTTATTGAGCGATCGCCTTTATGTGGACAAATAGCAGCAGTTTCTGTAGGCTTGTTGGAGGGTGAACCATTTTTGGATCTTAACTATGTTGAAGATGTAGCCGCAGATGTGGATTTTAACGTAGTTATGAATCATCAAATGGACATTATTGAAGTTCAGGGAACAGCGGAAGCGGGAAGTTTTAGTCGTCAGCAGTTAAATCAAATGTTAGATTTTTCGGAACAAGGTATCCAGGAATTATTAACTGCTCAAAGAAATGCTATTAGTGATTGGAATACTCTATTTGTAGCAACTTAAATTTTCATAATTTCCTAGTAAAAAAATTTAATTAGTGGCCGTAAACTTGCAACCAAAAAGAAATTTAGAACAATCTTGGATAATTCGCTGTTTGTCAGTATTCCTGTTGTTCGGTCAAATTTTACTGCATTTCCTGTGCGGAAAAACCTACTATCGCAAGATATTAGAACATACAGTGACAACAGGACCAGCTTCCCTCCCTCCAGTATTATTAGTCAACGGTTTTGCGGGGATGATTTTCACGATTCAAACCGCTAGGGAATTAGTCAGATTCGGGGCTGTAGATACCGTTGGCGGTGCATTTGCTTTAGCATTTTGTCGAGAACTAGCACCAATTTTAACTGCTAGTATTATCGCCGGACAAGTAGGTTCAGCTTTTGCAGCGGAATTAGGAGCAATGCGGGTAACAGAGCAAATTGACGCTTTATATATGCTCAGAACAGACCCTATTGATTATCTTGTCCTACCCAGAGTCATTGCTTGCTGTTTAATGATGCCTGTAATGATGATTTTTGCTGTAGTTACAGGTGTTATGGGTGGTGCTTTTGCGGCTATGCAGTTTTATCAGGTTAGTCCTGAAACATTTTTAGAATCAGTGAGAAATTTTTTATTACCATCAGATATTTTAATTATTTTACTGAAGGGGTGGATTTTTGGGGCTATAGTATCGGTTAATGGCTGTAGTTGGGGGCTAACAACTCAAGGAGGCGCAAAGGAAGTGGGAGAATCAGCTACAACTGCTGTGGTAACTACTTGGGTGGCAATTTTCATTATGGATTTTATCTTAGCCCTGGTACTGTTTGAGAAACCCTTGCTATAAGTAGGGTTTGCTGAAAAAGTTGTCTGTGATAGCGCAGCGTGACGTAAGTCATGGGCTAGGAGTCAGGAGTCAGTAGAGACGTTCCGCCGGAACGTCTGTACAGGAGTCAGGAGGAAGAATTAGAAGAAGAGAAGAATAGTATTGAATCCAAGTGATAGGTTTTTGCTAATTTCAACCTTTATTCCTTGCACCTGATTCACCTTTTTTACCTTCAAACTCCTGATATATCTCAGTTCTATGGTTATTCAGCAGCCCCTAAGTAGTTATGGGATTTGTTCATCTATTACCTATGGCTTGCTGAATAAAGCTAAAACCGTTTGTTAGAGGGTGTTTGAAAAGTCTAATTTATTACTTGCAAGGGCGACTAGAAGTCGCAGCTACACAGACGAAACCCACCTATTCCTTCGGTCCCGTAAGGGATACGTGGGTTCAAAAGCCTTGATTTTTCGTTAGTCCACGCAGGTGGACTTTGTTTGTGTAGTAGCGATTTCTAATCGCCGGAAACTTTTCAAACATCCTCTTAATAAAGGTTTCGCTGATTTCTATCACAAAAAAGTGCAAGGTTTTGGCTGATGGTATCTCAAAATATGTGCATTTTTCCTTGTCGGATTGGGAAAATTGAGGATATCCAAATAGTTGAAACTATCACCTGTCACCTGTCACCTCCCCTCACAGACAACTTTTTCAGCAACCCCTATTTATAGGATGATGATATTAGCATTTGTCTGGTGTTGTTGCCGTCGTCAATAGGAAAATAGCGTGTCAATTCAAGAACATAAAATTACAGTAGATTCTCTAGAATGGTTTTATCGAGAAGCTGAACCAATTGGGAGAACTGATTTAATTCCTGTGTTATTTTTACACGGGATAGTTGCTCAAAGTTATAGTTGGAGAAATATTATACCTAGTTTAGCAGCACAGGGAAATAGAGCGATCGCACCTGACTGGATTGGTTGTGGATTTTCCGGTACACCAGAAAAACAGGATTTTGCTTATACTCCGGACGCATTTATCACCGCCTTAGCAGGATTTATTCAAGCTTTAGAATTAGACAAGTTTTCCCTAGTTGTCCAAGGTTTTTTAGGTTCGGTTGGCTTACAATATGCCTTACGTTATCCTGACAAAGTTGCTAATATTGCTATTTTAAATACACCCATTTCTCCAGCAGCAAAATTACCTTGGAAAATTAAACAAATGGGTTTACCTTTTGCGGGAGATATGATTACCCAAGATCCATTATTAGTTGATAGAACCCTAGAAGGTGGCAGTCGTTATCGCATTGAAGATCAAGATTTAGACATTTATAGAAAGCCCTTTTTGAAAAGTTCTGCACCTGGGAGAAGTCTCCTAGCAACAATTCGCAATTTCCAACTCGAAAAAGCCATGCTAGAAATAGAAAATGGGTTTAAAGAATGGCAACAACCTATTTTAGTTCAATGGGGTATGATTGATCCTTGGTTATCTGTAGATATGGCGGAAACTTTTGTAAAATCTGTACCCAATGGGGAAATAATCAAACTTAATAATGTCGGACATTATCCCCAAGAACATTATCATCAAGTGATTTTACAAGATTTACTTCCATTTGTCCGACGTTCCCAATCGAATTAAATATCAACCCGTTTCCCAGGAAACCTTTATGACTTCAGAAAATACTGATATTAAACAAAGTTCCACTGCTAAAGTTATTTACAGATTTCTTGGAGGTGCTGCATTTGGTGTTTTGGTGGTAACTATTCCCATTTCATTATCGTCTATAGATGATTTGAATTTATTTCATCTAGTTATTGCAACAATCCTGATTCTATTATCTGGTTTGCTATCAAGTATTTGGGGAGAAAAATTTATTGATGCAATAACGCGGGTATTAAATTCCTTTGGTTCTTAATTATCAACACCAAAGATAAATTGTAGGTTGGGTCAAGCGACAGCGCAACCCAACGCATTTGTTGGGTTTCATGCTATTGCTTCGCAACGCTAACGCGAACAACTCAACCTACAAATCAAGGCTTTTTCTAATTTGGACAAGGTATTGGTATGAACAGGGAATTAGTCAAAAAATTAGTTGAAATTATTCATTGTTTATCCCCAGAGGAGAAACAATTATTAGAAACAGAATTACAAATTAAACCTGACTGGAATATTATCAAACAAAGCATCATTCAAAGAGGAGAAATACTTAACCAAAGACTTAATAATCAATCTTCACAAGATACAATTACTAATATTATCTCAGAAATGAGAGAAGAAAGATGTGAGAAATTCATCAATTCATTGAAAGTTTATGAATAATTATCTAATTTCTGGTTTTACATCTAACGCCTTAACAAGTTTAGATCCCCGACTTCTTTGAGAAGTCGGGGATCTGGGGCTGGTAATATATGGTAAAATTGAATTCAAAACTACACACAAAACATGGCTACAAAAATCCCCGTTACCGTCATCACAGGCTTCTTAGGAAGCGGTAAAACCAGCATTATCCGTCACCTCCTCCAAAACAACCAAGGACGACGCATAGCAGTATTAGTCAACGAATTTGGCGAACTGGGGATAGACGGTGAATTATTGAAATCCTGTCAAATTTGCCCCGAAGATGAAATAGAAGCAAATCCAGAAACCCCAAATAATAACAATATATTTGAACTGACAAACGGCTGTTTGTGCTGCACCGTTCAAGAGGAATTTTACCCGACAATGCGGGAGTTAATTAAACGCCGAGATAGTATTGATTATATTATCATTGAAACCTCTGGTTTAGCATTACCAAAACCCTTAGTTAAAGCCTTTCGTTGGCAAGAAATCCGCAATGCAGCTACAGTAGATGCAGTAATTACAGTAGTAGATTGTGCCGCTGTTGCTGCGGGAACATTTGCCAGTGATTTAGATGCGATCGCAGCCCAACGTCAAGAAGATGATAGCCTAGAACATGAAACACCATTACAAGAATTGTTTGAAGATCAACTTGCTTGCGCTGATTTAGTAATTTTGAATAAAACTGATTTAGTTGATGCCCAAACACAAGCACAAGTTCTAGAATTAGTCAAGAAAGAACTACCTAGAGTTGTGAAAATTGTCTCTAGTGATTATGGTAAATTAGACCCATCTATATTCTTAGGATTTGCAGCCGCAGTAGAAGATAATTTAGATGATCGTCCTAGTCACCATGATACAGAAGAAGACCATGATCATGATGATGAAATAAATTCAACTCACGTGATTTTAGACCGGACATTTGACCCCGAAAAGCTACAAGCAACATTAGAAAAACTGGCACAAGAACAGGAAATTTACAGAATTAAAGGTTTTGTGGCTGTTGCTAATAAACCCATGCGGTTAGTGATGCAAGGTGTGGGTAATAGATTTGATAAATTTTATGATCGTCCTTGGAAACCAGAAGAAGCAAAACAAACCAGTTTAGTTTTTATCGGTCGTAATTTACAATCTTCAGCAATAGAATCTCAATTAGTAGCTTTGTAATTGCGACCATAGAAGCAACTGACTTAATAGCTAGAAACCAGACGTTTAATGGTAGTGCTTGAATGTTTCTCCATTCATAAACATTATATCTGTTTGGGGTGGTAATTGATAATTTTTCTGGGGGGGAATATTGGTAGGGCGATCGCATCATCAAAGTTAAAGCAAAGTTGTTAATTTACATGAGCCATAAAAGGACAGAAGGTACTGCTGAATGTGGGTCAAAAAATTGTGTATGGGAAATTTATCAACCAAAATTAAACCCCCTACTAAAACTTAGCAGAGGGAATAATATAACATTGAATTACTTAAACCTTCGGTTTAAAAGTAGAAGCAACGTGCAACTCCTTCAATTGTTTTGCGTCCACATTTGCGGGAGCATCTGTTAACAAACAACGAGCTTGTTGAGTCTTAGGAAAAGCGATTACATCACGAATTGATTCCTCTCCAGACAACAACATTACCAAACGATCTATACCGTAAGCAATACCACCATGGGGAGGAGTACCATATTCAAAAGCTTCCAACAAAAAGCCAAATTTGCTTTGTGCTTCTTCCGTTGATAAACCAATAGCTGAAAACACCTGTTCTTGAACTTCTCGCTGATAAATTCGCAGACTTCCCCCACCAACTTCAAACCCATTTAAAACTAAATCATAAGCTTGAGCGCGGGCGGTTTTCAAATCGCTGATATCCTCAGGATGGGGGGCTGTAAATGGGTGGTGTAATGCTTCCAGACGTTTTTCATCTGCATTCCATTCAAACATGGGGAATTCTGTCACCCAGAGGAAGTTAATTTTGTCTTTTGCAATTAACTTAAATTCCTTAGCCACAAATTGACGAATTCTGTCTAAAGTTTTATTCACAGTGGACCTATCAGCCGCCGCAAATAATAACAAATGTCCAGCTTTTGCACCTGTTCTTGTTAAGATTTCCTGCTTTTGTTCCGGTGTCAAATTATCTTTAATTGCGCCAATGGTGTCAATTTCGCCATTTTCCCGGACACGAATATAAGCTAATCCTTTCGCACCTGCTTCTGCGGCTTCTCGGAAAATATCCCCACCTGGTTTAATGCGAACATTAGAAATGGCATCGTTACCGTTAGGAATGGGTAGAATTTTGACGATACCACCGTTAGAAATTGCTTCTCGAAAAACTTTAAAACCGGAATCCTTTAAACCGTCAGAAACATCAACTAATTCTAAACCGTAGCGGGTATCTGGTTTATCACTTCCATAACGGTTCATAGCTTCCGCGTAGGGAAGACGAGGAAAAGGACGAGGTAAATCAATTCCTTTCACAGTTTTGAAGATATGACAAACTAACTTTTCGTTGAGTTCAATAATTTCATCTTCAGACATGAAACTCATTTCCATGTCTAATTGGGTAAACTCCGGTTGTCTATCGGCGCGTAGATCTTCATCCCGAAAACATCGCGCTACTTGATAGTATCTATCCATTCCCGATACCATCAATAATTGTTTGAAAAGTTGGGGAGATTGCGGTAAAGCAAACCATTCACCTTCATTCACTCGACTGGGAAGAATATAATCTCTCGCACCTTCAGGAGTCGAACGGGTGAGAACTGGGGTTTCGATTTCAATAAAACCTTCTAAGTCTTCCAGGTAGCGCCGCATGGCTTTGATGACTTGATGACGCAATTGCATATTTTGCGCCATGCGTTCCCGTCGTAAATCCAAATAACGATATTTTAACCGCAAATCTTCTCTGACTGTTTCCGTGTCTGCGGTGGAAACTTGGAAAGGTAACTGTTTGCGGACGGCGTTGAGTAGTTCTATTTTATCTGCGTAGATTTCTACTTCGCCTGTAGGAAGTCGAGGATTTAGGGATTCTGGGGGACGTTGGGTAACTCTACCGGTGATTGCTACAACGTATTCATTTCGCAGTGAGTTAGCCTGTTCGTAGGAGTCTGGGGTGCGCTGGGGGTCGCTGACGATTTGGACAATACCAGAGCGATCGCGCAAGTCTAAGAATATCACACCACCGTGATCGCGGCGACGGTCTACCCATCCGTAAAAGGTAACAGTTTCACCAATATGTTCTTTTCGGAGTTCGCCGCAATAGTGAGTTCGCATAGTTATTAGTTCTTTGGTTCCGGGCTAGGTTGGGTAAATGTCAAAGCTTTCCCATTATCTAGTATCAACAGTCATTGTAGTAGTTTTAGTTGAAGAAAAATCAGTTATTTTCGCCTTGGCGGTTAGAAAGCACCTCCGCGTCTGTGCGTGAAACAAATTCCTACTTTGATTCCTGCGATTTCCTAGGCTGGGTAATAGCTTGAGAATACCCAATCAAGGTATTAATGCGTTCTTCTATAGTCTTTAATCTAGACTGAAAAGTTGTTGAATGCCTTGCCCCTTGTAGAAACATCATATCTACTTCCAATAGTCGCAACTGCTTACTTATTTCAGTTTTATAGGATTGTTCTCGTGAATTAGGATCAACCAAAGGAACAATTTGCTGGCTAAAAAACGCCTGTAACTTGGCTAAATGTGGACGTAACTCCCCCGCACTGAGTTTACCTGCTGTTACATTAGTCCGAAACTCATCTAGAAATGTTGCCAATTCCTGATATTTATCACAATTAAAAGACATCTGTTGCTAGTTAAGATAGTATTAATGTCAAGAAAATTTTCTTATATCCCCAAGCTTTCCATTGTTCCTGTTCAAAATCACAGGTCTCAAATCTTATTTTGAGGCTTGGTTTACCGTCAATAGGTTTTTGATTATGTTTGAAACAAACCTACAATGGATGATGACCATAGGCAATTAGGACATCATCTCTCCAACCTTGTCTTTAAACCTTCAGTCAACAGCATCTACTTATAGAAATGCTGTCATTTTTGCTTATCTCTTAACCTATCCACAAATTACCTTTTTTATTTTATGAGTAGTGTAGCCGTCAAACCCCCTGTTGATGTTGTTCTCCCCGATTGGCTTAACAAATGTTTAATCGCACCGCCAGCGCCTATCCTTACAGAGGAAGAAGACCGAACGTATAACGGTAATGCCTTGATTTGTCGGGCTTTTCAGTTTGCATATCAACTACATGGTGGTCAAATTCGCAAATCGGGAGAACCTTATATTGCCCATCCTGTTGCTGTAGCGGAAATACTCCGTGAATTAGGTGGTAGTCCTGCTATGATAGCAGCCGGGTTACTTCATGATGTAGTTGAGGATACAGAAGTTACAGTTGAAGATATAGAAGCACGGTTTGGGCCAGAAGTCAGACTCTTGGTAGAAGGTGTTACCAAGCTGTCGAAAATTAATTTTACTAGCAAAACTGAAAGTCAGGCGGAAAATTTCCGGCGAATGTTTTTGGCCATGGCGCAAGATATTCGGGTAATTGTGGTGAAACTGGCGGACCGTTTGCATAATATGCGGACTCTCCAATATATGTCAGATGCTAGTCGTCAACGCAGCGCCCAGGAAACGCGAGATATTTTTGCCCCTTTGGCGAATCGCTTAGGGATTTGGCAAATTAAGTGGGAATTAGAGGATTTAGCATTTAAATATTTAGAACCAGATGCTTATCGAGAAACTCAGAAATGCGTGGCGGAAAAACGCACGGCACGGGAAGAAAAGTTACTCAAGGCTACGGATACTTTGCGCCGTCGGTTACTCAAAGCGGGAATTAATTGTTTAGAAATTAGTGGTCGTCCTAAACACCTTTATAGCATTTATCAAAAAATGCAGCGGCAGCAGAAGGAATTTCATGAAATTTACGATTTGGCGGCGCTGCGAATTATTGTCCAAACTAATGAAGAATGCTATCGGGCTTTAGCTGTTGTTCATGATTCTTTTCGTCCTATCCCTGGTAGATTTAAGGATTACATTGGCTTGCCGAAACCAAACCATTATCAGTCTTTGCATACAGGGGTAATTGGCTTGACTGGCCGCCCGTTGGAGGTGCAAATTCGGACTTTGGAAATGCACCATATCGCCGAGTACGGAATTGCTGCCCATTGGAAGTATAAAGAAACTGGGGGTTCGGAAAATACTCCTGTGACAAGCACTGATGAAAAGTTTACTTGGTTAAGGCAGTTGCTAGATTGGCAAAGTGATTTAAAAGATGCTCAGGAATACTTAGATAGTGTTAAAGATAATCTATTTGAAGATGACGTTTATGTCTTCACCCCAAAGGGGGATGTTGTTCCCTTAAGTCCTGGTTCTACAAGTATTGATTTTGCTTATCGGATTCATACTGAGGTGGGAAATCACTGTGCGGGGGCGCGGGTTAATGGACGGATTGTGCCTTTGTCAACGCGATTGCATAATGGCGATATTGTGGACATTATTACTCAAAAGAATTGTCATCCTAGTTTGGATTGGTTAAATTTTGTTAGCACGTCAGCGGCGAAGTATCGAATTAAACAGTGGTATAAGCGATCGCGCCGGGAAGAAAATATCGCCAGAGGACGGGATTTATTAGAGAAGGAATTGGGGAAAACTGGTTTTGAGAGTTTGCTCAAATCGGATGCTATGCACACTGTCGCGGAAAGATGTAATTATCATACTGTGGAAGATTTACTCGCTGGTTTGGGTTATGGGGAAATTACCTCGAATTTAGTGCTGAATCGTTGGCGAGAAGTTGTCAAAGCTAGACAACCGGTCAGTGATGTTGTCCCATTTATCCCCAAAGAACCAGCTCCAAAATCCTCACGGGATACATCACTAATTACTTCCCGTGCTAGTGATTCCCCGATTATTGGTATGGAGGGTTTGGTTCATCATATCGCTGGCTGTTGTACCCCCATTCCCGGTGAAGCAATTGTGGGTGTGGTGACAAGAGGAAGAGGAATTTCTATCCATCGCCAAGGCTGTCATAATGTAGATCCTATTGAATATGAGCGTTTAGTACCGGTGCGCTGGAATTCGGCTATGGAAAACCGTGGCCGTCCTCATACTTATCCGATTAATGTGCAAATTGAAGCTATGGACAGAGTAGGAGTATTGAAAGATGTACTATCACGCTTGAGTGATCAAGGTATCAATGTTCGTCATGCTCAAGTGAAAACTTCTCTGGGACAACCTGCGTTAATGGATTTGGGAATTGATGTCCGCGATTGTTCTCAGTTGGAACATTTATTTGTGCAACTCAAGAAAATGAGTGATATTCTCAATATTCGCCGTGTTTGTGAGGCTGAGGACTGCGGTTAGTGGGGTGTTACAGCTATTTTCATATTTTTTATCTCACGCAGAGGCGCTCCAGGCGCAGAGGAGGAGATACATGAGAATGGCTGTAATTGGCGGGTTTTAAATAATTTCATTGAGGGTTTGTAGAAGTTGATCTATTTCTGCGGCTGTGTTGTAATGGGCTAGTCCTATTCGTAATAAGCCGCCTGATGTTTCTACGTCTAATTTTTCGGTGAGGTTGGTTGCATAGAAGTTGCCGTACCAAGCGAATATTCCCTGTTCTCCTAATATTTTGGCTATGGTTGCTGGTGTTTTTCCTTCTATGCGAATGGATACTGTTGGTGTGCGCCATGTAAATTGGCTGGGTTCGGTAATTCCATAGAGAGTTAAACCAGGGATTTTTAATAATCCTGAAATCAATTTTTTACTTAATTCTCTTTCGTATTGTTGAATGGCTGACATGGCTGCTAATAATGCGGCTCGACGACTATGATAGGCCGATGCTAATTTGTGGTTTGGTTGTTCTGTTTCGGTTAGGAAACGAGGACAATGGAAGGTGGTTAAGCCTTCTCTATCGGCTTCTATTAAGGAGGAAAGTAATTCGTTATCTAAGGTTGGGGAAACATGACAACCTAATTTTGCTAAATAATTAATTGCTGCTACTAATCCGGCTAAACCTTCATGATTTAATGTTCCTGTTTCCCATCTGGAAGGGACTTCTTCTGATGCGGGTTTAACTTTATAAGGGGAAAATTTGCTTAAATGTTCTCTTTTTCCGTAGAGAATTCCTACATGAGGCGCGAAGAATTTGTAGGCGGAACAGGCGAGAAAATCACAGTCTAAATGATGAACGTTTATCGGTGCATGGGGGGCATAATGGACGGCATCAACATATACTAAAGCCCCAAATTTATGGGCGAGTCTGACTATTTTGGCAATATCATTAATTGTGCCGACGGCGTTGGAAGCGTAAGTTACTGCTACTATTTTGGTGCGGGAATTTATCTTTTTTTCTAAATCGGTTATATCTAATGTACAGTCGGCAATATTAATATCAACTGTCCGAATAATCACACCTTTTTCTTCTAAAGCATACCAGGGAGAAATGTTGGCTGCATGGTCTAGGTCTGTAACAATTATTTCATCACCAGGTTGGAGTTCTCTACCGATAGCGCGACTCACGGAGAAGGTGAGGGTGGTCATATTTGCGCCAAATACTACTTCATCATGATCGCATCCCAGGAAGTCAGCGATCGCCGCCCTGGCAGAAATAATCAAGGCATCGGTTCGCATACTGGTAGCAAAAGCACCGTGAGCGTTAGCATTTGACCTGACTAAATAATCACTAATTGCGTCTAATACTCCACCGGGTACTTGTGTTCCCCCAGGTCCATCAAAGAAAATCGCTGGTTTTCCGTTGATTGTTTGTGTGAGTGCGGGAAACTGGGAACGAATCCATTTTATGTCTAAAGATTCCATGATTTTTCCTCTTTTTGATGATTTTTGTTTCGCGCCAGGACGGATTAGATCCCCGACTTCTTATATTAATTCATAATTTGCTCAGACGATAAAAAAGAAGTCGGGGATCTTCATTTTTTTTGTACAGGAAAAGCAACATTATTTAAAAGGTTAATAGGGCTAATATTTTTTAATAGTTGCATTTGTTGTTGGTTTTTGACTAATAATGCCCCTGCAAACCCCAATGAGTTCACAGAAATTTCTGCAAATTCTTCAAATTGTCGGGGAACAATGAACATCCATTCTCGCGTTATCAAGAGATTATATGCTCCTGATTGCTTATGATTTTCTAGGGGTTTAATTCCCAAAGTTTGTAGTAATGTATGATATTTTTTGCAGGTTATTTCGGCACTTTCTCCCAAGTTAATTTTAGTGAAAGCGTGTAGAAAGGGAAACTCGGGGATAGTTCCCAGATCATTTTCTAATTTTGCAGCTTTTACAAGTGGTGAAATGGGAATATCTGTTTCTGCAAAAGGGACAATTTGTAAATGTTTATGTGGTTGACTCGCACCGGCAAGTTTACCACCGTTATAAAATACTAACCCATTAAATTCTGCTAAACAAGCCCACATAGCTGTAAAATCTTCTAGGGTAAGTAGGCTTTCCTGTGGTTCAAAAGCGCGGGTAATTATCAAAAAGTGATAATCAACAACATTGAATTTATTTAAAATACAAACGTGAGTAGAAGAGATATCCGCCACAAATAAAGCTTCTTCATAAGGTAAAAAAGGATTAAATTCTTTACCAGTTTTAGAGGGTGTTTGATTTTGTTTTTCTTGATCAGCTTTTTTGCGATTGATATTTTCTAAAATTCTGACAACAAACTTGATTCCATCTTGTTCAAAAATTTCCACTTCTGTGGGAATAGATTTTAAAGCTCCAGATTTTAAAGCCAGTTCGGTGGTTTTTTCGAGATTTGTCCATAATGTACCCGGTTTAAGTCGGATTTCCTGCTGGTGCATATTTTATAGGAGATAACTGACAATTTTATAAGCTGTTACGCAGCTAAATTTGATAACCATAATTTACTTAAACTTTGTGGTGCGGGCATCTTGCCCGCTAGAATTTACAAACTAAATGCACAACAGCTTATCATAAATTGGTTATATATTCTATTTATTCTTGATGATAAATACATAGTTAATCAATTTAGAGGTGATGATTTAATTATATCGCCATTATTTCCAGAACTCAAATTAACACTTTCACAAATTTTACAAAATATATAAATACTGTAAGCGTCGTCAGCGTCAGATCCCCGACTTCTTTGAGAAGTCGGGGATCTGATCTGAATCTAAGTCTAATTTATTACTTGCAAGGGCGACTAGAAGTCGCAGCTACACAGACGAAACCCACCTATTCCTTCGGTCCCGTAAGGGATACGTGGGTTCAAAAGCCTTGATTTTTCGTTAGTCCACGCAGGTGGACTTTGTTTGTGTAGTAGCGATTTCTAATCGCCGGAAACTTTTCAAACATCCTCTAAGAACAATATAAAGTATCTCTTGTCTCCCTTCCTGTCACGGGATTAGTACCTTTTGCTACGTTACATAGTTTCTTTTGTTCATCTCGACGCAGTAGGACATCGGTAAAATCTGCACCCTCTATTATAGCACCATCAAATCTGGCACTAGCTGCAAATGCTCCTTCTAAAATGGCGTTGGTTAAATCGGCTTTAATTAACCGCGCTGAATCAAGTGTAGCATTAGTTAGGTCTGCTCCCTGTAAATTTGCTGATTCTAAATTGGCGGCGAAAAAACTCACACCTCTTAAGTTAGAGTGACTGAAATTACTGTAGCGAAGATTTGCTTTAGTAAAACTAGAATCTGTTAAATCACGTCCCGAAAAATCAGCACTGATAAGAATTTCTTTGTTATATTCCAGTGCTACAGCAGAAGGGACAAAAGTTGCTAAGGCTGTGGTGGAAATCATCACCCAAAGTAATAAACTGAGTATACTGATCCAATTGGGATGCTTAGTATTCATGGTATTGTTAATTAATGGCTAATCCTTCTCCATTTAATTATGCAGATATTGGTAACATAGGTGAAGACCTGGTAGCCAAATGGTTACAATCTACAGGTTGGGAAGTTTTGCAGCGGCGCTTTTGTTGTCGTTGGGGGGAAATTGATATTATCGCTGAATATCAAGACACAATGCTGGCGTTTGTTGAAGTGAAAACCCGGAGTTCTGGTAATTGGGATGAAGGGGGAAAAAATGCCATTACTCCCCAAAAACAGGCAAAAATCTGGCGGACGGCGGAAATATTTTTAGCTGAATATCCACAAAAAGCCGATTATGCTTGTCGCTTTGATGTGGCACTTGTTCATTATCAATTACAAAGTAAAAAGACTATTGGCAAAGAATCTTTAGAGCGTTTATCTATATCTGGATATGAATTTAAGCTGCTACAATATATTGAGGCAGCTTTTGAACAGTAATAATCATGATTGCAAAATTATTTTTACTTTGCGATACTTAATTGAGAATTGTTTAAGCAAGTGTTTCTGGACAGTAGCCTAAACCGCGAACAAATTGTTGTCTAAATGCTTCAATTTCTTCTCTTTCCGGGCTACCATGAGAAACAACTGCTACTTGGTAACGACGCATTACGTCTATGGGTGTTTGTCCAGATTCTAAACTCCAAAATGCCATTTGGACTCTCATTGGTGGCTGATAGCTAATTCCCAATTCACTCAAGAAAGCTCGAAAATCACCATCTTGTTGATCTGAGACTGTTTCTTTGAGTTTAATTCTGACTACCCAACCATCAATTTGATGAATCACGCTCACAAAGGACACGGGAAGTTGCGGTCTACCATGTAAGTATTGAACGATTCTCAGAGTGAGGGTGGCATTGCCTAGATAGTACAAGTATTCCATCATCATGTTATGGGATTAAATTTAGTTCTACATATCTATCTTCGTTAATGGGGTGGGGTTCTGGGTAGGGTAAAAGCACCCGTTGTTCTATGGGGAGATTTACCCAATCTGGGCAGGGGGCAGGGAGAAATAATTTTCCCAATTACCAATTACTTGATGAATATGAAGCGACAAATAATACAAGATAAAGCGAAAACACAAAATGTTAATTTAGATTGTTCGTTGTCTAGTTATGACTACGAACTTCCACCAGAACTAATCGCCCAAAACCCTGCTGTTCCTAGAGATAGTTCTAAGTTATTGGTGGTAAATTCTCCCGAAACGGCTAAAACTATACCACCTCTACATCACATTTTCCGTGATTTGTCGGAATTGCTGAAAGCGGGTGATTTATTGGTTATGAATAATACAAAAGTAATTCCCGCTCGGCTATATGGCTGTAAGGATACAGGTGCGGGGGTGGAGGTGTTGCTGTTGGAGGAACGAGGGCATAATTGCTGGTTGGCTTTGGTGAAGCCTGGAAAGCGCTTTAAGGTGGGTAGTGAGATTATTTTTACAGCGGGAGGAGATGGGAATAAACAGGAATTGAGGGCGACAGTTGTTGAGTCAGATCTAGAAACTGGGGGGCGATTATTACAGTTTGATTTGCCCCCAGCAGTGCCTTTAGTGCAGGTGTTAGGGAAGTTTGGACAGATTCCCCTACCTCCTTATATTACGGCTTCTACTGCGGCTGATGAACAGTATCAGACGGTGTATGCGGCTGAACAGGGAGCGATCGCCGCCCCAACGGCAGGATTACATTTTACACCGGAATTATTAGAAAAGTTGCGTAGTAATGGCATTAATCAGGCTTTTATTACTCTCCATGTTGGTATCGGTACTTTTCGCCCAGTGGAAGTAGAAGATGTCACTACCCACGCCATGCACGAAGAATGGATTGAAGTTCCCGCTGATACCGTTGAGCAAATTCGGGCTACTCAGGCTGCTGGGGGACGAATTATTGCGGTAGGGACAACGGCGGTAAGAGCTTTGGAAGGTGCGGCACAATCTGGGGATTTACAGCCCTTTGTCGGGAAGACAAATTTGTTTATTTATCCGGGGTATAAATGGCAGGTTGTGGAGGGGTTAATCACCAATTTTCATTTACCCCGTTCTAGTTTATTGATGCTGGTTAGTGCTTTAATTGGTAGAGAAAGATTATTGGATCTTTACCAGCAAGCAATTAGTTCTGAATATCGCTTCTACTCTTTCGGTGATGCTATGTTAATCTTACCAGAAGGGAAAAGTATTCAATTATGAATTTTTAATGAAGTGATGGATAATCTAATTTAGATTAGATTCAGTATAACTAAAGGGTAGTAAGTTATGTATCAAAAATACCATAAGTATCCGTCTTTTAACATAGCTAAGGCTACATACAAGCAAGTGTTAATGAGTATCCTTTCTACTTCTTCTGCATTTTTAATCTTGACTTTACCTGCAATTATTAATTCTCCCAACAGTCAGGTATCAGCAGCAGAAGTTGTTTCCCAAGATTTAGAAGCAGCGATATCTTTTCAACAGGGAGTAACATTTTATGGTCGTCAAGATTTTCAAGGTTCAGAAATGGCTTTTCGTAAAGCCTTAGAACGAGATCCTAACATTGGTGCAGCGCGAAATTATTTAGGGAATATTCTTTTACAACAAAATCGCTTAGATCTAGCTATCCAAGAATTTGGAGAAGCCATTAGATTAAATCCCAATTTGGGATCAGCTTATTATAATTTGGGTGTAGCTTTACAAAAACAGGGACAAAAAGAAGCCGCTATTACAGCTTATCGTCAAGCTTTAGTGGTAACTCCCACATTAGCTGATGCCCATTATAACTTGGGAGTTTTATTTTATGAGCAAGATCAGCGTCAAGATGCTATTTCTGCTTATGAACAAGCAATTAATTTAGATAGAAATCATGAAAATGCTTATTTCAACTTAGCAATTGTTCAACAACAAGAAGGTCAAGTAGAATCGGCGATTTCCGCCTATCGGGAAGTTTTAAAAATAAATCCTGAAAATTCTGTAGCTTACAATAATTTAGGTAGTCTTCTAGTAAATCAAGGTAAAATTGCTGAAGCAATTAATATTTATAAAGCAGCAATTCTGCAAGATCCGAAAAACACCTCTGCTTACTATAATTTAGGAGTAGCTTTATATAATCAAGGTGTTTTTAAGGAATCCGCTCAAGCATTAAGACGCGCTCGTCAACAGTATATAACACAAGGAAATACTGAGCAAGTTGCCAAAACTGAACAAATCATCCAGCAAATTGCCCAAATTTTAGCACCCAACAAACCGCCTGTAAATCAACCTGGTAGCGCAACGGCAGTTACTACGCCACTAGTTGAACAAGCGCCCGCAAATCTTCCCCCTGTTGAAGACTTACCTGCAAATACTTCGACAACTGAGAAAACTACTTTACCGAATTCGACACCAGATAAACAAATCACAAATCCAAAATAATTAGTCATTGGTCATTGGTCATTGAGGAAATTATTATTCCCAATTCCCAATTCCCAATTCCCAATTCCCAATTCCCAATTCCCAATTCCCAATTCCCAATTCCCAATTCCCAATTCCCAATTCCCAATTCCCTATTCCCTATTCCCTATTCCCTATTCCCTATATTGGTAAACGATTAATATCTTTATTACAACCAATTACTACCATTGCAGAACCTTTTTCTAACCGTTTAGTTGGTTCGGGATTAATGATAAATTTACCATCATGACTGACAGCCAACATATTTAAACCGTAGCGGTTACGCAGTTGCAGTTCAGCAATGGTTTTTCCATGAAATTCATCAGGAACAATTAACTCCACAATACTGTTATCTGGGTCAAGATCAAATCTTTCTAAAATTCCCGGTTTAGTGAGTGTTCTTGCTAAAGCACAACCAGCTTCATATTCAGGAAATACTACATGATCTGCGCCCACTCGTTGTAATAATTTGCGGTGAACTTCACTAGAGGCTTTTGCAACTACGTGAGGTACACCACCTTCTTTGACATTTAAAGTAGTAATAATACTTTCTTGAACGTAGTTACCAATAGCGACAATGACAGTATCAAATTCAAAAATTCCGGCTTCTTTCAGGGCTGCTGATTCAGTTGAATCGAGTTGCAAAGCATGACCAACTATTTCTTCATTCAATGCTTCGGAAACCCGTTTTTCATCAACATCTGTAGCTAATACTTGATAACCTAAATTATGCAGTGTTGAACAGACAGAACGACCAAAACGACCTAACCCAATGACAGCAAATTGGTGGTTATCTTTACGTAAACTGCGAAGAAATTTTAAGGATGAAAGATTCATGATTGGTAATTGGTACACTAAATAAGGAATAAATAATCCCTGTCCATAATGTAGTTGATTTTGATACTATTAAGTAAACCACCTAAATTAGCTATGCAAATAACTAACAGCGAAATCAAAGCTATGCGGGAATTAATGCCTGATTATACCCCCGGACTGGAAGCAATGGATCATTTACCTCTTGATCCTGCCATTGCCACTGTTATAGTTTTATATATCCTGAAAATAGGGGTTAATATATTTTGCGATTACACTGAACCGCCGGCTGCTAGTGGTGGAACTTTACCCCCAGCACCATAATTGATTATATACGGGCGGGTTTTCCCCGTCCTCTGCTGATTGTGTAAATTAATTCTTGGAGGTATAGCAAATGGTAATGCAGCGGCCACAAACTAACCCAACTCCTCAAATTCTACCTTTAGAAAATGGCGATCGCTTATCACGCCATGAATTTGAACGTCGTTATACTGAAAGTCTCGATATTAAAAAAGCTGAATTAATCGAAGGAGTAGTTTACGTGGCCTCACCTTTGCACTTTCAACGTCATGCAGAACCCCATAGCAATTTAATCGGTTGGTTGTGGAATTATCGTATTCATACCCCCGGAATTAAATTAGGAATAGAACCTACCATCAGATTAGATCAGGATAATGAACCTCAACCCGATGGAGTTTTATTAATTGATGAAAGTTTGGGTGGAAAATCTCGAATTACCGATGATGATTATATTGAAGGCGCACCGGAATTAGTCGCGGAAATTGCCGCCAGCAGTGCAGCTTATGATTTATATGATAAGAAAAAAGCCTATAAACGTAACGGCATTCAGGAATATATTGTTTGGCAGAGTTTAGAAAATAAATTAGATTGGTTTGGGTTACATGATAGTGAATATATATTACTGCAACCTGATACAGAGGGCATTATTAAAAGTCAAGTTATGCCCGGATTATGGTTATCTGTAACGGCATTATTAGCAGGAGATATGGTTAAGGTTTTAGAAGTATTGCAAATAGGATTAAACTCACCAGAACACACAGAATTTTTACAGCGTTTATCAGGTTCATGATATAATTTAAGTAGATTTTTAATTTTCAGCTTACAATGTAATCAGAGAGCTAGATTTGAGCTAAAAATATGGAAAAATTAAACATTAAAACTGAAGCCCAAAAATTAATTGATAGATTACCTGATAATTTCACTTGGGATGATTTGATGTATGAGATTTATGTTAGACAAGTAGTTAAGGCTGGACTTGCTGACAGTCAAGCTGGTAGATTAATTTCTGTACAGGAAGTTAGAGCTAAATTTGGATTACCAGAGTGAAAGTTTATTGGACATAAACAGCCGTAGAGAATCTTTCGGCAATTTATACCTATATTTCCCCAAATTCTCCACAATATGCGGCTAGAGTAATTGACAGATTAACTAGGCGTTCTGAACAAATAGCTAATTTTCCGTTTTCAGGTCGGATTGTACCAGAGTTTGCAACCCAGGAAATCCGTGAAGTAATTGAAGGTGCATATCGAATAATTTACTACATCAAATCTGAGCAAATAGAAGTGCTGGCTGTTATTCACGGTTCACAGCAAATAACGCCAAATTTAGAAGCAGAGTAGATATAGAGATAGTTTTGGGCAAAATATTATTAAAGAAAATAATGCTAACAAACTACATTCAAGCAGCCTTAAACCGAGCCAAATATGAACTTTTAGAATGTTCCGAATGGTAATCACTGGCATAAAAATGGTATTTCTGAATTGGGTTTTGAAGGTTTTGTGATGACATTAATCAATTCTACCTGAGTTCGATAAGCTGTTGTGCATTTAGTTTGTATAATTCTAGCGGGCAAGATGCCCGCACTACAAA
Organism: Dolichospermum sp. LEGE 00240; assembly: GCF_015207875.1. GTDB lineage: Bacteria > Cyanobacteriota > Cyanobacteriia > Cyanobacteriales > Nostocaceae > Dolichospermum > Dolichospermum gracile. Next base: position 25,262 of record NZ_JADEVZ010000015.1, read on the forward strand.
GTTCAAGTAAATTATGGTTATCAAATTTAGCTGCGTAACAGCTTATCAATTGGTAATTAGTGATTATCCAACAAGGAGATTTTCTTCGGGATAGTGAACTCTGCTGGGACGAGGATCACCTAAGATAGATGACATCAATAATAAAATCCCAACGCGACCAATATACATGGTGAGAATTAAAATTAATTTGGCTGCGGTAGAAACAGTAGCGGTAATTCCTGTGGAAAGTCCGACTGTACCAAAGGCTGATACTACTTCAAAAAGAATTTGAATAAATGCCAATTTGGGGTCAGTAATACTAATTAAAATGGTGGCAAAAATCACTGTTGCTAATGAACCAAACACCACCCCCACAGCTTTTAAAATTAAAGAAATGGCAATTTTACGATTATATAATAATACCTCTTCTTTGCCTTGGAGAATTGCCTTTGTACAACTGGTCAGAACTCGTAAAGTAGTGGTTTTGATTCCTCCTCCTGTACCTCCTGGACTTGCACCAACAAACATCAGTGCAATCATAATAAATAATCCGGCATTAGTCATTTTGCCAATGTCAATGCTATTAAAACCAGCGGTTCTAGTGCTAACTGACTGAAACCAAGCGGCTAATATTTTATCAGATAAACTTAATTGTCCAAAGACGCTATCGTTTCTAATTTCTACGAAAAAAAGTGCAATTGTTCCTAGCACTAATAATATTAAGGTTGTGCTAGTTGCAACTTTAAAATCCAGGGAAAATATTAAACAACTTGTTTTTTTTATGATGCGGTTTCCCTGATAAGCAAAGCTATCTTGCAACCAAAGATACATATCTAAAATTACTTGATAACCAATACCTCCAAAGATAATTAAACAGCCAATTGTGATAATCACTAGTGGGGAAGATTGATAACCAATTAAATTATCTTTAAATAAACTAAATCCCGCATTGTTCCAAGCACTGACACTGTGAAAAATAGCCAGCCAAGTTCCTTCTTGCCAACCTTTTTCGGGAACAAAGGCGATCATTAATAAAAATACTCCCGTGAGTTCAAATAATAGAGTTGTGGCAATAATAGAACGGATAATTTGAGAGCTACCACTCATGCCTGGACGGTCTAAAGCTTGTTGAATTGCCACTTTTTGTCTGAGGTCAAATTTTCTACCAATTAATAACATTAAAAATGTGGTAGTTGTCATATAACCCAAACCACCAATTTGTGCTAATAAGGCAATAAATAATTGACCTAAAAAGGAAAATTCGGTGCCAGTATCTACTACTGCCAATCCTGTGACACAAACCGCTGAAGTTGAAGTAAATAGGGCAACAATTGGGTCATTCCAATTACCGTTACCAGTTGAAAAAGGCATTGTCAGGAGAATTGCTCCCAAAAGAATGACAGTGACAAATCCCAAACAAATTGTCCGTGCAACAGTCATAAGTGATTAATGATGATTAAAAGTGAAAAATGAATAAACTTTCTACTTTTGAGTTATTTAATATCTTCGCAAGGTAGAATTAATGAGTTATTCCCAGGCAGAAAAATATCCCTATCTAATTAGAAGCATAGATGGTAGCATATCAATAAGTTTTTTTTCAATTTCCTGTCATCTTTTTATTACTAAATTAATGAGTCAAATACTTTACAAACAAATTCAGGAATTTTACGATGCTTCTTCCAGTCTGTGGGAACAGATTTGGGGGGAACATATGCATCATGGTTATTATGGTGTAGATGGGAAACAGGTGAAAGAACGCCGTCAGGCACAGATTGATTTAATTGAAGAGTTGCTCAAATGGGCTGATGTTAAGGGTGCGAAAAATATTCTTGATGTCGGCTGTGGAATTGGTGGTAGTTCTTTATACTTGGCTGAGAAGTTTGGGGCAAATGCCACGGGAATTACACTGAGTCCTGTACAAGCTGCTAGAGCCACTGAAAGGTCTTTGGCGATGAATTTGAGTCAAAAAACTAGATTCATGGTTGCCAATGCCCAGGAAATGCCCTTTGAGGATAATTCTTTTGATTTGGTCTGGTCACTGGAAAGCGGTGAACATATGCCGGATAAAACTAAGTTTTTGCAAGAGTGCGATCGCGTATTAAAGCCCGGTGGAACTTTGATTATGGTGACATGGTGTCATCGGAATACGGATAAGTCGCCACTGACAACGGATGAACAGAAGCACTTAGAAGATATTTACCGAGTCTATTGTTTACCTTATGTGATTTCTTTAGCGGAGTATGAAGCGATCGCTTGGCAATTACCATTAAATAATATTCGCACGGCTGATTGGTCAACCGCTGTTGCACCTTTTTGGAATGTGGTCATTGATTCGGCTTTTACACCCCAAGCATTTATCGGTTTATTAATGGCTGGTTGGACGACAATTCAGGGGGCATTATCTTTAGGTTTAATGCGCCGAGGTTATGAAACTGGATTGGTTCGATTTGGATTATTACGTGGGACAAAATCAAGCAGGAGTCAGGAGTAAAAGTCTTGTATGGCATAGCTTTTTGATCAAATTTTTTACCTCATATAGTTGCAATATGTTGTAAGTTCAATTCCTTCAGATGGTGCAAATAAAAAAGAACAAAAGATGAATCAATTTTATCAACAAAATTCGGCTATTACTCCAAAAAGTTGGTTTTATTCTTTTTGGAAGTTTTCCCGTCCCCATACAATTATGGGAACAACTTTGAGTGTTTTGGGTTTATATTTAATTACCCTGGGTGTCACTTCTACAAATTTTTCTGGTTTGCACATTAGTCAAATTTTAGCAACATGGGTTGCTTGCATAAGTGGCAATATTTATATTGTTGGTTTGAATCAATTAGAAGATATTGACATTGATAAAATCAATAAACCTGATTTACCTTTAGCATCGGGAGAATTTACCAGAGGACAAGGACAATTAATTGTTATTATTGCCGGTGTTGTCGCCTTAGCTTTAGCATGGCTAACCGGACCATTTTTAATGGGCATGGTGACAATAAGTTTAGTAATTGGTACGGCTTATTCTTTACCACCAATTCGGTTAAAACAGTTTCCGTTTTGGGCTGCTTTGTGCATTTTTTCAGTGCGGGGAACGATTGTTAATTTAGGTTTGTTTTTGCATTTTAGTTGGGTATTGCAAAGCAGCCAAGGGATTCCGGGGGCAGTTTGGGCTTTAACTGTGTTTATCTTGGTATTTACATTTGCGATCGCTATCTTCAAAGATATTCCTGATATGGAAGGCGATAGATTTTACAATATCACAACTTTCACCCTCCAACTCGGACAACAAAAAGTATTTAATCTCGCACTTTGGGTATTAACAATCTGTTATGTAGGCATGATTTTAGTAGCCTTATTCCGTCTTGCGGAAGTCAACACTATCTTCATCCTAATCACCCATACAGTAGCTTTAATTGTTTTATGGTGGCAAGGTGCAGGAGTTGATTTACAAAACAAACAAGCAATTACTAATTTCTATCAATTTATCTGGAAATTGTTTTTCATCGAATATCTAATTTTTCCCGTCTCCTGTTTATTAGCTTAAACTCATGTTAGAAACATTTCCTACTTCCAATCTAATCGCCATTTCTGTAGTTATTTTTGGTCTTGCCATCCTTGGTTATTTGAGTATCAAAACATTGATTACCTCCAACTTATTCCAAAAAGGCATCAACTTTTATCAAGCCAAAGATTTTGAAAATGCCGAAATAGTCTTGAGAAAAGTTATTGCTATCAACTCTACCAATGATATGGTACGTTTGTTATTAGGAGATATTTTAAATCAAAAAGGACAAATTGCCGAAGCAAAAGCATTATTCTGTGCAGTAATTGATAGCAGTCCTAAAAATCCTGATGCTTATTTACGTTTAGCCAACATTCTCATGCAGGAACAACAGGAAACGGAAGCGAAAGCTAATTTAGTTCAAGCAAAAGAATTATTGCAAAAACAGCGTCAACCAGAAAGGGCGAAAAAGGTAAGCCTGTTGTTAGATAAAATGTCTAAACTGTGATTTTTTAACAACAAGATCCCCGACTTCTTTAAGAAGTTGGGGATCTGACTTATCGTGTTTGCCCTGATACTTGTATTTTAGCGGATAGGGTAAAAGAAGTAGGCAGTAGGAATAAATCCGGGTGTTCTGGTAAGATGAGTGAACCGTTTAATTGATTTTTCAGGAGTTAAAGAATGTCCATACCAGCAGATCCAGTTAAATTGATGAAGCAAGAAGTTGGTAAAGCCGCCGCCAATTTAGTAAAATCCGGTTCTATAGTTGGTTTGGGGACAGGTTCAACCACAGCTTACACCATTCAATATTTAGGAGAACGCCTCAAATCAGGAGAACTCAAAGATATTGTCGGTATCCCCACCTCATTTCAATCAGAAGTATTAGCAAAAGAGTATGGCGTTCCTCTCACCACTTTAGACGCTGTAGACCATATTGATATCGCTATAGATGGGGCAGATGAAGTAGATCCCCATAAAAACTTGATTAAGGGTGGTGGTGCTGCACATACCCGCGAAAAAGTTGTAGATTACCTAGCAAAGCAATTTATTGTTGTTGTTGATGGTGGTAAATTAGTAGACCGCTTAGGTTCTAGTTTCGCTGTACCAGTTGAAGTTATCCCTATGGCTATCACCCCCGTCACAAATGCCATTAAAGCACTTGGTGGTAAGCCAGAACTACGCATGGGTGTGAGAAAAGCAGGACCTGTAATCACTGACCAAGGTAACATGGTTTTAGATGTCACCTTCGATCGCATTGATGACCCTATAAACCTGGAAAAAATACTGAATAATATCCCCGGTGTTCTGGAAAATGGCATTTTCGTCAATTGTGCAGATATCGTTCTTGTTGGTGAAGTTATTGATGGTAAACCTGTAGTTAGACAACTTTAGATCAATGACGAGTTAGGAAAAAGGAGATAAGAAGAAGAAAAGGAACTCTTTTCTTATTACCTTTTTCCCAAGCAACTATCAGTATAATTTTACACATATAATTGGAAAAACTAGAGGAAGAGCGATCGCACTTATCGCACTTTTTTGTCAAAATCAGAATAGCCAGAATTTTAGCACTTTAAAATCCTGGGGTTGCTGAATTGAGGTATGAAATTCCCAAATTGAACCTTTAAAACTCAAACCTCAGTGCGTCTTTGCGCCTTTGCGTGAGACTAAAATTCATACCCTTAATCAGCAACGCCTAAAATCCTATGTAAGAGTTACTGATTTAAACCTTGTAACTATAGCAGGTACTCAAGCAACACTTACCATAACCATTCTGTGCGAAAGTCCTGCTATTGGAATAGGTACTTGACAGGCACAGACATCTACTATTTGTCCTACTGATTGGATATTGTTACCAATATAACAAAGATGAGTATTAAACCTGTAATTAGCAACCTAAAATTAGGTTTTTAAGCCCCTTTTTTAACAGAAGAAGAGTTAACAATTATACAACGCATTAAGTGAATTTAAACCTGCAGTATTCCAATAGTTCACAATGTAGGGAGATTATATACAATGTCTCCACATTTTTTGATGCTGGTTAATTTAGGAACTGATGGGACAAATTCCTTGATAAATAAGCTTTTCAAGCCATTTCCTGAGTTTGTCCAAAAATCTTTTAGGTGAAGTGATATGAAACTGATCAGAACTGGGTAAGTTATTCGTATAAAGAAACAAACAACACCAACTCCCCCCCGAAGGAAAACTGCTATGAAAACTGAACTGAAAGCTAAATTTATCCAACACCTCCTCGGCAAAAAGCAAGAAGGTGAAGGTTTCACCCTGATTGAATTGTTAGTTGTTATCATCATCATCGGTATTCTCTCGGCTATTGCACTGCCATCTTTCCTGAACCAAGCCAACAAAGCTAAACAATCCGAAGCTAAAACCTATGTTGGGTCTTTAAATAAAGGTCAACAAGCTTACTTCACAGAAAAAGGCTCTTTCGGCTCTGCAATATCAGACTTGGGCGTTGGTATTAAATCACAAACTGCTAATTATACATATGCAACCGCAACGACTGGTTCAGGCACTGCTGCGATCGCTCAATCTACTTCTGCTCTAACAGGAGTTAGTAAAGTAATCAGAAATTATGGAGGTACAGTATCCCTAATTGTAGAAGGATCAAGCAGTGATGCAACTAGTATTGCTATTCTTTGTGAAACTACTGCCGTAGGTGTTGCTGCCGTAGTTCCTACTGTTGGTAGCACCTGTGCTACTGGTTCCACTGAAGTAGGTAAGTAATTAAATAGTAAAGCAATGAAGATTACATGAAAAATTGCGGAAGTTGAATTGAGACAATTAAAGCTATCGAGTCACAGCAATTTTAGCAATTTTAGATGAGACAAATATCCAGGATCTTCATTGTTGCATTAAATGTAGAGACGTTCTATAGAACGTCTCTACTGTGTTTTTGTAATACAACCACTTTATACTTACGATTATCAAATGCAACAGAATTCACAACTAAAAGATTACACTCAGGCTATTCAATATTACGAAAATGCAATTGACGCAGAACCTGATGTTAAATCCCATTACTGGTATTTGGGATTATATTTATTATTGCAAGACAAGGAGCAAGAAGCGCAATTAACTTGGTTAATGGGTATCGCAGAGGGAACTACAGAAGAGGTTCAATTGTGGACAACTGAGTTGAGCCAGATTTTATATCAAGAAATCGAAAAACAAGTAACCTTAGAAAACTATAAACAAGCCTGGGTCATTAGTCAACATTTACGAGAAATTAATTCTCATTATATTAATAACTTATTATTCAACTTATATTTAGCTACGCAATTAGAATTATTAGATGATGAATATGTTCAGCAGCTTGATTTAATTAATGCTATTGAAGAAGAGAATATTAACCCAGATATAGAAGTATTTTCAAAAGTTATTCATAAACTTATAGAATATCCTGAACTTTGTGAATTAACGTTAGAAGTAGTAAATTTATTACTGAATTCATCCAGTAATATTAATGATTATACATATACAATAATATCTGCTGCTATTAAAGCAGAACTTTCTTTAATAAATGCTAATTTAGCTATTCAGTTACTGGAAATTTATATAAATGTAAATCCCAATCATCCAGAGGTTTTGATTCGATTAGCCTTTTGTTATCAAACAACTGGTCGGCATCTTCACGGAATTAACACAGCCAAAAAATTAATAGATAGCTCTGATAATTTAGCTGATAAAGTTTTTTATAATCATTTGCTAATTAGGGGATTATTAATATCAGCAGGATCTTGGGACGAAGCTTGTTTAGCAATTGAAAAACAAAAAAATTTAATATCATCTCTCATCCAAGAATCTCCCAGAATATCAGATACTGTGAGAATTCTACGTTTATACACATCAATGTTCTTTTTTCCTTATATTACAGATACTCCTAATATTATTAGGCCACTTCAAAATCAGTTACTGAATTTATGTTTAAATAATTTTGAACTAAATTCTACTCAAGCAATTAACCAATATCGTTATACATCAAATACCACAAAAACAAGCAAGAAAATTTTAAAAATAGGCTATTTGTCCCATTACTTAAGACAACATTCTGTAGGTTGGATTGCTCGTTGGCTTTTTAAATACCATGATTCTGATAAGTTTAAAATTTATTCATACATAATCCATCCGCGTATACAAGATAATTTGCAGAAGTTTTTTATTGAATCTTCTTACCAAGCTTATAGTATTGAAGATGTAAACAGTGTAGTAAAAATTACTGAACAAATTCATAAAGATGAAATTGATATTTTGGTAGATTTAGACAGTCTTACAATTGATTTTGTTGGTGAAGTCCTCGCAGTAAAACCTGCTCCCATTCAAGTTACTTGGTTAGGTTGGGATGCTTCAGGTTTGCCATCTATTGATTACTTTATTGCAGATCCCTATGTATTACCTGAATCAGCACAAAACTACTATAGTGAGAAAATTTGGCGATTACCAGAAACTTACGTTGCTGTGGGCGGTTTTGAGACAGATGTTCCCACGTTAAGACGGGAAGACATTGATATTCCCAAAGATGCAATTGTATATTTTGTTGGGCAAAAAGACTATAAACGTCATTTAGAAAATACTAAATTACAATTAAGAATTATTAAGCAAGTTCCTAATAGTTATTTATTAATTAAAGGTTTTAGTGATTTAGAAGCTTGTCAGAAATTCTATGAACAATTAGCAGCAGCAGAAGGACTAGATACTAAATATTTACGATTTATTCCTCAAGATATAACTGAAGCAATTCATAGAGCTAATCTTACTATTGCTGATATAGTTTTAGATACCTATCCTTATAATGGTGCAACTACTACTTTAGAAACTTTATGGTTAGGTATTCCTATGGTAACAAGAGTAGGACAACAATTTGCGGCTCGTAATAGTTATACGATGATGATTAATGCGGGAATTACAGAAGGCATTGCTTGGACAGATGAGGAGTATGTAGAATGGGGAGTGCGTTTGGGTAAGGATGAGAAACTTAGACAAGAGGTTGCTTGGAAATTAAAACAAGGAAGAAAAAATGCACCTTTATGGGATGCGGAAAAATTTACCCGTGAAATGGAGAATGCCTATCAACAGATGTGGCAGAAATACGTTGATAGTTAGCTTGTAGTGAGGGCTTAAGCCCTCATCTAAATCACAGCACTGAAGTGCTTACTACGGACTAATCATCCCAATTTGTGCCGTAATCTCTTATTGGATACTCAACCCAAGAATCACGCAACCATTGCCGTTCATAAGTTTCTAAATACCAGTGGACACTACTCTCAACCCAATCATAAGGAGATTTTACTAAGCCATGTTTCACCGGGTTGTAATGAATGTAGTTCAAAGTTGTATAGTAATGCCGTTGAGAACGAATAGCTCTATCTGACCACCGATACCATATTTTTCGCTTAGTTACATCATCCTCAAGATTCCATTGACGAGAAAGCGCACCATGTATTTTGCGAAATAACTCACTTAAAACATCAAAATTTACTAACTGAACCAGCAAATGATAATGATTAGGTAAAATCACCCACGCACAAATCTTGAAGTTTGTAGTGAGTGCTTCAGCACTCCCTTCATTACTCCCAGCATCACCAAAATTATTAAATATCATCTCCAACAGTTGCTGACGACGTGATTCTGAATGAAGATGACACTTATGTTCATAACAAGCTGCTGTTAATAAATAAAATTCTTTATCTCTAACTGGATGTGGTGGTGAGTGAGGTGGATAACCTCGACTTAAACGATATTCGACTAGTTCGGCTTTTTGTTCATCTGTAAGTTTATGATACTCGTACATAGATTTTTTTAAAGCAAGTTAGTAATGAGGGCTTTAGCCTGCTCTTTTAAAATTCAAGAAGCACTGAAGTGCTTACTACAAACTTTTTTATAAAAGGACTCTAAACCTGTAACGCAAGCCTTATCATCAAAAAGACAGTCGTGATTTTGGCTCATTCTTTCCGCAATACTCCTTCTCCAAGGTTTATCTAAACCTAATCTAACAGCAATTTCTATATATTTTTGTTCGTTACTAGCAATGGTATCTGTTACACCTATCATTTTGAGAAAACTATCTGTGTGACGACCACGCATAAATTCCCCTGGACAAGTTACTATAGGAAGATTACAGGCGATCGCTTCCAGACTAGTATTACCACCAGACCAAGTAAATGTGTCTAAGTAAACATCCGAAAGCAAATTAATCATCAGATAATCTAGTCGTTCTGGAATATTCAGATGGACACAGTAATCTTCACTATTTAGCCCTACCGCAGCAAAAGCACGTTGTAACCGAGGCTTTAATACATTACCCCGTAAAAAGACAAATTTAGCTTGAGAGACGCGACTAGCAATTTCCGCCACAATAAAATCATACTGTGGTAAATATTTAAAAGGTGCTTGACAACATAAATAAATTACATCATCATCACTTAAACCATAATCTGAACGAGTTTTAATAACTGACGGAATATAGGGTTTAGGATAAGAAACACCAATATTAGGTAAGAGAATTAATTTTTCTGAGTAATGTTCTTGAGCATTTTGCCCTTCCATTAACTCACTAGATAAAAAATAATCAATCGTTGGTAAACCTGTAGTTACAGGATGTCCCCAAGCTGCACATTGCACAGGTGCAAGTCGTAAACCTGCCATTTGCATAGTTGGCGCATCCATACCAATTTCGGGATAGACTAAAATATGAAGTTTATCAGCAATTATCTGTTCACAAACTGCTGGTAAATTATCAGGAATATGATAGAAAAAATCGCTATATTCTTGAAATTTTTCAGTAATTGCATCTGCTTGATTACCTGTATAGTAACAGTAGATTTCAAAATTATTATGATCGCAGTAGCGCAGCCAGCCAGTTAACCAGAGTGTCCCACTATAGGAATGTAGATAATGAGAAGCGTAGCCAATGCGGATTTTCTGATTTTCTTTTAGAGGAGGCATTAATAATGGCATACCCCACTGAGGATAATTAGCTTTCATGATTTGATGCAGCCAATTACCATATTGAGATTGCAAAATTAGAACATTATCTGCTTGATAAGGAAGATAAAAGTTTGTCCAACAACTAGTAGCAATTAGGGTGTTTTGTTGGTCTTCAATATTATTGAGAGGAATATTATTAATTAAATTATCAAGTCCTTGCTTAAATCTTTGTCGGTAAGCATTAATTTCTTCTACTTGATCATAAACACTAGGTAATATAAGATTAGAAATTAATTGAAATGTGCGATTATTAGGTAAGTTATGCAACGCTATATTAGCAGCCGTAATTGCCTCTTGAACCCGTCCACTCATTTGATAATTAACAATTACAGTGAAGTGGAGTTTTGCATTAACAGGATATAGTTTAATTCCTTCTTGAAGAACGGCAAAACATTGTTCAAGAAGATTAAGTCGTCTGAAACATTCGCTGAAACTCCAGTAAAATTCAGGATTACCTATTTGAATCTGCCGAAATTTTTGATACTGTATAATTGCTTCTTGATATTTGCTTTGAGAAAATAAGCTATTTCCTAGCTGAAAAAAAAACTGTTCTCCACTTACTTCTTTTAAATTTTCCAGAGAATATAAAGGAATTTGTTCTACTTGTTTTTTGACAATTACCTTTTGATTTTCATGTTCTAAAGAAACTCTCGCATTAATACAAGGAAGTAAGGCTTGCCACTGAATTTCATTCAAATCAATGAGTAAAGAAATTGTTAACTCCTCAGTTATATCTATTTCTTCTTCCATCATTAGATTCATTACTACGCTAGATAAAAAGATTTCTGCATCTTCAGTATCTATGTCACCTATGTTTATGAGAAGAGTAATTTTTTCGCTGTTAGGATGAGTTGCTAATGTTTGAATTACCTCTTGTAACTCAAGACCTAGTTCATCTTCTGGTTGTGACCAATCAGGAAAGATAATTAAATTAATTTCTCTGAGATTCAAAGGCAATAAAGTTGTATTAATTAGCTCAGAACTCACAATTTCAGCCATCTTTGTCCAGGAGAAATTTTTAGATTGTGCTAAACCTGCGGTAATTAATGCTTGTCTAATATTTGGCTTTTGCACTTCACACAGAGCATTTGCCAGTGCGACAACATCATCATCATTAACATAAATAGCGGCTTCTCCTGTGACTTCTGGGATTGAAGCATTAGGACAAGTAATCACAGGACAACCACAAGCCATTGCTTCTAATAAAGGCATTCCAAAGCCTTCATATTTAGAAGGATAAACTAGTGCCACTGCACCAGAGTAAGCTAGTGCCAGTTCTTCATCACTCAGTTGTACCAGATGTACGGCACTACCTGATGTGTAGGTTCTTAATTCAGGTGTTAAAACTCCACCAATACCAGTACAAATAATATCAAATCCGTAGCTACTGGCTAGTTTGGCAAAAGCTTGAAAGAATAAAATACCATTTTTGTAACCACTACCAGTACCAACTAATAGAAAATATGGTTTAGTAACACCATATTTATATTTAAAAGCGTTAATTTCGCTTTCAGAAGCAGGATAAAAAAGAGGATCTACACCACAATGGGCAACAGTAATTGATTCTGAGGGTATATCAGGGAAACATTTATTTAAGTCTTTGGCTGTATTTTTAGAGATAGAAATATAAGCTGAGGCGTGTTTTATAGCATGATGTTTTTCTCGCCACATAGGCTCATTTAAGTCTCCCCCTAATACTTCGGGAATCATGTCATAAGCCATAAATACCGAAGGCGTTTCTATAGGTGTGGTGTAGTAGGTAGAAATAAATAGTCCCGCTTCTTCTTCATTACAGATTTGTTGAAGCATCTCTTTATCAGCTTCGGTATTGTTATAGTCGTAGCGGGGAATGGTGCGATAACGAATACCATTAATTTTTGGTGCTGTATTGGCTCTATCTAAAACTAAAATATGATTAGCAAAGCCTGTGTTTGTCCACTGTTCTAGTAAAGATTGCCAGACACGAGCTATGCCAGTTTTATAGAGTTGGAAGAATACACCATCAATGAGGATTTTCGGACTAATAGTAAAGTACTTATCAATAAATTTCTTGCGGTTAGCAATATGTAAAGCAATCTGATCTATTCTACCGTCTCTCCCCGTTGCGTTGGTAATATGCTGAATCCATTGAGACATTTGCGGAATAGCGGTGACAGCATAACCTGCCAATCTAGAACGATAACATAAATCAACATCATCCCAATAACCGGGTCCATAAATTTCATTCCATCCCCCTAAGTTTTCTAAAACTGATTTTTTTGCACATAAACCCCAACCTTCTACATAGGGAATATTTAATTCATTTCTAGCGTATCCGGGTCCAGCAATTCCTTCTCCTGTTAAACTACATAAATATTGAATATCTAATTCTTTAATGGATAAATCATTATTAAGATGTAAAATATAATTCCCAGTTGCTATTGTCAAACCTTGGTTGTTGGCGGCTGCAAAACCCATATTTTTCTCATTACGAATTAATTTGATATTATATTGTTGGCAAAAGGTTTCAAGTGCTTTTTTACCTTCTTCTTTACTACCATTATCAATAAATATAATTTCACAATTAGGAAGATATTTTAGGTTATTTTCCCACAATTCTAAAAATTCTGTATGATCCCACCACGGTACTACAACACTTAATAAATCATTAGTTAAACTAATTTTACCTAAATTAACTTGATTATAAATATTGCTTTCACTAATTGATGTTTCTTTGTAACTTCCTTGAAACACAATTTGATTAGCTGTTATTTCTTCAAAATCTTCTTGAGAGATATTGCTTAAAGATAGATTTTCCAGAGTTAAAATTTGAGTTTTAGGATCATAAAATTGATTAAATCTATTTTCTCGAAGATAAAAGACAGATTGAACTTCAATATTAAATTGATCTAATATTTTTAAAAAATCATTTTTCGTAAAAAACCGTAAATGTGTTTTATCTAAAATTCCCTCATCTTCATATTTCCAAGACTTAAGTTCAATTAACTGATGAATAATTTTGAGATTACGGATATTAGGAATACTTATGATAAGAGTACCTTCACATTTAAGCATTTTTAGATAATTCCTAAGAGTTTGCCAAGGATCTACTAAATGCTCCAAAATATCAGCAAAAATCATACAATCAAAAAATCCTCGATCAAAAGTAAGATTAACTTTTTCAATATCAACTTGATATACTTCATCAAGATTCTGTTTAGCAAAATAAACTGCTTCTTGATTCAATTCAATACCAACTACATATCGGTTGCTGTTCTTGCTTTTTAGGGCTTTACCTAACACTCCAGCACCACATCCTACATCAAGAATATTCAACGAATTATCGGGGACAGAGTTAAAAATTTCGGAACGTAAGTGTTTATAGTACGTGGGTAGATCATTAAAATTTTTATTGTTTAATATTAACGGGTTTTTTGTTGAGTTAATTTCGGTTGATTTATTTATTCTATCATTTTCTAATGGGGAGAATTTTTTTTGAATAATAACTTGATATCCTTCATGAATAACATTTATTTTATCCTGGAAAATTGATAAAAAAGTATTGATTGCTGGTGCTGGATGCTTAAGTGGTTGATCTCTGTATCCTTCCCATTGATAATCATCAAAAATTATCATACCTCCGTTTTTTAATAAACGCCAACATAAAATTGTGTCTTCTAAAACATCCGAAGCTATATGAGAGCCATCTATATAAATAACATCGTAATGACTAAGGGGTAATTCTCTTAGGCAAGATTGAGAAAGTCCAACTATTTTTATTAATTTATTTTCGCATTTTGCTCTTTTAAGATTGCCATCAAATCTTGATTCTATTAAAGATAATTCGTCGGAAAATTGATGTTCTATACCTCCCTCAAAAGTATCTATACAAGTAATTTTAGATGAAGGGTGAGTTAAAATATTATCTAACAGCCAGCAGGTTGATTGTCCTTCCCAACTTCCTATTTCCAGGAAGTTAAGATTTGCTAAATCTGAAATATTTTTTAATACTTCTTGCCACACTGGAATATTGTAGATAAACCAATTATTGGTAAACTCATAACCTCTTGACTGACAATGAAGATCATATACTTCTTTCCAATTCTCTTGCAACATTCTTTTTTCCTCGATAAATTAATAAACTAACATCAGTTCTCAATTTTTTTATTGTTATTACTTATGCAAAATGCTACCATAAATTATTAAATCAAAATATTGATTAATAATTTTTCTTTCAATCTCATAGTACCCACAATCCCAGAAAATCTATCATCTTATAGACAGGCGGACGTTTATTTTCATAAATATTTACAATTAACATGAAAAAGTTAAAAACTCAATAAATAACCTGTTCAAAACTATTACTAAATATAAAGTTTAACGCCTCTATCAGCACTTGTAAATCCTCTAATACATAATATTTAACATTCTTAATAAACTCCATTTCTTGCAAAACTGCAAATTCCCATAACTTACCATTAGAAACTATACCAAATAACCGACTAAGCTGTTACGCAGCTAAATTTGATAACCATAATTTACTTGAACTTTGTAGTGCGGGCATCTTGCCCGCTAGAATTATACAAACTAAATGCACAACAGCTTATTTTGATTACTATTCATTTTTTGTGCAGCAATCAGTTCCGCTAAACATTGTCCCCAACCTTCTTCAAAGTTATCTTTTTTAGCTTCCACTATAATTAGATAGGGCTTCTCTAAAATAACGTGAGTTCGACGAAAATAATTTGACCCCTCTCCAAACCTCTCCCCGCAACGGGGAGAGGCTTAAAACTCTGATGTTTCAATAGGTACTTGTTCAATGAAATTTTTTTCTTTGTAAGGGAGTGGAAATTCCTGTAATACATCAGCAATGCTTTTGTATTTATTAAAAGACATAATTTCCCCCATATTTAATTTATAATTTTTTAATTCAACATCTGACTAATAATAATCTCAATATCAGGAAAAGCTAAAGACTTAATTATCGGTTCTTGCCATTTTATTTCTACTAAATAATCCCCGTTTTCAGGGTTACGAAAAACTATTAATTCTTGACTTGTTAAGTTGATAATCCAATACTCAGCTATTTGCGCTTGAGCATAAATTTTTCTTTTAATTGATAAATCTTTACTTAAACTCGTATTAGCAACTTCAATCAACCAAAAAATATCATCGGGATATGGATGATGGTCATTATATCTGTGTTCAGGTAATTTAACAATGGCAATATCAGGTTCTGGTTCAGAATTAGATAAAGTAATTGGACCATTAAACCTTATATCTGCCTTTCCTTGTAAAAGATTTCCTAAATAAGTTACACCTCTTTTTGCAGTATTATAATGTTGAGGCAATTCTGGACTCATTTCTATAATTTCTCCATCTATTAACTCGCAATTACGACCTGTTAAAATGTCTGATTCAATCATTTTATGGTAGTCGCTAATTGTCCATTTAACTAAAGTTTTCATTGGGCAAAACCTCCATATTTTTCTGCTATTTAATTTTAACAAACTCAAGGAATTTAAACCCACGCACCATCTGGGTTTTGCCTGTATAGACGCGGTTTCTAACTGCCCGGTTAACTGTGATTTAAATCATCTCCATATAAAAAATTGCTCAATCATCAAATTCAACGCCTAATTCTCGCAATTTTGCTGCTAATTTATCAGCCCGTTGTTTTTCCTGTTCAGCTTGTTCTTCTCCTGTTAACAAGAAATTACCTTCCAAATCCCACCACCTTAACCAAGGTAACTCGACATTTTTATATGTTCCTTGCCAAATTCCTAATTCAACACCCATTTTTTCAATTACATAATGACCCCTGGCATTAGGTGGCATTAAGTGATATTGTCCTTCAATTAAATGATATAATTCTAAAGATGATTTCTTTTCTTCGTAAATACCATAAAAAGGGACTCTTATTGCTTTTTCATAAACCCAAAATTTTCCTTGATAGGGAGTTTCGTCCCTTTCTTCCCTACCATTACCGGATACAAATTCAATGACAATTAGGGGAGCAACTAATTCTTGCCACATCACATAAGAACGGCGCATTTGACCATTTAAGGCAGGTGGCACATCAGGAACATAAAACCAATCTGGCGCTTCTGCACCTTTTTCTGGTGGTTCTGTAATCCGCCAATAAATACCGCTATCTTGTCCTATGCAAAATTGTTTATCTGGATGAATTGTTTGTAATTTTGACCAGATAGATTCTGTTAAAAGAATACTTTGGGGATGTTCTTGAAAATTTTTCACGAAACTTCCATCTTCACAGGGTAATTGAGTATGATCTGGTAACTGTGTTGAAGGAGAAATTTTCAGGGTGTCCATAGTTTTCCATTTTGGAAGAATATGTTAGCTTTCACTAAAATCGGATATGGAATTATATCCATCTCAAATACATTATAAGTAGGTGAACACAATAAAACCAAACTGTGTAAAGAAACGTAAAATCGCCCAAACCCTCTTCACTCTTGCCTCTTGCCTTTTGCCTTGCCATAACGACAACTTTCAACTCCAACCTACTTAAACAATTCTGATATCGCTCTTACTTTTCCCTCATTTTCTTCTTTACATCTGCCAAAACAGCTTTATAATCCTCTCTATCTGGATGTAATTTTATTAACTTCTCAATTAGGGCAATCCCCCCCTGGTTATCCCCAGACCTTAACCGCATAATGGACAATCTCTCAAGTGCCATTTGATTATTCGGTTCACGTTGTAAAACCAACTCATACCCCTTCATCTGTGTCTGTAAATCATTCCCAGCAGTTTGAACTACTGCTTGCTGAGGTTTTTCCCAAGACTGTTTGATGGCATTAACCCCGCCGAACAATATTGAACCGCCAAATGAAATAAGTCCAATATATGTAACAATTCTTTTCTTTCGCTCAATCTGCTTACCGCGCCGAACCAAGTAATCATCACTAGAGTTAGTCATCTGTCAAAAATTGCTGTTGTCTTAATAGCAGCATTACCCCTACTATGATTAGATTACCCATAAGTAGCAAAAAAATATCACCTGCTCTTCTAAGAGGGTGTTTGAAAAGTTTCCAGCCATTAGAAATCGCTACTACACAAACAAAGTCCACCTGCATGGACTATACTGAAAACGGTTTATAGTTTAACCAAATATAGAACCCCTCTCCAAACCTCTCCCCGCAACGGGGAGAGGCTTTGAACTTGTTTTTCATATCATAAAAAAGTCTAGATTTTAGCCGTTTTGAGTATACTTGCTGGTTGAATGTGCGATTGTCATGAACAAACGAGTTTAAATGCAGTTATTTTAGCCAACTCTCCTTTCTACGAACAATGCCAAAATTTTCACAATCCGACCACTGTTAACCACATTTATGAAGATAAAATAAATTTTTTGCCCTGATTTTATATCAAAATATATTGTATTAAAACTTTTATCTATATAAAAAACTTATCATCGAGTCAATTAATTTGACATTGCTACACACTTCATGATATCTGAGTTTATTTGGGACTGCTAACAAAAATCGCAACATCAATGGTCTATGGTTTGGATTTAGTCCCCAAAATGCTGGTAATATCACTCTCCTCAGTAAACAAACCCCAGAAAGTTAATTAATAGCTACTCATTAACCGATCAACCTGTGTCATCGTAACTGGATATCTACTATTGTTGATATAGATATCCAAAATTTTAGCCTGTGCTAAAATCAGCATACCGGCACGACGCAGGTGATGGGAAAAATGCCATGTTTGAACGCTTCACAGAAAAAGCCATTAAGGTAATCATGCTGGCCCAAGAAGAGGCCCGCCGTTTAGGTCACAACTTTGTCGGAACTGAGCAAATCCTCTTGGGTTTGATTGGTGAAGGCACAGGAGTAGCCGCCAAGGTGCTGAAATCAATGGGAGTTAATCTCAAAGATGCTCGCATTGAAGTTGAAAAAATCATAGGACGGGGTTCTGGCTTTGTCGCCGTAGAAATTCCGTTTACGCCACGAGCAAAACGGGTTTTAGAACTATCCTTGGAAGAAGCACGCCAATTGGGGCATAACTACATTGGTACCGAGCATCTGCTGTTGGGACTGATCCGCGAAGGGGAAGGTGTCGCAGCCAGGGTGCTAGAAAACCTCGGTGTAGATTTGACCAAGGTGAGAACCCAAGTGATTCGGATGTTGGGAGAAACGGCGGAAGTTACGCCGGGTGGCCCCTCTGGTCGCACTAAAACCCCAACTCTCGATGAGTTTGGATCAAACCTGACCCAAATGGCCATAGATAACAAGCTTGATCCTGTGGTGGGACGCGCCAAGGAAATTGAGCGGGTTATCCAAATTTTGGGTCGCCGGACGAAAAACAATCCCGTGTTGATTGGTGAACCAGGTGTTGGTAAAACCGCCATCGCTGAAGGTTTAGCTTCACGCATCGCTAGTAAGGATATCCCCGATATCTTGGAAGATAAGCGTGTGGTGACACTCGATATTGGTTTGCTCGTAGCGGGAACTAAATATCGCGGTGAATTTGAAGAACGTCTCAAAAAAATTATGGATGAAATCCGCTCTGCGGGTAATGTCATCCTGGTAATTGACGAAGTTCACACCTTAATTGGTGCGGGTGCAGCCGAAGGGGCGATTGATGCAGCGAATATCCTCAAGCCAGCTTTGGCGCGGGGTGAGTTGCAATGTATCGGTGCGACGACTTTGGATGAGTACCGTAAACACATTGAACGGGATGCAGCGTTGGAAAGACGCTTTCAGCCTGTAATGGTGGGTGAACCGACCGTTGATGAAACAATAGAAATTTTATATGGTTTGCGCGATCGCTATGAAGCACACCACAAGCTGAAGATATCCGATGAAGCATTGGTAGCGGCGGCGAAATTGTCTGATCGTTATATTAGCGATCGCTTTTTGCCAGATAAAGCCATTGACTTGATGGATGAAGCGGGTTCACGGGTGCGCTTGATTAACTCCCAACTGCCCCCAGCAGCCAAGGAATTAGACAAGGAACTACGGCAAATCTTAAAAGAAAAAGATGATGCAGTCCGTTCCCAGGACTTTGATCGGGCGGGAGAATTGCGCGATCGGGAAATGGAAATCAAAGCCGAAATCCGCACCATTGCTCAAACCAAGAGTAACAGCGCTAGTGGTGACGGCGTTGAACCTGTAGTTACAGAAGAAGACATTGCTCACATTGTCGCTTCTTGGACAGGTGTACCGGTGAACAAACTTACCGAATCTGAGTCCGAGAAGTTGCTGCACATGGAGGACACCTTACATCAGCGCCTCATCGGTCAAGAAGACGCTGTGAAGGCTGTTTCTAGAGCCATCCGTCGCGCTCGTGTTGGGTTAAAAAATCCGAATCGGCCGATCGCGAGTTTTGTCTTCTCAGGTCCTACTGGGGTAGGTAAAACTGAATTGGCGAAATCCTTGGCTTCCTACTTCTTCGGTTCGGAAGAAGCCATGATTCGCTTAGATATGTCCGAATACATGGAGCGTCACACCGTCAGTAAATTGATCGGTTCACCTCCTGGTTATGTCGGTTACAACGAAGGTGGTCAATTAACAGAAGCTGTCCGTCGTCGTCCCTACACTGTGGTGCTATTCGACGAAATCGAAAAAGCCCACCCCGATGTGTTCAATATGCTCCTGCAAATTTTGGAAGATGGGCGTTTAACTGACGCGAAAGGTCGTACGGTGGACTTTAAGAACACCTTGCTGATTTTGACTTCCAACATTGGTTCTAAGGTCATTGAAAAAGGTGGTAGCGGTATAGGTTTCGATTTTGCTGAAGATGCTAACGAATCTCAATACAACCGGATTCGTTCTTTGGTGAATGAGGAACTGAAGAATTACTTCCGTCCTGAGTTCCTGAACCGGTTAGATGAAATTATCGTCTTCCGTCAGTTGAACAAGATCGAAGTTACCCAAATTGCGGAAATCATGCTCAAGGAAGTGTTTGGTCGCTTGACGGAAAAAGGCATTGTCTTAGAAGTCACAGACCGCTTCAAGGATCGCTTGATCACTGAGGGTTACAGTCCTAGCTACGGTGCAAGGCCATTACGTCGGGCAATTATGCGCTTGTTGGAAGATAGTTTGGCGGAAGAAATTCTGTCTGGACGCATCAAAGACGGCGATACTGCTCTTGTTGACGTTGATGAAAATGGCATTGTTCAAGTTAGTTCTCAACAAACACGGGAGTTGTTAACCCAAGGTGTTGAGTCTTAGTTAGGTTTTTTAATTGTTAATTGAACGGTGGAGGATTTCAGTTCTCTACCGTTTTTTTGTTTTTTTCTCACGCAGAGGCGCAGAGTCGCAGAGAGGAGAAGGGAAAAGATCAAAGTCCAGAATAAACTGAGTAATGATATAGTCTCAGATTTGTATAATAAATTTTCGCGTTTTCAGATCAAGATTTATAATATAAATGTACTACACTGCTTATTAAGGATAATTATGCCTATCCAGTTTCGGTTTCACCCAGAAAAAGCTGTAGAAGCCGCAGCTATACTTATGAAGCTGCATGGTAAGCCTATCAAATATTTAGGTTTGCTAAAAATGCTCTATATAGCTGATCGTATTGCATTAGAAAGAATAGAACAGCCAATTACAGGTGATCACTATGTATCAATGAAATATGGTCCTGTTCTTAGTGGTGTTTATGATCTAATTAAAGGTAAACCTATTGATGATGCTCTACCTCTGTGGTCTGAGTACATTTCTCCTGGTGATAAAAACTTTGTTTACTTAGTCAAAGATCCAGGAAATGATGAACTATGCGAAGAAGAAGAGGAGATTCTTCAAGAGGTATATCAAAGCTTTGGACATCTTGATCCATTTCATGTTGCTGAATGGACTCATGATTTACCAGAGTGGAAAGATCCTCATGGTTCTGCTATTCCCATTTCAGTAGAAGATATTCTGAAAAATGTTGGTAAAAGTCAGGAAGAAATTGAGGAAATTAGACAAATAGCACTCAGGGAAGCATATTTAGATGAGGTGCTAAGTGTCTAGTATTTCTATTAACATAGGAGATGTATTTTTAATTGATACACCTCCTAATGGACAACATTTTTACGTCGCAATTGCAAAAACTTCTGGTAATAAATATTTATTTGTTAATTTAACAGACAAGAAAAATAACTCTGAAAGAGTTTGTGTTTTAGTACCAGACCGAGTTTACCAAGTTTTATTAAAAAGGAATCTATTATAGCTTACTATTTTGCTCGTGAAATGGATGCAAATGATCTTGCTATTTGTATAACTTCTGGTAGTCCTATACCCAAAGATTGTTTATCTGCTGATATTGTATCACAAATTCAACAGGGAGGATTGATTTCTAAGAAGTTGAAGAATAAATATAAAACTGCATTGAAGAATTTCTTAGGAATTGGTTAAATTAAACTTAGTAATGGGAAAGGTTTACTTGAAAATCAAGAATAATTGGTAATTGATCAAAATGAGGTAAGGTGAATTATGAGTAATACAAAATCTGTGCGTCGTCGTCAACCAGGGAGAATTTTTCCAGAATTTACAATACCACTGGAAGAATTACCTAGAAGAGAAGCAGAAAGAAATGCGCGTGGAGAAAAAGCGCATGTTGTTTTTAATCGAGTTCGTCCTGAATTAATAAATGATCATTACAATTGGTTTATGGTAATTGAACACCAATAGTGGTGATTATTTTATTGATGTTGATGACAGTATTACTGAAAAAAAGCGCGAAAAAAATATCCTACAGGTTGGTTAGTGACTTTTAGAATTAATGAAACTGGTGTTTGTGGCAGAATATGATATACTGGTAACGGCTAATGATAATTAACCTGGAACTAGATTATTAATAACATAAGGAATAACTAATATGATTGCAAATAGTGAATTAATTTTAGGCGAAACTTTTACTTTTCTAGATAATTTAGATACAAATCATGAATCAGCATCAGATGAAGAAATTAATGAAAAATATAAAAAGGGTGAAATTAGAATTGTTACGGAACAAGCTCGTTATCCGTTAGATAGTATACCGAAAATGCTTGAGAGTAAAAAATATATTCTTGATCCTGAATATCAACGTAGAAAAAGATGGGATAACGTTCGTAAATCTAGGTTGATAGAATCATTCATTATGAATGTACCAATCCCACCTATCTTTTTATATGAAATAGAATATTCTCTCTATGAAGTAATGGATGGACAACAAAGATTAACTGCTATTGATGATTTTTATCAAGGTAATTTTCAACTGGAAGGACTACAGTATTGGAGAGAACTAAATGGTAGAAAATATGAAACCTTACCAGAGCAAGTGAGAAGAGGTATAGATAGACGCTATTTATCATCTGTTGTTTTATTACAAGAAACAGCTAAAAGTCAAGAAGAAGCTGAAGAACTTAAACGAATAGTTTTTGAAAGACTCAACAGTGGTGGAGAAAAGTTAACTCACCAAGAAACAAGAAATGCGTTACAAAATGGAAAATTTAACCAATTATGTATAAAACTTTCTCAAAATGAATATTTCCGGAAAATGTGGAATTTCCCTTTAGAATGTGAAGGAGAAGAAAAATTACTAGAAAATGAATCTTATAAAAAGATGGAAGATGTAGAATTAGTCTTACGCTTCTTTGCTTATCGTCATATAGATAAATTAAAATCTACAGGAGTTGATAAATTTTTAGATGAATATTTAAAACAAGCAAATAGCTATTCTGATCAAACAATGAAAAACCTGGAAAGTCTATTTAATGAGACTATTGACATAATTTATCATATATTAGGAAATCAAGCTTTTATTCCACCAAAAGGAGAGCGGAATAGAAAAATTCCTTTAAAAATAGTTTATGACTCAATGATGCAAGTGTTTGCTAAAAAAATTTCCTTCAAGAATCAATTACTAAAACATAAGAACGCGATAAAGAATGAGATGTATTCTGATGAAAAAATGTTACGTGTAGAAGAAGAAAATAATCGTTTTCTTTTTGAGGGTAGGTATGCTACCAAAAAAGCCTTGGAAACAAGAATTGAATATTTTGATAACTTTCTACAAAAGTATATTAAATAAACTTTGGTAGAAATTATGAATATAGAATCATTAGAAAACTTTAAAAGAGAACTCAATCAAATTAGAGAATATTTGAAACATATTCAATATGTAAATGATGTAGCTGCTTATCATATTCAAGATAATGATAATGAGCAAATCAAAAATTTACTTAATACTCTAAATAGTCACTATAGGGGTTTTAGAACAGATAAGCGAATATTTGAATATAAAGCATCTATTATCTCACTATATGGACTGCTAGAAAAATATGTAGAAATATGGATTAAAGAGTATCTTGATTTTCTATCGACTGTCATACCTGAATATACACAAATACACGAAAAAATCAGAGACAATCATTTTGAACTTTCTTTAAAATTGATAAATACTATTACCAGTAGGGAAAGTGCCAAATATCAGCATCTTACAAAAGAGGAAGTGCTAAAGAAACTTAATGATTGTATAGTCAATCCTACCAAATATCAAATTAATACAGATGCTTTTGTTCTTTTGTCAGGTAATTTAAAACATAATAAAATTGTAGAGTTATTCAACAAGTTAAATTTGGATTTGAATGAGGAATTGTTAAAAAATGAAGAACTTAAAAATGAAATTGGTTTAAACCAAAATACTATTTCTAGAATAGAAAAGGATATTTTGTATAATAAAATAAATGACTTGGTTGAAAGAAGAAACCAAATTGCTCACGGTTCAGAAGAAGTAGATGATATCCTTAGCATATCTGAATTAGAACCTTATATTCAATTTTTAGAGAAATATTGTCAAGCTATTTTTCAGACATTATTTGAACAAGTTATTAAAGAAGAATCCAGACATACTTTTCAGAAAGTAGAAAATGTAATTAAAATTTTTGGCAATAAAGTATTGGCGTTTGAACTTGAAAATTATACGATAAAAGTTGGAGATATGTTAATTATCCAAGCAAAAGAAGGTAGGTTTTATAAAAAACCTATTTTAACAATTCAATTAGATAATACCGAATATCCTGAACTTATAGTTACAGAAAAAACAAAGATTGCTGCAAGTGTAGATCATAAAATAAAAGATAATCACACATTTTACATAGTGAAAAAATAATGAAATCGCTCTTAGTTAGACTATGGTGGAGATGTGCGATTGTGCGGAACTCAGTGCCAAAGGCGATAGCGAAGCGCTCCGCAGGAATCGCTCTTAGTTAGACTATGGTGGAGAGATGCAATTGTGTGGAACTCAGTACCAAAGGCGATCGCAAAGCACCCCGCAGGAATCGCTCTTAGTTAGATGATGGTGGAGATGTTCAATTGTGCGGAACTTAGTACCAAAGGCGATAGCGAAGCGCTCCGCAGGAATCGCTCTTAGTTAGACTATGGTGGAGAGATGCAATTGTGTGGAACTCAGTACCAAAGGCGATCGCAAAGCACCCCGCAGGAATCGCTCTTTGTTAGACTATGGTGGAGATGTGCGATTGTGTGGGGCGCAGTACCAAAGGCGATAGCGAAGCGCTCCGCAGGAATCGCAAAGCACCCCGCAGGAATCTCAAATATTTGATCAAGTATAATAAACTAATCACGAAAAAGGATTAACAAAATGCAAGCTATTCTCCTCAGCAGCAAAGAAGTCGCAAAACGTGCCAAAGAATTATATAAAAATGGCATTCGTCAGCAAGTAGACACCGAAGAAAACATCGGTAAAATGATAATTATTGATATAGAAACAGGTGAATATGCAATTGATAAAACAGGCATAGAATCAGCGCATTATTTACGCAATAAAAACCCATTAGCCAGACTATATGGACTTCGTATCGGCTACAAAGTTGCTGTTTCTTTCTGTGGTGACATGGAGCGTGATTATCAGTGATAAATGGTATTATCAAAAACGGGCGTGCAACTGTCAATGTTATATTTCGTTTGCCAAATAAACCAGATTTTACTATTGAATTTGTAATTGATACAGGATTTACAGGCGATCTTAGTTTACCATCAGCAGCGGTCACTTTAATAAATTTACCTTTTCTATATGAACTACCAGCAAATCTAGCTAATAATAGTTGGGTGGACATACCAGTACATGAAGCTTTAATTATCTGGAATGGTGAGGAAAGAGTAGTTAATGTTTTAGCAACAGGAAAGCGGCCATTATTGGGAACTGGTTTACTTAATGGTTATGAATTATCTATCCAATTCATAGAAAGTGGTTTAGTAACAATTCAAGAATTATAATCGCTCTTAGTTAGACAATGGTAGAAAATTGCGATTGTGCGGAACTTAGTACCCAAGGCGATAGCGAAGCGCTCCGCAGGAATCGCAAAGCACCCCGCAGGAATCGCTTTTATTCCCTAGAAATATGATTTAACTCCCCAGGTAAAATCACTGGAATTTCTGAACCTAAAAATCCAGACACATCACGAGTTACAATCACATCTACCATTGATTTCATAGCACAAGCATACTGCACAGCATCCTCAAAATCTTGAAAATTTAAAGCTACTGCTGTTTCTAAAATATTTTTATCAACTGTGCAAATATGTAAATCTGTGAGAATTTGAGAAATTGCATCTTGAGCAACTTTTACACCTGCGGCTTTACGAATAATATAATAAATATTAGTAATTGTAGTAGCAGCAATAAACCCTATAATCTCACCTGCATCAATTTTTGCAAATAGCTTGACTGCATCTTCTACAAAAGCTTCTCTTTCTAGTAAAAAATCTAAAACCACATTCGTATCAATAAAAACTCGCTTCATTTGTATTTTTCAGTTAGATAAGTGACATAATCTCTATTAATATTCTCATTATTTGAGCTATTTACACTCTTAGCAACACCACGCAGTCGAGATAAATTACCCTTCTTTGATGGTGATATAGTTTCTTGTTGTATTGATTCTAATACAGTTTGTACCAATTGCCAGCGATCGCTCATTGGTAACTGTAATACTTGTTTTTGCAATTCTTGTAATGTCATGATAAGATATCAAAAATTATTCATTTTAATTATATATCAATTTAACTGATGGTGGAGATGTGGGATCACATATCATCTCGAAGATATCGCCTTTTGCAAAGAGTAACTATGATCCCCGATAATCCATTATCTAGAGCCTTAAATCTGCAAGCAACACGCAAAAGCGGTAAAGATTATAGTCTTGTCCTCAATGATGTATATCGGATACAGTCAATTGATGTACCCACATCTGAAGCGATCGCTAATTTAAAGGAAAAATTACTTGTGTGTGGTTATGAACAGTGGCTTGAAGAAGAATAAACTGTACTACTAATCAAGTATAATAAACTAATCACGAAAAAGGATGAAACAAAATGCAAGCCATTCTCCTCAGCAGCGAAGAAGTTGCCAAACGTGCCAAAGAATTATATGAAAATGGCATTCGTCAACAAGTAGAAACAGCAGAAAACATCGGTAAAATGATAATTATTGATATAGAAACAGGTGAATACGCTATTGATAAAACAGGCATAGAATCAGCGCATTATTTACGGAATAAAAACAGATTTGCTCGACTTTTTGGTATTCGCATTGGTTACAAAGTGGCTGCATCATTTAGTGGAGAAATGGAGCGTGATTATCCATGATAACTGGCATTATCAAAAATGGACGTGCAACTGTTAATGTCATATTTCGATTCCCAGAACAACCAGATTTTACAATTGAATTTGTGATTGATACAGGTTTTACAGAATTTCTTTCCTTACCTCCCGCAGCCGTGAATCTTTTGGGATTCCCTTTTGTTTATGATATGTACGCAAATTTAGCAGATAATAGCCGTGTGCTTTTACCAGTACATCAGGCTACTATTATTTGGAATGGTGAGGAAAGAGCAGTTAATGTATTAGCTACAGGAAAGCTACCATTATTAGGAACTGGTTTACTTGATGGTTATGAATTATCTATCCAATTTACAGAAGGTGGTTTAGTAACAATTCAAGAATTATAATCGCTCTTAGTTAGATGATGGTGGAGATGTGCAATTGTGCGGAACTCAGTGTCAAAGGCGATAGCGAAGCGCTCCGCAGGAATCGCAAAGCACCCCGCAGGAATCGCTCTTAGTTAATGGTGGAAGAAGTGCGATCGCTCTTAGACATATTGCCAAGCATTTATCAGGAACACCACAAATGCAAAGACTATTAGTGTGAGTTAGTTATTTTTTGTTTCACGCAGAGGCGTAGAGGCGTGAAGAGAATATGATAGAAATATATCCTAATGGTAAATGGAGGTATGTGGTATGAGTCAGCCTAACTTCCAAGGTATGAGTACAAAAGAATTACGTGCTTATGTTTTATCTCATCGAGATGACCAAGAGGCATTTTATATTTATGTTGATAAATTGAATGCTGAAGCAAATTGGGTGGAAATGCCACCATCAGAATCGGTTGATGATTTGATGAATTTTCCTGAGTTTTTGCAGCGTCTTAGTAATGGTAAAAGATTAATTGAAAGTGAAGAATAACTATTATGATTTTTACTGATGTGGTAGAAGCAATAAAAGGGTTTTCAATTGAAGAAAAGTTACAAATTCAATTGTTACTGCAGCAATATTTAAGAGAAGAACGCTGCGAGGAAATTTCTCAAAATTTGCAAAGTGCGAAGCGAGAAAAAGAAAATGGTGAACTCACATTTTCTGTCAATATTGATGAGTTAAAGGAACAAAATATCAGCCGTCGTGAACTTATAAAGTTACCTATAGAGGAACGAAAAAGGATTTTAGCGTCACAATCTGATTTAATGTTAGAGCATTACCAGCAAGATAAAGAATGGCAAGAATTACAGACAGGAGACTTAATTGATTACTAATTCTTCTAGTCCTAAACGGGGTGATATCTGGTTGACTAATTTTGATCCAACTGTGGGAGCAGAAATTAAAATGAAACAGGTGCTTGTGACAGAATATGATTTTAGGTAAGTTTGGTGAAATTGGGGAGTTAATTTTTGAATAGGCTTGCTAAAAATGCTCTATATAGCGATCGCACTAATTTTATTTTCTTAGCCAATTGATTAAAAGATTTTTAATGAGTATTAGTCTTTCTGGTGAGATATTTCCTAAACGTGCATTGATTACAGATGATTCGACACTTGTTAATCGTCCAAGCCGAATTAAAGAAGCCACTTTAAGTCCGGTAGTAATATAGTCAGAATCTGAGGTATTAATAATTTCGTCAAATCCTACAGTAGCTTGATGGAGACAAGAAGAAATTAAAGCAAGTAATAAATCACGATGACGACCTGGTGCAATAGCAATAACTAAAGCTGGACGTAGTTTCCCTGATTTCAAGTCTGCTTGAGGAAAACGAATTAGAACAATATCCCCTGGTTTCATGGTTGATAAATTTCTTGAGCATCTGCTAGGGAATATGCAATTTCATCTTCTTCTTTAAAAAATTGCTCTAATGAAAATTTTTGCCAGTCTTCATCTTGCCAATTAGTATATTCTGAAATGTTGTTTGGCTCAGTGGAAATTAATCGGGTAAAGTTGGCAATTTTTTCAACAATGTGATCAGGTAATCGGTCAATCTGTTGGTGAAGCTCTTCACGAATTGTAGCAGACATAAGTTAATTTATTTGATTAAGGTGTAAAGTTGATGGCATTGATTATAACTCAGATATTGGATGGTAATTTGGGAAAAAGGCAATTTTGGGTTTCGTCACCTGATGCTGTTGGCGAAATATAAGTTAACGTCTAGAACCGTTATTTTACCGTTGATTACGTTACACAACTACAGGACGTTTGCGAACTGAATAACGTAGCATTAAGGTTTTTAGGGTATTAAATAATGTTTCGCCAACAGCATCCGTCACCTCAATCCAACCTACAAGATCGGCGATCGCACTTGTGTCATCAGCGATCGCCAACTCTTTTCCTAAAAATTCAAACGTTGGCATCTCCATCTTCTCCTCCTACAATGATAAAGTGTAGCAAGTCCGAGTTTTTACACCCATTACTATATTGACAACCTGTTCAAGTATGCCACCATTATTGGATCGATTCATAATTAAAAGATAGCGAGTAGTTTGTAGTTGGTCATAATAAGTTATTATATGATATGTATGGCAATTTAGCAGTTAATAGCGGTGTACTTTTATCAGGACATCAAACTTCCATGATTGGGAATGATGTAGCTTTTGTTAAAAGATGCGCGATTGGGTTATCATTAACTCAAATACTTGATATCATTGTTAATCTAAAATTCTCATAAATCTACCAAATACTAATATGTCATTTGTTCCTTTACATATTCACAGTGATTACAGTTTGCTTGATGGTGCTAGTCAACTACCAGAATTAGTAGATCGAGCGATCGCATTAGGAATGAAAGCGATCGCCCTCACAGATCATGGTGTCATGTATGGCGCAGTTGAACTGATCAAAATCTGCCGCAACAAAAACGTTAAGCCAATAATTGGCAACGAAATGTATATTTTAAACGGTGAAATTGACAAACAAGAACGCCGTCCCAAATATCATCAAGTCGTATTAGCTAAAAATACCAAAGGTTATAAAAATTTAGTTAAATTAACAACCATTTCCCATCTTCAAGGAGTACAAGGTAAAGGCATTTTTTCCCGTCCTTGTATTAACAAAGATTTACTTAAACAATATCGTGAAGGTTTAATAGTCACCAGCGCTTGTTTAGGTGGAGAAATTCCCCAAGCAATTATGAGTAATCGTCCAGATGCAGCCAGAAAAGTTGCTAAATGGTATAAAGATGTATTTGGTGAAGATTTTTATTTAGAAATTCAAGATCATGGTTCGCAAGAAGACCGAATTGTGAATGTAGAAATAATCAAAATTGCCAGAGAATTAGGAATTAAATTTATCGCCACCAACGACTCCCATTTTATCTCCTGTTTTGATGTAGAATCCCACGATGCCTTGTTATGTATTCAAACCGGGAAACTCATTAGCGAAGATAAAAGAATGCGGTATAGCGGCACAGAATACCTCAAATCAGCAGAAGAAATGTACCAGCTATTCCGTGACCATTTACCCGATGATATCATTGCCGAAGCGATCGCCACAACGGTCGAAATTGCTGATAAAGTCGAACCTTATCACATCATGGGAGATCCCCAAATTCCCACACCCACAATCCCTTCAGGACACACAGCCGATACCTATGCAGAAGAAGTTGCCTGGCTAGGACTTTTAGAAAGATTAAATCGCAAATCTCGCCACGAAGTAGATCCAGTCTATAAAGAAAGATTGGAATATGAATTAAAAATGATTCAACAAATGGGATTTTCTACCTACTTTTTAGTAGTGTGGGACTACATCAAATTTGCGCGAGATAATAACATTCCCGTTGGTCCAGGACGAGGTTCTGCCGCAGGTTCTTTAGTAGCCTATGCCATGAAAATTACGAATATTGATCCCGTCCATCATGGCTTATTATTTGAAAGATTCCTCAATCCCGAACGGAAATCAATGCCTGATATTGACACCGATTTCTGCATTGAACAACGAGATAAAGTCATTGAATATGTCACTGAAAAATATGGTGTTGATAGAGTTGCTCAAATCATTACTTTTAACCGTCTCACATCCAAAGCAGTCTTAAAAGATGTTGCTAGAGTATTAGATATTCCCTATGGGGATTCTGACAAAATGGCAAAAATGATTCCTGTAGTTCGGGGTAAACCTACTAAACTAAAAGTAATGATTTCCGATGAAACTCCCGAACCAGAATTTAAAGCCAAATATGATAATGATCCCACTGTCCGGCGCTGGATTGATATGGCCATGCGAATTGAAGGAACTAACAAAACCTTTGGTGTTCATGCTGCCGGCGTAGTTATTTCCGCAGAACCATTAGACGAACTTGTTCCCCTCCAACGCAATAATGATGGTTCTGTAATTACCCAATATTTCATGGAAGATTTAGAATCATTGGGATTATTAAAAATGGACTTTTTGGGTTTGCGGAACTTAACCCTAATTCAAAAAACCATTGATTTGATTGAACAAAGCAAAGGATACCGAATTGATCCTGATGAAATTACAGGACAAGAAAGAAAAGCACAAAAAATATTAGCCAAAGGTGATCATACTAACTTACCAAAAGATGTTGCTAAAGCTTATTCACTATTAGAAGCAGGTGACTTAGAAGGAATATTTCAACTAGAATCTTCAGGAATGAAACAAATAGTCCGAGATTTGAAACCTTCAAACATTGAAGATATTTCTTCCATTTTAGCATTGTATCGTCCAGGTCCATTAGATGCCGGATTAATTCCTAAATTTATTAATCGTAAACATGGACGAGAAGAAATTGAATATGATACTCAAATTTTAGAACCAATCTTAAATGAAACCTACGGAATCATGGTTTATCAAGAGCAAATTATGAAAATTGCTCAAGATATGGCTGGTTATAGTTTAGGACAAGCCGATTTACTGCGTCGCGCTATGGGTAAAAAGAAAGTATCAGAAATGGAGAAACAAAAACAAAATTTTATTGATGGTTCTGCAAAAAACGGTGTAGTACCCCAAGTTTCTGAACATTTATTTGCTGATATGTTGAAGTTTGCCGAATACTGTTTAAGTTATGACACAGAAATTCTAACTGTTGAATATGGTTTTTTACAGATTGGGGAAATTGTCGAAAAACAGATTGAATGTAAAGTTTATACTGTTGATAGTAATGGGATACTTTATACTCAGTCAATTGCCCAATGGCATAATCGCGGACAACAAGAAGTTTATGAATATTTATTAGAAAATGGGGCAATTATTCGCGCTACAAAAGATCATAAATTCATGACTGAAGAAGGACAAATGTTACCAATTGATGAGATTTTTGCCCAAGGATTAGATTTGTTACAAGTTGGTGTGAGTGAATAAAGACATAAATTTATTTCACGCAGAGGCGCAGAGTCACAGAGAGTAAGAGATTTGGCGAGTAGGGGCGGGGTCTCCCCGCCCTAAATTGTATTATTAATAGCTTATGAAAATTAAATGTAAAATTACCTAAGTCTGCTTTTTAAGAGCGTTTATCATCTATGTCAAGCCTACACTGACTTATGGAGTACAGTGTAGGAATATGTCACGCATTCTGGGGAGCAGGTATACTATCGGCTGTCGCTTCTGAACGAGGAAAATTCGGTAAATCAATACCACCATGATTTGCGTAGCGGTTTTTGAGCGCTAAACGATAACTCACACTTTGCAATTCGGCTTGCAATTGGCGATTTTCTCGTTGTAGGATTGTTACCTTGTCTCGTACTGGTGTCATGCGTTCCTCGAACTTACGACGGTAAATTTGGGGTAATTCCTGTACTACTTGCTCTAACATTCGACTACGATCAGTTAGTTCCTGCACAGACTGGCGTAATTGATATATCTCTGTATCCCGATTTGTAATTTGCTCTTGGTAGAACGTTACCTGTTGTTCTACAGCTTGGATTTGATCTCTTAAAGCTTGCAATTGACTGGAATCTATCTCTGGCTCAGGTTTTGGCGGTGTAAAGTTGGTATTCCCCTTAACTAGCCGAAATAGTTCTTGTGATAACTGTTGAACTAATTGATCACGCAGTTGTAAGTCTTGGCGCAACTGGGATATTTCCGTAGACAGTTCTTGGATGTTTGGTATATCAGATTGGCTCACGGCACTTAAAGCTCTTACTTAATATATATACAGTTATGCTTGATTTTTGACTTGCGCCGATTGTATCACATACTGAGCAATTTGATTAAAATAATTTAGAAATTTCTATAATATACTCAAAACGACTTGATTATTTGATTCTAAAGTAGGGGTTTAGTTAAACGGGCGGTTAGAAACCGCGTCTACACAGGCAAAACCCACCTGCGTGGGTTTCAAATCCTTGATTTTTCCTTAGTCCGCGCAGGCGGACTTTGTTTGTGTAGCCGTGAATTCCATTCGCCAGGGCTGATTTGAGAAACCGCGGTTATTAAGCTGCTACAACTTCTTCTGCTGGTTTTTCTTGGTGAACTTCTTGCTTGACGGTCATATAACGAATTACTTCTTCGCTCAATCGCATCGACCGTTCCATGATAGCGATTACTGTTCCCGGACCTGTGTAGTTGAGTTGAATATAAACGCCATCACGATGTCTTTGAATTTCATAAGCTAGACGACGCTTACCACGGTTTTGAATTTCAATATTCTCAGCACCGTGTTCACGAATGAGGTTTTCGTATTTAGCAATTTGTTGTACTACCTGTTCATCTCCCAAGTCAGGACGCAGGATGTACATGGTTTCGTAAACTGTGGTCATGTTTTTTAAATTTACCTTTTGGACAAAATGGCTGAAGAGGTGTTAATTCACACAAACATTGCTGTGAGCGATAATTTCATTGATCAACATCTCAAGCAACAAGGAATTTTGACAATTTTTTAGCCATTCTACACTAACACAATTTTTAGCAGAATTTGTCCACTGGTTTATAGTTTGTCAATTAAATTCATCAGGTTTTCCATATTTATCTTATAATTTGACAAGTTTTCAATGGCAATCATTAACCACATTCTGCATAAAAGAAAGCATATTTAAGGGATATTTGTCAAACTTATGGCGCAGCGATATGTGCGAGTTCAAAGTCAAGAAGGGAAAATTCACTATGGGTTGCTCCAGCTTACTCAGAATGTGGAGGTGCTAGATGCTCCACCTTGGTTGGATGGTCAACCTACGGATTTAATCCTGCCATCCAATTCTTACACGATTCTAGCGCCCTGTGCGCCTTCAAAAATTGTGGGTGTAGGCAAGAATTATGCTGATCATGCAGCGGAAATGGGGACTCCTGTATTTGCTGAACCGCTAATTTTTTTCAAACCGCCTACGTCTGTCATTGCGTCGGCAAAAGAAATTAAGTATCCTCATCAGTCTCAACGGGTAGACTATGAAGGAGAATTGGCTTTGGTGATTGGCGATCGCACCTGTGATTGTACCCCAGCCCAAGCCCAAAGTAAAATTTGGGGTTATACCATTGCCAATGATGTCACAGCCAGGGATTTACAGAAAAAAGACCCCCAATGGACTAGAGCCAAAGGTTTTGACACTTTTTGTCCTTTGGGTCCTTGGATTGTCCGAGAATTGAACCCAGGTGCGAGATTACAAACATTTTTGAATGATCATCCCCACCCAGTTCAGTCTACTTGTATTGATCAAATGGTATTTTCCCCAGATTTTTTGGTGTCTTATATCAGTCAAGTGATGACCTTATTACCTGGGGATATAATATTAACTGGTACACCAATGGGGGTAGGAGCTTTACAAATAGGCGATCGCATCCGTGTGGAAATCGAAGGAATTGGTCGCCTAGAAAACACAGTTGTAGGGCGTTAGCGTACCTGCATATGTACTGCATCGGAAATCGCGGGAATTTCCGCATACTTACCCATCAGAGACTGGAACACAGAATAGACAACTGCGGCCAGTATACCCAAAAAGATGGTATTGGCCAGAGTTTCCATAGCAAAATCAGTGCCAGGAATCGAAGTCAAAATTCGCAGTAATACGGAACACAAAAATATAACAATATCTAAAAGAATTGCTTGCATTGTATTGAAACGAATGAAATGATTGATTTTTTCGTTTCTCACTACCAACATGAATAAGGCAAAAAACACAATCAGTTGACCAATTTGCCCTAAACTTCCGTAAACTATTAGCACTGGTTGCAGTGGTATAAGCAGAAGCTTAAGTAGCGGAAACTGTCTAAACAAAAAACTACCAAAGCTTAGACTGTCAATCAAAGGCAATAAATAAGGTAAACAAGCGAAAATTCGCTCAGGGAAAGTTGTAGACCCGCGCCAAGACATTTTGTGTTCTCCTGTGGCTAAATTTCAACAGCTATTGAGCTTAGGATAACGCAGATACTTGACCTTGCTGGCAAATCTATTTTATATTGGCGACACGAAAGCCCATCACACACTCATATTGGTCTGGCTGTTGTTCTGTAAACTTATTAATTGCTTGACCACAGCGCAGTTTACCTCCACCCCAGCGAGGTTGTCCACTACCATTTGCTAGTAAACAAGACTGACAGACCTTTTCAGAGCTAAGGATTTGATTGTCCATGAGAATGACTAACATCTCAACCCCCTCTTTTCCTAAATAGAGCAATTAAAAAAATTGACAATAGAGAAAATTTGCCACAGTGGTATGCACTTGCGTGAAATACAGAATTGATAAAAAACGATATAATACCAAACCCTGGCGATTAGAAAGATGCCTCCGGCACGCTAACGCGAACGCGGAACCATACAAACCAAGTCCGCCTACGCGGACTCAGGAAAAATCAAGGGTTTTGCCTGTGTAGCCGTGACTTCCAGTCGCTAGGTGCAAAATGTGAGTCTCCCCTTGTTGCTATTGTATCTTGTATATTTAAGAGTTTTGTGAGTTTAGGTACAAAATAATACGTAAATTCCAGCCACCACGTTGATTAAAGTCAATAATTCTTAGATAATAACCTTCCCCGTTCTCAAAGGTTTTCCGTCTAAATTCTTATAATAAACAAATTGCCTAATTTACAACTTTGGTAATAGGTTTAACCCCAATTTCAATTTTCATCAACTTTATCAGCAACATCAAAAATGACAAAAACTAACTCAGACCTGCTAAAAAACTCCGATCCTGCCATTAATGAACTAATTAACCAAGAATTACAGCGCCAACGTGATCACCTAGAATTAATTGCCAGTGAAAACTTTACCTCCGCTGCCGTATTAGCTGCCCAAGGTTCAGTATTAACCAATAAATACGCCGAAGGCTTACCCGGTAAACGTTATTATGGCGGTTGCGAGTTTGTTGACAAAATTGAACAAATAGCCATTGACCGAGCTAAACAGCTATTTGGTGCGGCTCATGCCAATGTTCAACCCCATTCCGGCGCCCAAGCTAATTTTGCCGTCTTCCTGACCCTGCTGCAACCAGGAGACACAATTATGGGTATGGACTTATCCCATGGGGGACACCTGACTCACGGTTCACCAGTGAATGTTTCTGGTAAATGGTTTCAAGTCCGTCATTATGGCGTAAGTAAAGAAACCGAACAATTGGATTATGACCAAATCCGGGATTTAGCACTTAAAGAACGTCCTAAACTGTTGATTTGTGGTTATTCAGCCTATCCTCGGATTATTGACTTTGAAAAGTTCCGCAGTATTGCTGATGAAGTTGGCGCTTACTTACTTGCAGATATTGCTCACATTGCTGGTTTAGTGGCGACTGGTCATCATCCCAACCCCCTGCCCTATTGTGATGTTGTTACCACCACAACTCATAAAACCCTACGTGGTCCAAGAGGTGGCTTGATTTTGACCCGTGATGCCGAATTGGGTAAAAAGCTGGATAAATCAGTGTTCCCAGGGACTCAAGGTGGACCACTAGAACACGTTATTGCTGGTAAGGCTGTGGCTTTTGGTGAAGCTCTCAAACCTGAGTTTACAGACTATTCTGGACGGGTAATTGCAAATGCTCGCGCTATGGCTACTCAATTGCAAAACAGAGGCTTTAAATTAGTGTCTGATGGCACAGACAATCACTTGATGTTAGTAGATTTACGTTCTATTGGTATGACTGGGAAGAAGGGAGATCAACTGGTTAGCACTGTGAATATCACCGCCAATAAAAATACAGTTCCCTTTGATACTGAATCACCTTTTGTTACTAGTGGTTTAAGATTGGGTTCTCCAGCGATGACAACTAGAGGTTTCGGTGTGGCAGAATTTACGGAAGTTGCGAATATTATTAGCGATCGCCTACTTTCCCCAGATTCAGATACAGTAACTAAAGATTGTTTAATGAGAGTCGCCGCATTGTGCGATCGCTTCCCATTATATCCTCACCTGGAAATTCCCGTACCAGCCCTAGTTTAAGCAACCTTGGATTAGTGTAGGGTGGCCATTGTCCACCCTCTGTACTCTCTGTAACCCAGTTTTCATTTTGAAGTGAGAATCACGGATTATACGGATTAAAAGATTACGCGGATTAGGTTATTTGCTATGATAAAAGTTGCTAAAATCCGTGAAATCAGCGCAATCCGTCTAATCCGTGATTCAGACCTTATTTTTTCAAAATGAGAATTGCTGCATATAATTCTGCCTTGTTGCTATTTTCTTAATTGATGTGATATACTTCAGATAATACCTCTATATTTTTTCTAAAAAAATATTTTTCCGCCAAAGGCGGGGGGCTAAGAAGGGAAAAGAGAAAGAAGTGCAGAGGGTGAAAGGGTGAGAGTATAAAGGGCTACAAAGTCCTGAACGAAAACACGACCCGAAAACCGTAGCTGATGCGGCGAACGTCACGCAAAGACCTAATGCGAATCGCAGACCGACAATACCTAGCGCCGTTGAGCCAAGAACCGCCGCGCAAGAACTTGTATTGTGCGCTTCGATTAATTAAAGCACTACCGTCTTTAGGCGCATTATTATAATTTTCTTCATAATCATCTTCACACCACTCCCATACCTTACCGTGCATATCATACAAACCAAAAGAGTTCTGGGGAAAAGTTCCTACATCTTTGGTTTGTTGGCGATATTTACCTTTTGCACCGGCAGCGTAAGGATAATTACCATTATAGTTTACCAAATCAGGGGTGATATTGTCACCAAAATAAAATGGTGTGGTTGTCCCGGCTCTACAAGCGTACTCCCATTCAGCCTCACTGGGTAAACGGTATTTTTTACCTATAGATTTACTGATTCTAGCACAAAATTCCTGTGCGTCAAGCCATGCAACCTGTTCCACTGGTCTGTTTTTGCCAGAAAAATGGGAGGGTTGGGGATTTAGATCATCATTGATTTTTGGTAACGCTGCGACTCTTTCCCATTGTGCTTGAGTAACAGTAAACTTGCCCATGTAAAATGGTTGAATGGTAACTTGATGTTGGGGACTTTCGTTATCATATCTTTCTGGTTCATTTTTTGGAGAACCCATTTTAAAAGTTACCCCAGGGATAGCAATCATTTCCAAAGAAATACCATTACCTAAATCCTGGGTAAATGATCTGTGAGAATTATTAAATTGCGGTGGAATATTTGCTGGTTGGGGTGGGTTAGTTGGGGGAGAAATAAATTGCTGAAAAATTTGTTTAAAGGGATTATTAGAAACCTGTGGTGGAGAAGGAACAACAACAGTTTTTTGACTGATAGGATTTTCCAATGCTGCTAAAACTTCCTTCGCTGAATTATAACGTTTGCGAGGAATATCCTGCAACATTGTTTCTAAAACATCAGTTAATTCTGGACTTAAAGAAACATACTTTTGCCATTGCCATTGCATTTCTTCGGTATCAAATAGTTTATCTTGTCCGTCGGATGTTTGAAAATGTCCCGTCAATAATCGCACACAGGTAACAGCTAAACTATAGAGATCACTACTATGATAAACCATGCCACGAGATTGTTCTGGAGGAGCATATCCGGGTGTACCTGTAATAGTCCCAACCCTAGTTAAAATACTGCTACTGGTTTCTTTGGAAACGCCAAAATCAATTAGGAATAATTTACCTTGTTTACTTCTGATAATATTTTCTGGTTTAATATCTCGATGAATAACATGATTATCATGAATAAATTGGATAACTGGCAATAATTCTGTGAGGATAATTATAATTTGGGATTCGTTTAATTTACCTTGAGTTTGAAATTCTTGCAAAAGATTTTGACCATCTATAAATTCTTGGACTAAATAAAGTAAACCATCTTGAGAAAAAAATGCCAATAAGTCTGGTATTTGGGAATGTTTTCCTAAGTCTTGCAGTCTGACGGCTTCTTGTTGAAATAGTTCTGTAGCTTTTTGTAAGGCTGCGCTTCCGGCTTGTTGGGGTAAAAACTGTTTAATGACGCAGGGGGTGTTTAATCTTTCTTCATCTATTGCTCGAAAAGTCTTGCCAAAACCACCTTCTCCCAGGAATTTAATCGGACGATAGCGATCTCGTAGGACTATTTTACCGCCACAGTTTCGACAAAAGCTAGTACCTGGGAGATTTTCGTAATTACATTGAGGATTGAGACATTGACTCATGGTAGGCGCTGGGTATATCTAGTAATGATTATAGCATACTACTGTCTGATAGCGTAGCATAGCGCAAGCCATATCATGATATCCACCGATTTAAGGATTTTCAGGATAATTTTGTTTGATGTTATGTTCTTTGGAATTTAGATTTTTGAGAACATTTATTCTATCTAAATGGTAATTTCGACGATATTTTTGTTATTGCTGACTATTCAAATCAAAATCCTTCCCATTTCCAAAAGTCTCCAACAATAATCCTGAAAATCCTCAAATCCTGAAAATCCTGATTCAGACAATATTGCTTATTAAATATTTAAATCAAAATCTTTCCCATTCCCAAAAGTCTCCAACCACAATCCTGAAAATCCTCAAATCCTGAAAATCCTGATTCAGACAATATTGCTTATTAAATATTCAAATCAAAATCCTTCCCATTCCCAAAAGTCTCCAACCACAATCCTGAAAATCCTCAAATCCTGAAAATCCTGATTCAGACAATATTGCTTATTAAATATTCAAATCAAAATCCTTCCCATTTCCAAAAGTCTCCAACAATAATCCTGAAAATCCTCAAATCCTGAAAATCCTGATTCAGACAATATTGCTTATTAAATATTCAAATCAAAATCCTTCCCATTCCCAAAAGTCTCCAACAACAATCCTGAAAATCCTCAAATCCTGAAAATCCTCAAATCCTGAAAATCCTGATATGGCTTGCGCCACGCTACGCTATCAGACAATATTTTGCTTACAAGCCACAGCAAAACGTTCAATTCCCGCCAAATCAGCATGAATAGAAATATTGCCATAATTCCCATTACTTACCAATAATTCCCGCACCATTTCCGCCTGTCCTGCCATCATTTCAATTAACCACAGCCCCCCAGGACGCAAATAATCAGGGGAAACATTAATTAAATGACGAATATAGTCTAAACCATCTGCACCACCATCTAAAGCTAAATGAGGTTCATGTTTCACCACTTCCGGCTGTAAAGTTAAGACCGTATCACTAGGGATATAGGGCGGATTGGATACCATACCGCTAAACTGACCCTTGAGAGATTCTAGAGGTTGCCACCAAGAACCCTGATAAAATTGAATCCGTTCCCGAAAACCCAAATTTTCAGCATTGGTTTCAGCTACGGCTAAAGCAGCGGGACTAATGTCTACAGCATGAATCATCGCATCTGTCAAGACTTCAGCCAAACCAATGGATATCGCCCCACTACCCGTTCCCAAATCCGCCCAATGTCCTGTTTTTAACTCACCATTAGCAGCAGCGACAGCCAAATCAATCAATATCTCTGTTTCTGGTCTAGGAATTAAGACCGCATTGGATACCGTGAGTTGAAACTTTCGCCAAGCCGTCATTCCCGCAATATACTGCACCGGTAAACGGTCATCTAATCGCCTTTGCCACAATTGCTCTAAGTCAGTTAAAGACAATTCTATGGGGATTTCCTGCCATGTTTTGAAAGACTCCAAACGCAGCGCCAAGCGGTCTAAATTAGCTATTGTTAATAATAGCCAATCTACCTCCATTGGGGATATATCCGCAGCTACAGCCCCTTGAATTGCGGTTTTGCGCCACAGCCAAAGTTCTAATCCAGAAACCTTATAATTTGGCTTTAACATTTCAGGAGGTAAAAATAATTGTCTATTTCTTGGGTTGAGCGGGAACTATAGAACGAATAAATTCTAGTGATTCCCGTGAAGGAAACAAGAAAATTTTATTAGTGCTGGGATCATTACTACTACTGAGTGTGTCAATCACTCTATACAGATCTAATACCTGAATTTCTGTATTAGCAGCTTCCTGTGGTTTAGCCTTTTTAAATTCTTCTAAAAGAGCCACTGCTTGTTCTTTATCAAAATAGAAAGGAATTAATCGCTCCTTTCCTGCTTGTCCTTTGGGAATTGTTAAATAGCTATTTTCCTGCTTAAATTTTGGCACAAACAAAGGAATACCATCAAATTTTTTGTCTGTTTTACCGCTGCTATTCAGCATGGTTATTGCCTGATCTACCTGTTGTTTAGTAGGGACTAAGGTAAAAATGACATTAGAGTCTTTCTTCTTATTATTTTCTACGACTAATTTATAGTATTCTGCTAAAGAAACAGGTGTGATTTGGATAGTGCTTGCTAACTGAGGATTTTCTTTTTTTAGTCGCTTTTCTAAAAAAGATTGAGCATCTTTTTTGCTCAGAAAAAAGCCTATCTGGGAAATAGTCTTGGATTGATTTTTCCTAGAGATAACTACAAATTCTCCTTTGGTATTAGTTAGTGTAAAAACGGGTACTTCTTGTAAAGTTTTTACTACTTGCTCCTGTGGTAAAGCAAAGGCTGGGAGGTTATTGATTCCCAATACGCCCCCAAACATCACACTACCAGCTAAACCCAATGTCAAGCCCCAACGTACCAATAATTTCATGATCACTCCTCACCTCAATAATTTCATTCAATGCCAACAATTAGACGAATTGTCAGATTTATATACCAATACAGCAGATTGAGTAGTTAGGAGGTACAAAATCTAAATTTAAACCTATACACAAAGTCAATTTTACTCCTGACTCCTGACTCCTGCTGTCACTAGTTTTAGTTATATAGCAGACCATTTATTTTACAAAAAACTTATGGTAGCTATTTGGTATCAACTATCAATTCTTGAAATACGACTTTGTCAAACCTTTTGGTGGCAATGATATTATCACCTGTAGAAACTGAATATACGCATTAAAGTTATTTTATTTTTATTTTTGCTTGGCTATTCATTTCCATTATCCCACCCAAAAGCCTGAAAACCCTATTATATGTCTTCTCTAGGAAGAAAGAAGATCCAGATGTTTTGCCATTCTATCCTGTGTTTAGTGACGATCTGATTACATTTAACGTTCCAAAAACCAATTGATAAGGTGTGTGGCGGTTTTGGGAGGTTACAATTTATGCCAGTTACTGGGTCATTATATGGTTTAAATCAAAATATAACATTGATACTATTCTCATCCAAGAATGAAACAAAAATTTATCCATGAATCTTAAAAACGTACAAAAGTTATAGTTAAACAACAACAATTAACGACAGTCAGATTTTAGAAGCCACCGGAAGTGGGAAAATAAAATCATGCCAAAAGAAGACCTAAAGAGGAAAAGCCGATAATATGCACTTGAGTGAAATTACCCATCCTAACCAGTTGCATGGTTTGTCAATTCGGCAGTTGCAACAAATTGCCCGTCAAATTCGTGAGAAGCACTTACAAACCGTAGCCGCCTTTGGAGGGCATTTGGGTCCTGGCTTGGGAGTTGTCGAATTAACTCTGGGACTTTACCAAACCCTAGATTTAGATCGGGATAAAGTTATATGGGATGTAGGACATCAAGCTTATCCCCACAAATTAATTACCGGACGCTACAGTAATTTCGATACTCTCCGTCAAAAAGATGGCGTTGCAGGTTATCTCAAACGCTGCGAGAACAAATTTGATCATTTTGGCGCAGGACACGCTTCTACAAGTATTTCCGCTGCATTAGGGATGGCTTTAGCCCGCGACTTAAAAGGGGAAAAATTTAAAACCGTTGCTGTGATTGGTGATGGGGCTTTAACAGGGGGTATGGCGCTAGAAGCCATTAACCACGCTGGACACCTCCCGAAAACTAATCTGCTGGTGGTTCTCAATGACAATGAGATGTCAATTTCTCCCAATGTGGGGGCGATTCCTCGTTATCTGAATAAAATGCGTCTGAGTCCGCCAGTGCAGTTTCTCTCCGATGGGATTGAGGAACAGTTAAAACATCTGCCTTTTGTGGGTGAATCTATTTCTCCAGAACTGGAACGCATTAAGGAAGGAATGAAGCGGTTAGCAGTCCCCAAGGTCGGCGCTGTTTTTGAAGAATTGGGCTTTACTTACATGGGTCCAGTTGATGGGCATAATTTAGAGGAATTAATTGCCACATTCCAACAAGCACACCAAATTACTGGCCCGGTTTTGGTTCATGTAGTCACAACTAAGGGTAAAGGCTATGAACTGGCGGAAAAAGACCAAGTCGGCTACCATGCCCAAACTCCCTTTAATTTAGCCACTGGGAAGGCGATTCCTTCTAGTAAACCTAAACCCCCTGCTTACGCTAAGGTATTTTCTCATACTTTAGTAACACTGGCGGAACAAAATCCTAAAATCGTGGGTATTACGGCGGCAATGGCTACTGGTACAGGCTTAGATAAACTACAAGCTAAACTACCTCATCAGTATATTGATGTGGGAATTGCCGAACAACACGCCATTACCTTGTCTGCTGGTTTAGCCTGTGAAGGTATGCGTCCTGTCGCTGCTATTTATTCCACTTTCTTACAACGTGCCTTTGACCAAATTATTCACGATGTTTGTATTCAAAACCTCCCCGTATTCTTCTGTTTAGATCGGGCCGGGATTGTTGGGGCTGATGGTCCAACTCACCAAGGGATGTATGATATTGCTTATCTGCGTTGTATTCCGAATATTGTGGTCATGGCCCCCAAGGATGAGGCGGAATTACAACGGATGGTTGTGACTGGGATTAATTACACAGATGGACCGATTGCCATGCGTTTCCCTCGTGGTAATGGTCACGGTGTCCCCTTAATGGAGGAAGGCTGGGAATCTCTGGAAATCGGGAAGGGGGAAATTCTCCGTCAAGGTGATGATGTTTTGATTGTCGGCTATGGTACGATGGTTTACCCAGCAATGCAAGCGGCGGAAATTCTCAGCGAACATGGGATTGAGGCAACTGTAATTAATGCTCGTTTTGTGAAACCTTTGGATACTGAGTTGATTTTACCTTTGGCTAAACAAATTGGCCGGGTTGTGACTTTGGAAGAAGGTTGTTTAATGGGTGGCTTTGGTTCTGCTGTGGCTGAGGCTTTACTTGATGCTGATGTTGTTGTCCCTGTG
The DNA here is from genome assembly GCF_015207875.1 of Dolichospermum sp. LEGE 00240. Taxonomy (GTDB): domain Bacteria; phylum Cyanobacteriota; class Cyanobacteriia; order Cyanobacteriales; family Nostocaceae; genus Dolichospermum; species Dolichospermum gracile. The sequence goes on from NZ_JADEVZ010000015.1 coordinate 69,664, forward strand.
AAGCGGATTGGTGTTCCTGATATTTTGGTAGATCATGCTACGCCAGATCAATCTTTTGCTGAGTTGGGTTTGAGTAGTCCTCAAATTGCGGAAAGTATTTTACAAGCTTTCTTTAAGAAGGAATTAGCTGGTGTGAAATAGTTTTTATTGTCTGAATCAGGATTTTCAGGATTTAAGGATTTTCAGGATTTAATTATTTGGCGTTGATGAATAAAAGTATGAATTCGTCTCACGCAAAGGCGCAAAGACTAAGAGGTTGAGAAATGGAATTTTTGATGTTTATACCTCAATTCAACAACGCCAATTATTTTGTATGTATTTCCTGATCCTGTTTATCCTTTTATCTTGGGTATCCTGATTCTGATGTTGATTGGCTTGATGGTGGGGAGTTTAATGGGTGCAATAACTATTTCTAGCATAAACCGACCACAAACTACAAATTCTCTTGCCATTGCTTCCAACATCACAGAAACACCAACCCCAACTCCAATGATTACAAATACGTAAGCATTCAGCTATCAGTGGTCAGCAGTCATTAAAATATTATCTAATTACTTGCAGCAACAAAAAAAGAACTGCCTTTATTTGAGAGATTACGTTTTATGGATGATGAATCTGCCGAAGATGATATCGCTTCATTATTTGAACGTGATAAAGACACAGGCAGGAAGTTTGAGAGGTAAAAATTAGCCGTATAATAATTTTTTAATTGGTGTTTAGCCAGTTTTCAACTTTCAAATTAGGGACACGGGAAAATTCCTTGATTAATTAGAGTTTGCAGGGTTTGGGGGAGTTCGGAAATGGTGATTTGTGTCATAGTGGTTGCTGGGGTTGGTGGGATGAGAATTGGTAGTATATATTTCATTAAGAACCCTTTCGATCCTTCGCTAAAAACACATAAATTAAAAGGTGAATTCAGCGAATTTTATTCATGTAGTCTCACTTATGAATATCGGATTATTTGTATATTTTCAATACAAAATGAAACAATTATTTTAGTTAATATTGGTATGGGTTATCGCCGGCACTTCCACACCATGCAATAACATATTGGTCATACACAATAAATGAGGTAGGGGTTTTTTCTCCACACCTCTTACGCATGATGTCCTGGATAGTTTTAATTGTGGTACTGATTGACATTTGTTGATAAAGATAGAGTTATGCACTATTGGCTATTATGCCAGATACTTGAGTCATCCAGTCAGCCAGCCAGGGAATAAATTCCCCGTCTCAAAGCTAAAGTCGGTTAAAACCGACTATTTTTTCTTTTATTTATTATCTCGTTCCCAGTCTCTGACTGGGAATGCTATCAAGAGGTTCTACCTCTAGTATCACTGAAGGCAGAGCCTTCTAAAATTCATTCCCATACAGAGTATGGGAACGAGTAACTCTTATTTCTCTGTGAACTCTGTGCCTCTGTGGTTCGTTATATCTCGTTCCCAGTCTCTGACTGGGAATGCTATCAAGAGGTTCTACCTCTAGTATCACTAAAGGCAGAGCCTTCTAAAATTTATTCCCATACAGAGTATGGGAACGAGAAATACAGAGTATGGAAGATAAAATTCCTGTTTTATCCTGTAAATCCTGAAATCCTGGACATCCTGATTCTGACAGAATTATGATGCCATATAAAGTTGATTTTTTAACTCCTGTAATGCTTCTAAATATTTTTGTTTATTACCAAATAATTTGATAATTTCCATAGGCGTACCTATTTTATCAAACGGTTGCACTTTTAAATCATTTATATTTTCAATATTTTCAATCCCTTCGTCTGCATATTTATCTAAAAGTGCATCTAAAACCACACGGGCGTTTTCACTCTATTTATTAAAGTAATCACGCTGACGAACTTTTTTAGCCCGTTCTTTACGACTTAATGCAGGTTGGTCAAAAGCTACATGACAAATTAAATCAAAAGGATCAAAATCTTTCCCCACTTCCTGTGCTAATGCTTCTAATAAAATACCCTGTTCATGCAATTCTTGAATTATAGCTTGTTTCTGTGCTGCTGCATTCCAACGACGCAGAAATTTATCTAAAGTCGTAAATTCTTGTTGGACAGTTTTCCGGGTATAGTCCTTAATAGATTCCGTGATTAATTTACCATCTTTACCATAATAAAGAGTCCTTTCAGAAACTATATCAACATCCACACCTACAGGTACAAATTTAACTCGCTTTTGTCCTGATTTTTCGGGTAAATCATCAATATTATCTCTACTATCTGCACTACCATCATCATCATCTGGAGGTACAGGAGATTCACCTGTTTTTGGTTCATATATTTGTACAGGTTCACCATCAAAATCTTTATCATTAAACTTTTTAGTAGCTTTTTTGAAATCTATAATTGTGAAATATGTTTTATCAAATTCTTCATTGATTCTTGTCCCTCTACCAATGATTTGTTTAAACTCAGTCATTGAACCAATATTTTTATCTAAAACAATTAATTTACAGGTTTGGGCATCTATTCCTGTAGTCATTAATCTAGAAGTTGTCACAATCACTGGATAGGGACTTTCTGGTAAAATGAAATTATCTAATTCGGCTTTTCCCTGTTCATCATCTCCCGTAATTCGCATAATATATTTACGATTTTGGGAAACTAAATCAGCATTTTCATTAATTAAAGCACAGCGCATTCTTTCCGCGTGGTCTATATCTTCACAGAAAACAATAGTTTTATCAAATCGGTTGGTAGCTTTGAGAAATTCCGTTATCTTTTTGGCAACTAAAATATCTCGATTTTCTAATACTAAAGTGCGGTTAATGTCTTTTTGGGTGTAAAGTTTATCTGCAATTAATTGATGATATTTATCTAATTCTCCCGGTGCGGGTTGCCAGCCTTCTAAATCTCTATCAATATCAATTCTGACAACTTTATAAGGGGCTAAAAATCCATCTTCTATCCCTTGTTTGAGGGAATAAGTATAAATGGGTTCGCCAAAATAATCTATATTAGAAACTTCTTTAGTTTCTTTAGGTGTAGCTGTTAAACCGATTTGAGTAGCAGCAGAAAAGTATTCTAAAATTTCTCGCCATGCGGAATCATCAGCCGCACTACCGCGATGACATTCATCAATGACAATTAAATCAAAAAATCCCCTAGAGAATTGTTTATAAATATTTTTAGATTATTCTGTTCCTGATACACCTTGATAAAGGGCTAAATAAATTTCATAAGCTGTATCTACCTGACGTTTAGTGATTTTCGTCATAGCCGAACTGAAAGGTTTAAAATCGTTGGTTTTAGTTTGGTCTATGAGAATATTTCTATCAGCTAAAAATAGGATTCTAGTTTTAGTTTTAGATCTCCATAACCGCCAAATAATTTGAAATGCTGTGAAGGTTTTACCCGTACCTGTAGCCATGACTAATAATATCCTGTTTTCACCTTTAGCAATGGCTTCTACAGTTTGATTAATAGCAATTTCTTGATAGTAACGGGGGAATTTACCACTGCCATCATCATAATAACTTTGGGTCACAATAGGCTGTAATTGATCATCAATATTTTTCCATTTACAGTAACGTTGCCATAATTCTGCTGGTGTGGGAAATTTATCTAAAGGAATTTCTCTTGCCATTATTCCTGATGTCACAGTTCTATCATGTTCTAAAAATGCGTCACCATTGGAACTATAAACAAAAGGTATACCTAACATTTCTGCATAGTTGAGTGAGTGCTTGCTGCATTCCACTTCCCACACTGTGGTTATTATCTTTAGCTTCAATGACAGCAATTTTGATATTAGGTTTGTAATAAAGAATATAATCGGCGCGTTTACTTTGTCCTCTTGTGACTAATTTACCCCTTACATAAACCCGTCCTGCGGTAAAGGTGACTTCTTCACGGATTTGGGTATGTAAATCCCATCCTGCTGTTTGCACTATGGCAGGAGTGATGTATTTAGTACAGATGTCGCGTTCGCTGAGGGCTTTTTTTGTCAAAGTCCATAGAATTAAGTCTGATTATGTTTTTAGCACACTTATTACCTATAGTATCAATAAACGCATTTTTGACAACAAAAACAGAATATCTGACGATGGCATCAGATGACATTTGAAAAAAGTTGTCTTTATATTCAGGACTTACGCAACCGGCACATTGGTAGGGTGCGTCAGATATCAAGAACCTGTTTATTGGCAGGATTTATGCAGTCTGACGCACCCTACAACAGATGTTTAGTGTGACACTTGCATAAGTCCCAATATTGTAAATTTTTGTAAAATTGATGTCTTCAAGACTAGAAACCTGCTAATTACATGACTAAACTAAAAACTAAGTGCATCTGTACTGTTAACAATCAAAATTGTAAATGTGGCACTATAGCCTGAATGATCCCAGTCCAACTTATCATTAAAAACTTTCTCAGTTACCGTGACGCAAGTTTAGATTTTAGCGGCTTGCATACGGCGTGTATTTGTGGTTCTAATGGTGCGGGAAAATCTTCCCTTCTAGAAGCTATCACTTGGGCAATTTGGGGTGAAAGCCGTGCTACTGTTGAGGATGATGTGATTCATGCTGGGGCGAAAGAAGTCCGAATTGATTTCACTTTCCAAAGTGGACAGCAAACTTATCGGGTAATTCGTAACCGGGTGAGGGGTGGAACTAGTATTTTGGAATTTCAAATTGAAACTCCCACTGGGTTTCGTCCTTTGACGGGTAAGGGATTAAAAGCCACTCAGGATGTGATTCTCGAACATATTAAGCTAGATTATGAGACTTTTATTAATTCGGCTTATTTGCGTCAAGGAAAAGCCGATGAATTTATGCTCAAACGTCCTGCTGAACGTAAGGAAATTTTAGCAGAGTTATTGAAACTAAATCAGTATGATGAGTTGGAAGAACGAGCCAAGGATAAAGCTAAACTTTATAGAATCCAAGGAGAAGAGTTAGAAAATTCTTTAGCAAATATCAAAATTCAACTCCAACAACGGGAAATAACGGAAACTCAGCGCACTGAGTTAGAAGCGCAACTAAATAATCTACAACAGGTGCAAGCTTTTGAAAATATTCAGTTACAAAGTTTACAGGTTATCCAACATCAAAGACAAAGTTGGGAACAGCAATTAAATTTTCTGCGGCAACGATATGATAATCTGAGTCAAGATAGCGATCGCCTACAACAAGAACAAATAGCCGTAAAATCCCAACTAGCAGATTTAGAAAAGGTTTTAAATCAACAAACTGACATTCAAGCTGGTTATTCTCAATATCAAAATCTCCAATCTCAAGAAGAAATCTTTGCTGCTAAATTTGAACAACATACCCGCGCTACCAATTTAAAACAACAAAAACAACAACAGTTATATAAACAAACTCAAGATTTAGAACGTCAATTACAACAAGCCCAAGCCCAATTAGCAGCTTTAGAACAGCAAGAACAAGAAATTACCCAAACCCTGAGTAAATCTGGGGATATCGAAACAGCTATATTACAATTAAATACCGCCCGTCAGCATTTGACTAATTTAGATCAATTGCAAATGCAGGTAACACCATTATTACAACAAAGAGCCAGTTTGCAAACTCAATTAGATCGCACTCATGCTAGTTTAGTCGCGCGATTAGAGCAAATGCAAGCCACAGAAAAACAACTGCAAAATCAACATCACCGACAACCCCAATTACAACAAGCAGTAATAGAGATAGGCACGCAAATTGAAGAATTAGAAAAGAAGCGCGTTTATCTGCAAAGAGTCCAAGAAAAAGGACAGGAAAGACGACATTTTATTGAACGTTTGCAAGCCCACCAACGAGATTATGAAAGGTTGTTAGGAGAACTAGAACAAAAATTGCAAATGTTACAAAATCCCGATGCTAGTTGTCCTTTGTGTGAACGTCCTTTAGATGAACATCATTGGAGTAAAGTTATCGAAAAAACCCAATTAGAATATGAAGATACCCAAGGACAATTTTGGGTAGTGAGGGAACAACTCGCAGTTTCAGATCGAGAAATTCAGGTACTCCGACAGGAATATCGAGAAATATCCCAAAAATTATCCGGTTATGATTCATTGCGAGAACAACGGGGACAATTAGCCGCACAGTTAGAAGCTACAAGTGATGTCCAACAACAGTTACTACAAATTATTGCCCAAAAAGAACATTTAGAAAATTCCTTAGAAACTGGTGATTATGCCCCCGAAAAACAAATAGAAATTCAGCAATTAGATCAATATCTCCAACAACTTAATTATAGTGAACAAGACCACGCCCTTGCCCGCAGTGAGGTGGATAAATTACGATGGGCAGAAATTAAACAAGGACAAATTAAAGATGCTTTAAAACGCCAAGCACAACTAACAGCTAAAAAGCCAGAATTAACAGCGAATATTACTCAATTACAATGGCAACTGCAACAGGGACAAACTGATTCTGATTGTGCCAAAGAAATCGCTAATTTAGAACAGCAAATTGCGGAAATTGGTTATAGTTCCGAACAGCATAATTATCTGCGTCAAGGTGTACGACAAGGGCAAGTTTGGCAATCACGTCATCAACAATTATTATCAGCACAAGCACAATATCCGCAATTACTTAGTAAAAGTCAAGATTTAGAAGATTCATGGCAAAGAATCCTGAAAGAAAGAGAAATATTAACTCAAGAAGTTGATAATATTGTTAAACAATTATCTGATAGTGCCAACCCCACCGCCCAAATTCATAATTTAGAACAACAATTAGTAAACCGCAGACAGGAACTAGATAATAAAATATCTCAGTTAGGGCAATTAAAACAAATGTCCCTGCAATTGGAAAGTTTACAAAATCAGTATGAACAAGGAATACAACAATTACAAACTTGTAAACAACAACAGCGTGTTTATCAGGAATTAGCCCAAGCTTTCGGCAAAAATGGGATTCAAGCTTTAATGATTGAAAATATTTTACCTCAACTGGAAGCGGAAGCTAATCAACTACTTTCTCGATTGAGTGCAAATCAATTTCATGTTCAGTTTGTCACCCAAAAAGCCGGACGCAGTGGCAAATCCAGCAAGAAAAATGCCAAATTAATAGATACATTAGATATCTTAATTGCTGATGCCAGGGGAACGAGATCCTATGAAACTTATTCAGGAGGGGAAGCTTTTAGAATTAACTTTGCTATTCGTTTAGCACTGGCAAAATTATTGGCACAAAGAGCAGGAGCATCATTACAATTACTAGTAGTAGATGAAGGATTTGGGACTCAAGATGGGGAAGGATGCGATCGCCTAATTGCCGCCATTAACGCCATATCCGCTGATTTTGCCTGTATTTTAACTGTAACTCATATGCCCCACTTAAAAGAAGCTTTCCAAGCCAGAATTGAAGTGAGTAAAAATCAGCAAGGTTCACAGTTACAATTATTGATGTAATACCCAATACCCAGATCCCCGACTTCTTCAAGAAGTCGGAGACCTATAATCATCTATATCCAATTAAGTAGGTGAACACAATAAAACCAAACTGTGTAAAGAAAGGTAAAATCGCTGAAAACTTCTTGACTCTTGCCTTACCATAACGACAATTTTCAACGCCAACCTACTTATCTACTAATGCTGAGATTAATTACTGACTTTGACGGGCCAATCATGGACGTTTCGGAACGCTATTACCGTGTTTATCAATTGTGTTTAGAGAAAACCCGATATCCTGGACAAACAATTACAGAACTGTCTAAAGCCGAATTTTGGCAACTCAAGCGATCGCACACTCCCGAACTCCAAATTGCCCTAAAATCAGGTTTAGATGCCCAACAAGGGCAAGAATTTTCCCAAATCCGTAAACAAACAGTCCACACCCTCCCTTATTTCCAGCATGATGTCCTTATCCCCACCGCATTAGCCGCACTCAGTCAAGTTCAAGCCGCCGGTGTTGATTTAGCCGTGATGACCATGCGGAGAGTGCGAGAACTAGACTATGCCTTTAATCAACATAATTTAAGCCAATTTTTCCCAGAAAATCGCCGTTATTGTCTGAGTAACGACTATGTAAAAACCCGTGATGTCGAAGATAAACCATTGTTAATGGCTAAAGCCTTAGCCGAACTCCCCCCCGCTGCTGATAGTTGGATGGTGGGAGACACAGAAGCCGACATTACGGCCGCCAAAAAACATAATATTAAAATTATCGCCGTTGAATCTGGTATCCGCGATCGCTCACAACTAGAATCCTATCAACCAGACATGATTGTGGCCGACTTAAAAACCGCTGTAAATTTGATCCTCAACCATTGACACTCTCATGTCTAAAGACACTGAGATTCTTTAATCAACGATATGACTTGCTCAGGCAGGATTTCTCCAGTCTGAATAGAGGTCTAGATAGGGCTTGCTGAATAAATGTAAGACCTATATATATCAAAGGTTTGAGTCTGCTAAAAAAGAAAATAGGTGCAAGATTTTTGAAGGAGATAGTCCCAAAAGCGTGCATTTTGGGTTGAATAAATCACAAAATTTAGGGATAACAGATAGCCCAAACTCTTGCCTCTTGCCTCTTGCCTGCCCTCACAGACAACTTTTTCAGCAACCCCTAGATATTTTAGCTTAATCAGCAGAAGCCCCACGTCTCACTCTTAGGAGCGTGGGATGAATGCGCGTGAGTTGAGTTGCGTAGCCCAAATTGTATTTGAGCGTAGCGAAAACAAAGAAGGCTACAGCGACGAAACGAACAAAATATTGATTTTATGTTATTATAAAAAAGTAGGTGTAGTCCAATTAAATGCAGAAATGCAGCCTACAAAATAAAAAACAAATCTCAAAACCAAAGAACCGTGGGGCGCACGGTCTTAAAGCTCAGTTAATGTCCTCATAGAGGAGTCACTGAGAAGCCCACACTCACCTGAAAGGGAGTGTGTGGAGTACGTCACTAGTACAAGATTGAAGGCGGTTAAAACCGCCCGTGTCGCTTATATCTCTTTCTCTGAAGCCACTGAGCTTTACGCTTACCGGATACTTCTGTAAACACAAAAATAATGGGTAATCGGCTACTAAGGAACGCAAATTTAATAACCTGCAATTCTGATGTAACCTGGAATGGTGCGTTACGCTGTCGCTAACACACCCTACTTTTGCACCTTATTTAATTCACATTCCTAACCAATTACCCATTATCTAACGTAAAAAACTACTTACTAACCACAGCAAGATAAAAGTCAACAATGTAGAAAACTGATTCGCCGTCATATTGATCACTGGCAATGGTAATATCAAGCCAGCAATCAGACCACCAGCAATTAAACCAGCAATTAAACTCACCAGCGTCAATAAAACCGCTCTCCCAAACTTTCCTTCCTTGCGATTAAGAAAGTAAATACCAACACCCACCCCAACTACCAAAGACAGTTGTAAAACCTGTCCACCACCACCGGGATACAACAAACTCGTTGCACCCAAACCTAAATACAAAGCACCTGGTAGCAGGACATCAGTTAACGTGGGCTGATCTAAACTTCGCTGTAGCCATGCAGGAGACTGCTGACCAAGGGATTGACTTATTTGAGGAGAAGATGGAACTCGCATTTCTGGAAATCGGATGCGCTCAGGCACTTTAATCTTACCTTCTTGGCGCATCCGCAGGCGTTCCATTAAAATCGCATCATAAGCGGCTTCAATGGCTTCTCGGACATTACCATCACCACCATGTTTTTCCAACAGGCGATTCCGAACATCCTGGATTTCATCGAAGCTTGCGTCTTCCGATACCCCAAGTTTTTCGTAGGGACTTTGATCACTCATGGGAGGTTATTACTTTAGCCTTAATCGGCGGCACTTTTTATTTTACAGAAAAACAACTTTAGATTTTATAGAAATAAAGACAACAACTAGATCGGTAACTATCTGAATTATTTGTCTTAGGCGATTTTATCCATCCATCATAATCATAGCATGAGTCGGGTCAACCGCACATAAATTCAACAAAACTGAATTTCTCGTAACTTTTGCTATACCAGCATATTTACCTCTTCCCTATCCATAATAAAAATCACATTTTATGCAAATAATCAGGATCATCATTCCTGTCCCCTGTAAATTTTGAATTACTACCAAAGTAGAACCTGCGTCTCTACGCAATCATGGTTGTTAATCCTATGCACTTTTATAAAAACTAATCCCTATGGCTGTTGCTAAGATTCTTGTAGTTGACGACGATCCTGCGGTGCGAAATTTAATCCAACGCTTTTTGCTCAAACAAAATTACCAAGTTGAGTCCGCTGAAGACGGGAAGACTGGTATGAGTATGTTTGAACAATTTAATCCCGATTTAGTAATTTTAGATGTTAATCTGCCGGATGTAATTGGCTTTAACCTTTGTCAAGAAATGCAGAGTCGTAGTGGCGTATTTGTACTACTCCTGACCAGTAGAACCGACGAAGGTGATAAAATTCGCGGTTTTGCTAAAGGTGCTGATGACTATCTCACTAAGCCATTTGGTTTGGGAGAGTTAGAGGTAAGAGTAGCAGCTATTTTAAGGCGGCAGCGAGTTGTGACTAATGCCGAAAAGCAACGCTTAATTTTTGACAAATTAACAATTGATTTTATGCGACGGGAAGTAATGCTTAATAGCGAACCTGTTCCCCTAACTGCGCTGGAATTTGACTTATTGTATTTCCTCGCTAGTCACCCAGCTAGAGTTTGGCGACGCTCCGAACTTATTCAAGAAGTGTGGGACTATGAATATGTTGGGGATCAGCGGGTTGTGGATGTCCATATCGGTCAAATTCGGAAGAAGATTGAAATAGATCCGACTCAATCAACATTAATTCATACCATCCGTGGTGTCGGGTACAAATTTGAATGCGCTACTTCTGCCTAAAATTTGACTACCACTTGTAAACACCGCCAATCCCACACCTTGATTGTGTGGGATCAAATAAACAAACTTGGTTTATTTAATCCAGTATTTCTAAGGATCATTGATGAAATAAAGTTTCTAAGTAAACACGAGCGGCTCGGCGATCGCTCTCACCATTTTGCAACAAAAATAACGATAAAGCCGCTGTTAACACCCGGTTTTGATCCCAATCAGGATGGGTTTCTAGGTAGTTGTTCATGGATTCCTGTAATGTTTCGGGAATTTCGGTCAAGATAGGGACTGTGGTGTTCATAAAATTTTCCTGTAGATCAATCAAGAGAAGTTATTTGTGTTCAGTCTGACTGAGGGCTGTTTCATACCCTGTGAGGGACGGAGGGGGGAAATTAAAATAAACCAGAACACAAAATTCAGATGCCGAATGAAATCAAACTTAAGACTCATCATTTTGCGCTCACCAGGGGTGGATTTGTCAATGCTGCGAAATGTTAACAATTAGCAGTCAAAAATAAATCTCGACGAAATAATCAGGCTCACAACTATATTTTTGTTACATAACTTTATAAAAACTCAGTTATCCAGCTTGTTAGTAGGGAAGAATTCACAATCCCCAATAAGTCAGCAATGACTGATTAACTCGTAGAACATCTGTGGAAAAGTCCCAAATCACCTGTGGAAATCCTGTGGAATTAATGAGGAAAACAATAGTTAATAATAAGAATTACCATAATGTCAGGAAAATATGACATATCAGGCAAGTAACAGGGAGTAGGTGGCAGGGAACAGAGGGTAGGGAGAGAGCATAGGAGGTAGGAGGTAGTTAGTAACAAAAGTTACTCGTTAAAAGTGATCTAAATGCACGTTAAGATAAATGGAAGTATGGAAATAATCACACTGTTCCCTGTCACCTGTCACCTGTAACCTGTAACCTGTAACCTGTCACCTGTCACCTGTCACCTGTAACCTGTAACCTGTAACCTGTAACCTGTCACCTGTAACCTGTAACCTGTAACCTGTAACCTGTAACCTGTAACCTGTAACCTGTCACCTGTCACCTGTCACCTGTAACCTGTAACCTGTCACCTGTAACCTGTAACCTGTAACCTGTAACCTGTCACCTGTAACCTGTAACCTGTAACCTATTCCCTTTTTTGTAGATTCTTAAATTTTTGCCTGAGAAATTGGAATGTTAGACCAAATATTTGATTACTTAAATTTTCATTTCAGTGTTGAAGCTTCTATAGTCCTCTTAATATTAGTGTTTTTAGAAGCGGTACTGTCGGCTGATAATGCGATCGCTCTCGCTGCGATCGCCCAAGGACTAGAAGACAAGAAACTAGAACGTCAAGCCCTAAATATTGGGTTAGTCTTCGCTTACGTTCTCCGCATTACCCTACTGTTAACAGCTACCTGGGTACAGAAATTTTGGCAATTTGAACTATTGGGTGCTGCTTATCTGTTATGGCTAGTATTTCAACACTTCAGTTCCCAAGAAGATGAAAACAATCACCATCATGGACCACGTTTTAAATCTTTGTGGCAAGCTATACCCGTAATTGCCTTTACAGATTTAGCCTTTTCCTTGGATAGTGTCACCACAGCGATCGCCGTTTCCCAAGAAACATGGTTAGTAATCACAGGTACAACCATTGGGATTGTCACCCTCCGATTTATGGCTGGATTATTTATCCGCTGGTTAGATGAATATACAAACTTAGAAGACGCAGGCTATATCACTGTAGCATTTGTGGGTTTACGTCTCTTATTAAAAGTCATCAACGATGATTTAGTCCCACCAGAATGGCTCGTAGTGACTGCCATTGGGATCATCTTAGCCTGGGGCTTCTCTAAACGCAACGTTGTGGAATTAGCCCCAGAAGAACGGGAAAAAACGGAAGTGTCGAAGTAATTGGGACAGGGAGTAGGGAGCAGGGAGCAGGGAACAGGGAACAGGGAACAGGGAACAGGGAACAGGGAACAGGGAACAGGGAACAGGGAAGAGTTTTACTACCCATTACCCATTACCCATTACCCATTACCCATTACCCATTACCAATCCCTAACTACTCATTTAACCAAGGTGTAGAATGAGGTTGCCAAGCAACTAATTCCTCTTCCTTAAACCACAGCGCAATTTCTGTTTGAGCGGTTTCTTGAGCATCAGAACCATGAATGAGGTTACGACCGACATTAACGCCAAAATCGCCGCGAATTGTGCCTGGTTCTGCTGTTAAAGGGTTGGTTGCGCCAATAATTTTTCTGGCTGCTGCCACAACGCCCTCACCTTGCCAAACCATTGCTACTACTGGACTAGAAATGATAAATTCCACTAAACCAGGGAAAAAAGGTCTTTCACGGTGAACATCATAATGTTTTTCTGCCAATTCCTTGCTGACCTTCATAAACTTTAAACCCACCAGGGTAAAGCCTTTGGTTTCAAATCGGCGGATAATTTCACCCACCAGTCCGCGCTGGACACCGTCAGGCTTAATTGCTAAAAATGTGCGTTCCAAATCTGTCTCCAAAAACATAATCTAATTTTGATGGGTTAATTGTCAGTTGTATTGATGTCTTTTGTCTAGTAGTTTTGAGAATTTTCCCGAAAAATTTGCAGAGATCAGGGAATTAAGAAAACATAGTCTTCTTTTCTTTTTGGTCAAAACCTAACAAGGCTTACTTACCCCTCTATGGGTAGGGCAACATGGTATTAACCATACTTCTAATTACTAATTCTTAATCAGAAATTATTTCTAGTTGTATATCCGTTATCAAACTATTTTGTTAAATTGTTATTTCGTGGGATAAACACAGAGGTCAGGAAGAAATGGGTGTCGAGTCAACCGCTGATGAGATTGTGAAAGTGCCGTCTAATGGGCATAAAGGCGAATTGAAAAACAAAAAACAGAAACAACTGTTAGTACCTAGTACAATTACAGGAGATTTACCTGTGCCTTGGAAAATTGAGAACAGTGAAGACCTTTACCGCATTGAAGGTTGGGGACAGCCTTATTTTTCGATTAATGCGGCTGGTCATGTCACTGTTTCTCCCAAGGGTGAACGCGGTGGGTCATTAGATTTGTTTGAGTTGGTAAATGCTTTAAAGCAGCGTAATTTGGGTCTACCGATGTTAATCCGGTTTTCTGATATTTTGGAAGACCGAATTGAGCGATTAAACGCTTGTTTTGCGAAGGCGATCGCTCGCTATAACTATCCTGGTGTATATCGGGGAGTATTTCCAGTTAAGTGTAATCAACAACGCCACCTAATCGAAGATCTAGTTCGGTTTGGTAAACCTCATCAATTTGGTTTAGAAGCAGGTTCTAAGCCAGAATTAATGATTGCTCTGGCTTTGTTGGATACACCAGGATCATTGTTAATTTGCAACGGCTACAAAGACCGGGAATACATCGAAACAGCGATGTTAGCCCAAAGACTAGGACAAACACCAGTTATCGTCCTCGAGCAAATTGAAGAGGTAGATTTAGCCATTGCGGCTAGTCGTCAATTAGGCATTAAGCCCATCTTAGGAGTAAGAGCGAAATTAAGCACCCAAGGAATGGGACGTTGGGGAACTTCCACAGGCGATCGCGCGAAATTTGGCTTGACGATTCCCGAAATTATGGAAGCGGTGGAAAAATTAGGTGCAGCTAACTTACTCAGTTCTTTGCAATTATTACACTTCCACATTGGTTCTCAAATCTCCGCGATTAATGTCATTAAAGATGCCATCCAAGAAGCCAGCCGCATTTACGTGGAGTTGGCCATGTTAGGGGCAGATATGAAGTATTTAGATGTTGGTGGTGGCTTAGGTGTAGATTACGACGGCTCTCAAACCAACTTCTACACCTCAAAAAACTACAATATGCAAAACTATGCTAACGACATCGTGGCAGAGTTGAAAGATACCTGTGATGAAAAGCATATTCCCGTACCAACATTAGTTAGTGAAAGTGGTCGGGCGATTTCTTCCCACCAATCGGTTTTAATCTTTGATGTTCTCAGCACCAGTGATGTCCCCCTTGATCCTCCTTCTCCTCCCCAAGAAGGAGAATCCCCAATCATTAAATATCTCTGGGAAACCTACCAATCCATTAATAAGGAAAATTACCAAGAGTTCTATCACGATGCTGCTCAATTTAAAGAAGAAGCCATCAGTCGTTTCAACTTAGGAATTTTGCGCCTCAACGAACGCGCTAAAGC
Source organism: Dolichospermum sp. LEGE 00240 (assembly GCF_015207875.1). Classification (GTDB taxonomy): domain Bacteria; phylum Cyanobacteriota; class Cyanobacteriia; order Cyanobacteriales; family Nostocaceae; genus Dolichospermum; species Dolichospermum gracile. The sequence continues at coordinate 84,674 of NZ_JADEVZ010000015.1, forward strand.
CGAGCGTCTTTACTGGGCTTGTTGTCAAAAAGTTTTAACTCTCATCCGTCAGGAAGAATACGTACCTGATGAGTTGGAAGACCTGGAAAGAATCATGGCTTCCATTTACTACATCAATCTTTCTGTGTTTCAATCAGCACCGGATTGTTGGGCGATTGATCAACTATTTCCCATTATGCCCATACATCGCCTTGACGAAGAACCAACTCGCAGAGGAATTTTAGCGGATTTAACCTGTGACAGTGATGGGAAAATAGACCGCTTTATAGATTTACGGGATGTCAAATCGGTTTTAGAACTGCACAAATTTGAGCCAGGAAAACCCTATTATCTAGGAATGTTCCTAAATGGAGCGTACCAGGAAATTATGGGGAATTTACATAACCTCTTCGGTGATACTAACGCTGTTCACATTAATTTAACTCCCAAAGGTTATCAAATTGAACATGTTGTCAAGGGCGATACCATGAGTGAAGTTTTAAGCTATGTCCAGTATGATTCTGAAGACATGATAGAAAACATTCGCCAACGTTGTGAACGAGCCTTAGAAGAGCAGCATATCACTATAGCAGAGTCCCAACGACTACTACAAACTTACGAGCAAAGTTTACAACGGTATACTTACTTGAATAGTCATTAGTCATTAGTCATTGGTCATTGGTCATTGGTCAGTGGTCAGTGGTCAGTGGTCATTGGTCATTGGTTGGCAGTAAATTACAACGAACAACGAGCAACGGACAACTGACAACGGACAACTGACAACTGACAACTGACAACTGACAACGGACTAAATTGAATTTGTTCCCAATAATTCGGCGATCGCTTGGTGTTCTAAAGGCGTTTGTGAAGGTGGAGTTTGACGAGCATCAGTAATCAACCAATCCAAAGCCGCAGCTTGGACATCAATTGATGCTCCCGTCTTATCTACACAATAACGTCCAAACACCAGCTTATCTACCAAACGCACACCTGGAGCTAACCGCGACCATTCAAAAATCACACTGTTATCTACAGTTGCACCACTGCAAATCCAACAATTTGGACCAATCATCGCCGGACCAATAATTTTTGCCCCATCCTCAATTTTAGTCATTCCCCCAATATAAACAGGTCCAGTAATATCTACTTTATCCCAATTTACAGATACATTTAACCCGGTAAAAATACCGGGCAAAACTTCATGTCCGGGAATTTGCACATTTTTAATTTCCCCTGATAAAACGCCACGAATTGCTCGCCAATAATCGGGAACTTTACCAATATCTACCCATTCAAAATCCATTGGAATGGCATAAAAAGGGGCATTATCTGCCACCAGTTGGGGAAATAATTGCCCACCAATGTCATACTCCATGCCAGAAGGTATATACTTGAACACTTCTGGCTCAAAAATATAAATACCTGTATTAATATTAGTGCTAAGAGCTTCCTCAACAGTTGGTTTTTCTTGGAAAGCTTGAATGCGATTATCGTCGTCTGTAACTACCACACCATAACTAGAAACTTCTTCTCTGGGAACTGATTTGGTGATAATAGTAGCGATCGCCCCTTTGGATTTATGCCACTTTACCGCCGCAGTTAAATCTAAATCAATTAAAGCATCACCACACAACACTACAAATGTGTCGTCAAAAAATGGGGAAAAATCTTGAATCCGACGCATACCCCCAGCCGAACCAATAGCCTCACCGACGAGTTTACCGTCATCATCAATTTTACCTTCAAAAGAATAGGCAATCTGCACTCCAAACCGCTGACCATCTCGGAAATAACTTTCTATTTCCTCCGCTAAATGGCTGACATTGACCATAATTTCGTCAAAGCCATGTTGACGTAATAACTCCAGCAAAAATTCCATAACCGGCTTTTGCAGTATAGGAATCATCGGTTTGGGAATTGTATACGTAATGGGACGGATACGAGTACCTTTTCCCGCCGCAAGAATCATCGCTTTCATAAAATTTTATTCCTTAGTCATTAGTCATTGGTCATTGGTCATTGGGAAGAAATATTCCCCCTGCTCCCTGCCCC
>NZ_JADEVZ010000170.1 GCF_015207875.1 Dolichospermum sp. LEGE 00240
ATGACCATCGCAGTTGGACGCGCCCCCAGTAGAGGGTGGTTTGACGTATTAGACGACTGGCTAAAGCGCGATCGCTTCGTATTCGTAGGTTGGTCAGGAATATTATTATTCCCCTGTGCCTTCCTCGCATTAGGCGGTTGGCTCACCGGTACAACCTTCGTCACATCCTGGTACACCCACGGATTAGCATCTTCTTACCTAGAAGGAGCTAACTTCTTAACAGTAGCAGTATCCACACCAGCCAACAGCATGGGGCATTCCCTGTTGTTCCTGTGGGGACCTGAAGCTCAAGGTGACTTCACCCGTTGGATTCAACTCGGTGGTTTGTGGCCTTTCGTAGCCCTACATGGCGCATTCGGTTTGATTGGCTTCATGTTACGCCAATTTGAAATCGCCCGTCTCGTCGGTCTTCGTCCTTATAACGCCCTTGCTTTCTCCGGTCCTATCGCCGTATTCGTCAGCGTGTTCCTGATGTATCCTTTAGGGCAATCTAGCTGGTTCTTTGCACCTAGCTTTGGAGTAGCCGCAATTTTCCGTTTCCTCCTATTCCTCCAAGGTTTCCACAACTGGACACTCAACCCCTTCCACATGATGGGTGTAGCGGGAATCTTAGGTGGAGCTTTACTTTGTGCCATTCATGGTGCGACAGTAGAAAACACCCTATTTGAAGACGGTGAAGGATCAAACACTTTCCGCGCCTTCAACCCCACCCAAGCTGAAGAAACCTACTCCATGGTGACAGCAAACCGTTTCTGGTCACAGATTTTCGGTGTTGCTTTCTCCAACAAACGTTGGTTACACTTCTTCATGTTGTTTGTCCCTGTGACAGGCTTGTGGATGAGTTCCATTGGGATCGTTGGTTTAGCATTAAACCTGCGGGCTTATGACTTCGTTTCCCAAGAATTACGGGCAGCAGAAGACCCAGAGTTTGAAACTTTCTATACCAAAAACATTTTACTGAACGAGGGTATCCGCGCTTGGATGGCCCCTCAAGATCAACCCCACGAACAGTTCGTATTCCCAGA
>NZ_JADEVZ010000171.1 GCF_015207875.1 Dolichospermum sp. LEGE 00240
TTGTAAAGGGGTTTTCGTAATATTTTTTAATAAATTTAGAAAACTGGGTCATCTTTATGGCTATAATCTAGATATGGCAAGGCTTTTAACCATTAATCTTTTTTGTAACAACTTCTAATTTTCTTGTTACAGGAATACCCGGTAAGAGTAAAGCTCAGAAGCTTCAGCCCTGAGATATAAGCGACCAGTACCGCAGGGCGGAAGTCAAAAGTCAAAACGAAGACAGTATAGGCTTTTTAACGATTTAGAATGGTTGGTTTATTTATGCCGTGTTGTACTAGTAGTCTGTCAAATAAATTTTGACGGATAAAGGAATGAACCACGAAGACGCGAAGAACACGAAGGAAGGAAGAAAGAAGGAAAGAAGGAAAATTTATTTTGAGGGGTTTTTGGTAGTGCGGGCATCTTGCCCGCGTGAGCGAGACGCTGACACTACAGCCCTTTTTATCTTGACAAACTACTAGTACAGGTTGGCGCAAATAACATGACCATTAAAAGCTCGGAAAATTTGATAGATTACAAGGCTTGAAAATGGTTCATTCATTTAAGCCGCAGTGAATCACAATTTGGCATTTCTCTGATTTATGCCCCTGTGCCTTAAATAATCGCCTCTGAAAGCCTTATTTAATAGTCAGTTTCGCTTCGCTACACTCAGCATGACAAAACAGGATCATTTATTTTGTGGCTTACCCTGAGGCTTTAATTCCTCTTGTCTCTTCAAAATCAGCGAACAGTTAGTTATCTGGTTCGTATTTTCCCCAAAACAAAAAAACGCTCCCCATGATTGGAGAGCGTTTTTTATTGAACTAAACTGATTAACCGTTGATTGCAGGAGCGCTTAAGGCGACAGGAGCAACATCAGCAGCAGCCAAGTCTAGAGGGAAGTTGTGAGCGTTACGCTCGTGCATTACTTCCATACCTAAGTTAGCGCGGTTGATTACGTCAGCCCAGGTAGCGATGACGCGACCTTGAGAATCCATGATGGATTGGTTGAAGTTGAAACCGTTCAAGTTGAACGCCATGG
>NZ_JADEVZ010000172.1 GCF_015207875.1 Dolichospermum sp. LEGE 00240
GCTTATGAAAAAATAATGGGTTTATTAAAAGGGTTGTAGGGAGTTTCTTTGGTGATGTTAATTGTGATTTTGTCAGAATCAGGATGTCCAGGATTTAAGGATTAACAGGATGTGATTGTGAGATTTTTCCCTCGTTCCCTGGCTCTGCTGGGGAATGCTCACGGGAGGCTCTGGATGACAACAATAATATTTTGTCTGAATCAGGATGTCCAGGATTTAAGGATTAACAGGATGTTTGATAATGGTTGGGTTGATGAGTTTTTGGGAATGTTTGATATCTGTTTTTCTATGATCTTGCTAATAACTTTAATAACTTGACTATATATGGCGACACAGATTCCCACTATAATTCAATGATAGGCTAAATTCAGAAATTTGTCAAGGGGTAGTTAAGGATAATCTTGACAATATTGAGATAATGAAAATCCTGTACATCCTTAAATCCTAAACATCCTGATTCTGACAATTAATATGTTAAAATAACAGTAAATACCCATCCTGTACATCCTTAAATCCTAAACATCCTGATTCTGACAATTAATATGTTAAAATAACAGTAAATACCCATCCTGTACATCCTTAAATCCTAAACATCCTGATTCTGACAATTAATATGTTAAAATAACAGTAAATACCCATCCTGTACATCCTTAAATCCTGAACATCCTGATTCAGACAATTAATATGTTAAAATAACAGTAAATACCCATCTTGTACATCCTTAAATCCTGAACATCCTGATTCAGACAATTAATATGTTAGAATAACAGTAAATACCCATCTTGTACATCCTTAAATCCTGAACATCCTGATTCTGACAATTAATATGTTAGAATAACAGTAAATACCCATCCTGTACATCCTTAAATCCTGAACATCCTGATTCAGACAATTAATATGTTAAAATAACAGTAAATACCCATCCTGTACATCCTTAAATCCTGAACATCCTGATTCAGACAATTAATATGTTAAAATAACAGTAAATACCCATCCTGTACATCCTTAAATCCT
>NZ_JADEVZ010000016.1 GCF_015207875.1 Dolichospermum sp. LEGE 00240
CAATTAAGGGCGGGGAAACCCCAATTAAGGGCGGGGAAACCCCGCCCCTACAGGTTTTACAATATTAAAGTGAAACGGTATATTCTTTAATAATATGAACCTGTTTTTCGGTGGTTAATAGCAGTCATAGCATCTGGTTTGAGTAATTTACCATTGTCTACGGTTGCGTATATTACCCAATGATCACCGCATTCTAAACGCTGCTGCACTAGACATTCTAGATATGCACAGGCTTCTGTTAAAATGGTACAACCATTATCGGCTTCCGCTGTGGGGAAGTTAGCAAATCTATCTTCTCCAGGTTTAAAACTTTTGCGGAAATGTTTCACGTATTCCAGATGAACACCTTCAGGAAGGATATTCAAGACAAATTTACCACCGGGATATAATAGTGATTCGACTGCTCGCTCTTTGGCGATCGCTACAGTAATTCCCGGTGGATTAAAAGTAGCTTGAGATACCCAAGCTCCCATCATCCCTGTCGAAAATTCTCCTTGTTTGGCGGCGATGACACAGACAGAACCAATAATCCTACCTACAGCTTGTTCTGTGGGGGTTGCAGATTGTTGGGGAACGCGCACTTTCTTAGCTTTTCGCAAACTTTGAGCAAAGTCTGTACCGACTTCTTCGCAATATTTGAGAGTGACTTCATCTGGTTTAAATTTGACTTTCAAGGTATCAAAACCGAAACGATAGCCAGCGTCTCGGAGTTTGCATTCTACCAAGTCTAAAGCTTCACCACTCCAACCGTAAGAACCAAATACTCCCGCTGGTTTGGTGTTGTCTCCTGTGGAAAGGACGATACCCAAAGCGGTGTGAATAGGCGTAGGTGCGTGTCCACCGATGGTAGGAGTACCAATGATAAAACCATCTGCTTGTTCTAAGCTGGTGCGGATTTCGTCAGCGGAAGCAAATTCACAGTTGACAGATTTCACTGCAACGCCACCTTTGGTTAATCCTAACGCCATTGCTTGTGCTAAGGTGGCAGTGTTACCATAAGCGGAAGCGTAGAGAAGTGCTACGGATATTTCTCGATCTTTTTGAGCGCGACTCCATTCACCGTAGGATTTGGTTAGTTCGATTAAACTGGTGCGTACCAATGGTCCATGACCGACAGCATACATTCTTACCTGTAAATCGGAGATTTTCTCCAAAGCTGACTCAACATGGGTTGCATGGGGAGCCATCAGGCAATTAAAGTAATAACGTTGGTCTTCTTTGAAAGTTTCCCAATGATCATCAAATACTTCTTCTCCACAGATGTGAGCGCCAAATAGCTTATCTGTAAAGAGAATTTGGGTTTGTTGGTCATAAGTACAAAGTGCTTCTGGCCAGCGGGGACTGGGAGTAGGTAAGAATTTCAAGACATGACCTTTACCTAAATCTAGGGTTTCTTTTCCCCGCATGACGAGAACTTTGATATCTTGGTCGGTAAAAGCAGCACGTAAATTATTCGCAGCGGGAAGAGAACAAACAAAGGTAATTTGGGGTGCGATCGCTAAAATTGCTTTTAAAGTAGGAATACGATTGGGGTTAAAATGTCCCAAAATTACATAATCCAACTTTTGCACATTCATAGTTTTCTGTAATGCTTCCAGATAAATTTCTGTAAATCCTTCTGCGGGAGCGTCTGTTAATGCAGTTTTATCGGCTTCTATTAAATAGCTATTAGAAGTAGTTCCCCGTTCTAGAGCATATTCAATTTCAAACCGTAACCGGGACTTACTACGCGATCGCATGACTTTTGTATTAGTAGCAATTGGTAGTATTTGTACGTCCCTGGGTCGGGAATCGCTCATGGATACTTGTTGGGTCGAAAAAACTTGAGAAACCCAATTTTTAGCTGATGCAACTGCATTAGAAAATGAATCTGGAAGTGTCATAGTTATTATGAAAGATGGGTAAATAAGAGGAGTCAGGAGTCAGCAGTCAGGAGAAAGAAAGAAGAAGGAAAACAGGAAGAAGAAAGAAGAAAGAAGAAAGAAGAAGGAAATTTTGCTCTTACTTCCACTGACCACTGACCACTGACAAATGGCTAATTAATAGTAATTTCCGACTTTGCGATGACGAACTGCGGTAATTCCATCAGGTTTGGAAACTTTGCCATCTTCAACTGTGCAGTATAAAATCCAGTGATCACTACATTCCATACTATTAACAACTTCACATTCCATATATGCGAGTGCGTCGGTAAGAATGGGTGAACCGTTTTTAGCAGTTTGGGTTTTTACGTCTGCAAATCTATCAGCACCGGGAAGTAAACGTTTGAGAAAATGCTTTTTCAGGTCTTGATAGTTGCCTTCTTCCAGAACATTAAGAACAAAGCGATCGCCTACGTGCAATAAATTATCTAAAGCGCGATCTTTAGCTACAGCAATGGTGAAACCCAAAGGCTGTAAACTGGCTTGTGTCACCCAAGAAGCGATCATTGCACCGCTAACATCACCTTTTTTGGCAGTGACAATATACAAACCATTACTAATTCTTCCCAACGCTTTTTCCATATTCACGTCGAGAGATTTGATTTGTTTAATATTGCGTTCCCGGACTAACAATTGTCCCAAACCATTGCCGGCTTCTGTAAATTGTTTATAGGTGGAATCTGTGGGAGTTTGTTTAATACGAATAGCGGGAAAAGCTTCCTTAATACCTAAATCAATAAATTTGCGTCTGAGAGTATCAATGGGTTCATCATCGCCACCATAGGACTCAAATAAACCCACAACTTGCTTATTTTTAGCAACTGCTAATAAAGAACTAATTGCGGCTTGTGCTTTAATTGCACTAGTAGAAGGCATCCCGACAATTAAACCAGATGCTCGACCGGCTAATTCTTGAATTTCTTGAATTTCTGCGGTGTTTAAATCCAATACTTCTACACCGACACCGGCTTTTTGCAAACCATCACCAATTGCGTGTGCTATGCGATCGCTATATCCATAACCAGAGACATAAAACAAACCCACAGTAGTTTCTGTTTTCGCTTGTTTTTGACTCCAATTGTGATAATATTCTCTGAGAATATCGAGGTTATGATGTAATAATGGTCCGTGTCCATTGGCAATAATTTTGATTTCCCCAAGCTCACCCATTCTTTTCATTGCATTCAGCAAAGAACGAGCATTTGGACCCATTAAGCAATCATAATAAAAGCGAAAATCAGCTTCAATTGCTTCTAAATCTTCATCGAAAGTGCGATCATCACAGTAGTGCATTCCGAACGCATCACAAGTGTAAAGAACTTGGGTTTGGCGATCAAAGCTAAAAATAGTATCTGGCCAGTGTAAATTCGGCGCACTGACAAATTCTATTTCATGATCTTGACCAATTTTGATGCGATCGCCACTTTTGACAATTCGCTTAGAAAAAGGTTCATGTACCAAACCTTCCAAAAATTGCAAAGCCACTTTAGAAGCTAAAACAGTCGCTCTAGGTGCTAACTGTAAAATATCTTCTACTAAGCCACTATGATCAGGTTCAGTATGGCTAACAATTATATAATCAATCGTTTTAGGATTAACTAAACCCTTGAGAGTCTCTAAATATAGTTCACGAAACTTCTGGTGAGAAGTATCAATTAAAACTGTTTGTTCACCTCTAATCAAATATGAATTATAGGTTGTACCATTTTGTAAACCAAATTCAATATCAAAACGATCCCGATCCCAGTCAAGAGAACGAATCGCAGTAGTGTTAGGGGCAATTTCTACAGTTTGTATAGTTAATCGGTTCTGAACGTTCTCTGAGATAGCTACCATTATTTCACAAGAGCAAATAAATAAACAATCATTTCTTCTGCCCCCCATTGTCGCTATTATTTTTTTTTAAAGCTGTAATGAAAAATATATTTCGGAAAATTAAAGTTGTCATCACAGATACAGTTTTTACAAAAGAAGGGAACAGGGAACAGATCAGAAACTAAATCTTTATAATTTATGTTTAAACTTTATTATTACTTGATATTTATTTTGTAACTTTCTTTTAGGATATGAAAAGGACATTATTGATGTCACAATAAAAGCGTTTTATACAAAGAGTGCATAAGTAAAATTTATTGACATACTATGATGACAACAGCAGTATATTCTAAAAATTAGCTGTAAGGAAACCGTTATAGTAATCAGGGAAGTATTTATTAGTTCCAAATATGAAAAAGTATTTGCTGTGATTTTCCAACAAATACATACAGCGGATTGCCAAATTTAGTTACAAATCAATACAGCATCTTTTGTATGGTAATTTACAACAATTAAATAACTCCTATTCAAGAGTCCTTTTGAGAACTTTATAATTAAACAGAAAATCTCTAAGACCCTCTTTTTTAGTGTTATTTATTGTCTGGATTATTCATATTTATTGACTTTTGTATAAGTCCTCAACTTGTTGTGAGTTTCGCAAATGCTTAGAAAACTTTATATTATATTTCTTCTTGATAATTTGCAACTCCAAAATGCAAATAGAGAAGAAACATCCACACAAAAATAGCATAAGTAGGTGAACACAATAAAACCAAACCGTGTAAAGAAACGTAAAATCGCGGAAAACTTCTTTACTCTTGCCTCTTGCCTTCCTATAACGACAATTTTCAACGCCAACCTACTTAGGAGATTAGTTGCATGATTCAAATGATTGAAAAATCCGTCGAAAAGAGACTTCATCTGCCTTATTTAGATGGATTAAGGGGATTAGCATCTCTATATGTTGTCCTTGTACATATTGAACCATCAATTGGGGGAAAATTGCCTATCCTGTGGTCATTATTTGCAGAAACCATGAAATATGGTGCATTTAGTGTTGTTATTTTCATTGTTCTTTCTGGTTATGTTTTGATGCTGCCAGTAGCGCGTTCTCAAAATGGTCAGTTATCAGGAAGTTTCATGAATTATATTAAGAAGCGATCGCGGCGAATTTTACCACCATACTATATAACACTGTTGATCTGTTTGCTATTAACAGCAATTATCTTGGGTTTAGAAAAATTTACCGATTTTCAATGGAATCCAGAAGCAGGACTAGGAGCATTTTCTCCCAGATTTTCTTGGATGGATGTCTTGCTTAAACTACTCCTAGTTCATAATCTTGACAGCAACTCATATCTAACTATTAACCCACCCATGTGGACTGTGGCTACAGAATGGCAAATATACTTTTTATTTCCGCTATTTTTATTACCTATATGGCGACAGTTGGGATTATTTGGAGTTGTGATTATTACCTTTTTAATTGGGTTAACTCCTCTATATTTGTTGAATGGATTATTTGAATCAGCCAATCCTTGGTTTTTATGTATATTCTGTTTAGGAATGGCAGCGGCAGATATTGGATTTTCCCAAAAACCCCAGTTAGTAGCTATCAGAAATTCCTTACCTTGGGGTTGGTTAGCTATTATCTTTACCTGTCTTGCTGTCATCACTGAATGGCGACGGCTAGGACTGCATATATGGATTAATCAAACTTTCGCCGGTTTAGCATTTGCTTGCCTATTTATTTCCTTAACCAAGTCAATAATAGAAGACAAACAACCATCTTTAATCCTACGGATTTTACAACATCCTTTAGCGATCGCTCTGGGAACATTTTCCTATAGTCTCTATCTCACTCATGGACCAGTGTTAGTTTTTGTGCGTTACTTCCTGTTTTACCTACCAATCTCACCAGATATGTTTGCCGCCGGATGTTATTTACTGGGTACGGTAATGTCACTGATTATCGCCTACTGTTTCTACTTATTTTTTGAGCGGCCATTTATGTCAAATTTCTTGAAAAAGAGAAAAATCAAAGATGCCGTAATCTCATAAAAGTCTCAGAAAAATAAAACCCTTTTGGTGCATCTAAAATATCTAATCCCAAATATTTTTACTTTCAGGCTGACTTATTTCCTATTAATACTTATAAATCAAACATCCTCCAGCCGAAGAATTAATCATCACCAATTAGCAAACCAGTCCACTTTAACGGTAAACTCATATATTGCAGATCCCCGACTTCTTCGAGAAGTCGGGGATCTAAATCAATCTCAATCCAAAATGTTTACCCTCATGACTGGAGAATTAAGACTTTGGGCATAGAACTACGCAGTTTCGTATTTCTAGACAATCTGCAACCTCAACACGCCGCATACATGGGAACAGTAGCCCAGGGTTTCTTACCATTACCGGGGGATACATCCCTATGGATTGAAATTTCCCCTGGTATCGAAATCAACAAGATTACGGACGTAGCCCTGAAATCCGCTTCCGTTCGTCCTGGAGTGCAAGTAGTAGAACGGCTATATGGACTATTAGAAGTCCATTCTGGCTCTCAAGGGGAAACACGAGCCGCTGGAGATGCGATTTTGGCGTTCCTGGGGGTCAAAAAAGAGGAATGTATTAAACCTCGCGTAGTCTCTAGCCAAATTATCCGCAATATTGACGCTTACCAAACCCAACTTATTAACCGTACCCGACGAGGACAACTCCTACTAGCAGGACAAACCCTCTATGTATTGGAAGTTGAACCAGCCGCTTATGCAGCATTAGCAGCCAATGAAGCAGAAAAAGCAGCGCAAATTAACATCCTCGAAGTTCAAGCTGTCGGTAGTTTTGGCAGACTTTATTTAGGTGGCTCAGAACAAGATATTTTAGCAGGAGCAGCGGGCGCTTTAGCCGCAATTGACAACTCACCTGGAAGGGAAAATTCCCAAGGTAAGCGTAACGAATAAGGAACAAGATTGACGCAACTAACATATTAGTAGGGTGCGTCAAATGTTAAAAATCTGTTTATTCTTACCCCATAATCGAGTCTGACGCACCCTACAAGAAATATTAAATGTGAAACTTGCATAAGTCCTAAAGGAGCAAAAAATGGCAAATCAACAACATCTCAATATATTACGATCAGGAGCAGTTACTTGGATAGAATGGAGAAACAAAAATTCCCAAATTGAAATTGATCTTAGCGGTGCAAATCTCCTAGGAGAAAACCTCCGCGGAGCAAATCTCCAAGGAGTAAACTTGAATAAAGTAAATTTAGCTCATGCTTTATTAGTACGAACTAATTTTAGTCATGCTAATCTCAGTAATGCTATTTTTTATCAAGCCAAATTAATTGAAGCTAACTTGAGTCAAGCTAATTTGAGTATTGCTAATTTGAGTGGGGCAATTTTAACCCAGGCTAATTTAAGTTTTGGCAACTTTATTGGTGCTGATTTTAGTGGCGCAAATCTGGAAAATACTCTGATTACAGATGCTAATTTAATTGGTACAGATTTCCAAAATGCTAATTTTAAAAACGCCGATTTATCATCGTCACAACTTATTCGCAGTAATTTAAGTTTTGCAACTTTAATGGCAGCTAATTTAATTACTGCTAATTTAAGTGAAGCAAATTTATATGAAGCCGAATTAATGACTGCTCAACTTTATCAAGCTAATTTACATAAAGCAAATTTAACAAAATCTCATTTAGGAAACGCATTTTTATCTAAAGCAAATTTGAGTGAAGCAAATTTAACGGAAGCTGATTTAAGTTGGGCAAATTTAAAAGGTGCGAACTTAGCAGGAGCAAATTTAAAAGGTGCAAATATTCGCGGCACAAATTTTCAGGGAGCAAATCTAAAAGGGACGATTTTAGAAAAAGATTAAGGAGGGAAAATAAATCCATGCACATTCAATAAAGTTATTATCAATAACTTCCGCTGCTTCGAGCATAAAAATTAAAGGTATGTGAAGAAGAGCAACGCAAACTCATTTTTAACGCCCACCTACTTATGTGTTAAGTCCTTGGTAGATTACGGATATGACTGCGCTAAAACAAAACTTAACGCACTATTTCAGGTTAAATCAGAATTACAGGTTATTAAATGTTTAAGGATCAAAACTTTGAGAAAATGTAGCAATTCATCTGATAATCTAAAAGGTAATATTCCAGTTAAAAGCTCAACTGCTTTTGCACATCTACACCAGATACCTAACAACGGTGTCAATTATTAGTACCATGCCCGATTTTAACGCTAATTCCACCCAACTACGAACACAACTCGCTAAAAAATACTTCGATTTATCCCCTGCTATCCAAAAGATTATCCAATTGTTTTCGATAATTTATGGACCGATAGACAAAAGTTCATTCCTCAGTTGTCTTTCGCAAACTGCTGCCTTAGACGAAAAGAATAGACCTTGGACTACTACAACCCTCAATTACCAAATTGAAAAATTGGTAATAGCACTTTTGCTAGTTAAGGAAAACAAGTTAGGTCCTGAATGCAATCCGTTACTCACAGAAATTGCTACTCGTCATGCAATAGAAACAGGGACTTTCGATATATTAGTTAAAGCCGTAGAGGAAAAACTACCTGTAAGTAATCACTGGAACAAGAAATCACGGATGTTCCGCAGTCTGGGCCAGTGTATCAGAGAAATCCGCATTGGTCTTTACCGCCAAGACCTTAATTTTATTAATAAGCAAATTGAAGATTACCAAAATTACAGTAATCATACAGAAAAAATAGTCATAGAAAATATTTTTGAACAGATATGCAATAACCCATTTGACGAAAATTGGTTTAAGACCTTACCACAAGAATTATATGAACGTGGTATATCTAGCATCCTCTTCAATTCAGCATTAAAATTGTCTGACTGCGAAGATGCGTTTATGATGCTAGACGAAGAATGTTGTGAATCTGAAAAATATGCTTCGGATTATCTAAATCTGGTTTTGACAGAACAATTCTTGTTACGGGGTGATACTGAAGAAGCACAGGATAGTTTAGAACGGATATCAGATGAATATCAAAATAACACAGCTACTTATTGGGGTTGGTTGAATTTTCTTCGAGGTGAAAATGAACAAGCCATTAAATATTATACAGATGCCCTCAAAGCTATAAAAAAAGCCACAGGCAAACGCTCAATATATTTTAATACAATGGGCGGCTTATTTTTTATCCTAGCATTGTTAAAAGATGGTTCAGCAGAACGCCTCAAAGAAGCAGAAGAGTATGCCACATTAATGTCTCGTGAATCATATCATTGGCTCACGTTTATTTATGCCAGACTGAAAATGGTATTGCAAGTCCAGCGAGGTGATATTACTCAAAAAGAACTTGTAGTAAGTGCCTATATTGCTTCGGTGGAAGAAGAAAATAGCTTACAAACATTATTTTGTTCTCTGTGCCTTTATTGGATGGATGCTGAGAGTGCTAAGAAAAAATTACCTGATTTATTAGAACCATTATATCGGCGATCGCTTGCATCCGGTTATTACTGGTTAGCAATGGAAAGCGCGGAACTCTTATCTCGACTCAAACCCAGTAGTAACTATAAACAACAAGCAGCAGCACTAAGAGAAGATAGTGGCATCCAAACCATAGTAGATGTAATCCAACCCCAAGCAGCTTGGGAAATGTGTCTTAATGCCCTCGCAAATCTTCAGAAACAACCACAAAAACCTGGCAAACCAGAGTCAGAACTGCGGTTAGCATGGTTCATTACCTTCCATTCCGTTCAATGTAGTTTACAGCCCAAAGAACAAAAAGTTAATGCCAAAGGAGAATGGAGTAAAGGTCGTCCCATAGCCCTTAAACGTCTTAGCAGTGGATTAGCTGAGTTTGATTACGTCACACCCCAGGATATGCGGGTCTGTGGTTGTATTGAGGCATATAGTGAGGGCTATTATGGCAAAGTTGACTATATGTTTAACGAAAAAGCCATCTTAGCTTTAATTGGACACCCCACAGTTTTTTGGGAAGATACGCCTAATATCCGGGTAGAAATTGTCAAAGGAGAACCAGAACTACTGGTGAAAAAAGAAAAACAAGGTCGTCTCACCTTGGAATTTTCGCCCAAATTACCAGAATCACAGAATATTCTGCATATTAAAGAAACCCCAACTCGCATCAAAGTTATTGAAATTAAAGCTGAACACAGACGCATTGCCGAGATTATTGGTAAAGATAACAAATTAAATGTTCCTGCGATCGCCGAAAAGCAAGTTTTAGCAGCTATTAATGCCGTCTCTGGTATCGTTACCGTCCATTCTGACATCGGTGGAGGCGCAGAAGGTGCAGAAGAAGTCCCTGCCCAAACACTACCCCACATTCACCTCTTACCTGCCAATTCCGGCTTGAAAATCACCCTGTTATCCCGTCCTTTTACCCAAGGTGGTCCCTACTTCCGTCCGGGTGCAGGTGGTGAAACAGTCATTGCCGAAATTGATGGTAAACGTCTGCAAACCAAACGCAATTTAGCAGAAGAAAAACAACTTGCTAAAAACGCTATAGCCGCCTGTCCCACCTTAACTCGCATTGAAGAACAAGATAGCGAATGGTTAATACAAGACCCAGAGGACTGTTTAGAACTGTTGCTAGAATTGCAAACACTGGGAGACAGTGTAGTTATGGCTTGGCCAGAAGGGGAAAAACTGCGTGTTAGTCACAATGCAGGTTTAAAAGACTTTAATTTATCAATTCAACGTCAACAAGATTGGTTTGCAGCCACCGGTGAATTGAAATTAAATGACGACCTGGTGCTAGATATGCAGCAACTCCTAGCACTTCTAGAGAAAACCCCCAGCCGATTTATCCCCTTGGGTGACGGTCAATTTCTGGCTTTAACCCAGGAATTTCGCAAGCGCCTCGACGAATTACGGATGTTTTCCGAAAAACATGGAAAAGGTATGCGTTTTCACCCCTTAGCCACATTGGGGTTAGAGGATTTTGTAGATGAAGTAGGTAAACTAAAAGCAGATAAACATTGGCAGGAACATATTCAGAAACTCAAAGAGGTAAAAGACCTGCAACCAGAACTCCCGTCTACCTTTCAAGCCGAATTACGGGACTATCAAATGGAAGGGTTTTGTTGGTTGGCGCGTTTAGCACATTGGGGTGTAGGTGCTTGTTTAGCTGACCAAATGGGATTGGGTAAGACTGTACAAGCTTTAGCTGTTATCCTCAGAAATGCCCATGCAGGCCCAACTTTAATTATTGCCCCCACTTCCGTCTGTATGAATTGGGTGAGTGAAGCGCAGAAATTCGCCCCAACTCTGAATATTATGCAATTTTATGGTGCGAACCGCCAAAAATTATTGGATGGGTTACAACCATTGGATATGTTGGTATGTAGTTATGGTTTATTACAACAAGAAGAAGTAGCTCAAATGCTTGCTCAAGTGCAGTGGCAAACGATTGTATTGGATGAAGCCCAATCAATTAAAAATATGGCTACTAAACGTTCCCAAGCAGCTATGAACTTAAAAGCTAATTTTAAAGTGTTGACAACAGGAACTCCCATTGAAAATCATCTGGGTGAGTTGTGGAATTTGTTCCGCTTTATTAATCCTGGTTTATTGGGTTCTTTTGAAAGCTTTAATCAACGCTTTGCAAATCCCATTGAGAGATATCAAGATAAACAAGCACGTAATAAACTGAAAAAACTGATTCAACCATTCCTATTACGACGCACAAAAAATCAGGTGTTGGAGGAATTACCTTCTCGGACGGAAATTCTGCTTCATGTCGAGTTAAGTAAAGAGGAAAAGGCATTTTATGAAGCGTTGCGTCGTCAAGCTATATCTAAACTGAGTGAAAGTAATGCAGATGCAGGACAAAAACATTTACAAGTGTTAGCAGAGATTATGAAATTGCGTCGCGCTTGCTGTAATCCTAGTTTGGTGATACCTGATACTGAGTTATCTAGTTCTAAGTTACAGCTTTTTGGTGAGGTGTTGGGTGAATTGCTAGAAAATCGCCATAAGGCGTTGGTGTTTAGTCAGTTTGTTGATCATTTGCATATCATCCGCGATTATCTAGATAAACAAAGTATTAAATATCAATATTTAGATGGTAGTACCCCAATGGCAGAACGGAAAAGAAGCGTGGATGCCTTTCAAGCGGGGGATGGGGATGTTTTTCTCATTAGTTTGAAAGCGGGGGGTACAGGACTCAACCTCACCGCTGCTGATTACGTTATCCATACAGACCCTTGGTGGAATCCGGCTGTGGAAGATCAAGCTTCTGACCGCGCCCACCGGATTGGCCAACAACGCCCGGTAACAATTTATCGCTTGGTGGCTAAGGATACTATTGAAGACAAGATTGTGGAGTTGCATCATCATAAGCGGGATTTGGCGGATAGTCTATTGGAAGGTACGGATATGATTGGCAAGATATCAACGGAAGCTTTGCTGCAATTGATTCATGAAGGTTAATATTGTTATATATCGTTCCTTTGACGATCAATATAATCATTGATTAAAGCCTGGAACGCAATACTGTTCGGGCGATTCTTCTTCTTTGCGTGGTCTCGTTTGGTACTCAGGATAAACCTTACAGCCAGATATGCAAATCCGCCCCTTAGAACGGAGAAATGCGGTGTGAAAAATTGCTGAAATCCCCAGAACCAGAGGAACTTAAAAACTTTTGATTAAACAAAATAAAATCTGCCCTTTCATCTATCTAAAGAAATAGATTTTAGTTTGTAATTAATCTAAAATTAACCTATTGATAAAAAGGCTCTTTTTTTTAAATAAAGCTGCAATTTTGGGAAAAAGTCTGATAGATTATCGGTATTGAGTTTTTCATTGTCCGTTCCATCTGCGAGAATCTTATCAACTCGATTCCCTCTTATTAATTTAGTTCGTGCATATTATGGATATCTTATTTGTTCAGGGTGAAGAAAGTAAAAATATCATCGGATGTTATGGAAATACAGAAGGAATTGCGGCTGTGGTTGTCACAGTATTTCCAGACAATAGTAAATATGAAATTATTGATTCCGTTTTCCGTCGTCGTCTAGGACTGAAGCCAACTGCTGATGATTTACTAGGACTGGCTAACACCCATAAAGTTAAATATATTATCGGTAATAAACTCATGGAAAACGTTTACAGTGGGGGAACATTAGAAAAAAATTATGAGTTCCCTGTGGAAATTCAATGGGAAACCAGTGAAATTAATGTTGAGAAATTGCTATTTCTCACCGAATGTTATCTCAATGAAGGTAGATTAAATCTAGCTGCTAATGTCGAAAACGTCATCGAAAAAGAATTACGGTCTTTCGACCTGCAAAAATGCCGAGATTATGGTCAAGCCAGCCACAGGATATTTGCATTCTTTCATGCGATCGCTGCTGCGCGTTCATTCATCCCCTCCTGGGCAAAAGCTTAAAAAAACCTCAGGGTTAATTGTACAAAATAATCAAACTTTAAAAAGCTTATATTTTCTTTCTCCACACTTTTTCAGAGTCTCGCTATATTAGCAAGTAATAGGAAAAGTTGAAAAGGAGTTGAGAAAAGATGGAAACTAAGCCCATGAACCCATCTCTAGGACTCGCGGACATTCCCCCCGGTTATTTGAACATTATGGGTTATGTTGACCAATCAGAAGTTAATGGACCCGGTTGTCGGGCTGTTGTCTGGGTACAAGGTTGTAACCGGGAGTGTTCTGGTTGCTTTAATCCCGACTCCTGGGCATTTGAGATTAATGATTTAGTTGCTATTGATACCCTCGCTGAAAGTATTCTCAAAAATCCCCAGAATACGGGTGTAACTTTTTCCGGTGGTGAACCATTTTGGCAAGCACCTGCATTAACAATTTTAGCCAAAAAGTTAAAAGCAGCGGGTTTAAATGTTATGTCTTTTACTGGCTTCACTCTTCAACAATTACAATCTGATTCCGCACCTCCCGGTGCAAAAGAATTATTGGCAGAATTAGATATTTTGATTGATGGTCCTTTTGTCAAATCTCTAGCAATTAATTCTCCTGATTCTCCCGTTTCTTCTAGTAATCAAAAAGTCAATATCTTTAATCCAGAATTTGCCGATAAAATTACTTGGGCTAGTGATCAAATTGAAGTCCACATTCTTAAAGATGGCAATCGCATTGTTACAGGTTATCAAGGTTTATTGGAATTAAGCTAATTTTAGGGAGGCTGAAAAAATCAAGGTACGTTCGTTTTTCAGTCTCTCCAGTTTGGAAATGCTAAAATTCTTCATATAACCAGCCGTAACGATTATAAATCAAGCGCAATATCCGGCTTCCACAATGGTTTATACAGGCTTTGACTTATACCAACTTTGATACCATTGCTGCATTTGCTTAATTTCTGCCATTTGAGTTTTAATGATAGACCTAGCTAAATTACGGATTTCTGGTTTGGCAGTTTTTTTAACAATTATCTGTGACATTTTGACAGCCATACGATGATGAGGAATCATTTGACGAATAAATTCTTTATCAAAATCTGGTGCATTTTTTAATGTTTCTAAATCCATATTCATGCAGTGCATTTTACCATTCATCGGCATTTTCATCGTGTCTGGTGGATTCATTTGTTGGCACATATTCCCATGACCTGCCATCATTTCTTGATCAGTCATAGTCATTATAGGTACTTCTTTACCGTACCATGTCTTATACCAGGTTCTCATCTGTTCGATTTCGCGGGTTTGGTCTTTTTTAATAGCAACTGCTAGGTTCTTAATTTCTGGATGTTGTCCGCGAGTTGATGCGATATCAGCCATTTCTACTGCTTGCTGATGGTGCGGAATCATCATTTCGATGAAATGCTGATCTGTTTGCATCATCATTCCTTTTTTTGGGGGATTAGCTTGTTTAGATAAATGATGAGAATTGTGTTCAGAATTGGGACTCTGTGCTTGTGTGTTACTGATAATTAATAATCCACTCATAGCACCACTGCTTACTAACCCAATCAAACCATAAATCAAATTTTTGCCGTTCATAACTTGTTTTTCCTTGAAAATATGAAGATTTAATAGTAAAAGTCATTAAACCTAACTGTTGCAAATATTTGGAACCAGTTATGTGTTTAACTATAATTGTAGCTTTTCATGGGAATATGAAATCCAGATGAAATGTTTTGTGATATTAATCTTTATTAACAAAATAACTGTCTATCAACTTTCAACGTTTAAAAATTATCATTTTATTACCCACAACTGGACTACGGGCGATGATTTTCCCTTGAAAATCAACAAGTTCTAAATGGACAAAATTAAGTTCTTGAGAACGTCGTAATATATCCGCAGCTAGTTTATCCTGCTGAGATTTTTCCAGATTATACCAAATATCACTAATTTTTACAGTTAAATCACTAGTACGGAAATTAGCTTGCAGAGGTTTTATGAGTTGAGAAATAATATTTTTATCCTTCATATTTTTAACAGCAATGGTAATATCCGAAAACTGATTTTCAATTGCTGCTAGTAAAGCTTGTTCAGGTGTTAATTCAACAACTGGAGTCGGGGTAGTTTCAGTTTCTATAACCGGAGTTGGTATGACTTCCGGTTCAACAACTGGGGTGGGGGTTGGTATGACTTCCGGTTCTATAACTGGGGTTGGAGGTGGTTCTGGTTCTATAACTGATTTTGGTGGGATAACCCCTTCTACCGGGGGAACAGTTGCGACTTCCACAGATTTAGGAATAAACATAAATGTAGTTATTCCTATTGTCACCACAAAAATTACTGCAAAAATCCCTGTCAGCACCGTATCTGATACATTGTTAGATATATTTGATGGTAAAAATAAGCGGAATGTCCTTAAAAATCCATCCCAACGCGATAAAAAATTAGTTTTTTTCTGAGTATCAGCGGGTGTTTCTGTCTCCAGTTTAACTACTGTAGTTTCTAAAACACCAATCGTTCCCCGCAAAACTTGGATAATTGCCGTTTTCCAAATTGGTTGATTTTTTTGATAGAGTGTAGGTGCGGGTTCATTTCTTGGTTTTCTGCGTTGGTCTCCTGACATGGAACTTTTACCCAAATTAGCGAATCAAGAATATAGAAAACGTATTTTGACTATCATCATCTATTGTGCCATTTTCATAAAATATGAATATTAATCGCCGTCAATTTTTGTTTTTAGGTGGAATCAGCACCATAGCATCTGGACTTTTGGGTGGGAAATTGTCAGATTCAAATTCTCTCATAGAATCAGCAACAGCAGCGAAACCAGTCAAAAAAGATTTATTATTGCGCTTTGTCTCCGTTGCTGATACAGGAACTGGTGCAAAAGGACAATATGCTGTCGCTAATGCTATGAATTTTTATCATCAGCAAAATCCTTATAATTTGGTAGTTTTAGCTGGTGATAATATCTATAATAATGGGGAAATTGAGAAAATAAATGCAGTTTTTGAACGTCCCTATCAACCTTTACTAAAAAATGGTGTCAAGTTTCATGCTTGTTTAGGTAATCATGATATTCGCACTGATAATGGTGTTCCCCAAGTTAAATATCCTGGTTTTAATATGCAGGGACGTTATTACACATTTAGTCAAAATAAAGTTCAGTTTTTTGCCTTAGATACTAATGGTAATGCTGATTGGAAAAATCAATTAATTTGGTTAGATAAAGAATTAAGTCTGAGTCAAGCACCTTGGAAAGTTGTCTTTGGTCATCATCCCATTTATTCATCTGGTCATTATGGGAATAATGCCAGTTTTATTAAAACCTTTACTCCCCTATTTAAAAAATACAATGTTCAACTTTATATCAATGGTCATGATCATAATTATGAACGCACTCGCCCTATCAACGGAACTACCTATTTAATCTGTGGTGCCGGTGCTGGTAATCGTCCAGTTGGTCGTTCTCAATGGACAGAATATTCAACCAGTGATTTGAGTTTTGCTGCCTATGATGTGTATGCAGATAAAATGGAAGTGAGGGCTATTGGTACTAATAATCGCGTTTTTGATCAGGGTATAATTAAATTAAATAGTGTTTAATGAAAGGAGTCAGGAGTCAGAAGGAAGTAGAAAGTAGAATAATCAATATCAAAGGGCTGCCCCCTGCCCCCTGCCCCCTGCCCTCTGCCTCTGACCTGTTCCCTACTATTTAGTAATGGTTGAGGTTGATTCCTGCTTCTTTTGCCATTGCGTCTAAACCTTTAAATTCTAAGGTTTTGATAGCTTTGGTGGAAAGTTTCAATTTTACCCAACGGTTACCAGCAGGCCACCAAACCCGCTTTGTTTGCAGATTAACGTGCTGTAGACGGTTAGTGTGACGGTTGGAGTGGGAAACGGAACAAGCGTTATTGGCTTTTTTACCAGTTAGTTCACAACGACGGGACATAATAAATATCTCCTAGAGTTCTATTTTAAGACAACCTTCCTATTATATCTCAACAAGTTCGGGAAAAAGAATAATTATCTAGTATCTAGGGAATTATGGCAAGCATTACCTACCTTTTGAGAAAATCTTAATCTTTACCATTCGTCACTAATGCTACCATGGTGTATATACAAAATGTGTCTACAAGTTTAATGGAACTTGAATGGGACGAACATAAAAATCAACAAAATCAGAAAAAACATGGACTTAGCTTTGAGGAAGCACAAGAAATTTTTCAGGGAATCGTTTTTACGTCAATTGATGAACGATTTGACTATGATGAAGAAATTAGAGAAATTACTATTGGTGCAATACAAGGAATTATTCTTGTCACCGTAGCCCATACCCAAAGAAACGGCAAAATTCGTCTGATTTCAGCCCGAAAAGCCACCCCTAAAGAAAGAAGACAATACTATGAATATCTCGCCGAAACGCCTTGAAGAAATCCAAAATATCCCAGATTCTGCTATTGATACTTCTGATATTCCCGAATTAGACGATCATTTTTGGGAAACAGCTAGAATGGTGAAACCAATCACTAAAAAAGCTATTTCCATTCGCTTAGATAGTGACGTTTTGGAATGGTTTAAGCACCAGGGAAAAGGCTATCAATCAATGATTAATACTGTGCTTCGTTCTTATATTAACCATCAAGAAAATCTCTAAAAAAATCAAGTGTTATAACCGACTTCTCGGAGAAGTCGGTTATCTGGCCGTTTATTTGCTGGCTTGTTCTGTTAGCTTGGTAAGTACATCATTGGAACGTTCGACAAAGGATTTCATCCCATCTGCATCAAAGCCTTTTTGCGAGATCAGTGCCAGATCATAAACGTGCTGACACATCATGGTTACTAATTGGCTGGATGGTGATTCACCATCACCCTGAATAATACTACCCTGACTGAGATTAACCAGGTTTTGAATTAACGGATGGGCAGTATTTACTAGTAAAATATGTTCTTCGGGGAATTCGACGGTTTGCTGCTGCATCATAGCACTCATTTCGCGCATCCGGCGGAGAAATTCGGGTAATAATACCATTGCCGGTGGTGTTCCTTGAGGGTCATCTGATTTTAAAGACTCGGTGCGGATGTTGAGTTTTGGCTTGTTGAGGGCTTTCTCAAATAGTTCTTTAATGACTTCTCCTTTGGTTTTGTTGGTGGTGGGGTCAACAATTTCGCTGGTTTTGTCATCGAGGAGGGTATTATCGAGGTCAGAGTCTACCCGTGTAAATTTGACATCTCGATATTCTTGTTCGAGGAAGTTAATGAAGTGGGTATCAATGAAGGAGTCCATATAGAGGACTTCTAAGCCTTGATTTTTGTGGAGTTCAATATAAGTGGCTTGACTGGCTGCATCTGTGCTGTAAAATACCTTATTTTCGTGACGTTCTTTGTTCCGTTCTAGGTATTCTTTGAGGGTGGTGTAGGGGATGCTAGTGCCATTTTTGGGGGTGACATCTTGCCACGCATCACCATCGGTAGATTGGACTTCAAAGGCTGCGGTGTCGGCTACAGGGGCTTCTAATTTGGCTGTGCTGCGGAAGATGATGATATCTTCGACTTGTTTTTTGAATTTATCATCGTTGAGAACGCCAAATTTCACGAATGTTCCCAAGTCTTTCCAGGCTGTTACGTATTGTTCACGGTTGTCGCGGTATAATTCTTTGAGTCTATCGCCAACTTTTTTCGCGATATAATCACCAATTCTCTTGATGGTGCGATCGCCTTGCAATGCACTCCGTGATACATTTAAAGGTATATCAGTGCTATCAATTACCCCTCGCATGGGCATTAAAAACTGGGGAATAATTTCCTCACAGTTATCACTCACAAACACCTGATTGCAGAATAACTTAATTTGTCCCTTGGTTACATCCACATCAGGACGCATTTTCGGGAAATACAAAATCCCATTAATCACAAAGGGATAATCTGTATTCAAATGCACCCACAGCAAAGGTTCTTCCTGGAAAGGATACAAGTAGCGGTAAAACTCTAAATAATCTTCTTTGGTGAGACTACTGGGAGATTCACGCCACGCAGCTTTTTGTTTATTTAAAACTTCCCCATCCATTTTAATGGGAACTGGCATGAAATCGCAATAAGTCTTGACAAGATTCTTAATTCGTGCTGGTTCGAGAAACTCCTCCTCTTCCCCTTCCAAGGTGAGGATAATCGTGGTTCCGCGGGTGGTGCGAGCAGATTCATCCAGGACAAATTTAGGTGAACCATCGCAAGTCCAACGCACAGCTTGTGCGCCTTCCTGGTAGGATAGAGTATCAATTTCCACTTGCTTCGCTACCATGAAAGAAGAGTAGAAACCCAAACCGAAATGACCGATAATCGGTTGATCTGCCTTACCTTCATACTTGTCAATAAATTCTTCAGCACTGGAGAAAGCAACTTGGTTAATATATTTTTTGACTTCCTCTGCGGTCATGCCAATGCCATTATCAGTAATGGAGAGGATTTTGTTGTCTTTATCAATGCTAATGGTAATTTCTGGTTCGCCAATTTCCCCATTATATTCACCAGCACGGGACACCATATTTAATTTTTGGATAGCGTCTACCGCGTTGGATACCAGTTCCCGCAAGAAGATTTGATGGTCTGAGTAGAGAGACTTCTTGATAATTGGGAAAATATTATCGGTATGAATACTGATGTTACCTTGTTCTAGCATAGTTATCCGTCGGTTGTGGTTGCTTGCTGATAATTTATGAAAATCAATTTTCGGTGATTTTATCTTTTTTGGGGTCAGGAATACCTCTTATTTATGATTCGGATTACACTACCAAGGGATTATTAATGGTTTTAGATATTTATAATAAAAGTTAAGTATATTCAACTATCTTGAGGAAAATTCTATGGACCCCATAACTTTAGCTACTGCCATTACTACCATATTTCTCACAGCAGTGTTACAGAAACAAGGTGAAAATTTTAGTGATATCTTAATGCAAAAGGTGGGAAAAGCACTTGATTTTATTCGCAAACATTCCCCAAACACAGCAGCAGCTTTAACAGCAGGTAATCCAGAAGTATTACCTCTCAATTCAGAAGTTTTACAACAAATTCCCTCAAATCCGATTTTTGCGGAATTAGTTGCTACTGCTGACATAGAGGAAAATACCACATTTCAGGAAAAGTATCAAGCAGTGAAAGCTGGTGGCACAATTAATATTATTGGTAAACAGATTAATATTTCCCAAGCTGGTACAGGCAATACTCAGCATAATACCTTTAGTAACTTCTGAACTTATGATGAAAATACGAGAAGTTATTAATTTGCTTGAATCAGATGGTTGGTATTTGGTAACAACAGAAGGTAGTCATCGTCAGTTTAAACATCCCATCAAATTAGGTAAGGTAACAGTATCAGGGAAAATGGGTGATGATGTCAAGAAAGGAACGTTAGGAAGCATTCTCAGACAAGCAGGACTCAAATAATGGATAAGTATCTGATCGTTTTAGAAAGAACTGAAACAGGATTTTCCGCATACTCTCCTGATGTATGGGGTTGTATTGCTACAGGGAAAACACTGGAAACAACTTTAGAGAATATGCGTTCAGCTTTAGTTTTCCATCTTCAAGATAGTACATCAATTCCCCAACCTCGTGGTATTGATGCTTATTTGGATGCGTTGCGGGAGTCAGAGGGTGAGGAATTTTATCTCACACATATTGGGGTAGAAGTTTTGAAGTGAGAAATTGAATTCAGGAGGTTTGAGTTATGGAAGAATTACTAGAACTTCAACAATTACTGATTAATGGCAATATTCCCGGTGCATTGCTGCTAGTTGAAGAGATGACGGAAATGAGCAAAGATGATAAATTGAATAAGATTTTTAGTTTTGGCAAAATCATTCTTCTGCATTTAATTCAGCAATCTGCGGAAAAACGAACAACTAGATCATGGAATTTGTCTATTGCTAATGCAGTGAAAGAAATTCAACGCACAAACAAGCGTCGTAAAGCTGGGGGAATGTACTTTACAAGTGAAGAGTTGCGAGAAACTCTAGAAGATGCCTATGAGTTGTCATTAAATGGTGCAGCCAAAGAAGCATTTGAAGGTAGATATGAAACGGAAGAATTAGCAGCAATGGTAGATAGAGAAATGATATTACAACAGGCTATTGCTTTAATCTTAGAAAATGTCATATAGACAACAATAATTTTCTCGTTCCCATACTCTAATTCTAGAAGTCTCTGACTTCAATAATAGCAGAGGCAGAGCCTCGATGATAGCATTCCCAGTCGGAGACTGGGAACGAGATAAATTACTTTTTAATTACAATTTTCCTATGAACTTTAACCACATTGACAAACACATAGAAATTACACAATCCGGCGATAACAATGTTCAAACTAACATCTTTTCCTCCCAACCTACACAACTAGAAGGAAACCCCTTCACAATTAACTTACCAAAAACTATTGAAAACAACTACAAAAACCATAGATAGAAAACTGCCTAGATAGAAAATGAGGCAATAATTAAAGTAAATCCCATAAATCATCCACAATAATGACTCTTATACATATCATCCTGTAAATCCTCAGCAATTCTCATTTTGAAAAAAATAAAATAGGGTCTGAATCACGGATTAGACGGATTGCACTGATTTCACGGATTTTAGTGACTCTTATCATAGCAAACAACCTAATCCGCGCTATCAGACAATTATTCCCAAAGCATCAGATAACAATTCAAAAAAATATTTTCATCATCCATTCATAACTCATCGCCGAAAAAAGGTAATAAACCTATTGACATCTCATTTTAAATATGTTATCCTGAGCTTGATAAGGAAGAACTATCTTAAATAATTTTTAAAATGAAGTAGTATAAAAATCATTAAGATTCCAAAATTTCCACTAAAATTCTCAATAAATCCTCCAAATCAGCCGGAACACGATATAAATCAAGGTCTTGAGTTACTGTCCGAGACTGACGATCAAATTGCCCAAACTGCCAAATATTGCCTGTAGAAACTGCACCGTGTAAAATATTATTGTCTGATTCAATCCATTGATCAAGAGCAATTAGTTCAATTGCTAATTGCAAAAAACCTTTTTCTAAGTCCTCATTTTTAGCTTCAACAACTAGAAAAACTTGGGAATTTTGCATTAAATAATCTAAAGAACCTTTTAATTGATGATTAACAACAATCGGATATTCAATATTAAGCGTAGCTTGAGTATAGTGCAGCACGTCCGTTAAAACTGGAGCAATCAGAAATTCCCTTCGGGCCATTTCACTAGTTAGACTAAGACGAGGTAAAACTTCTTCAATACGTGCTTTTAGATCAGTTAAACGATCAAGAGTATGAGTAGATTGAGGCAATTTTAAAGCGTGACGTTGAAGAGAAACATTAAAATAAGCTAAAATATCTTGCGGAGCAAAGTTAAGTTTAAAATAATCAGCAAAAGTATAAGACTGATCTGGATTAATAATGTTTGTTCTTGGCATTTTATTTTTAATACCTGTTTATTGTTTAGTAATTTAAGGATTTTCTCGTTCCCATACTCTGTATAGGATTCTAGGAGTCTCTGATTTAACGTGGAATGGTGCGTTACGCTGTCGCTCTAAGCGAAGCCATGCCCGCAAGGGCTTTACACACCCTACTTTTGCACTTTATTTAATTCACATTCCTTACGCCACGCCGCGCTATCAATAATAGCGGAGGCAGAACCTTGATGATAGCATTCCAAGTCTGAAACTGGGAACGAGATAATTGTCAGAATCAGGATGTCCAGGATTATAGGATTTACAGGATTATCAGTGTTAAATTACTTATTTCCATGACAACTGACAACTGACCAATGACAACTGACTGATATTAACCCTCTCTTGTCATCTATTCCCCAATTGCCTTTACAATTTAAATTCCTAGCAATTACCGGGAGTGAAAAAGTCGTTATGTTGTCTAAAAGAATCTTACCTTGTCTAGATGTCAAGGCGGGCAGGGTTGTGAAGGGAATTAACTTTGTGGATCTTAAGGATGCGGGTGATCCTGTAGAACTGGCCAAGGTTTACAATCAAGCCGGTGCAGATGAGTTAGTGTTTCTGGATATTACGGCTACTCATGAAGACAGGGACACGATTATTGATGTGGTTTACCGGACTGCTGAACAGGTCTTCATTCCCCTGACTGTGGGTGGTGGGATTCAAACATTAGAAAATGTTAAAGGTTTGTTAAGGGCAGGGGCTGATAAGGTTAGTATTAATTCGGCGGCGGTCAGAAACCCAGATTTAATTAATCATGCCAGCGATCGCTTTGGTAATCAGTGTATTGTTGTAGCTATTGATGCTAGACGTAGACTTGATCCCGAAAATCCTGGCTGGGATGTCTACGTTCGCGGTGGCAGAGAAAATACTGGTATTGATGCCCTTCGCTGGGCGGAAGAAGTCACAAAACGAGGCGCTGGAGAATTGTTGGTGACGAGTATGGATGCTGATGGTACTCAAGCTGGTTATGATTTGGAATTGACAAAAGCGATCGCTAATGCTGTGGAAATCCCCGTCATCGCTTCTGGTGGTGCAGGGAATTGTGAACATATTCACACTGCTTTAACGGAAGGTAAAGCCGAAGCTGCACTTTTAGCGTCTTTGTTACATTTTGGGAAACTAAGCGTGGCACAAATTAAAACCTATTTGCAAGAACGCCATGTTCCTGTCCGGCTTCCTACTTGAGATCAAATACGGCGACCAACTGCATCTATTGAAGACAAAACACAGTTATCCAAAACAGTGTTAAGATAAGGGTACTTCTATTAAGAAATATTAAGAAATATGTTGATTCCTATTTTAATCTTTGATGTCGCACTTGTAGCATGGTCGCTACACCTAATGGAAAAAGCTTATCAGCATAAAGAATTTTCGCTCATGCTGGCTGGTACACTAGTGGCATTAGCCGCAGCAGCAATGCTAGTAGTTTACTTTTTAATGGGGAACTGTATGAGCTATTTGTTACAAGTAACTTAGTTTGGTAATTGGTAATTGCCATTGTGGAAATCCAGTTGTTATATTAGACTAAATCAATAGTAGTTAAGGATTTAGCAACTGTGCGAGATGATTTGCAGGGATTGGATATTAGTCATGATCAACTTCAAGATGCGACTAATTTACCTGTTGATAATAAATTAATAATTATTACTGATATTATCCAGCAATTCAGTATCAAGTTGCTGAAAAAAGCTCAAAAAACAGAAATTGCTACTGTGGTTTTCGCTGGATCGGCTATTTCTGTTTGTACTTACCTATTAGTAAAACTATCATCTTTACTGTCATTAATTATTTTTATTTTATGGACAAGTGGGAGTATCCAAATATTATTATATTTATTATGGAAAGGTAAAAGTAAGTTTCTCAAGCAGAATATGACCAATTCTTTGCGGATTTTACTAAATGATGTGGAAAGATATAATTCCGTGATTAAAGCTATAGATATTAATGACCAAATTGAGGATGTCGGTAATTTAGGAGTCAGTATCCAAGAAAGAGAAAAAGTATTATTAGCACTTGAATTAACTAGAAACGATTTAATCCGCGCTTTAAAAACAGAGAGAATATTGCGAGAAAATAAAAGTTTTATTATCACTAATACTGATTTATTTACCAATAATTTAGCCGCTTTGGCATCAATGCAAATTACTGAAGAAGCCACCGAACATGGTAAATTATTAAATGAAGCCTTGCAAATTTCCCTAGATGTACAGCGAGAAATGAAAAATTTACAAAGTCAAAGTTAAGATTTGATATATGTTTAGATGTAAAATATAGCCATAGCAATCCTATTTAAGTTGAGAACTTATCGGTGAGAGAAGGGAACAGGGAACAGGAAACAGAAGTCTTCATAAATCATTTAGGATTGCTATATATAAAATACTTTCTTCTTCTTGTTCTTTCTTATCCTGACTCCTGACAGGGCGCAGGCCCTGCGCCCCTACATCCTATTCTACAAACTTTTTAAATGAACTGGCAAGAAATTAGAGGCAATTGGGTACTTGTTCCCCGTAATCCTATCGGGATTATTCATTTTTTAGGTGGTGCATTTGTCGCCACCTTACCACATTTAACTTATCGTTGGTTACTGGAAAACTTAGCGGATCAAGGATATGTGATTATTGCTACACCTTTTGTGAATACATTAGATCATATAGCGATCGCTAAATCTGTCCTCCGTAAATTTGAATATACTCTCGAAAAGTTACAAGAATCTGGAAAACTCCGCAAACTTTATCTTCCCACCTATGGAATCGGACATAGCATGGGTTGTAAACTGCATTTACTAATTGGTAGCCTGTTTCCCATCCAAAGGGCTGGTAATATTTTAATATCCTTTAATAACTTTGCCGCCAATGAAGCCATACCATTAGTAGAACAGTTCAATTCCCAATTAGATATTGAATTTACACCCACACCCGCACAAACTAACCAAATAGTCCAAGACAGTTACCAGATTCGGCGAAATTTATTAATAAGATTTAATAAAGATAGCCTAGATCAATCAGCAAACTTAACAATAATTTTACAACAACTCTTTCCTGATCTGGTGACAACACAAACTTTATCAGGCACTCATACCACACCTTTAGGACAAGATGTTAAATGGCAACCAGGAACTTCCTTTAGTCCCTTTGATGCTTTAGGACAATGGTTAAAGCAAGAAGTTTATCGAGATTTAAATCAATTAAAACAAGTTATATTGTTTTGGTTAAATCCCCTTTCCTAATAATCTCATGTTTGAAATCCTAATTATTGATGATGACCAATCCATCCAAATTTTCCTGAAAAGAATTTTAGAAAAACAAGGTTATCAAGTTATTACCGCGAGTACGGGAGAAGAAGGGATTCTAAGAACGCTGGATTCACCTCCAGCCTTAATTATATGTGATTGGATTATGCCGGGATTAACTGGGATAGAAGTATGTAATGTCATTAAAAAAGATCCCAAATTATCTACCACATTTTTTATTTTATTAACATCTTTAGATTCCGTCGCAGATCGAGTTAAAGGATTAGATGCTGGTGCTGATGATTTTATCTCCAAACCTATTGAACAAAACGAACTCCAAGCAAGAGTTAGAGCCGGTTTACGTCTACATCAATTAAGTCAGGATTTACAGACCCAAAAACTACTTTTAGAAACAGAATTAGCCGAAGCTACAGAATATGTAAAATCCCTGTTACCCCTACCTGTAAATAACCCCCTGAGTATTCAGTTTAAGTTTTTGCCATCCAGGCAACTTGGTGGAGATTGTTTGGACTATAATTGGCTGGACGCTGATTCTTTAGCTATTTACCTACTAGATGTTGCTGGTCATGGACTAAAAGCGACTCTGCCTTCAATTTCTGTACTAAATCTCCTCCGTTCCCGCGCTCTCAAAGATTTAAATTACTATCAACCTAGCGAGGTATTAGCGGCTTTAAATAATACCTTTCAAATAAATTATCAAAATGATAAGTATTTTACGATTTGGTATGGAGTTTATAATCGAGTTAGCCGGCAGTTAACATACTCTAGTGCTGGACATCCACCAGCTATTATCATTTCTGGTAACTCTCCTACTAACACAGAAGTAAAAAGATTAAAAACTCCAGGAATGCCGGTGGGGATGTTTCCTGAAGCTAAATATGTTGATGCTTATTGTCAGATTGAAAAATCTAGTACCCTGTATATTTTTAGTGATGGTGCTTATGAAATCACTCAATCAAACGGTAATCTTTGGAGTTTGGAAGGTTTTACTCAGATTTTAATTAGCTTACAGTATTCTGTTGATAATCAACTTGATTATATACTGGATTACCTAATTAACTTAAACCCCAAGGAGATATTTGAGGATGATTTATCTATTCTTCAAGTTAAGTTTGATTGATCAAGTAGCAGAAATCAAAAGATTTTCAAAGGCTTCCTTACTAGGAACAATTGTAAATTTGCTATCTATCCCAGTTAATTCAAATAGCATTCTCACTTGCTCATTAATTGAACAGATCACCATCTTGATACCTGATTCTTCTAAAGCTTTGAATGTTAAAACCAGCGTGCCTAATCCAGAACTATCCATAAAGGTAACATTATGACAATCAACTAACACAATGGACGTTCCACTGTCCATTGATTCTGTAATACTTTCTCGAAAACTTTGAGAATTATTGGCATTGAAGCTGCCACTGATAGAAATCACTTTCACCTGTTGATTCATAATATGCTAATTTTGATTTATTTAAGAAGGTTCTGAATTTTGATTTTATTAGTATATCTTAACGTTAAATTGGAGAAAGACATTTTGTACACAAAAATATTGAGCAATTTTTGATCAGGCATTTATTCCAGTTTCTCATAACACAAAATAGCGATCCTTGAGAGCGTGTTTGGTAGATTTAGTCGCCAAAAATAATTATATGGGACTGACTCTAGCTCGGTATAAAAGCTGGTCGTGTTGCATATAACCTGGATAACGTACCTGAATGATTTCTCCTGGTTGTGCTGTCCCCGCCAATAATTGATGAAATTGCGGATTATAGGGAATTTGGTCGCCGACGGAAGCGATCGCTTGCACATTCCAAGTCTGTAATAATCTCTCTAGGGGTTTATCTACTAAAGGTAGTATTTTCACTGCCGATAACTGGTGATCCTCCCTGGCTCTCTGTGCTGCTGTTGGCCATTGTAATAGTAAGGATTCTAATATTTGTAAACTTGATCGCTGAAATTCCTGTTGTAATACTTCCCGTTGTTCTAACATTGATAATGTTAATCTTTCGTACTCAGATTGTAAATCCGTAATTTGCCTTAATAAGTTTATGTTTTGATCAGAGGAATGAGTGTTGTTGACACTTGAAAATAAACCATCAACACCGAAAGTTTCTACCAACTCAACCCAAGATATTTGTAAAATCTCTGACAGTTTTACCAATACTTCTATCCGCATCTTGGCGATTTTCCCCCTCCGCAACTGCAAAATTTGCCATTGGGAAACACCAGCAGCACGACTTAAAGCGTTAAAACTATCACAACCAACTTTTTGCATTAAATTTCGCAAATTATCAGTCAAGTCAACTTGCACCATAAAATATGGGATCTAATATATTGTTAGCTATTATACCTTTTTTTCATTATTCTCTGCTTTGGGAACTCAAAAATCACTGAATAAATCATACTCATGATGAGTTTGATTTGCAAATGTGCCGAAGCAAAGACGTAATGGTATTATAGAAGCGCATAAGTAAAAAATATATACAGCGAATCGCAAATCAATGACGTACAGGATACAACTGCAAAGCCAGATACCAAGCCTGTTTTACTCTTGACTTCTGACTTCTGACTCCTGACTCCTGACTCCTGACTCCTGCTATATTTGTAATTTGTGATTCTTCCTGCCGCCCTGCATCTTCTTATCATGAGTAACTTGAGTTAATTAATTTAAAACCTCTCCGACAGCATAAGGGCAATTAGAATTAGTTTGCATGAAAATATTTATTTGGCGTTCTTCCTACAGATTAATAACAACCTTGTGCTTATTGGGATTGACTGCCGCATCAGAACCCGTAAGCAAAAACCAGGATGTAAAATTGCAAATTGGTATTGTCCAACGATTTGGGGCTAAACCTACAGACAAGTTAGAATTATCTCCCACCAAAGGCGATCGCTTAACATTAAAATTTGCGGTAGGTAATCAGCAACAAACCCTAGTCACAGACAAACCCATCCAGTTAGCAACAGTTATGCAGCCCTTAACCCAAACAGTGGTTCAGGAAGTATTAGTGCTGGGTGACTTCCGCACCTTTGAAACAGCGGAAGATAACGCTAATCGCTGGCGTTCACTGGGGATAGAGGTGGAAATATCCCAACCAGAACGTTGGCAAGTATGGGCCAAACGGGACGTTTACAGCACTCCTTTAATTCGCCGCTTGCTATTAAAAAGTATAGAAACATCTGGTGATCAAAATGCTTACTTAGTAACTAATATTTTATCAAAAGTCCCGAAAATTACTTGGGTAGTAAATGGTAAAAATTATAGTCCCAATTATCTAGAAGTAACTGCGGGTAAGGAATTGGTCAAAGTCAGTACGGACAAAGAACTCGAATCAAGGCGTGTCTACCCCGGAAAATTGACCTTGCAGCCTAACGCCTATGGGCATTACACCTTAGTGAATACCGTCCCCTTGGAAACTTATGTGCGAGGAGTTTTACCCCATGAAATTGGTACAAATGCGCCAATGGCAGCCCTAGAAGCACAAGCGATTATTGCTCGCACCTATGCTTTGCGAAATGTTCGCAGATTTGCAGTAGATAATTATCAGTTATGTGCGGACACCCACTGTCAAGTGTATCAAGGACTGAGCGGAATTGCTAAAAATACAGATCAGGCGATCGCCTCAACCAGAGGTCAGGTTCTCACTTATAATAACGAAATAGTTGATGCTTTGTATTCTTCCACTACAGGTGGCGTTACCGCTAACTTTAGTGATATCTGGAATGGAGAAGATCGTCCTTATTTAAAACCAATCATAGATGCTGCTAATCAAAATCTTTGGAACTTATCACATCAGAATCTAGCAGATGATCGGAACTTCGAGAAATTCATCAATCTTAAAGCCGGATTTAATGAAAGTAAATGGGATGTCTTCCGTTGGCACAGAGAAACGGACATCAATAAAATTACCAAGGACTTGCAAAAGTTCTTAAAAGCAAAAAAAAGCCCCTATAGCAAGTTCAAAACAATTCAAGCCATGTCCGTCGTTCAACGCAGTTCCAGTGGACGGATTTTAAAACTGGCTGTAAAAACAGATATCGGCGTTTTTACCTTACACAAAGATGAAGTTCGCAGCGCCTTTGCTGCCCCCATTAGCACGCTTTTCTACATTCGACCATTGAATAAAGGTCAAACCAGTCTGTGGGGATATGCTTTTATTGGTGGTGGTTTAGGACATGGGGTGGGTTTAAGCCAAACAGGCGCTCAGAACCTAGCCAAATTGGGTTGGTCTAGTGCTAAGATTTTGGAGTTTTATTATCCGGGGACTAAAATTCAAGGGATTAGATAATTAGGGAATTGGTAAAAGTATTACTCAATAGCCAATTCCCAATCCCCTTTTTGGAGTGGTTTTTTCCTAAAACTTAGTAAAGGTCTTCTTCTTTGTGGGTTTCGATGATGACATCAGAAGTAGGATAAGCCACACAAGTCAGAACATATCCTTGGGCGATTTGATCATCATCTAAGAAAGATTGATCAGATTGATCAACAGTACCGGACTTGATTTTACCAGCACAGCTTGAACAAGCACCAGCCCGACAGGAGTAAGGTAAGTCAATTTTCTGATCTTCCGCTGCATCTATAATATACTCATCATCGTCAACGTTAATGGTTACATTAAGACCTTCTGTTTCGTTGATAAGTGTCACTTTGTAAGTAGCCATTTAATTATCCTCTCTTGTGAAATCGGCAGTATTAGTGATGTTTCAGCAAATTATACAGCTATTATGATGGGATTAAGTGCTGGTTTAAATTTACTTGAGTTCTGAATCCCCAGGAAAAGGTGACAAGGGGGGACAGAAAATTAACTTTGTGGAGTTGATCTAGTTCCAAGACTTTAGAGTTCTATGATCCAGGAACTAAAATTAAAGAAAGCAGTTGGGCAATTGGTAAAAGTCTTACTCAGTAGCCAATGCCCAATCCCTTCTTTGGAGTGTTTTTTTACTAAAACTTAGTAAAGTTCTTCTTCTTTGTGGGTTTCGATGGTGACATCAGAAGTAGGATAAGCAACACAAGTCAATACATATCCAGCTTGAACTTGATCGTCATCTAAGAAAGACTGATCTGATTGGTCAACAGTACCAGTAACGAGTTTACCTGCACAGGTTGAACAAGCACCAGCGCGACAGGAGTAGGGTAAGTCAAGTCCAGCTTCTTCTGCTGCATCTAGAATGTAGGTATCGTCGTCAACGTCAATGGTTGTGTTTAAACCTTCGGCTTCGTAGATGAGTGTTACTTTATAAGTAGGCATTTAATTATCCTCTGTTGTGAAATCGGCAGTATAAGTGATGTTTAAGCAAACATTACAGCTATTCTGATGGGATTAGCCGCTGGTTTAAATTTGCTTCAATTCTGATACTAAGGGAAAAGTTAAAAGTTATAACAGAAAATTGACCCCGATTAGTAATGAAATTTAGTTACTTATTACCAATAAGTTTTTGTTATATAAAATCCGTAGGTGGATAGATGTCAAAGTGCATCAGACCTGAGTTCGGAGTTCGGAGTTCGGTGTTTTTCCTTGACTTTTTTCGTGATAGTTACCAAAATTCTGATAATGATATCAATTTGTTGCCTAAGACATTTGACCTTTTCTGGGTTAATAGCTTCTGATTCAACTAAAACTATCAGCCAATATTCCGTTTCGCAGGCTTCTTTAAAGAAATTTCCATTTTATGGAGAAAGTCTTTATGGCTGAAGTGCTGACTGAGCTTCTCTTACATTCGCACCGATGGAAGTACCACTACGAATGAGTTGAGATGAGAGAATTTTTTCTACGCCACCCAAATCATGGAGAAAGCGACAAAGTTTGACAATCCTAACACCGAACTCCTAACACCGAACTCAGGCATCAGGTAGTTCATTTTCTACGCAGCGCAGACGTGGATACAAGTAAGCAGTCAAGGTTGCAGCTAGAGAAAACAGACCCATGATGATCAACATTAAACCTATGCCGCGACCATGACCAACCCCAATAATCTGGCCAATGCTATTGGCTAAAGCCCCATCTTGCGCCATGATTGGTTCAAAAAATTGATCAGCTAATGCTCCACAGGTCAGGTAGGCCAGTGGTAAAAACCCCTGCACAGCAGCACTACGAAAAGCAAAAACCCTTCCCTGGACTTCTGGGGCTACTTTTTTTTGATAGATGACTTGAATTGATCCATTGATGATGGGAATTGTCAGAAATATCAAGAAATTGGCGATCGTAAATATAACTGTGGAAGCCTTCAACCCAGCTAATACATATAAAATGCCCAAAAATGCCATTGATACAAATATAGTATTGATCTGGCGTTCTAGCCCGCCCCAAATGCTCATTACTAGACTACCTACCAATAGTCCAGAACTGGCAATAGAATAGATATTCCCTAGGGATTGAGCGGAAGCAAAGGAAAGCACTAAGGGTGTAGTTAAAGCTTCTGCGCTACCAATGAGAAAGTTGCTAATGGCAATGAACATGACTAATCCGAGTAGTCCAGGACGTGCTACTAAATATTTCCAGCCAAAGGTGATTTCTTGCCAAAATGAATGGGTTTCGGTATCGGGATTTTCTGTGGACGAGATTTCAGGAAATTTAACTACCAGCAAACAGATCAAGGCCAAGGCTAATGTAGATAAATCAATGATGACAATTCCTGATAATTGTACAGTTACTAACAAAGCTGCTGCTAATGCGGGGGAGAGAATTTCAGCGATCGCTAATCTGATCTGTGTCATCGAACTGGCACGACCAAGCTGTGATTTCGGCACAAGTAATGTGGTGGCGGA
Organism: Dolichospermum sp. LEGE 00240; assembly: GCF_015207875.1. Classification (GTDB taxonomy): domain Bacteria; phylum Cyanobacteriota; class Cyanobacteriia; order Cyanobacteriales; family Nostocaceae; genus Dolichospermum; species Dolichospermum gracile. Next base: position 32,644 of record NZ_JADEVZ010000016.1, read on the forward strand.
GGAATAGGCTAGTCCCTGAAAAGCACTGAAAGTGGAACTAATCCCACTGACTAGACACAGACTCCAAACTTCTAAGTGATTACTGATAAATAACCAAGCAATTAGCAAGGTACATAAACCTGCACAAAAATCACTAATAATCATGATCCAGCGCCGAGGAAAGCGATCGACAATCACACCAGCAATCGGAGAGATCAAAATTGTCGGTAGGGTTGTGGAGAGAATCAGTAGTGTAAATTGAGTCGTGGAATTCGTATGTTGATAAACCCAAATACTGAGCGCAAAAGCGGTTGTCCGCGAGCCAACCAGAGACAACACTTGACCAAACCAGATCAAGATAAAAACGCTCATGCTTTGAGTTATCTCTCCTGACTGACTGGAAAAATACTCAGTCCACCTCAATAAAGATGATCCAAATGTGGGTTGTTGTTTCAACTCTGGTGGGCTGTTTTCTAACATGGTAATAGTGATTATTAGTGAATGTGTGGCAAAGCCTCATGGTTTAATGTAACATTTATTTCTCATTTTTCGGTTACATCGCAGTCAGTACAAGTAGGGCTTGCTGAACAATAAGATCCCCGACTTCTTAGAGAAGTCGGGGATCTGACTCTTGCAATGTTCACAAATCAAAAAATTCACAAACTTGACGAGTGGGATCTTCGAGAAGCTGCTGAAGAATTTGCTGGTAATAGCTGAACAAAAACTCGATTGTTTCATTTGTAAATAACTCCGTGCTGTAGAAAACCTTAATTTCCATAGTGGGATTATTTACTGAAGGTGAAGAAACATAAATTTCTAAAGGAATTTCTCCATCCCACAAGTCGAGATCGCGCTTAATTGTGACAAAATCTACATCTAACATCCAGTTATGCCAATTTTGTGGAGGTAGCATAGTTAGGGATGCTGAGATATTCAGTGGTTGTTTACTGGTGATAGTGTTAATGACTGTGTGAGAAGCAATTTCTTTATTATTAATAGCTTCTGTGAGAGTTTCTTGAGCTTGTTCTAAAAGATTAATTCCGGTTTTATCTGAGTGGAGATAGGATCGCAAAATGACATCATTGATGAAGCAACCGAGCATTTTTTCAGTTTCCACCGGACTCCGATTACCAATAGTTGTTATTACTAAAATATCGTTCTTACTACTGTATTTGAACAAAAGTATATTCATAGCAGTGAGAATAATCGCAAAGATGCTGACCCTTTGAGAACGGCAGAGGGCTTCGATTGATGTCACAATACTTGCTGGCAGAACCACAGAATAAATAGCTGCGCTGGTATTTTCGTTACTCAACATTTCTGGATTGCTAGATATCTCATCAGATGCTAGTGAAGTATTAGTTAGTTTTTGTAGCCAGTAAGCCAATTGCTTTTCTATAACCTTTTCATTAAAGTATTGCCGTTGCCAGAGGGTAAAATCTGCGTACTGAACAGGTAATTCGGGTAGGGGTGAAGGTAAACCATTCAAAAAAGCTGTATAGAGGATTCCTATCTCCTCCAACAACAGACCAAATGACCAACCATCTGTGATGATATGGTGCATATTGATTGTCAACCAATGTTCTTCTGGAGTTAGTCGCAGTAAATTTGTTTTGATCAGAGGGACTAAAGCCAGATCAAAATGGTGATTATATTGCAATGCAGCTAGTCTTTCTGCTTCAGACGTTCGCTCTATCCAAGGTAGATTTTGTAAGTCTATAATTTCTAATGGTATAGTCAGAAATGGGGTAATTACTTGTACAGGTTGACCTTCTACTATAGTAAAAGCCGTGCGTAATATTTCATGACGACGAATGATTTCATGGAAACTGGACTCCAACGCAATTGCAGAAAGAGAGCCAGTGAAACGTAAAATAAAAAAGCTGTTGTAGGCGCAACTTTCAGGAGCTAATTGTTGTAAATACCAGATAGACTCTTGGGCAAAAGACAGGGGAATAGAAGTGTCTCGTGCTTGAGGGACAAGGGGTGGTAAGGTATCAACTGCGATCGCATCCAGTTGATGTGCAATTATTACTTGACTCAGTTCAGCTATAGTCGGGGCTGTAAATAGAGAACGCAGGGGCAGAACTATGGAAAAATGTTCTTGAATGCGAGATATTACAGATGTGATCAGGAGAGAGTGTCCCCCCAATTCAAAAAAGTTATCATAAATGCCTACCTGCTCTCGATGTAATACTGTACACCAAATTTCGGCTAATTTTGTTTCTAGGGCAGTCCCAGGGGCAACAAAAGCCGTTTCTAGCTCTGAATTGGTTGTTTCTGGCTTTGGTAAAACCAGCCGATCAACTTTACCATTAGGAGTCAAAGGTAAGGCTTTGAGCATCACAAATGCCGCAGGTATCATATATTCAGGCAGATTTCCTTTCAGAAATTGACGTAATTCGCTACTAGTCAATGTTTCTGTTGCGCTGACAATATAAGCCGCTAAATACTTGTTTCCTGGATGATCTTCTCGAACAATGACTACTACCTGCTGAACTTGAGGATGTTGGGTTAATACTGTCTCAATTTCTCCTAGTTCAATCCGAAAACCCCGAATTTTGACTTGATGATCAATACGTCCCAGAAATTCAATATTTCCGTCTGGTAAATAGCGTCCTAAGTCTCCAGTTTTATAAAGTCGCTCATTTGCCACAAAAGGATTAGCAATAAATCGCTCAGATGTTAAGTCAGGACGATTCAAGTACCCTCTAGCTAAACTTAGTCCACCAATGTAGATTTCTCCATAAATGCCAATTGGCAGGGGTTGAAGATAGGGATCAAGAATGTAAACTTGAGTATTGGCAATAGGACGACCTATAGGTGGAAATTTACTATCTGATGCTGCTGGTAAAATTTGCCCAGAAGTTGTAACCACTGTATTTTCGGTGGGACCATAGTTATTAAAAAACTTAAATGGTAACTTATTTAATGGATAAGAATTAAGTCTATCTCCACCAGTTAACATAGTTCGCAAAGTTGTATTTTCTGACCAAGATAAAAGACAGAATTATTCTGCCAAGGGTGTAGGAATAAAACTAATAGTAATATTATGTGATAGCAACTTCTCTTGAAGTGTTTTTGCTGACAGCAGAAATTCTGATTTAATTAAATATATACTAGCTCCGACTACTAAATAAGGCCATAATTCCCAGACAGCAGCATCAAAGGCTGTTCCGGCTAACTGTGTAGCTCGATCTGATGATTTTACCTCAAAATTATTTAAGTGCCAGAACACTAAATTTAATAGTGCTGAATGTTGAATTAGTACACCTTTAGGTCGCCCTGTAGAACCAGAAGTATAGATGACATAAGCTAAATTTTCAGGTGTGAAATTATGAATAGGATTATGGGAACTCTGACTGGCAATTTCAATTTCAAAATCTTTATCCCAACAAATAATTTTAGTTTGTGATTGCTCTAGGGTTAATGATAAATGTGGGAGTAATGAAGAATGAGTCAAGATGATGGACATTTGTGAATCTGCCACCATATAATTAAGACGTTCTGGGGGATAGTTAGGATCAAGTGGCACATAAGCACCACCAGCTTTTAAAATCCCCAAAAATCCGACTATCATTTCCAAAGAACGTTCTAAATAAACACCTACTAATATTTCTGGTTTTACACCCAAAAACTGCAAATAATGAGCTAGTTTATTAGCTTGTAAATTTAATTGTTGGTAGGTTAATTGCTGATCTTCAAAAACTAATACCACTGCATCAGGTGTTTTTTCTACTTGCTCCTCAAATAATTGATGAATGGATTTTTGGGGATAATCAGTTCCCGTATTATTCCATTCAACTAATAACTGATGTTTTTGGGATGCTGTTAATAAAGGTAATGTCCTAATTTGCGCTTGAGGCTCGGCCACAACTGCCTCAACTAAGGTGTGAAAACTCTCCACCATTCTGGCAATAGTATCAGCATTAAACAAATTAGCATTATATTCAAATGCTCCTATCAGTTCAGTTCCCGATTCTGAATCTTTTTCCTGCATTGATAAAGTTAAATCAAAAGTTGCCCCCGCAGTTGCTTTTGCTAATTCTATTTGGGTAACTTGCAAATCTCCTAATTCCAGTTTGGAAATCGGAGAATTTTGCAATACAAACATAACTTGAAATAAGGGACTATGACTGAGATGGCGCTGAGGTTGGAGGGTTTCTACAAGTTGATCAAAGGGGACATCTTGGTGAGCATAAGCATCAAGTGCCATCTGTCGTATCTGTTGAAGTAATTCTATAAATGTGGGATTTCCTTCGAGACGAGTTCGTAAAACCAAGGTATTTACAAAGAAGCCAATTAATGGCTCTAACGCGACACGATTGCGATCGCTAATGGGAGAACCAATGATAATATCTTCCTGTCCACTGTAGCGAGAAAGTAAAATCACAAAAGCTGTGAGCAGTGTCATAAATAGGGAAGAACCGGATTTTTGACTGAGGTTTTTAAGTTTGTGTGTAAGTTGGGAATCAAATTGAAATTTCTGGAGATCAATGCTAAAGGTTTGCATTGCCGTCCGTGATCGATCAGTAGGTAGTTCAATGACTGCGGGAATATCTGCTAATTGTTGTTTCCAGTAATCAAGCGCGGGTTGATTTTCCAGCCATTGTCGTTGCCAATAAGCGTAGTCCGCATACTGAATTGATAATTCAGTTAAGGGAGAAGGTAAACCCGCTGTTAAGGCTGAATAAATAACCGATAATTCTTGGAGAAAATTTCCTGCTGACCAAGCATCAGAAATGATATGGTGCATGATTATTAATAACTGATGGGATTTTTCCCCTAATTGGATTAATGTCACTCTTAATAGAGATGATTCAGTTAGGGCAAAAGGGTGAAGATATTCATCAGTAATTAATCTTTGTGCCTCAACTGTTTTTTCATCTTCTGCTAATTTCTGTAAATCTATTACAGGTAAGGTAAATGCTAATTTATCAGCAATAATTTGGATGGGTTTACCATCAGCAGTTCCAAAACTTGTCCGCAGGGTTTCATGACGATTAATAATTGTGGCGATCGCCCCTTCAAGTGCTATAAAGTTAAGTGATCCTTGTAGGTTTAAGACTCTGACAATATTGTAAGCAGGATTTGCCCCTTCCATTTGATCAAGAAACCAAAACCGCTGCTGGGTTAATGAAAGTGGTAATTCAATATTTCGAGAAACTGGTTCTAAAGTTGGCAGTATATTCTGGGCAGAAGATCCAATTTGTTCACTAAATGTGGCAATTGTTGGCGCGGCAAATAAATTGGCAATAGATAATTCTATTGATAGTGCTTCACGCAATCTTGATATAACTAAACTTGCTAATAGGGAATGTCCACCCAATTCTAAAAAGTTATCATGAATACCAATTTTCTCAATGCCTAAAACTTCCGCCCAGATTTTAGCAATGATTTCCTGTGTAGGTGTTTGCGGAGGGACAAATCTACTTTGAATTGCCGATAGATCAGGTTCGGGTAAACTGTTACGGTCTAATTTTCCATTGGGTAAAACTGGTAATTTCTCCATGACCATTAAGGTATGGGGAATCATATAATCTGGTAATTTACTGGACAGAAAATTGCGTAATTCTCCCGAATTAAAATCCTGGTTATTGACTACGATATAAGCAACTAGCCGCTGACCACCAGATACATCTTCTCTAGCAGAAACCACAGCTTCTTGAATACTGGGATGAAGTTTAATTACTGCTTCAATTTCTTCTAGTTCAACCCGCATTCCTCGGATATTTACCTGAAAATCAATGCGACCAAGAATTTCTAAATTTTGATTACTTGAATAACGAGCAACATCCCCGGTTTTAAAAAGTCGTTGTTGAGGATTAAAAGGATTGATAATGAATTTTTCCCCATTTGCTGTGGTGCGGTTCAGATAGCCTCGCGCTAAGGTAGAACCCGCAATATGGACTTCTCCAGATTCACCAATTTTTACTGGTTCAAGTTGGGAATTGAGTACATAAACTTGCTGAATATCTGGGAGAGGATAACCAACTGGTACATAGCCATCTTCAAGGTTGCAATCGTCGGGAATGGGATAAAAACCATGGCCAATACTTTCTGTTTGACCAAGAATATTAAAAAACTGGGGTGGTGTTTTAAACAGGTTGCGTAACTTTTTAATTAGTTGATAGGGTAATAATTCGCCACCAAATACTATTAATCTTAATTGTGATTCGCTCAGTGCTTGAGTATATTGTTGGTCTAAACTTTCTAAAGCAATGAGTCCATATCGCCATACAGAGGGTACACCATCAGAAATGGTAACACCACGTTTTTGAATTAATTCAAATAGGCTTAAAGGAGTTCTAGTTTGTTCACGAGTAGCCAGAATACTGGTTGCACCTTGGGATAAAGGTAAAAATAATTGTCTGACTGAAGCAGTAAAAGAAAAAGATGCTGTATGCAGATAAATATCTTGATGATTAACTGGTAATATTTTAGCGATCGCCTGTAAATAAGCCGTTACACTGGAATGGGGCATTTGTACACCTTTCGGCTTACCAGTAGAACCGGAGGTATAGATTAAATAAGCGAGATTTTCGGCTGTAACTCCACTAACTGGATCATGGGAACTTTGACAATCAATTTTTTGCCAATCTGTATCTAAGCAAATTGTTTTGGAGTTTTCCGGTAGAGATACTAGCCATTGTTGTTGTGTCACCACAAATTGCAACTTAGTATCTTCTAGCATGAATGCTATACGTTCTTGGGGATAGGCTGGATCTATGGGTACATAAGCACCTCCAGCTTTAAGAATACCAAGAATACCGATGATCAGATCAAGCGATCGCTCTAAACATAAGCCTACCATCACCTCAGCACCTACACCAATACTTTGTAAATAATGCGCTAACTGATTGGCTTTAGCATTCAATTCTTGGTAAGTAAGTTGCTGATTTTCAAATATTATTGCTACTGAATCTGGTGCTGTTTTTACCTGAATTGTAAATAAATCATGGATACAAACACCATTTTCTGGCAAATCATTGATGATTGTAGTCGTACTTGATAAATCTGAACTCAAATCTAATTTCATGTTATTCATAACTATAATTCCCAATTAATTTTTGATTGAATTTGTATTTAGATTCCTGATATAGCGTTTTCTAATCTAATGAGGTACAAAATTATCTGTGTTTATCTGCGTTTATCTGCGTTTCATAATTACTTCTTGTCCCTCACTTGCATGGGAACTGCTATAAAAAATTATTCCCTACTTATCTTTTGGTTGTAACTTTGCCAAATAAATAGATTTAAATGGCTGTACTAATAAATTAATTGGATTATTAAATAAACTTGATTCCCCATCTGATAGACCAAAATCAAGCTTTTCATAACTTTGCGGTACGTATAAAGTCCCAAATATCCAATCCCAAAAAGACAGAATGTAACCAAAGTTCTTATCATAATGCTTTGGCTCAACACTATGATGAATGTGATGTTGGGCAGGACTCATCAACACATGACTAACCCCATGAGGGTAGTTCAACCAAATATGAGAATGTCGTAAGTTGGCGACAGTTAGATAAAATAGAAATATTTCCCAGTTAACTCCATAAATAGATAAATAGGAGACTTGATTTCCAAATAAATAAACCCAGATCCCTGTAGTAAAACCCAGCATTACCGTCCCTATGCTCATACTTAAAAGCAAATCAAAGGGATGAGAGCGATAAACAGTCATCGGAGTTAATACATCCGCAGAATGATGAACCTTATGAAATTCCCAAAAGAATGAATTTCTATGAGCTAAATAATGGTAACAATAATAGGCAAAATCCCCCGCTAAAGCCACAACAATACTTAATGTGACATAATGATACCACTGAGGATGGTTAATTAAAAAAGGCGTTGTTAAGTGCGTAATTTCTGTTAAATAATCACAAATGATATTGGCTAGATTTGGTAGAGATAATATGATTGGTAATATTACAAATATTTCTAAGAGCGCAGATAAAAAATAATACTTGTATTCAGCGATCGCTGAAGGATGTAAATAAACCTCTTTGGGAAAAAGATACTGACTTAAACTTATCTGTTTGTCTTGTTGAGATAACCCTAATTTATATATAATTAAAGCTAGTAACAAAGCCGAAAGTATGTATAACCAATAAATCGGAGATGAACTTGTCAATGGCACTAGAAATGGATAAAAAATCCGCAAATTTTGTATTTGTGTCATTATCTTAGATATTGGAAAAATAGAAATTTAGTAGATAATCGCAAAAATTATCCGGGAGTTTAGTGTTTTAAGTAAAATATGCCCGCACTCTATACACAAAATGTATAGCTTGTTTTTGGTATTTTCTAATCTATGCACTATATCATGTAAAACTTATAACAGAACCTAATTATTTGCAAACCCTAATTAAGCTTAAAAATCAGGAAAAAACAGATATTAAAATTCAAAATCGTTTAGTTACTTATTTATCCTGAGCTTTATACGGCTTCTTACGCTGTATTATAGTTATGATATTGTTTCCAAAATTACCGAAATCGCCATAAAACTTTCCGGTGTTGCTGAGTAAAAGTATGATTTTATTATGCCTACGGCACGCTGCGCGAACACGCAGAGACGCTCTAGGCGCAGAGAGTAAGAGTTTGAGAGATGGAATTTTCGACTTTCATACCCCAATTCACCAACGCCAACTTTCCATACAATAGCGCTGCTTCATGGACAGATCCCCCACTTCTGACATTAATTTATATGTTTGTGGACACAATAAATAAAAGAAGTGGAGGATCTTATTGCCTTTTGACTTCCGCCCTGCGGTATTAGATGTGTTAAATGTTTCCTAATGTCGGCTTGTTGATAAAATATTAATGGCATTATAAACCGAAACATTGAAAACTGGTGATGAATTCATGTACGATAACCAACTACCTTTATACACACACAGTCTGAGAGTGGGTTTAGTGGGAACAGGCTATGCAGCTAAACTCAGGGCTGAGGCATTGCAACAAGATCCCCGAACTGATTTAATAGCGATAGCTTCGCTCGCTTCCAGCAAAGCTGGTAATCCTGAAAGGACAGCGGTTTTAGCCCAAGAATATGCAACTGTGGCCATGGATTCTTGGCAACAGCTAGTAGAACGAGACGATTTGGATCTGGTGGTCATCAGCACCATTAATCGAGATCATGGTAGAATTGCTCGTGCAGCTTTAGAATCAGGCAAACACACCATTGTTGAATATCCCTTATCTGTGGATGTCCAAGAAGCTGAAGAACTGATTGCTTTGGCAAAAACAGTAAACAAGCTTTTGCACGTCGAACACATTGAATTATTGGGGGGTTGGCATCAAACTTTAAAACAATACTTAGACCAAATTGGTGATTTGTTTTATATTCGCTATAGCACCCTGAATCCCCAGCATCCAGCCCCGCGGAAGTGGACTTATAATCATGATATGTTTGGCTTCCCCCTAATTGGGGCATTATCTCGGTTAAATCGGCTGATTGATTTGTTTGGTGAAGTCTTCACTGTCAACTGTCATCAACGATATTGGCAAACGGAGTCTGATTATTACCAAACCTGTTTATGTTCAGCCCAATTATGCTTTGAAAGTGGACTACTGGCACAGGTAATTTATGGTAAAGGTGAAACTTTGTGGCAATCAGAACGCAAATTAGAAATTCAAGGCGAAAAAGGGGAGATAATTCTCGATGGTGATACGGGAATGCTGGTGTCAGCAGCCGGAACAAAGTTGATTGAAGTGGGTACTCGTCGGGGTTTATTTGCTAAAGATACGACTATGGTATTAGATCATCTATGCGATGGTAGTCCTTTATATATCACCCCAGAACAAAGCTTGTATACTTTAAAGGTGGCAGATGCTGCAAGCAGGGCAGCAACAACTGGATTAACTATATTTTTAAAAGAGTAGATAGAAAATTGATGAAAACCGAAACCATAGTCATTTTATCCCAGCGAGAAATCGAAAAAATGCGTCGTGCTGGCAGTTTAGCGGCTAAGTTGTTACAACATCTAGAACCTTTAGTTAAACCGGGAGTTAGCACTCTGCAATTAAATGACGAAGCGGAAAGATGGACTCAAAAGCATGGAGCAAAAAGCGCGCCTTTAGGTTATAAAGGTTATCCTAAGTCTATTTGTACAAGTGTGAATGAGGTGATTTGTCACGGTATTCCCAATGCTAAACAAATTCTCAAGGATGGGGACATTATTAATATAGATGTTACACCCATTGTTGAGGGTTATCATGGTGATACATCAAAAACATTTCTAGTGGGTAATCCTTCCCCCACAGCCCAAAAGTTAGTAGAGGTGACAGAGGAATGTTTGCGTTTGGGAATTGCAGAGGTGAAACCAGGGGCAAAAATTGGGGATATTGGGGCAGCAATTCAAGAGTATGCGGAGTCTTTCGGCTTTTCTGTGGTGCGGGATTTTGTGGGACATGGAATTAGTAATATTTTCCATACAGCACCGGATATTCCCCATTATGGCATTAGGGGTAGAGGGAAGAAACTGAGAGCCGGGATGGTGTTTACCATTGAACCGATGATTAATGAAGGAACTCATGAAGCCCAAATGCTTGGAGATGGTTGGACTGCGGTAACAAGCGATCGCCTCCTGTCTGCTCAATTTGAGCATACCATTGCGGTCACCGAAGATGGCGTAGAAATTCTGACTTTACCAGAAAATTAATATTGCAGGAGTCAGGAGTCAGGAGTCAGGAGGAAGAAGGAGGGGAAAACGCTGTTTACTGTCAACGAATTTGGACGTTGATTTGATAGGTTTTTAAGGGCGGAATATTTCTTTCCCAGGGACGTAAATAATGAAGTTCTAGCACTGTTGTCCCCGAATTTTTGGCTAAAAACCGGAAAACTTGATTTTCATCCGCTCCTGGGGCTTCTGTCTCCAACGGTTTTAATACTGAATCTCCCAAAGGTTTGAGTTTGTCAGGATCATTTTTAATAATTTGCCAACTATAGCCTGTTCCTGGATTAGTTAACAATTCAACAATCATCATATTACCTTTTTGAATAATAATCTGACTGTGATTGTTAGTATCATTGACAGTAATTTCTGATTTAGACATAGGAGGATTAGCAGCATGACTAACTTGAAAAATAATAGTCAAGGTAGTTAACAGAGAAATAATTAAAAAAACTCGCTTGGTGAAAGTCATAAATAATTTTAACCTATAGTAAGCTCTGGCGAATGGAATTCACGGAACCACACAAACAAAGTCCGCCTGCGCGGACTAATAAAAAATCAAGGATTTGAAACCCACGCAGGTGGGTTTTACCTGTGTAGACGCGGTTTCTAACCGCCCGTTTAACTTTACCCCACCTCAAAGCCAAAAAAATTATCGAGAGATGTTTTTGGAATTAACTTTAATTAATTCTGGATTGATTTTTAAAGGAGTGATTTTTTTCAACAAGTCAGGAGAAAGCTTGTAGAAATTGCTTCTAGCTTGAGTCCAAGCTGCGCCATAACCGATGCTATTGCTGTTATAGCCAATCCACATATAACCATTATCACCCCAACCTGTACCCCAAGAATTCTTGATTAACCAAGCTTGTTTTTGATCATCCCAACCAATGAGGGTGACACCATGATTAATAGGACCATTTGCTTGCTCGTTAAATACGCCGCTAACATAACCTTGGAAAGCCGGAGTAACCCGCACTGCAACTGTTAAGGGCCCATATTTACACATAGCCTGTTTCATTTCTGCAACTGTGGGAATACCGCCGTTGGGTTTAACATATCCCCAAGCTATAGAACGGTAAGGAGTAGCTACACTGGGATTGTAGGGATTATTGGTGGCGGTGTAGGGGACGGTGGCTTCAGTTGCAGTCCCATTGTTAATGAGATAATCAAATGCTTTGGACCACCAACCCCCACCACAACTACCTGCACCACCCCAGTTAATAATTTGCTGTTCGGAAGCATCAGCAGTGGAGTTATTGCGAATGAGGTTGTTACCTTCGTAAGCTCCCAAGGTAGCAAATGCCCAACAACTACCGCAACCTCCTTGGTTACGCACTGGGGTAACTTTATTGAAAGTCCGCCAGTCAAAGGATTTGGCGGCGGCAAAACAGCCACGAGCTTTAATTAATTGTAATTCAGGGATTACGCCGGGATTGATACGTTCAAATTTGTCACGTTCGGCTGAATCAAGATTTAAGATTTGTGCTGCAACGGCGTTTTGGATGTTAGCCTGTATTGGTAAATCATCTGGTGCTTGGGTAGCGGCTAGTTGCTCTAGTTTATAATCTAAGGCTGTGGTGTAACCTACCTGAAAGGTGAGGTTTTTTGATTGGATATCCCGGCGTAATTCTAGTAGTTGATTTTTAATGATTAAGGGAGCTTTTTGTTCGCGCTCAAGATAAAGGGGATTGATTTTTATTGGCGATAAATTTTTATCTACAGTTTGAGATGCGGGGATTCTGATTTGGCTTTTAATTGGTTGAGCAAGAGCTATATTTTGGAATATTCCTAAACTCAATAAAGCCGCAGTAGATATTTGCAAAAGTTTGGAATTTTTCATCAAGTTAAATGCTCCTTAAACTTGTTATTTAAGCTGTCGTTAGGTAATTTTTCAAAAGGGTTTTTATACCCCTTAATTGTATTACAAGTTGACTTATAGATGATAGATTTAGTTCCAATATTTTTTAATATTAAGAATTGTCAATTTTCTGTTAGATCGGGCAAAGAAAAAGCTTGAGGAATTACGCAAATGGTACATTGGTAGGGTGTATCAGACTACACAAATACTGCAAATAGACAGATTTTTGGTGTGGTGCTTGCGTAAATGATAAGTTTATAACTATCCTCGACTGATTGCTACTGACTCCTTCTTCAAAAGGTTGATTTAATATAGCATTTTTGTTGATTTTGAGTCAAAATTCTAGTTATTATGAAGATAAAATCATCAATCAGGAGTTTTAACGATGAAACAAAATACTCTTCCTATTAATTTGTCTCCAGAAGAAATTAATCATTTTTGTCAAAGTCACTCTATTCGTAAGTTGTCTTTATTTGGTTCAGTGTTAAGAGATGATTTTACAAAAGAGAGTGATGTTGATGTTTTAGTAGAATTTGAACCGGGAAAAACTCCTGGTTCAGCTATTATTACGATGGAGGATGAGTTATCAAGGATAATAAATAGGCAGATAGATTTAAGAACATCAGCAGATTTAAGTCGTTATTTTCGTGAGCAAGTCTTAATAGAAGCAATGGTTATTTATGAGCAAAATTGATGATTTAACTCGGCTAAAACACATCAAATATTCGGCAAGGGAAGCGTTATATTTTGTAAAGAGTCGCAGGAGAGAGGATTTAGATGATGATAGAATGCTATCTTTAGCTTTAAGTAGGTAGGCAAAAATAAATAGAACTATGTTAAGTAAGTTAACAGATTCTGAAATTGGCTCGTAGTTAGGGCTTTAGCCCTACTTTCAGGTCTAAAGACCTTACTACAAACCTTATCTTGCCAATCTAAGTATTTAAAAATACCTTGGCGACAAATCATCGGCAGGAGAAACTGTATGGTTCATGCGTATTTTGATGTTGATTTAGATATTGTTTGGCAAGTAATCACTAAAGATTTACCTTTACTTTTAATTGAGGTTGAAAAGGGCAATTAAAGATTTAGAAACTTAAAGAATACTAAATTTTATCTCCCTAATTTATTAGGAATCCCTTCACAACCACCGGGAATTGTTTGTCTGGTTTTTTCTCCACACCAACTACAGCAATAGTAACGGGTGGATTCAGACATTCTTTGGGCGTTGGTGAAGTCGGCATTTTCGATAACTGCGCCGGTGTGTTCTCCTGTTTCGTAGTTGGGTGGTTCGGTGCGACTGCGGGGGGATGCCTGTTCAGGTAAACCATAAAATAGGCGCACTCCATTTAAGTCGGCGTTGCTCAAATTGGCATCATATAAGATTGTACGGGCAAGGTTGGCTTTGACTAAATCGCAATTGCTAAGATTAGCACGAATCAGGTTAGCTTCACTTAAATCTGTCCAGCGCAAATCATTGTCGGCTAAATCTGCACCTGCTAACATGACACCTAAATCAATGACGCGCACTCCTTCTAAACGATCTTCAGCATAACCACCACTACCATCTAGAATAGCTCTTCCTAGTCGGCGATCGCGCTGGAGGGGAGAGAGTAATTTGGAACGGGAGAGAAATCGCAGAATTTTGGCTTTACCACTGCCATCTACACTACTAAATATAGCGGCGGTGCGTCCTTCAGCGATCGCTCTTTCTTGTGGCCAATCTTCTAATAATCCTTCTTCATCTAATACTAGGTCAGAAATTCCTTGAAAGTAGGAATCTATGGTTTGCTGTTGGGTAATAATGTTTTGCTGGACAGTTAGCAGGTTTTGTTGAATGGTGAGGTCTTTGGAAATTACATATTGTCGCCATGCTACATAAACGGCGATAATAGCAATGGCAATTTGTCCCAATGCTCCAAACCATTCTGCTAAGGTCCCAGAAGCATCCCAGTTAATTCTTTTCCCCCAACGCAGTAAACCACTACCCAAATTAGTAAATCGGAATAAACCAATTATTGCTACTATTACGCCTATTAAGCCAATAAATACATTTCTATCTTGGGGTGAAAACCATTCTTGAATGAGATCCTGCAACCAGGGGAACAGGATTAACAGTGATAAAATCAAGGTGGCTAAAGTTCCCACAATCCCCAGAAATGAGTTATTAATGACAATACTAATCATAGTTGTGGCGATCGCCAAACTGGTAAATAATAAAATTCTGGGGGTAATAGCAGTTTGCAAACTGGAGTTACTTTCCACAAGAAACCCAGCCCCTTTGCTCATGTTCGCCTGGAATGCAGATTGTCCAAATATTTGTTTTTTTCCTAATCCTGCTGTTAGTAATGATTGATCACTACCATCAGTTTCTAATTCATCTTTTTGATTTATTTCTGAGTTAGATGAGTCAGGTTCAATACTCATATTTTTTAGTTTCCTCCCATCGTCTCATTATCAATTTAATCCCTGGCAAAACACTTGGATTCACAGTATTATATAATCTTTATCCTCAATCTGTGATCAATTTGGATAATTATGATTCTCTCCGGTCGTAAATCAAATTTTTTGTCTCCACAAGCAACAAGCACGTAATTTTACCACGAGTCATTTAGAATTTTTATGTGGGATGATTCTTTTTTTTGGCAACTCACCAAATGACTCCGCCACAACAGCTATAAATAAGATCCCCGACTTCTCTAAGCAGTCGGGGATCTGACTCTACCTGAGTTCGACATAAGATAATTTGTGGAAAACTGCCCCAATTATGAGTCTCAAACCCTGATGATCTCATTGAAAAAATCATAACTCCGTTCGCGTAGCGTCTCCGAAGGAGAAACTCCTAACACCGAACTCAGGTGACTCTGGCAAATATGGTATAATATTCATACTTTATGAAAACCTTATCCAAATCTTCATCTTGAGTTTACATAAACAAAAAACAATTAATAATGATTAGTTGATTTCGATACGACTTTAAAGTTTCCATGAGTTTTAGGATAATTATATGATTTTTGTAGGTGCAACATGGTAGTTTTGCGACAATTAATTGCCTCTAGTTTAATTAGTTTTTTGGCGATTGGCTGTAGTGATTTGGCAAATTCTTCACCAGATAATACTCAACAAGTTGTCCAGGAAAGTAATGTTAATCAACTAATTACAGAGGTGCAAGATAGTCAAAAAGCCGAAAATTTATTACTACAAGGTAATGGCTTGTTAGATACCCATCGTTATCGAGAGGCTTTAAGTGTATATAATCAGGTCATAGCTATTAAAACCGATAGTGCGGAGACTTGGGTAAATCGTGGTAATGCTTTGATTGCTTTGCAACAGTATCCAGAAGCGGTAGAATCTTATGATAAGGCGATCGCTATTCGCCCTAATCAAGATGAGGCTTGGTATAATCGTGGTAATGCTTTAACGGCTTTACGAAATTATGAAGAAGCTGTTAAATCATACAATGAAGCGATCGCTATTCACTCCAATAAATATGAAGCCTGGATTAACCGAGGCATTGCTCTGACTAAATTACAACGCTACAAAGAAGCTTTGGCATCTTACAATCAAGCAATTACCATTCAGCCTAATTTGCATCAAGCATATTATAACAAGGCTTGTAATTATGCCTTGCAAAATAATCTCGAACTAGCAATTGACAACCTCAGAAAAGCCATTCAACTTGTACCCCAAAAATATCAAGATTTAGCGAAAAATGACCCAGATTTTGCTAGAATTCGCGGTGAACAGCGGTTTCAAGCATTATTACAATAACAGTAAGTAGTCGGATAAATTTTTACCGAACTGACAAGTCAGCGCTTATGCTATCACTTCCCTAGATTTAAGACTATTCTCACTTCCCTCTAATTCTTTCTTCATCCTGACTCCTGACTGGGCGCAGGCCCTGCGCCCCTACCTCCTGACTCCTCCCCTATGCCCCAACTTCAACGCATCACTATTCATCCCCAACAACTTCAAGCTAACCAGCTTGTATTAACACCTCAACAACAACATTATTTGCTGCGGGTATTGCGCTTGCGAGATGGTGATAAATTTATTGTGATGAATGGTATGGGGAAATGGTGGTTAGCGCAGTTACAAGGGGAACAAGGAGAGATTTTAGAACCGCTGGAGGTAAAAACTGAATTACCTGTAGCTATTACCTTGATGATGGCATTACCCAAAGGTAATGGATTTGATGAAATTGTCCGGTGTTGTACTGAGTTAGGGGTAACTTGCATTGCACCTATTTTGAGCGATCGCACCCTATTAAATCCTAGCCCCCAAAAACTAGAACGCTGGCAGCGTATAGCATCAGAAGCCGCTGAACAGTCAGAACGGGCTGTAGTTCCCACCATCCTTCAGCCAGTAGCTTTTAACACTGCCATTAAAGAAAATATTGCCACTCATCGTTATATCTGTGAAGCTCGTGGAGATTATCCTCATTTACAGCAGATAATCAATAAAACCGCCAATGAGATCATTATTGCCATTGGTCCAGAAGGAGGTTGGACAAATCAAGAACTAGAAATAGCCAGAGAATCAGGATTTCAGCCGATTTCCCTGGGTCGTCGGATTCTTCGCGCAGTCACCGCACCCATAGTTGCCATATCTTTAATAGCAGCAAATTTTGAATGATATCTTGGAAACCATCAACACAACACCTGATTATTTTTACCCGCTACCCAGAACCAGGGACAACAAAAACCCGGTTAATACCTGCTTTGGGTGAAGTTGGTGCTGCTAACTTGCACAAACAAATGACCGAACAGACTATTTTTCGGGTCAAAGAACTGCAAAGGACCACCAGAGTATCCGTAGAAGTGCGGTTTACAGGTGGTAATTTGGAAAAAATGCAAAATTGGTTAGGAAATGATTTAAGATATGAATCTCAGGGCGAAGGAGATTTGGGAGCAAGAATGGAGCGATCGCTCATCAATGCGTTTAATCAAAAAGCAGCACGAGTCATCATCATTGGTACAGACTGCCCCGATCTAAACTCGCAAATTTTAACAACCGCCTTCGAGCAATTAAAAGTTTTTAATCTTGTCCTGGGACCTGCCCTAGACGGTGGTTATTATTTAATTGGGTTACAACAACCAATAGCAGAATTATTCACAAATATTTCCTGGGGAACCGCTCAAGTATTTGTAAAAACAGTAGAAATTGCCCAGAAGTTAAACTTATCAATCAGCTATCTGCAAACTTTAGCAGATATTGATCGTCCAGAGGATCTTAACCCCACTTTCTGATGTTATGAGGTACAGTTTTCTATCGCAAAACCCGTAGGAACGGGGTTTCCCGCCCTCACATCTAAACTGTTTTCCTTGACAAATTCTTGTCATTCATTCAGGGAAAAATTTGATACACTAATCTTTATCAAACATTCCCCTAAAGTCTGATTTTAAAAAAACTATGTTTAAATTCCCGCAGGCATTCCCCGTACTAGGCTTACCAGTGCATATAATGAGTAATTATCCAAACTGGTTATTAGATTGTTTAAAAGCAGGTCAAGGGACTCATGTAGTCACCCTCAATGCCGAAATGACTATGCAAGCAGAGCGCAATCTCCCCTTAGCAAAAATCATTAAAAACGCTGAATTAGTGATTCCCGACGGCGCGGGAGTTGTCCTCTATTTACAATATTTATTAGGACAAAAAGTCCAACGGTTTCCCGGAATTGAATTAGCCGAAAAACTTTTACAAACAATCGCTCAAGAGCAAACATCAGCTTCAATATTTTTCTATGGAGGCGCACCAGGAATAGCCGCCAAAGCCGCAGATTTATGGCAAAAACAACTTCCCACTCTCAAAATATCTGGTACACATTCTGGTTATCATTCCCCAGCAGAAGAAGAACAGTTATTGCAAACCCTCACCCAAATCCAGCCACAAGTCATATTTGTCGGTTTGGGAGTACCACGTCAAGAATTATGGATTGCTAAACACCGTCATTTGTGTCCCCACTCAATTTGGATAGGTGTTGGTGGTAGTTTTGATATTTGGTCAGGTGGAAAAACTCGCGCCCCCCGTTGGTTAGCAAATAATAACTTAGAATGGCTATATAGACTATATCAAGAACCTTGGCGGTGGCAACGAATGTTAGCTTTACCAGAGTTCGCCTTTAAGTCTTTAATTTATCGTTGGACGCATAAAGATATCAATGGTTGGGAGTTCTGAGTGCAACGGCAATAGGGAAACTCAAGTTGGGAAAATGATAGAGTTGCATTCTGTTTCCAAAACATGGTGGGTTACGCTGTCGCTAACACACCCTCCTGAAAAATTTTAGCACATTTTGCACAAATGCTAAAGTAGTTTCTAGATGAATATTATGTCCGACTTGAGGAATTATTTGTAATTTAGCAAAATTACATTTTTCAGTCATGGCGATATTAATATCTATAAATTTCTCATCTTTCTCACCGACTAATAATAGTAGAGGAATAGTATTTTCAGGTAGCAATTCCCATAAACTAGGTTGAGAACCTGTTCCCATAAATTGCAGTGATTTAACTAAATTTAGCGGATTATTTGCTAATCTACTGGCTACCATAGATTGGTATTGCGGATGATTTTTAATATCCCCAAAAACTGGCTGTTGATACCAATTATGGAGAAAGTGATCAAAATCATCTTTATTTGTCATTCTCGTTAATTTTTTGGCTATTTGAGCATCACTTTTAATTCTAGCCAACCTTGCGGTTTCTGTTGCTAAACCAGGAGAAGCAGATTCTAGGATAACTTTAATAAATCTTTGGGGAAAATACAGAGTCAGATATAAAGCCAATCTTCCTCCCATTGAGTAACCAATTAAATAACACTGGTCAATTTTTAATTCATCTAATAATTGGATAATCGCTGTGGCTGTAGATGCCATTGTATAGCATTCATCATCTAAAACATGAGTTTGGCCATGTCCCGGTAAATCAATGGTAAGATGGGAAAAATCATCAACTAGTAGTTTTATGGCTTGATCAAATTCATAAATATTCCCCATGAAGCCATGTAAAAACAGAATTATTGGTTTGTTTGGTTGATGATTTAAAAAATAGTAAAATTGATATTTATGGATAATCAAGGCAAAAATCTATCTAAAGCGGCTTTTAATTGTTCAATTTCTAGTTCTATATTACCTGCTTGAGCGGCTCTACCAATACACTCAGTTAAATGTTCGTCTAGGACGATTCGTGCTACTTTATCTAATGCTCCTCGCACGGCGGCAATTTGTAATAACACATCAGGACATGGGGTATTTTGTTGTACCATTGTCTTAATCCCGCGAACGTGACCTTCTATACGTGATAGTCGGTTAACAATTTTGCGTAAGGACTCTTCACTGTGAACATGAGGATGAACAGAATCAATGTGTATATGATCCGTATGGCTGTGATTGTGGATATGTTCTCCTGGTTCTGGTATAAGTAAGGAGTCGTTTGTAATGGGGGTTGCTCCATTCATAAGTTATTCTATGAATATTGGTTTTGGCATTTTGGCTCTAATAAATATCTTAGCCCAGAAAGATAGGAATTTTTTATGTTGTTTAACTGTCGCCACCGAGTTGGTGACAGGTGGGAAATATTGATGTTTGAGCCAATATCTGGCAAAATCTCAGAAACTTAAATTGGAGTGAAAATGTCAATAAACTAGAATGAGATGTAGATAGATTTATCAAGAAACAGCAAAAACTAGACTTGTAGATTAGGTTGTGATTATGCGATTTTTCCCAATGTCCCGGTCTATCCGACAACTCAGTACCCATCTGTTAGCAATTTTTATGGGAGTGACGCTGACTTTTACTTCCCTGCGGGTGTTACCTTCAGCAGCAGAACCGGGTCCGAGTCCTGTCACTGAGTCATTCATAAAAGTTGCTCAAAAGCCTTCTCCCGCTGCGTCCGTGATTGGTAGTCATAGTTTTGTGACAGCAGCGGTAAATCGTGTGGGTTCAGCAGTGGTGAGAATTGATACTGAACGGACGATTACTCGCCGAAGTGATCCGATGCTGGAAGATCCGTTTTTTCGGCGGTTTTTTGGTGATAGCTTTCCTCAACAATCACCGACTGAACAGTTACGAGGTTTAGGTTCTGGTTTTATTCTTGACAAAAGTGGTGTAATTCTCACTAATGCTCACGTAGTTGATAAGGCGGATAAGGTTACTGTCCGTCTGAAAGATGGTCGCACTTTTGAGGGTAAGGTGAAAGGCATTGATGAAGTTACGGATTTGGCTGTAGTTAAGATTAATGCTGGTAAGGATTTACCTGTTGCACCTTTGGGTTCTTCTAGTAATGTTCAGGTGGGAGATTGGGCGATCGCGGTCGGTAATCCGTTAGGATTTGATAATACTGTTACTTTAGGGATTGTCAGCACCCTGAAACGTTCGAGCGCTCAAGTAGGAATCAGTGATAAACGGTTAGATTTCATCCAGACTGACGCAGCTATTAACCCCGGGAACTCTGGTGGACCGTTATTAAATGGTTTAGGAGAGGTGATTGGAATTAATACCGCCATTCGTGCAGATGCGATGGGGATTGGGTTTGCGATTCCTATTGATAAGGCCAAGGCGATCGCTGTACAATTGCAACGAGATGGCAAAGTTGCTCACCCCTACTTAGGTGTGCAAATGGTGACACTAACACCGGAATTAGCAAAACAAAATAACAATGATCCTAACTCCATGTTTGCAATTCCTGAAGTTAAAGGAGTTTTAGTTATGCGAGTTATCCCTAATTCTCCGGCTGCAACTGCGGGTATCCGGCGCGGTGATGTGATTGTACAAATTGACAATAAAGCTATTACAAGTGCTGAACAATTGCAAAATGTTGTAGAAAACAGTACCCTTGGTCAAGTGTTGCAGATAAAAGTGCAAAGAGGGAATCAAACACGGATACTTTCAGTCCGCACTGCTGAATTGAAAGACCTTTCTTAGTTAGTTTTAAACAACAAGATCCTCGACTTATTAAAGAAGTCGGGGATTTGACTCTTTAACTCTTGCAATAGCATTGAGGAAATTAAATAATGTTAAAAGTATTTGCAGACAGAGGTGGTACATTTACAGATATAGTTGCTGTCACTAATAATCAAACAATAATCAACAGACTTTTAAAACATCAAGAACGGTTTTTAATCGTTCCTCTCCCTAATCAAGAATGGATAGTAGTCTATAAATTACTCTCAGAAAATCCCGAACAATATCAAGATGCCGTCATTCAAGGTATTCGGGATATTTTGGGTATTTCCAACCAAGAACCTATTCCGACTGAAGCCATAGAAATCGTCAAAATGGGAACAACAGTAGCCACAAATGCACTGTTAGAAAGAAAAGGAGATCGGGTAGTTCTAGCTATTACGAAAGGCTTTAAAGATGGGTTGAGAATAGGTTATCAAAATCGTCCCAGTATCTTTGCTAGACAGATAATTTTACCCACCATGTTGTATGAGCAGGTAATTGAAATAGAGGAACGTTATGATGCTCATGGACAGGAATTAATAGCCGTCAATATTCAACAAACTAAACATGATTTACAAGCGGCTTATGACACAGGAATTAGCAGTTGTGCCATTGTTTTTATGCACAGCGATCGCTATCCCAAACATGAACAACAAGTAGCACAAATAGCCAAAGAAATCGGCTTTACACAAATCTCCATATCCCATCAAGTTAGTCCATTAATGAAATTAGTTAGCCGAGGAGATACAACCGTAGTAGATGCTTATTTAACTCCGATTTTGCGGCACTACATTAACAAAGTAGCCAGTCAAATCCCTGGAGTTAAATTAATGTTCATGAAATCTGATGGTGGGTTAACAGACGCAGAACAATTTCAAGGAAAAGATAGTATTTTAAGTGGACCCGCTGGCGGTATTGTCGGAGCAATTCAAACTAGTAAAAGAGCAGGTTTTCAATTAGTAATTACCTTTGATATGGGTGGAACAAGTACAGATGTTGCTCACTTCAAAGGAGAATATGAACGCCAATTAGACTCAGAAATTGCAGGTGCGCGGATGCGAGTTCCCGTATTAGCAATTAACACCATTGCAGCCGGAGGCGGTTCAATTTTATATTTTGATGGTTCTAGTTATCGTGTCGGACCCCAATCTGCGGGTGCAAATCCAGGACCAGCTTGTTACCGACGTGGAGGACAATTAACCGTCACAGATGCTAACGTCATGTTAGGAAAAATTCACCCTCAATATTTCCCCTCTGTATTTGGCATTGCAGGCAATTTACCCTTAGATAAAGATATTGTTAAAAAACAATTTATCCAACTCTCCCAGGCGATTGTAGCCGCCACAGGCAACAGTTCTACACCCGAACAAGTAGCAGACGGATTTATAGCGATCGCTGTCGAAAATATGGCAAATGCCATCAAAAAAATCAGTTTACAAAAAGGTTATGATGTCAGCGAATATGTCCTTTGTTGTTTTGGTGGTGCAGGAGGACAAGTTGCTTGTTTAATTGCCGATACTTTAGGCATGAAAAAGATATTTCTTCACCCCTACGCAGGAGTTCTTTCTGCTTATGGCATGGGATTAGCTGATATTCGCTCAATTAAAGAAACAGGCGTAGAAAAACCTTTAAATCAAACATTAATTCCGCAATTACAGCAATTAATGATATCCTTAGAAACCCAAGCGAAAACTACGATTAACTCCGATAAAACAAGTAAAGAAAAAATAGTCCAAAAAATTAACTTAAAATATGATGGGACTAACTCTACATTAAACATTAATTTTGCCGATGATGTGGCATTAATGCGAAAAGAATTTGAAACTGAGCATAAAAATAGATATGGTTTCATTCAAACTGAGAAAACCTTAATTGTCGAATCAGTCTCAGTAGAAGTAGTTCAAAAAATGGACACTCCTGAAGAACCATTAATTACTCGTAATCGTCCTTTCGAGCAAAATCCCACACCTGTGGAAATAGTAAAAATGTTTACGGCTGATAAATGGCATGATACCCCTGTGTATTACCGGGATAATTTACAACCAGAAGATATTATTGTCGGACCTGCTATCATTGTCGAAAAAATTAGCACAATTGTCGTTGAACCTCACTGGGAAGCAACATTAACAAAACAAAATCACTTAATTTTACAACGCCATTTCTCGTAGGTTGGGTTGAGCCTTTGCGAAACCCAACATTTCCAAAGAAAATAAGATTTTCAAAATATTTGAACGCAGATAAACACAGATAAGACCTTGAATGGATTAATTATCAATTGGTAATTAATGTTAGAATAAACAAATAACTACTTAGTATCATATCATGATGATTACTCAAGAAATAGCATCTGAAAAAAGCATCTCTCCAGACGTTATTTTTCCTCCCAGTGACCTATATAGTGATGAACCTCCCGTGGAAACAGAACTACACCTACGACAAATAATCCTACTTTTCAAATGTTTGGAATGGTTATGGAAAGATAGAAGTGATTTCTATGCGGCGGGAAATCTGAGTATTTATTATAGTCCACATCAGAAGAAAACAGAAAATTTTCGTGGACCTGATTTTTTTGTAGTCTTAGGAACTGACAGAAAAACTCGGAAAAGTTGGGTAGTGTGGGAAGAAAACGGTAAATATCCTCATGTAATTGTCGAAATTCTCTCACCAACAACAGCTAAAACTGATAGAGAATCAAAAAAAGAACTTTATCAAGAAACTTTCCGCACACCTGACTATTTTTGGTTTGATCCTTATACATTAGAATTTGCAGGTTTTCATATCACAGACGGAAAATATCAACCGATAAAAGCCACCGAAAAAGGACATTTATGGAGTGAACAATTAGGGTTATATTTGGGAATTCATGAGGGTTTATTACGTTACTTCACATTAGAAGGAAATTTAGTACCTACACCTGAAGAAACCGCAGAGCAGGAAACTCAAAGAGCAGAACGTTTGTCCACAAAACTGCGGGAACTAAATATAGATCCAGATACAATTTAATAAAAAATGTAGGTTGGGTTGACGCAAGGAAACCCAACATATTGTTTATCTTAAAATTAATTAAGAGAAAAAAATGTACACCACATCTCAACCAGATCCCATTCGCCTAGAAATATTCAAAAACCTCTATCAATTCATCGCCGAACAAATGGGAATTGTGCTGCAAAATACCGCAACATCAGTTAATATTAAAGAACGGCTAGATTTTTCCTGTGCTATTTTTGATGCTTCCGGTTCATTAGTTGCAAATGCACCTCATATTCCTGTACATTTAGGCTCAATGAGTGAAAGTGTCCGCAGTTTAATTAATGATCAAGGTGACACTATCAAACCAGGAAATGTTTATTTATCAAATAACCCCTACAACGGGGGAACACATTTACCTGATGTCACAGCCATTACCCCAATTTTTGATGGAGAAAAAACACAAATTATCTTTTATGTTGCTTCTCGTGGACATCAAGCAGATATAGGTGGTATTACTCCTGGTTCTATGCCTCCTCACAGTACCACAGTCGCAGAAGAAGGAATTATATTTGATAATTTTCTCTTAGTTGAACAGGGAGACTTTCAAGAAACAGCCGTGAGAAATTATCTCTTAAATCATCCCTATCCTAGTCGAAATCCTGATCAAAATATTGCCGATTTTAAAGCTCAAATAGCTGCTAATGAAAGGGGAGTCCAAGAACTTGGTAAAATGGTCAATCAATATGGAATCACAACAGTACAAACTTATATGCAGTTTGTCCAAAATAATGCTGAAGAATCCGTCAGAAAAGCGATTGATGTCCTCAAAGATGGTGCATTTATTTATGAAATGGATGGCGGTGCAAAAATTCAGGTTGCGGTGACAATTAACCGAGAAAATCGGAGTGCCAAAATTGATTTTATGGGAACATCTGCACAACTAAATAGTAATTTTAATGCTCCCAAAGCCGTAACACAAGCAGCCATTTTGTATGTGTTTCGGACTCTAGTTGATGATAATATTCCTCTCAATGCTGGATGTCTTAAACCTTTAGAAATTATTATTCCTGAAGGCTGTATGTTAAACCCAATTTATCCCGCAGCAGTGGTAGCAGGAAATGTAGAAACTTCCCAAACAATTGTTGATGCTTTATATGGTGCATTGGGTGTCATGGCTGCTTCCCAGGGAACGATGAATAATTTTACTTTTGGAAATGAAAAATATCAATATTATGAAACCATTTGTGGTGGTTCAGGTGCGGGGATGAATTTTCATGGTACTGATGCAATTCATACACACATGACTAACTCCCGTCTAACTGATCCAGAAGTTTTAGAAACTCGTTATCCTATTCAAGTAGAAAGCTTTAGTTTGCGTTCTGATAGTGGTGGTAAAGGCAAATACACAGGTGGAAATGGCGTAATTCGTCGTCTTAAATTTCTCGAACCAATGACAGCTAATATTCTTTCTAGTCATCGGTTAATTCCTCCCTTTGGTTTGGATGGTGGAGACAGCGGAAAAGTGGGAAGAAACTGGATAAAACGTGAAAATGGAACTGAAGAAAATTTAGGGAATACAGCTACAGTAGAGATGCAACCGGGGGATGTTTTTATCATAGAAACTCCTGGAGGTGGAGGATTTGGTAAGGTTTTGTGAATGTAACATGACTTACGCAACTGGCATATTGGTAGGGTGCTTTACTACTGCATAAATCCTGTAAATAAACAGAATTAATTATCATCTATTCTTTTATCCTGTTAATCTTGTAATCTTGAGTATCCTGATATGGCTTACGCCACGCTACGCTATCAGATACTTTTCTATAAAATTGTATTTTTAGTTAAAATAGCTATAAAACACATTTTCATTGTTTAATCTCAACTCATGCAATTAATTCTCTACAGCAAACCCGGTTGTCATCTTTGTGAAGGATTACAGGAAAAACTGGAACAAATCAAAAATCTCAGTTTTGAGTTAGAAGTACGCGATATTACCACCCGTGATGATTGGTTTGCAGTATATCAATATGAAATTCCGGTACTATATTTACTCACTGGCGACGGTAGAGAAAAACCTATACCCCGTCCTTCTCCTCGTCTGAGTGTGGAACGGTTGGAAAAAATGTTAAGTGATTATGTGAAAAGCTAAAATCGGCCGTTACAAGCCATATTCCGCAATTCATTTTGTCATACACCAAGATTACCAATATCGGGCTAATAATGGTCAGATAGGGAAGGAATTTTCTTCTTTCTTCTTTCTTTCTCCTGAACTCCTGAACTCCGAACTTACCCTGATTTGATAACATTTTTTGAAGCACAAGTATGTGACATTTTGAAGTGCGGAATGCCAGTTAAAAGGTGCGTTACGCTGTTGCTAACGCACCCTACTTTTATTATCTCATGGTAACAAATTCCTCTGCTGCGGAGGGATGAATACCTACAGTGGCATCAAAATCAGCTTTGGTCGCGCCCATTTTTACTGCAATAGCGACACCTTGAATAATTTCTGCGGCACTATCTCCCACCATGTGAGCGCCTAGAATTTTATCAGTGCTAGTATCTACTATTAGCTTCATCATGGTTTTCTCTTGCTTACCTGCCAAAGTGTAGTACATGGGGCGGAAGCTGGTACGATAAATTTTGATGTTGTCATCACCGAATTTGCCCCTAGCGTGGGCTTCTGTTAAACCGACTGTGGCCGCTTCTGGTGTGGTAAATACGGCTGTGGCAACGGTTTCATGACTAAATTCGCGGCGGTTGTTGCCAAATTCACTGTCAGCAAAAGCACGTCCTTCACCAATGGCGACGGGGGTTAAATTTAAGCGGTCTGTGACATCACCAACAGCATAAATATGGGGTTGGCAAGTTTGACTGTATTCATTGACGGAAATTGCCTTTGAGGTGCTATATCCTGGTTCTTCTTCAGAACTGGGAACACAATCAAGTTGGGCATTTTCTAAGGCTAATCCTTCAATATTAGGACTGCGACCGGTTGCTACTAAAAATACATCAGCAATGATGGGTTCTTGGTCTCCAGATAAAGTTAGTTTTAGTCCTGCGTCCACTTTTTCTATTGCTGTCACTTGAGTATTTTGGATAATGCGAATACCATGATTGGTCATTCCTTCTTGGATACTGGTGCGGATATCTTGGTCAAACCCGTTCAAAATTTGCTCTTTGCGGATAATCTGGGTAACTTCTGAACCCAAACCGCGCATAATACAGGCAAATTCACTACCGATATAACCAGCACCAATGATAGCGATATGTTTGGGTTGGGTTTTCAGGTGAAAGATTTCATTGGAAGTAATGGCGTGTTCTATACCGGGGATTTCTGGTTTAACGGGACGACCACCGACAGCAATTAAAATTTTCGCGGCTGTATATTGTTTCCCGTTGACTTCAACTGTGTGGGGGTCTATGAAGGTAGCACGACCGGAAATTAATTCTACTCCAGCTTTTTCTAAAAAGCTGATGTGAAGTTGGGAAAGTCTGTTAACTTCTTTGTCTATGGATGTGATGAAATGTTCCCAGTCAAATTTTACATCTCCCACTGTCCAACCATAACCTGCGGCTTCTTGAAATTGGGCGGGGAAGTGAGAACCGTAAACCATGAGTTTTTTGGGGACACAACCGCGAATTACACAAGTACCACCAACTAAATCATATTCGGCGATCGCCACTTTTGCACCATAACTGGCCGCCCGTTTAGAAGCAGCCAACCCCCCAGAACCAGCGCCAATCACAAATAAGTCGTAATCAAAAGTCATAAATTTCTACTTTTTTCACTAAAAATAGGCTATTGAACTACATATAGTCAAACTGCCTAGATTTAATCTAACGTAACTGACAACTGACAACTAACTAATAACTAATCCAATCACTCCAACTACCAGGGTAAAGTTTAGCGGAGGGAATTCCAGCTATGGCTAAAGAAAGTAAATTTACACAAGCTGTGACACCTGAACCACAATACACTAAAATTTCTTTATTTGTATCTATATTTTGCCACCGTTGAGATTGTTCTAACTGGGGAATTACCCAGCCAGCAGCGTCCGTTACTTCTTGCCAGGGATAATTAACAGCACCAGGAATGTGTCCAGCAATTTTATCAATTGGTTCTTTTTCTCCACGATAACGTTCTCCTTCCCTAGAGTCTATTAAAACCACATTTTCACTATCTTTGTGATTTTTAACATAGGCAAAATCTACAACTTTATCCCCTTGTAATTGGGGAATAAATGTTCCTCTTTCCGCAGTAGGAATGACATCTGTAATGGCATAACCTGCTTTTTGCCAACGGTCAAAACCACCATCTAAAACAGCTACTTGTTCATGTCCTAAATACCGCAATAACCACCATAAACGAGAGGCAAAAGCCAAGCGAGAATCATCATAAGCCACTACTAAAGTTTTTTGGGAATTTACCCCAATTGCTGATAACTTTTCAGCTAATTCTGTGATATTTGGTAAAGGATGTCTGCCCCCATGTTCTTGTACAGGACTAGATAAATCTTGATTTAAGTCTAAATAATAAGAACCTGGGATATGATTAGTTTGATACTGTTGTTTTCCTAATTGGCTATCAGCTAAAGAAAACCGACAATCAACAATCACAACTTGAGAATTCTTGAGGTTTGCAAACAGCCATTCTGGAGAAACAATAAATTGATTATTCATTGGTAATTGGTAATTGGTAATGACTCACCCAGGCTTTCTTCTTCTTTCTTCCTCCTGACTCCTGACTCCTGACTCCTAAAATCCTAAAATGTTTATACCCCAACAAACGCAAGATGGTTCTTTTACCTTTTTTTCCACAGAGTTTAATGAAGCCTTTCATAGTCACTATGGAGCAAAACAGGAAAGTTTGCTAAAATTTGCGATTCCGACTCGATTACCAGTATTAGCCGAAACGGGATTTGTGCGGCTGTTAGATATTTGTTATGGTCTAGGATACAACACAGCGACAGCTTTACAGACAATTTGGCAAGTAAATCCTCGTTGTCGTGTGGAGGTGATTGGCTTAGAACTAAATCCCATTGTCTCCCAAGCAGCAATTAACCATCAGTTATTCAATGGTTGGGAGGACAAATATATAAAAATTTTAACTCAAATAGGGTTTGAACATCAAGTCCACCTAGATTATTTGCAAGCTACTTTACTAATTGGTGATGCTAGAAACTTAATTCTCCAAGTACATGAATCAGGTTTTCAAGCAGATGCAATTTTTCTTGACCCCTTTTCACCTCCCCAATGTCCACAATTATGGACAGTGGAATTTATCCAAAACGTATCAGAATGCTTGGATCAAAATGGGTTACTGGCTACTTATTCCTGTGCGGCGGCGGTACGGACTGCGCTGTTAACTGCGGGTTTGGTTGTTGGTTCGACTCCACCAGTAGGGAGACGGACTCCAGGGACTATTGCTGGATATCCTCAACATGGTCAGGGATCAACTATATCCTCTTTGCCCCCTCTTTCTCAAGCTGAAGCCGAACATTTATTAACTCGTGCTGCTATTCCTTATCGAGATCCTAATTTAAGTGATACTGCTGAAGTGATCCTCAAAAGACGACAAGAGGAAGTGCAAGTTTCTACATTGGAATCAAGTTCACAATGGCGCAAAAGGTGGTTAAGATCGTCAACACCGCAGGAGATTTTACCTGAACAGTCAACAGGTAGCAATGATTAACTGATATGATCTGGCATGGAAGGGAGTTAATCAAAAAAGTATTTATCACCAATTCACTGATATTTAATTATGGTTGTTGTAGCAATTCTCGCGGCTGGAAAAGGTACAAGAATGAAATCTAATCTACCTAAAGTTTTACATTCCTTGGGTGGAATATCTTTAGTTGAACGCGTTATTGAAAGTGCTGAACCTCTTTCACCTTCCCGTAAGTTAGTGATTGTTGGTTATCAGTCCACAGAAGTAAAAACAGCTATGGATTCTATTTATGGTGTGGAATTTGTAGAACAGGCTGTACAATTAGGCACAGGTCATGCTATCCAACAATTACTTCCCCATTTAGAGGGTTATACTGGGGATTTATTGATTTTAAATGGCGATGTGCCTTTGTTACGGACAGCAACTTTAAAAAACCTCTTACAAACTCACCAAGAAAATCAAAATTCCTGTACTATTCTGACTGCACAATTAGCAAATCCCCAAGGTTATGGTAGGGTTTTTCGGAATAGTGAGGGTATTGTCCAAAAAATAGTTGAGGATAAGGATTGTACTCCTAATCAAAGAGAAAATGATCGGGTAAATGCTGGTATTTATTGTTTTAATTGGCCTGATTTAGCGAAGATATTACCAGATTTGCAAGCTAATAATGCTCAAAAAGAATATTACCTAACGGATGCTGTTACTCAAGTTGGTAAGGTAATGGCTGTAGATGTGAAAGATCATCAAGAAATTTTGGGAATTAATGATAGATTGCAATTGGCAACTGCTAATGATATTTTGCAAAAACGGATTAAGGAAAAATGGTTGTTAGCGGGGGTGACGTTAATTGATCCGGCAAGTATTACTATTGATGAAACGGTGGAATTACAGCCGGATGTGATTATTGAACCGCAAACCCATTTGCGAGGAAGGACGGTGATTCAAGCTGGTAGTCGCATTGGTCCGGGAAGTTTAATTGAGAATAGTGAATTGGGTGAAAATGTCACGGTTCTGTATTCTGTAATTACAGATAGTGTGATTCAATCTCAAACTCGAATTGGACCTTACGCACATTTACGTGGTCACGCTGAGGTGGGTGTAGGTTGCAGAATTGGTAATTTTGTGGAGTTGAAAAATACCCAATTAGGCGATCGCACTAATGTAGCACACTTATCATATTTAGGCGATACCACAACCGGAACTCAGGTCAATGTTGGTGCGGGGACAATCACTGCTAATTATGACGGTGTGAAGAAGCATAGGACAATTATAGGCGATCGCAGCAAAACTGGTTCTAATACCGTGTTAGTTGCACCTATTACTGTCGGTAATGATGTCTATATAGCCGCAGGTTCAACGGTGACAGAAGATGTCCCTGATGATTCTTTGGTAATTGCCAGAAGTCGTCAAGTTGTCAAACCAGGTTGGAAAATGAAAACTGACAGTTAATATTTTCCTAGGGTGCGTTTATTAACGCACCTTTTTATGCAGAAAGTTGATTAATTTCTACTTAGGGTTTGCTGAATAAAGCTACTTAATAAATTACCTGTTCTCATCGAGTAATTTTATTTTTGGTGACTACTCCGAATTATCCAATAACTAATGGATAGGGCAAGAATCGCAATCCCCAAACCAATAATTTCTATACCTTCAGTAACTTTCAAATCAAGAATAATAATTTTTCTGGCAATAGCAATTAAAGAAGTGACAATAACTAATTCAACTTGTAAAACGTGCTTTTTGAGGTAGCCAGTAATATTTTCTAGTATTTCTAAAGCAATTAAAACATTGAGAAATAGTCCAAAAATTTTAAACAATGTCTGACTAAAACTACCTTCTTGGGAAGAAAGTATTTCCTTAAAAATAAATATTGCCAGGTCAGCAAGCGTGGCAAAAATTACTATTACCATAAAGAGAGATAGTAATTTAGCAACTATTACCTCAATAATTTCGATCAAATGAATAAAGCTTTTATCACTCGTAAGTTCTAGAAAATTTTTAATAAACCTTCTCATTTGACACTCCTTGATGAAAATTAAATTGGAAATTACGAATATAAAACAAAAATCCTGTAGATAAATCTCAAAGATCAAAAAGCATAAATATATTTTCTACTTTCACAAACTTTGCAGTTTTAGGAAGTGCTTTCAAAAGTAATAATTCGTCCCTTAGATTCAATACCTTGTCTATTTTCTGCTTTGTTGGGTTAAGCGATAGCGCAACCCAACGCTTATCTTGGGTTTGATACTTCAACCCAACGGACAAGTCAATGCTTTTTCCAATTTGGACAAGGTACTGTTAGATTATAAAATTAATCATGATCATTCTTGGATAATTTGGTTATCCAAAGAAACAATCATAACCATTGATAATTAACAATAGCTTGCGTGGCGTAGCCATACAAAACTGGGGCTTCTGCGTCATCCGCCCATAGCTTACCCCAGTGGATATGGACAAAGACAGTACCAGGAGAAATAGCTTTTGTGATTTTAGCTGGAAACTTAGTTGTACCACGACGCGATCGCACCTCTAACTACTGATTATCAATAATACCTAAACTAGTAGCCTCACGGGGATGAATCTCAAGAAATGCTTTCCCCTGCTTAACGCAACCTACGATTTTCTATTCTACATTTACCCAAAAATCTGCGGTTTTCATTTGTCCGTTACGATTAAATTGCATCCACATTTTATATGTTCCTGGCTTGGTAAACTTAGTATGAAATTCAACCTTTCCGTCCGCAGAATCTTTCATTGCGTGTGCATGGATATAATCAAATGCAGTTATTTGTGAATTATCCCCATGATTCATATTTCCCATTGAATGTCCGTCATGATTCGTCATCATACTAGGTGAAACCTGTGTTTCCGTAGACTTAGTATTTGATGAACAACCAGGAGTTAGTAATAAAACTGTCACCACAAAAATACCTGAAAAAAGTCGCTTCATGTTAGGAGAATTATAATTTTAAATTTATCATGGGCGGAACATTTCTGAGAACCAGAATTAACTCCTAACTCCATTTCTGACCACATCTTTTTTTTCTGGATTAGGTAATAAGGCAAGATCAATCAACGGTAATTTAATAATTACTGTTGTTCCTTGATTTAACCCTAAACTCTCTAAAGTGATTTTACCACCCATGAGTTCAATTAAATTCCGAGAAATTGCTAAACCCAATCCAGTTCCTTCAAACTTGCGTGTAGTTGTACCGTCAACCATGACAAAAGGATGAAATAGTTTACCTTGTTCTCCTGGGTCAATACCAATTCCTGTATCTTTTATGGAAACTAAAACATAATGCTGATAAATACTTGTCGTAATTTGAATATTACCTTCATCAGTGAATTTAGTAGCGTTACCAATAATATTAATTAGCACTTGTTTAAGTTTAATGGCATCAGATTTTATGGGAATAGGTTTATCACCTATATCACAAATTAATTGCAGTCCTTTATATTGGACACTAACTGATTGTAAGTTAATTACCTCTAATAATAATTGTCGTAAATCCAGCGGTACTGTAGTTACGGAAAGTTTACCAGCTTCTATTTTAGAAATATCTAGCAAATCATTAATTATCTTTAATAAATGAATCGCTGTATCATCAGCTTTTTTGAGAAATTCTAATTCTTCTTCTCTACTGTCGCATAAATCATCACGGACTAACCGTACACAGTTAATAATAATATTCAAGGGATTTCTTAACTCATGGGAAGTTGTGGCTAAAAATTGGCTTTTTACTTGGTTAGCTGATTTGGCTTCTTTCCAAGCAATTTCTAATTCTTCCGCCCAATCTTTTAGTCTTTCCACCATTTGATCTAATGCTTGTGCTAATTGGTTAAATTCCCGAATTTTGAAGTTGCGGGGAATGGGTTGTGCTGCATGGTGACTATGAAGATTAACAGCATAATCGCGGAGTTCTTCAACAGGACCAGCTAAATAAGGAACTAAATAAAATGATGCCAATAAACTTGCGCCAATTAAACCAACTGTTAAAACAATCAGAATTAGTTTAATTTCTTCTAAACCAAATAGGGCATTTTCTACACTTGTAACGGCTAGGACAATCCATCTTTGTGATGGTCTTGTGGTGATAGGTTTAGTAGTAGCTGTAAAACCTGTAACTAGTTCCTCTCCTTCAACAAAGGATAAATTACTGGAATTATTACTTCCACCTAAAGCATTTTTAACTATGGCTTGTATTCTTTCTACATCGGCATAATCTTTAATATTAGTACCGATTCTTTCTGGCAATGGGTGGGCTAAAACTCTACCATCTTCAGCAATGACTACTAAAAGACCCGTCAATGAGCCTGGATGATTGGGATTTTGTTGATACAATGTAGTTTTAATGCTTAATCGGTAAGCTAAATTACCACGTTGGTTAGCAATAGGAATTGATAAAAATAACTGGAGTTGATTTTGTTTGTCTCTTTTACCAGTTTTTCCAGATTGAGATGGTAATATGAATTGAATATCAACATCATCACTGGTGGGAGATAAACCGGATGGGGTAATTTCTTGCATCCCGCAACTACTGGCAATTATTTCACCTTTTTTAAGGTAGGTAAATTGGAGACAATCTATTTTAGTTGGTAGTTGTTTTTGTAGCTGTTTGAGAAACTGTTCAATTTGGAAAGGTGAACCAGATTTAATTACTTTTGTCTGACTGGCTGTAATTAAATTGGAGCGCAAAGCGGCAATATCATCACTAATTTTTTCTCCTTTGTTAACCGCACTTTCTGTTAGATTTTGTCGAGCAGTATTTAATAGACTAGAACGGGCTTTATTGAGGGCAACCATTTCTCCTACTAATAAAACTGGGACAAATACCAGCAGTATTCTTGTTACTAAAATTTGTCGAAATGACGATTGACGAAATTTAGCCATTGTTTGTCTCACTTCGCATCTTTAAAAGTTCTCAATGTTGTCTGATTGTGATAAATTGTGAGAAAACATATCCCCTAATAAAAAATATCAAAGTAATGCAATGATGCAACATCGTCCTCATACCACAGTAGTTTTAGCCATGAGTGCTGATGGCAAAATAGCAGATTTTAAGCGATCGCCTGCTCGATTTGGCTCAGTGGTTGATAAAATACACCTGGGGAAACAAATTGCTGCAGCTGATGCCGTTTTATTTGGTGCTGGTACTCTTCATGCCTACGGTACAACAATGACCATCACAGAGACAATACTCTTGCAACAAAGAAAAATAGCAAATAAGCACCCCCAGCCAGTTCATATAGTGATTTCCCGTTCAGGCAAACTGAATCCGGATATTAAATTTTTTCAACAACCAGTAAGACGATGGTTACTCACAACCTCTCTGGGAGCTTATTTTTGGCAAGAAAGATCAGAGTTTGAAGAAGTTTTAGTCTTTGAAACTCCTAGCCAAGAAATTGACATTTTGGCTGCTTTAAAATATTTAACAAGTTTACAAATTAGCCGATTAGCTATTTTGGGAGGAGGGCAATTAGTGGCATCTTTCCTAGAATCTAATTTAATTGATGAAATCTGGTTAACTATTTGTCCACTGATTTTAGGTGGTAGTATTGCGCCTTCACCTGTTGAGGGGACAGGATTTTTATCTAATCTTGCTCCTAAGTTACAACTATTAGAAGTATCCACAATCGATCAAGAAGTATTTTTACACTATAGAATAATTTAGGAGTCAGAAAGAAGGAGTCAGGAGTTAAAAGTGAATAAGAAATAAAAAATAAAAGAAGGAATAAAGAAAACTGACACTCTCAGGACTAAAGCCACTGAGCTTTACGCTTACCGCGAACTCCTGTAAAATCGCCCTAAACTTCTTCACTCTTACTTGAGTTCGACATAAGATAATTTTTGGAAAACTGCCCCAAATATGAGTCTCAAACCCTGATGATCTCCTTGAAAAAATCATAACTCTGTTCGCGTAGCGTCTCCGAAGGAGAAACTCCTAACACCGCACTCAGGTTCACTCTTGCCTCTTGCCATACTGACAATTTTTAACACTAACCTACTTACACAATGATCAAAGAACACAAACCCCATTATTCTCTGGTGTGGACGCACACAATCGCTGATGTTCCCCAAGTTGAATGGGATGCTTTAGCGATGCCATTAAAAACGCCTTTTTTAGAATGGAATTGGTTGCACAATTTGGAAATATCTCAAAGTGTTACAGCCAATACTGGTTGGTTGCCAAATCACTTGATTTTGTGGCGAGATAGAACTTTAATTGCGGCTGCTCCATTATATTTAAAAGGACATAGCCAGGGCGAATTTGTTTTTGATCATCAATGGGCGGAATTAGCTTCTCGGTTGGGAATAGATTACTATCCAAAGTTGCTCGGTATGACTCCATTTACCCCGGCGGAAGGCTATCGCTTTTTAATTGCTGCGGGGGAAAATGAGGAAGAAATTACAGCTTTAATGCTCCATGAAATTGATAGTTTTTGTGTGAAAAATCGGATTTCTGGTTGTCATTTTCTCTATGTTGATCCCCAATGGCGACCGATTTTAGAAAGTCAGGGTTTTACAACTTGGCTACATCATAGTTATATTTGGGAAAATGCCAACTTTCAAACTTTTGATGATTATTTAACTGGATTTAATGCTAATCAAAGACGGAATATTAAACGGGAACGTAAAGCTGTAGAAAAGGCAGGTTTAAGATTGCAAGCGTTAACTGGTGAGGAAATTCCTAACTCTATGTTTCCGTTAATGTATGACTTTTATGCTGATACCTGTGATAAATTTGGTTGGTGGGGAAGTAAGTATTTGACAAAGCAGTTTTTTCAACAGTTACAACATAATTATCGGCATCGGGTGGTATTTTTTGCGGCTTATTATCAAGAAGATCCAGGTCAACCAGTGGGTATGTCCTTTTGTTTATTTAAAGAAGATAAACTATATGGACGTTATTGGGGGAGTTTTCAAGACATAGATTGCTTACATTTTGATGCTTGTTATTATACACCAATTGCATGGGCGATCGCTCATGGTATCCAAAATTTTGATCCCGGCGCTGGTGGTAAACATAAAAAACGCCGGGGTTTCCCTGCCACCCCGAATTACAGCCTACATCGCTTTTATAACCACCGTTTAGGGCAGATTATCCTGCCTTGGGTGCGGGAGGTCAATCAACTAGAACAAAAAGAAATGGATGCCATTAATGCAGAGTTACCTTTTAAATAAGGAGATAGATTAAAATAGATCCCCAACTTCTCAAAGAAATCGGGGATCTATATATTGTATATTGATGTAATCTGAAAATACTCTTTCTATAAATTTGCTTTTGACAATGCATAAGAATTTACTACTCGAAGATTTGACAGCAATTGATCATAAACTTTCTCACCGTCATATTGATCTTGACCCCAACGGCTATTTTATTATCTACATAGACCAAAAGGAAAGATTAATTTATGCCAAACATTTCACTAATGTGATTAACGAACGTGGTTTAGCCGTAAATCCCGAAACAGGTGAGGTGATTCCTGTGCGCGGTAAAGTGGAAAGAAGCCATAGAACTGTATTTAGCGGACGTACAGCCAAAGAACTCTGTATCAAGATTTTTGAAGAAACTCCAAATTGTCCTGTGACTTTATTAGATCATGCAGCTTATTTAGGTAGAGAATTTGTTCGCGCTGAAATGGCTTTAGTTTTAGGTAAAGAGTACATTCAAGATTAGATAAGTAGGTTGGCGTTGAAAATTGTCGCTATAGCAAGGCAAGAGGGGGCGGAAGTCAAAAGTCAAAAGTCAAAAGTCAAAACGAAGACAGTATAGGCTTTTTAACGATTTAGAATGGTTGGTTTATTTACGCCGTTTTGTACTAGTGAAAGTGTCAATTAGTGGTAATTGGGAATTGTTTGCTAATTCCCCATTCCCTGCTAAGGAACGCAAATTTAATAACCTGCAATTCTGGCTTAATGTGGAATGGTACGTTACGCTGTCGCTAACACACCCTACTTTTTTACTTTTGCACTTTATTTAATTCACCTGAGTTCGACATAAGATAATTTTTGGAAAACTGCCCCAAATATGAGTCTCAAACCCTGATGATCTCCTTGAAAAAATCATAGCTCTGTTCGCGTAGCGTCTCCGAAGGAGAAACTCCTAACACCGAACTCAGGTTAATTCACATTCCTAACCTACCTACACCTGAAAATGGCTGTAATCTAAATTCCCGCTTTCACGCCGCTAATTTTCAAAATATCAGTCATTGTGGCACAGTAATTTGGTAAATTAAAGCTGCTAGGATTAATGGCATTAGCATAACTAAAATGACGATAATTCATACAGAATCTATCCCAGGCTGCCATTTGAATGCGGAATACAGCAATAATTACATTCGCTAAACCTAAAGATATAGGAATGCGGAAATAAATCTTCTTACGGAAATAAGCACAAACTTCTTCAATGGCTTGATTTGCAGTTAAAGAAGATTGTCCTAACACAAATCGGCGGGGATCTCCCTGTTGTGGTGGATAATCAATTAAATATTGGATAACTGTGGCAATATCCTTACCATGAATAAAGTGAAAACTGCCATCTGCTTGTAAAAAACGAATCAAATTAATATAGTTAGTAACTTCAGGAATACCAGATGTGAGATGAGAATAGGGTTTTTTGTCATCACCACCTAAAACTAAGGTAGGAAAAACTGTCGTAATTTTGGGAAAAATAGCTAACTTTTCGATTTGATGTAAACAATCATATTTAGAGCGGATATAATCTGTACCGATTTCTCCAGCTTCTTTAAGTGGTTTATTTTCCTTATTTAAAACACTCGCAGTGGAAAAATAAATTACCTGTTCACATCTTTCGGGATTTAGCAGATTCATTAATTCTAGAGTTTTGAAGACATTAATATCAAAAATGCCCTCACCACCCCAGGAAGTGGCTGTTAATACGGCGATATCAATGGTTTTGAGTAAATTAGAAAATTTACCAATTTCTCGCATATCACCCTGAAGAATGGTGATACCTGGACGAACTGTAGTATCTACTTGTAGTTTATTGGGGTTTCTAACTAAGAGATACAATTCGTGATTGGTGTTTTGAATTAAGGCTTCGCTGATATAGTGACCGATACAGCCACTTGCACCTGTAACTAAAATACGTTTTTTGGTCATGAAATTGGATGTTGGGGTTTTTGGGGATGGTTGAGGTCAGTGGGTAATTGTAGCATGATTTGAGAAGATAGATCTCCGACTCCTTTAAGAAGTCGGGGATCTGGGTCTTAGTTAACTTAATATATTTTTTGGAAACGAACCGCAGAGACACAGAGGACGCAGAGAAATGAGGTTTTGAGAGATTTTGCGTAAATCTTGATTAATTAGGGTAAAATTACAACGAAGCCTTGGTTGTGAGTCTATGCGTCAATGTCTTAATCCTGACTGTCTTTTTCCTAACCCTGATAATTTTCAATATTGTCAAAAGTGCGGTAATAAGTTACTTTTGCGTGAAAGATACATACTTAAATCAATTTTAGGTATATACCGTGTCCAAGGATAGTCGGAAGATGGTCTGTAGATTTAGATGAGAGGTTCTTCTCTCGCGTCGAGACTTGTGGACTGTAAAATCTAAAGATTACAGAAAAATATTTAGTCAGAATCAGGATTTAAGGATGTACAGGATGTTACTGTTAACCTATTCAAAAATAACAGAAATTTCTCTCTGTGTCCTCTGTGCCTGGAGTGGTTCGTTATTTCCTCATCTGCGGTTAATAAAAATCAGGTGGGCAAAAAACCCACCCGAAAAACTAGACCAAAGCGTTAAGGTTTTTGGCGGTTTCAAAGAAGAAAGCCACATTTTCTTCTGGTGTTTCGGGGAGGACACCATGTCCAAGGTTGAGGATATGTCCCCAGTTACCAGCTTTGCGAACGGTGTCCAAAACGCGATCGCGGATAAATTCCTTAGAACCAAATAATACACCCGGATCAAGATTACCCTGTACTTTGACGTGCTTACCTAATCTAGCTCTAGCATCTGCCATATCTACGGCCCAGTCTACAGTAATGATATCTGCACCGGAGGCAGGCATTCTTTCCAAAAGTCCCGCACTACCTGTCACCAACAAAATTAATGGTGCGTCAGGATGAGTGGCTTTGACCTTTTCAAACACCATTTTTTGATAAGGTAGAGCAAAGGTATCATAATCTTGAGGGCTTAATTGTCCTGCCCAAGAATCGAACATTTGTACTACTTGAGCGCCACAATCAATTTGATAGCGGACATAATCAGCAATAGAATCTGCTAATTTTGTCAGTAGTTGATGGAGAATTGTCGGATCTGAGAAGGCCATGTTTTTGATGATGGAATAGGTTTTAGAACCCTTACCTTCCACCGCATAAGCTGCTAATGTCCAAGGTGCGCCGACAAAGCCTAACACCGTTGATTGATTACCTACTTCCTGCCGTAATGCTTGCAAAATCGTTCTGATAAACGGCAGTGCTGATTCTGGATCTAAGGAATGCAGTTGATCAACTTGTTCTTTAGTGCGTATGGGCGAATAAATAATCGGTCCCTTTCCTTCCGCAATATCCATATCAATCCCCATTCCTGGTAAGGGGGTGACAATATCGGAAAACAAAATTACTCCATCGGGTTGGAACGCTCTCCAGGGTTGGAGGGAAACTTCGATCGCTACTTCGGGAATTTCTGAGCGATCGCGGAATGAAGGATATTTATCCCGTAAATCCCGGTAAGCTTTCATGTAGCGTCCCGCTTGTCGCATCATCCATACAGGAGGACGATCTACTTGTTCACCACGAGCAGCCCGAAGGAGGAGAGGAGCCGTTAAGGAAACACCCATTTAACACTTCGTCCTAAGTCACTTTTATATTTCACCATTTAGCTTACCATCCTCAGATTCCTCTTGATCTACCTATCTATACAGGTCTTAAGGTTGCTTGACTTAACTTAATAAAACGTTATACTTTTCCTGGCGCATGGAGAAAAGGGCGTTGCTGAATAAAACTATGAATTTGTCTCACGCTCCAGACCCAGAAGCGCAAGTTCGGAGTTCGGAGTTCAGGAGTTCAGGAGTTCAGGAGAAAGAAAGAAGAAAGAAAAAAATTCCTTCCCTGTCCCCGTGGCGTAGCACCTGTCACCTCCCCTCACAGACAACTTATTCAGCAAACCCTAAATATAGGGCTGAAACCCGATACAATCGTTACGATATCAATAGGGTTCCAGATTTTTGACAACAGTATTGATCTAAAAAAACTTCAAAGAATCTAATCTTCCCAGGATAGTTATATCTTCAGCATCTAATTCTACAGGCATACCACTGCGAATTAGTTCCGAAAACTCCTCATTGGGAACCATAATTGTTAAGACATAAAGACGATTTTCACCTGTATTTCTAATTAAATGCGTCCCTGTTGGTGGTACTAGTAAACTGTCTCCAGCTTTGATATTTACTGTTTTCCCATCACAAATCGCAGTTCCTTCTCCTTTGAGGATAAAAAACATTTCTACAGCCCGTTGATGCCGATTTGGTGGTGTTTGTCCATCAACATCAAAGATTTCTATACAACAAGTTAAAGAAGTATTTGCACTGGCAGAATCAAAGATAATTGCTAATCGGTTAGAGTCATGGGGACTAATCCGATATGCTTGATAGTCTTTGGGAGATTTGACAACTGGAATGACACAACTAGTAGCGTACATATTGGTAATTGGTGTTTTTACTTCAGTTAAATTAATGATGAATTGCGGCTACAATTGCTGAGGAATCTGTTACAAACCCGAAACATTCTTGGACATTATATAAAGTTGCTAACCAACAATATTCCGGTGAAGTTGTCGCCGTACAATCCTTGACTAAGATACAGTCATATCCTAAAAAGTTGGCATCACACAAAGTTGACAAAACACATTGATCAGCATTTACACCAGCAAAAAAGATTGTAGTTATACCCAAATTTCGCAAAATACTGTCTAAGGGTGTATCCCAAAATCCACTCATACGATACTTGTCAACCCGGATATCTTCTGGTAGCTGTTCTAGTTCGTCTACCACAGCAGCAGCCCAACTGCCCTGTATTAGTACCTGAGAACCGTTGCTGGGCAGGGGATCACCTAGTCCAATACCTGCCCCTGTGGGGTTATATACGTGCAATAAACCAGCGCTGATATTTAGTAAATCTGGACGATTACCCCAATTTAGCCAAATTATAGGTATACCAGCAGCCCGCAGTTGTGGTAATAATTGTTGTAGAGGGACAATCGGTTGACGGGCAGGGGTAACATCTACACCAATGTGTGCTAACCAACCATCAGGATGACAAAAATCATTTTGCATATCAATAACAATAATAGCGACTTTGGATAAGTCGCAACGCAGAGTTTTAGTTTCTGTTGCTAAAATGGCTGGTTGTGGAGTCTTTTGAGGACGAGTAATATCTGCAAATGTCTGATTTACTTGCCAGTTATTTGGTGCAAATCCTAATTTCCGAGTGGGTAGATTCATAAATGCCAATTCTCGATATAGTTTTTATGTTGTAGCTTAAAATTATATTAATGGTCAATTACTTAATTAAGGTTAAAATCATGAACTTTACAATTAAAAATACTTTAATTAGCGTTGCTGATAGTTACGTAACTACAGATGTACAGGTTGTAGATGGTAAAATTACCGCTGTTACCCCTAATTTAGAAATAATTGGTACAGAAATTAATGGAGAGAATAAACTGCTGCTTCCTGGTTTTTTTAATGCCCATACCCATTCTTCGGAAATGTGGCAACGAGGAGCAATTCCCCCTTTACCTCTTGAATTATGGTTAGCACATTTATATGATTTTACTCCTTTAAATACAGAACAAGTTTATCTTAGTGCTTTGGGAACGGCCGTAGAAACTTTACTTTCCGGAGGAACAAGTGTAGTCGATCATTTAGTATTAATTCCTGGACAAGAATTAGAGACAATTTCTACCGCAGTTCGGGCTTATCAAGAAGTAGGTATCCGAGCTTTTATTGCCCCTCTAATTCAAGACGAATCCTTGAGTATGGGCATACCTAATGGAGAATTACAAGCAAATCATGAACCTTATTTTCGCTCTTCGGGAGAAACTTTAGCAATTATGGAAACAGCAGTAAAACAATTTCATCAACCAGAGGTAGGAATTAATATTTTAGTTGCCCCAACGGGAATTCAGCTATGCAGTGATGATTTATTTATAGGATGTATCGCATTAAGTAATAAGTATGATCTTTGTCGTCATACCCATTTATTAGAAACCAAAGCCCAAGAAAAATTGGCTGAAGAAAAATATGGTTGTACTGCGGTTCAACATTTACAACAACTTGGATTTTTAAACAGTTGCACAACTTTAGCACATTGTGTATGGTTAAAGGAATCTGATATTAATATTCTTGCCCAAACAAAGTCTACAGTCGTTCATAATCCTTTAAGCAACCTCCGTTTAGGCAGTGGTATTGCCCCAATTATCAAATGTATTCAAGCGGGGATTAATGTGACTTTTGGCTGTGATGGTGCTTCTAGTAATGACTCCCAAGACCTGTTAGAAGCTATTAAAATTGGTTCGATTCTACATAATCTTACAGAACCAGATTATCAATCCTGGATTCCACCCCGTCAAGCTGTAAAAATGGCATCTTTAGGAGGTGCAAAAGGTTTAAATGTAGAAGATGAGCTTGGTTCTATTACTGTTGGTAAAAAAGCTGATATAGTTTTATATGATCTCAATAATTTATCATTACTTCCCCGCACAGATCCCATTGGTTTATTAGTTTTAGGTCGTCCTGTCAATGTTGTTAATAGTGCTTGGGTAAATGGCAAGCAAATTATTAGTAATGGAAAAATTACTACAATTAATATTGATGAACTGCGACAAGAGTTATTTAACCGAAGTCATTGGGAAACACAGCCTAAATCAGCTAATTTAGATCAATTAGCACCTCGTTATCGGCAAGTTATGGGATTAGATTAAATATCGCTATAGCAATTTCATCACCTACCTGCAAGATAGGTGAGAGGGCTATGAAATCAAATAACTAGTACAACACGGCGTAAATCAACCGACCATTCTCAATTGTTAAAA
Organism: Dolichospermum sp. LEGE 00240; assembly: GCF_015207875.1. GTDB lineage: Bacteria > Cyanobacteriota > Cyanobacteriia > Cyanobacteriales > Nostocaceae > Dolichospermum > Dolichospermum gracile. Next base: position 76,799 of record NZ_JADEVZ010000016.1, read on the forward strand.
GCCTATACTGTCTTGGTTTTGAATTTTGACTTTTGAATTTTGACGAACGCCTTGCGGTACTAGGGTTTTTTCTCAGTCTTCGCACTAGCTTCTACCTTGACACCTTTCACGCCGGTTGTGGATTTAGAAGTTGCAGTAGGAGTTGAAGTGGGAGTTGGGGTAGAAATCGTCATAGGAGTTGCAGTGGGAGTTGTGGTAGAATTATCTATAATTCTGTTGGTATCAGAATCGGGTTTGCCTGGAACAACGGGGGTTGTGGTGCTAGTACCAGTAGTTTCTGAACCTGTTTTTGGTGCTTCTTGACAACCAACCATACCAACTGCTAAAACGCCACTAACTAGAAAAGGAATGAGCTTTTTCATGTTGATTTCCAAAGTTGGATAGTTGAAGTGATGGATTTTACTGTGAGTGATACCCAGGAGCAAGTCTTAAAAAAGAATTAAATTTCTACAACCAAAAGTCATGAACCAAAGGTCCAGATAACTGACGAAATGACAACTTTTCAATAACTAAATTAAAACGCTTTTATTGAAAAGAGCCAATTTAATTGTACTCATGGCTATCGAATATTAACGGTTTGATGCTCACAGGTAGCCACTATCTATATATTCTCCATCTTAAAGACTCAGCCGCATCTTTTTTGGGATTGGCAATGGGTGACTGATTTGGTAACAAAGAGAGGATATTGCACCTTAAAGGTTCGGTTATACCACTTTCTATCTTCACCCCAATGACGATAATCTCGTGGATGTAGAGTGCAAATGTCTAATATAACTACCATTAGCTGCTGAAGCAATCAAGAGGTTAAAACCTGTGTACGAATGGATTTTGCCAAGTCTCAAGGAAGTTTTATCTGAAAATCAATCTCCTGTCGTTGAGTGTTCTACGGCTAAGGCGGAGCAGCAATGGCGTGTGAGTTTGGCGGCTACGGAGAACTTGCTGTTGAAAACTTTAGCCACGAGTTCATCTCATGATCCTCAAGGTTTGGTATTAGCTGCACCTGCACCTTTATTTAGTCACCCCCAACTAGCACAACAATTACAAACAATAACTTTTACAGCTAGACCTTTTAATCCTTTGGCGTTGATGCCATTTATGATGCCGTCAGAAGTGACGCAGAATATAAATAATATAGAAACAAATACTCCCCATACTGCTACTTTTCAAGAATCTATTTTACCTTTGTTACCGGCTGATCCTCTGGGTGTGGAACAGTTTTGCTTGATATTTACAGATAAATTTAGATTAGTTTTGGTTTTAGCGGAAAATGAGAATGGTAAGAAGGAATTTTTGTTTTCTTTTGAATCGGCAGTTGTCCAAAAGGCTTGGGAATCTATAGGTGCTAGGGTGGTTTTAACTAACCCTGAATTGTTTGCTGACTTAGATGTTAAGGTACAAAATTATCCTTTTGTTGCTCCAGATTATCAAGTTGTAATTCAATTTAGTCAGTTATTACTGCAAGAGTTAACTATTCCCGCAGAAAGTAATCCAGTTACGCATACTTCATTATCTTGTCATTCACCTACTCCACCGCCGAAATCTCCATCTCGTTCTGATGTGGAATTGCTCCAAGCCTTTGCTCATGAGGTTCGCACTCCGTTAACAACTATTCGGATGCTGACGCGGTTACTATTAAAAAGGAAGGATTTACCTGTTAATGTTATCGGTCGGTTGGAGGTTATTGATCATGAATGTACTGAGCAAATTGACCGGATGGAGTTATTATTCAAGGCGGCAGAGTTAGAGAATTTATCACAACCTTCAAAATTTGCTAATTCCCAATTATCGCCGATGTGTTTGGATGAGATTTTACAACAGAGTATTCCCCGTTGGCAATTGGCGGCAACCCGGCGTAATTTAACTTTAAATGTGGTTTTACCGAAGCAGTTACCGACGGTGGTTAGTAATCCGGCAATGCTGGATAGGGTGCTTACCAGTTTAATCGAGAATTTTACGCGCAGTTTACCTCCTGGTAGTTGTATTCAGGTGCAAGTAATTCCGGCAGGTGATCAGTTAAAGTTGCAATTGTCTCCTCAGTTTGATTGTCAAGATCAAAGCTACAGGACAACGCCACCAATTCGGAAGTCATTGGGTCAATTATTGATGTTTCAGCCGGAAACAGGGGCAATTAGTTTAAATATGGCGGCAACTAAGCATTTATTTCAAGCAATTGGGGGGAAATTAATTGTGCGTCAACGTCCCCAAAATGGGGAAGTTTTGACTATTTTTTTACCTTTGGAAGTTAGAGGTATCTGAATTACCATTCAGGAGTCAGGAAGAGTGGGACAACCCCACTCTGACAGAATTAACGATCTAATTTTGGTTATTTATTCTTTCCTGTAAAGCTTCTCGTGCCTGTTCTCTGTCGTCAAAGTGAATTTTTTCAGTACCGAGAATTTGATAGTCTTCGTGACCTTTACCGGCTAATAATACACCGTCTCCAGGTTGAGCCTGTAAAATAGCCGTCCGAATGGCGGTAGAGCGATCGCTCATCACCATTGCCTGCACTAGATCAGGAATACCTGCCAGCACATCCTCTAATATCTTTTCCGGGTCTTCCGTGCGAGGATTATCTGAAGTCACCACCGCTATATCTGCGAGTTCCGCCGCAATTTTCCCCATTTTCGGACGTTTAGTGCGATCGCGGTCTCCCCCGCAACCAAATACACATATCATTTTACCAGGAATAAACGGCCGAGCCGCCTTCAGCAAATTCTCCAAACTATCAGGAGTATGGGCATAATCCACAATCACACTAATATCCTGTTGTGAACTAATTTGTACCCGTTCCATCCGTCCAGGAACACCGGGAAACCCAGAAATAGCACCTGCTACCAATTGCAAATCTAACCCCAAATGGACAACCGCCCCCACAGCAGCCAAAAGATTTTCTAAATTATATTGACCAACCAAAGGCGAACTAAAAGCCACATTACCTTGAGGAGTATGTAAAATCCCACTCACCCCATGGGGTTGATAACTTAAATCACTCATCCAAAAATCAGCCGTACTATCATTAACGCTATAACTCCAAACCTGTTCCCGATGCAAAGATGCAATTATCCGTTGACCGTAGATATCATCAGCATTGATAATTGCCCGTCCTTGCAGATAATTAGGACTAAATAACAACGCTTTTGCGGCAAAATAATCCTCCATATCCAAATGATAGTCCAAATGATCCTGAGTGAGATTAGTAAACACCCCCACCTCAAAAGCACAAGTCAAAACCCTACCCTGGTGCAAAGCATGAGAACTAACTTCCATCACCCCAGTATCACAACCAGCATTCATCGCTTTAGCCAATTGTTGCTGTAAATCCACCGCAAAAGGAGTAGTATTCACAGCGGTCTCTTCAAAACCAGGCCAGCGCGTATACAGCGTACCTATTAACGCCGTCGCTAAATTACCCTGAGTTAAGAAATATTCAATCAAATGAGTGGTAGTAGTTTTCCCATTTGTCCCCGTCACACCCACCATTTTCAGTTTTTGTCCGGGATAACCATAAAAAGCCGCAGCTATTTGAGCGCAAGCCTGAGTCATATTCTCAGCACTAATTACCACAGAGTTTGCTGTCGGCGGATTTTTCCTCATTGCTTCGGGGGAAACAATCGCCGCTACAGCACCAGCAGCCAAAGCCCCAGACCAAAACTCCCCACCATCTACCCTAGTTCCTGGCATCCCAATAAACAAATCGCCCATACCACAGGCATGGGAATTAGTTTTCAGTCCTTGAATATCAATATCTGGTATATTTACAGACTCAATTCCATCTACAGCCGCTAATAATTCCCGCAATTTCATTTAGTGAACCTCGCCACAAGCTTGTCTTGCGCTTATTTAAACATTATTTTCTGTTTATGGGGAGAGATATAGGCAAAATTTAGGGAACACAAAGTAGGGTAATACCCTCTAAACCATTTATCCTAAGATAAAGTATAGTTAACTAAAAATTCCCAGGTTTTTTCTATGAAAGTTCCAATTTTAGAACAGGAAGAAGAAAAACTGGTAACTGTACCTAGTGTTTCTTGACAACAGTTTAAAACTATTGAGGTGCAGTTACAAGAAAATCATGCTGTAAAATTGGCATATTTAGCAGGGGTGCTGGAAATTACGTCTCCTATTGGGGATAAACATGAATATTAGGACTTACGCATTGACAAAGTAGTAAAATAGTGTATTGATAAAAAGTATCATCTACTTATCAGGTATCGGACAATTAGAAAAATCAGCAAACCTTCCACAGCACAATGCAATCTGGAACATTACA
>NZ_JADEVZ010000135.1 GCF_015207875.1 Dolichospermum sp. LEGE 00240
GGGTTTCCCCGCCCTGGGGTTTCCCCGCCCTGTTGAGGTGAAATTAAACTAACTTAAAACCCAGCTAACCAGTGTTCTCACACCAAAACCAGTTGCCCCAGCACCGTTATAGCCATGTTCCTTATCAGCCCAAACTGGTCCGGCAATATCTAAATGCGCCCAAGGGGTATCCTTAACAAACTGCTTCAGGAATAAAGCCGCAGTAATTGAACCGCCATAACGGGGTCCAGTATTTTTCATATCAGCAATACCCGATTTTAACCCGTCAAAATATTTATCTTCCATCGGCATCCGCCAAATTTTCTCACCGGCATTGTCAGCGGCGGTTTGTAGTTGGGAAGCTACCGTGTCATCTGGTGTAAATAAACCGGCGATATCTTCGCCCAAAGCTACCACACAAGCACCTGTAAGAGTAGCTAAATCAACGATCGCATCCACACCCAACTTATCCGCATAAACCAAGGCATCAGCCAAGGTTAATCGCCCTTCAGCATCGGTGTTATTAACTTCGATTGTTTTGCCATTTGAGGCAGTTAAGATGTCTCCAGGGTGCAATGCCTTACCGCTAATCATGTTTTCGGTAACGGCAGAGATAAAGTGAACTTCCACATCTGGTTTTAACTGCCCAATGGCCTTAGCCGCGCCTAAAGTTGCCGCTGCACCACCCATATCCATTTTCATGGTTTCAATCCCACTACCAGCACCTTTAATGTTCAATCCACCGGAATCAAAAGTTACGCCTTTTCCGATAATTGCCAGTTTCCGCTTAGGTGTACCGACTGGTTTATAGGTGAGGTGAATGAATTTTGGTGGTAAATCAGAAGCTTGGGCGACTCCCAAAAATGCCCCCATGCCTAGTTTTTCGCATTCTTCCTGTTCCAAAATTTCCAGTTCTAACCCGTGTTCGTGAGCGATCGCTTGGGCAGTTTCTGCCATAGTAATAGGTGTAACCGTATTCGCCGGGGCTGCTACCAACTGTCTCGCCAAAATCACACCAGAAACAATTTGATTAGCGCGGGTAATAGCCGCTTCTTGTCCAGCTAAACCAAGTAAATCAATGGTTTCGATATTGGGATTTTTATCTTCTGGCTCAGATTTAAAGCGAATATCTTGGTAAAGTGCCAATTCTATGCCCTCAGTTAGTGCTTGGGCTGTGGTGGCTGGGTCATTGTTCCACAGTGGTAAACTGATACCCAAAGTCTTGGTTTTTTGCTTTTTGGCGGTTTTGGCTAGAGTCGCAACTACACGGCGTAAACTCTCCAGTTTCAGCGCGTCTGGTTTCCCTAAACCAACTACAATCACCTTCTTCACTGGGTAAGTCCCACCTAAACGAATAACAACGGTGCTATTAGCCTTACCTGTAAACTCTTCCTCGGTAATAACTTCTGTTAAAATCCCCGCAAATTTATCATTTAACTTGACCAGATCCCCAGTTAACTCCACCGCATCTTCAAATAGACCAAAGGCTAAAGTATCACCAGTCCAGTCTAATAATCCTGTATTTGTAAGTTGAATCGTCATTTTTGTAATTTCTGTCTATCTTTCTTCATGTACCAGTATTGCTCAAATTTTGGGAATCATGGGCGTTGTACGCAACGTCCTGACAATCTGGTAAGATGAGAAATAGTTCACAAATATCCAATTTACAAAGTTTTATCGGTTTTTTAGTCATCTGTCCCTTGTAAAAATTATTATTATGCCTAAAGAAATCAATCAGCCTCAATTACCACCCACCAGCGCCATTGATAGTGTGACTAATGTGGCCTTTGAAAATTGGTTTGAATATCCAGTCCGAGCCCAACCTCACCATACTGATTATGCGGGTATAGTTTGGCATGGTACTTATTTAACATGGATGGAAGAAGCCCGGGTAGAATGCTTACGTTCCATCGGCATTGAATTTGCTGATTTAGTAGCTTTAGGTTGTGATTTACCTGTTGTAGAGTTGTCAATTCGTTATCATCAGTCGGTGAAATTAGGAATGCCAGTTATAGTAAGAACACGGATGGCTGAGGTAACGGGAGTGAGAATGAACTGGGACTACACCCTTGTTTCTCCTGATGGTCAAGATTTATATATTACTGCTCTGGTCACGTTAGTCGCTTTAGATCGGGAAAAAGGTAAAATTATGCGTCAGTTACCACCCGCTTTTCAAGATGCTTTGGCGAAAATTTCTGGTTCTCGGAAGATTGGGTAATGGAAACTGGGAACTATAATAAAAAAACTTTTCCAGCTACCCATACTTTTACAGCAGAAGTCACCGAGTCAGGAGTCAAACTGGCTTGCTGTCTGGCTTTGAATTTAGATCCTGTAGCTCATTAAGTAGGTTGGCGTTGAAAATTGTCGTTATAGCAAGGTAAGAGGCAAGAGGCAAGAGTAAAGAAGTTTTCAGCGATTTTACATTTCTTTACACAGTTTGGTTTCATTGTGTTCACCTACTTAATCTGCAATATGCTGTAATATGTCTAAATCTGCAAAAATATCTAATCATTTAACACAAAAAGTTCAGGAAAAAGAGAAAGAGAAAGAGGAACAACTAATTAATGAACTGAGACTATTATTAAAAACCTTGATCTATCAGGAAGAAGTGACAATCAAAGCTATCATAGATTGTCTTTATGATGTTGGTTCAACTAATTTGATCAATCATAAGTTGCGTTTTGGAACTCTCAATAAGACTCTAAAATTTATCACTAAAATGTCGAAACCAGTAGCTAAAATGCTGGCTTGGCAATGGTTTAATAAAAATTGTCCTGAGTTAATTACTCAATGGCTGCAAAGTAAGGTGACATTTGTAAAAGTGGAAGAAACGAGGATGGAGGTGATGGTAGATAATGAAAATCTCCGTTTAGCTTCTATGTCTCAACTTCCAGAGGAAAATCAAGTTAATCAGGTAAAACGTCTGCATTTTCAGGTGAAATTGTTAACAGGTATTTTGGTTGTAGTTGTAACTATGTTTTCTGGTAGTTTGATTTGGTTAAATTATTCATTAAAGCGGTCACATTCCCAAACTATAGAAAAACTCCAAAATCAAGTTAAAAGGAGTCAGGAGTAATAAATACAGCATGAGGTTTTTAGGGAATTGATATGTTGCGGGTTTTAATTCTCGGTGGCATTGGTGATGCAGTGGAATTGGCGGCTAAGGTAGCAAATATTCCTGGTATTGAGGCGATCGCTTCTTTAGCTGGTCGAACTCGTAAACCTGCTAATCTGGTTGGTAATGTGCGGATTGGCGGTTTTGGGGGTGTCTCAGGATTAGTTAGTTATTTGCGAAAAATGCAAATTGATATATTAATTGATGCTACTCATCCTTTCGCTAATCAGATTTCTGAAAATGCTGCCGCAGCGACACAGGAAGTAGGTATTCCGCGATTAATGGTAATTCGTCCACCCTGGGAAAAATTAGCGGATGATTGTTGGTTAGAAGTAGAAAATAATCTCGCTGCTGCTGCTGTTTTAGCAAATCAAGCTAAACGAGTATTTCTAACAATTGGTAGACAAGAAATTGCGACTTTTGCACATTTACAGGAAATTTGGTTTTTAATGCGGATGATTGATCCACCAAATACTGATGTTGTCGTCCCACCTGGATTAATTTTATGCGATCGCGGACCATTCACCTTAGAAAACGAACAGGAAATTTTACTCAAATATAATATAGATACCATTGTTAGTAAAAATAGCGGTGGTAGTGCCACATATCCCAAAATTATCGCCGCTAGGAAACTCGGAATTAAGGTTGTGATGGTAAATCGTCCACCTGTACCCCCTGGAGAACAAGTTCCAGACGTGGATAGTGCGTGCAAATGGTTGTTTAACAAGTTGGATATTTTATAAAATTAAGGTAATTAATGGAGGGACGCAACATGGTGATTAAGAAACCAGATATTAACAATACTCCTCAAAATCTGATTTTACCTTTAGAAAGTGGCGATCGCCTATCACGCCACGAATTTGAACGTCGTTATACAGAAAGTCTCCATGTTAAAAAAGCCGAATTAATCGAAGGAGTAGTTTACGTGGCATCACCCTTACGCTTTCAACGTCATGCAGAACCCCATGCAAAACTGGTAATTTGGTTAGGGAATTATCAAATTGCTACACCCGGTGTCAAGTTAGGTATTGAACCCACAATTAGATTAGATCAAGATAAAGAACCCCAACCCGATGGAATTTTATTCATTGATCAAAGTTTCGGAGGAAAGTCCCGCATTACAGCAGATGACTATATTGAAGGTTCACCAGAATTAGTTGCCGAAATTGCTGCTAGTAGTCTGTCAAATAAATTTTGACGGATAAAGGAATGAACCACGAAGACGCGAAGAACACGAAGGAAGGAAGAAAGAAGGAAAGAAGGAAAATTTATTTACCCGTCAATTAGTTCTTGACAGACTACTAGTAGTGCAGCTTATGATTTGCATGATAAAAAAAAGGCTTATCGACCGATAAACCAGCTAAGGCAAAAATCTCTCAAACCCTTATTCCTCTGTGTCCTCTGCGCCTCCGTGGTTCGTTAATCAGGATAATTTATTTCTTGGAAGTCCCTAATTCTCAAAAATCCCGATTTTGTCCAAAAATATAGTATAACTGTGACTCTATAGGAAAATATTAATTATATAGTACAATAGTATCATTATGCTATTGTCACTTAATAATTTGCAGGTCATAAAATGGTATCAGTTAATCCGTCAGTCAAACCCTTTGTAAAGTGGGCAGGAGGAAAAAGACAGCTTGTGCCGACAATTCTAGCCAATCACCTCCCTAAAAATTATAATCTTCAAACCTACTACGAGCCTTTTATTGGTGGTGGTGCGCTTTTGTTTAGTTTGCAACCTAAAAAAGCTGTCATTAATGACAGTAATGCTGAATTGATAAATTGTTACAAAATAATTAAAAATTCTTTAGATGAACTAATTGAGGATTTAAAAAATCACAAAAATAATGAATATTATTATTATGATATTAGAGACTGGGATCGAGAAAAGAATTTCAAGTCTAAAACAGAAGTTCAACGAGCATCCAGAATTATTTTCTTAAATAAGACTTGTTATAATGGGTTATTTAGAGTTAATTCTCAAGGTCAATTTAATGTACCTTTTGGCAAATATAAAAATCCCAATATTTTAGATATAGCTGTTTTAAAAGCAGTTAATAAATATTTAAATGAAAATCAAGTTAGAATATTAAACTCTGATTTTCAAGAAGCTGTTAAAGATGCAAAACGAGGAGATTTTATATATCTCGATCCTCCTTATGATCCAGTTTCCGAAACTGCTTCTTTTACTGGCTACGATGTTAACGGTTTCAATAAACAGGAACAGAGAAGATTAAAAGAGGTATTTGATGATCTAAATAGTAGGGGTTGTCATATTTTACTAAGCAATGCTTATACAGAATTTATCGAAGACCTATATAAAGATTATCTGCATACAAAAATATCAGCTATAAGAGCGATAAATTGTAATGGTAAAAAAAGAGGTAAAGTGGATGAGATTTTAGTAAAAAACTATGAGTGATAAAAACACTAAAAATGATGTTGCTTGGGAAGCACTATTTGAAAAATACTCTATTTTGCAAAAAATCAATGAAATAGGATACTTTGAGATAGAGTCCAATAGTATTAATGAATTCAGAGAAAGTAGGTTAATGGCAAAGTTTGATAATGATCAAACTTTGCCTAAAATTTTTAAACAACATAAGCTGTCTATATTACCTATTTCCAGAAATAAATTCTGTGGATTGGTACTTTGGATTTAAACTTCATTTAATTATTAATGAACAAGGCGAATTATTAGCTTTTCAAGTTACTCCCGGAAATGTTGATGACCGGAAACCAGTTCCTACTTTGGCACAAAATTTATGGGGAAGACTTTTTGGAGATAAAGGATATATTTCTAAAAGTTTATTTCAGGAACTATTGGAAAATGATGTGAAATTAATTACTCCTTTTAAGAAGAATATGAAGAATAAATTAGTTGAATTGTGGGAAAAACTTATGTTAAGAAAAAGAGCTTTAATTGAAACTGTCAATGACCAACTATGGCTACGCCACGCAGGCTATCAAAATATTTCCGGCTCTTGCGTCCCTTTTATGGAGAATTAATACTAAAGTGCCAGTTTAATAAACTACGTAATCTAAAATTACTAAAGTTGCGAAATCCATATCCAAGTCTTTTGATTAATTTGAGTTTATTATTAAT
>NZ_JADEVZ010000136.1 GCF_015207875.1 Dolichospermum sp. LEGE 00240
CATTCAGGATTGAGGATTTCTGTTAAAGAATAAACACAATTTTCAGGGAAGATTGCTGGAGATAGTTCAGATTTACGAATAGCATTGTTTCTAGCTTTAATGTAGATCTTATCTAGGATTTTTGCACAATGATTATAAAGAACTTTAGACTCCAATAATAAATCTAATTCAGACCTAAAATTATCAATTTCTTCAATCCATCCCTTGACACAATAGGATTTCTCACTTTCCCAATATTGATAAAGAAGTAAGTGTTTAATAAGTTGTCTCAAATAACTTTCTACTTTACGCCTTTGTTCGTTTCCCAATGCAGTAATTTCCTCAATTAAGTGTTCCCAGTCAAGATTTTCTAAATCCCGATTTTGCAGTTGGTTAAGGGTAATATCCAACCATTCAGGATAATCTTGTTCATAAATCTGGTAATTTGCTTGTGTAGGTTGCATTTTACTTACTCAGCTACAGTTTAAATATTGATTGTTAACACAATACCTTGTCCAAATTAGAAAAAGCCTTGATTTGTAGGTTAGGTTGTGGAACGTAAACCTATCCCTGCGGGACACTGCGTGAACGCGAAGCAATAGCATGAAACTCTAATAATTGACAATCCACCTAACTAGCAACTTACATTACTAGTACAGCACGGCGTAAGTGAATAAACCATTTTCAAGCCTTGTAATCAATAGACATCTCCAAAAATTAAAGATGCTTGACCTGAAAACCCTGTAGAGACGTTCCATGGAACGCCTCTACAATCTTTTTTGGAGATGTCTAATCAAATTTTTGGAGCTTTTAATGGTCATGCTATTTACGCCCTAGTGTACTAGCTGAGAGGAATGTTTCCAGACTCTGAATTTTGTTGCAACCAATTTTCTAGTTGATTTATCTCAGTGAGATCGAGTAACTCTGTTGCTAGTTCTTCTAGTTGAGTAATTGATAAGCGATTAATTTTGAGGCTAAAATCAGATGATAAAGTTCCAAAACGACGGTCAATTAATTTCCATACCAATTTACGACTTTCTTGCTGCAAACCTTGCTGCAAACCTTGCTGTAAACCTTGCTGCAAACCTTGTTTTTCTCCTGTCTCCAAACCTTCTTTTAAGATTTGTTGATACCAAGGAGACTCTCTCAATATGGTCATATCCCACCTCATTATTTGTTGAACTAAGGGTATATCCAGGACAAAACCCGCAAAAAATGATAATAATGGCTCTAAATCCGTTAAAGTTTCATTGGCTCGTAATTCAATTACTGCTTGCCTGACAATACTTTCATTTCCTCCTCCTTTTAATATTGGCACAAAAGGCAATAAACTTGATAAGTTATGCTCAAAAACTAAATTAACATCTAATTCCCACAGATTAATAACATGATAGTTTTGATAAGTTTTAATTCCCATAAATTCCGTTTCATAGTAGTTAGGAATTATTTCTGTTTGAGAATTAGGTAGAATGTTAAGCAATACGGGATAAACCGGTAAATTATAGTTTTCTTTGGCTAAGGCTGTATAAGCATAAATTCTTACGGGTACTTGCTTGTTGTAACGCAATTGTAACTCATTTAGAATTAAAAATTCTCCGTCCTTGGGACTAGAGACTTTAATTAATACATCATTTTCTCTTGCTACCCATTGAAAATCGGAACTAATAATCTCTTTGACTGTTAAATCAGGATTATTAGTTAACCAACGTACCCATTGCTCAGGTGCTAAACTAATTAGGCGTTTACCGCCAATATCTGCTTTTTTCTTGGTCATCGCTGTTCTCTAATGGATGAATAATAGAATAACACATAGTTAATTAAACCTCATCCATTTTGAAACCTGAAGTAATGCGAGCATCTTGCTCGCTACTTAACTAACACACCCTACTTTTGCACTTTATTTAATTCATATTCCTTAGTGTCCGCTAGGTTCAGGGATTCTGATTCAAATGTCATATTTATCGTCAGTACACTTTGCTTAACTCCTCTGAACAATTGATACCTGCTAAAGAGTTTCATTTAACCAAGCGATCGCCTTCAAGATCAACAGTTCCAGATCCCCGACTTCTCTAAGAAGTCGGGGATCTGATGTTCTTATTTTATTTATAGAGTCAAGGTTAAAGAATTTCCCCAAGGACTAATTTGAGATTTCATCAATTAGCGATCGCTTTCAAGATCAACGGCGATTATCTTGTAATTTCTACTTGACTATTCAGTAAGTTTCTGTGTGGAAGTTCTGAACCTAATTCCAAACGTTTATTCAGTAAAATTAGTAATCCGCACCAATTTCTGCTAATTTCATATTGGTCAATATAGCTAAATATTCCCTGAAAATAGCGACTATAAAATTTTATATCTCGCTGCATTTGTGCTTCGAGAAATATTAGCGGTACATCGGAATTATTACTAATCGGTGTTAATAACCCATCTAACCTAGTTTCTTTTTCTTTGAGTACAGGTGCGCTATACTCAAATTCACAATCACTAGGAATACCAGGAATTAATTCTGCTATTAAATCTGGTTGATTTAAGAAAATTCTGTAAAATAATTTATCTGTTTTCATTTATATAACTAATTTTTACAATATTTTTTTAACTAAACACTTTCATAATTCCTTTAGATATAAACTAGAGTTTATTTTTTTTACAAAATAGTGAGGATCTGGGCATGATCAGATTATATATTCAGTTGCCATACCCAGGGAAGCGATCGCCTTAACCCTCCCTAATCACTTCTGTGTTAGCAGTTTAATGAACTGCTAACCAGTCTATCAGGTCTTGTAATTGGGAAAAATCCAATAAACTTTCTCCCAATATCTCTAACTCAGTAGTAGGTAACTTCTGGATTTTCTCCCTCATAGAAAATTCTATTTCCCCAAACCTTTTAGTGAGTTGACGCAAAACCAGGACAGACTCCCCTTGTTGTAGTCCTTGTTGCAATCCCCGTTGTTCCCCCTGTTGCAATCCCTGTTGCAATCCCCTTTGTTCTCCTTGTTGCAATCCTTCTTTAAGGATTTCTTCATACCAGGGTGATTCTCTTAACACTGTCATATCCCACCTCATGATTTGTTGAATTAAGGGAATATCTAACACAAAACTAGCAAAGAATGATATTTACTGCCTATATCTGCTTTTTTTGCCACTGGTTTTATGCGGGTATTCGAGATTTCATAAATTAGCGATCGCTTTGAAGATCAACAAAGTATATCTCAGGCGATTATAAGTTGGCCTTAGGGATAGATTAAAGGCGAAAATGAAAATTTAGTGGTCTTCTAACCAGGTTTTTAACTCAGAAATATCCTTAAAATCAAGTAATTGATCAACCAACATTTCAATTACACTTAGTTTCAAACCCCGAATTCGGGTTTCAATGGCAGAATCTAAAGAACCAAATTGCCGTTTTAGAAGACGCAGAACGATACTCACTCCCTCTTCTTGTTTTCCTTCTTGTTTTCCTTCTTGCTTTCCTTGTTGTTTTCCTTCCTGTTGTCCTTCAGCAAAGACATCCTGATAAAAACGGGTTTGTTTGAGGTCTACGTCTGTTATTCCTATCATCTGCTGTATTTCCTCTCTACTTAAAATAGGCAGTTTATAAACCATGATAGTCGGGAGCAAATCAATCAGTTGTAATTGCAATGGTCTTTGAGTTATTTCTCCATAGGTTTCTTTGGCAATTTCTTGTGCTAAAACTGCACTTTTATCCGCAGGAGTAACAATCAGTTTTAACAACTTCAGACTAATGGGGGCATTTGCTGGAGGTTCTAATTCATTTAAGTATATACGGTGGACTCTGGAACTTGCCAATAAAAAGTCATAGTGGCAGGTTGTTTTATTTCTACTGACTTGAATTTGTAATTACTGTTAACAGGGGTAAATTTCAGCAGATCAAACAGTAGTGGCGGAAATGTTTGGAATAATCGGTAAAATAGACTATCTGTTTTCAAGTTTTTAAACTTTGTTTAAATTTAGTTGTATGGGCAAGTAAAATTCTGATAAATCAAATTGGGTTTTAGTTTTACGAGTTAATTAAGTTGACCAATCTTGCATAGCTAGTCCGGGTATTTTCTCAAAATCTTGCCGATTTCTTGTCAAAAGAATACCATTATTGGCGATCACGATTGATGATATTCCAACAACTGATGCCACAAAGTTTTCTTCAGATTGACTTTGAACAAAAATTTGATATTGCATGATAGTTTTTCCTTGTAAACAATTTTATTATATCAAAAAGAATTGGAATTATTATGCGATCGCCTGACCTGTTGGTATAGTTTTATATATCTTTTTGCTGGCATTTCTACAGTCTATTCTTTCAGGGCGATAGCGAAACGCTGCTGCAAGCAGTTCGCTCGACAATTTTCAGCTACATAACAGAATTTAGTAAACACATTTTATGCCAATACCTGTTGATATAGTTCAATATACCGTTTTGCTGGCATTTCTACAGTCTATTCTTTCAGGGCGATAGCGAAACGCTGATGCAAGCAGTTCGCTCGCCAATTTTCGTTCATTTTTTCCCCTTAATTAAGGTTCCTGCTTTTGATGGCCGATAATATATTTTTTACCGAGATTTTCAACACGAATAACTGTATCAGACATAAGTATTAATTAACTATCAATTTGAAAATTATTGATTTGACGGCCTATATATCTCGATATTAGGCTAAATTTAGCATTTAATTTAATTATAGAAGTAGCCAGATCACCCACCCATAGTATATTACTAATTAGCTCACTTATAACACACTTGTTTTATAAGTTACCAGTAGTTATCCCCTGTATTTGAATAGGATTTTCTCCTCAGCTTGTTTAAATTCAATATCAAATAAATCAAACACAACTTCCCTACCCAATAAAACTTCTTGGCAATCCTCATTTTGTAACCAGGCAACAGGAGCAGAAAAGGTACAATTATCAATCTGCATTTCAACTTGTCGGAGTACATATTGTACACTCCCGCCTACTCCTTCTGCATTACTCAGAACTTCTCCTTGAGAGAGGGCATATCCTAAGTCTGTGCCTAAATAAAATGTAATTAGGCTAATATCCGAACCAGAATCTACAAGCATTTCCAAGATTTTAGAATTTTGAAAAGTTAGACAGACTTCGTATTTTGGCTGCCAATCATG
Organism: Dolichospermum sp. LEGE 00240; assembly: GCF_015207875.1. GTDB lineage: Bacteria > Cyanobacteriota > Cyanobacteriia > Cyanobacteriales > Nostocaceae > Dolichospermum > Dolichospermum gracile. The sequence continues at coordinate 5,109 of NZ_JADEVZ010000136.1, forward strand.
TTTTTTGACTGTTCTAAAACGCACTGGGAAAAACTTCACTGGCTCAACAAATTCGTTCTCGTAGATCCGCTCAGTGATGTAGTCAGAAGATTTTAAGTTCTGAAGGTCAATTTGCTGTGTCATGATTCTATAATCTTGGTGATGAGCTATTACACCATCCTTAGTGTAAATAATCCATTCTCCACGATATTGTTTCAGTTTTCGGTAATTTGCTTGACGCCATTCTTTGGCACTATTGTATTTTTCGTTCATATTTAGCTGAGTTTATAAACATCATAATAACTATTATGATGGAAACCATTCAGGATTGAGAATTTCTCTTAGAGGGTGTTTGAAAAGTTAGAAGTTGAGTAAAAAAAGCTCTCAGGGTATAATCTGTAAATACTAAAAATACAGAACCGTAGAGAGCAATGAGTAAGAGGATGTTTGAAAAGTTTCCGGCGATTAGAAATCGCTACTACACAAACAAAGTCCACCTGCGTGGACTAACGAAAAATCAAGGCTTTTGAACCCACGTTCGCGTAGCGTTCCGAAGGAATAGGTGGGTTTCGTCTGTGTAGCTGCGACTTCTAGTCGCCCTTGCAAGTAATAAATTAGACTTTTCAAACACCCTCTAACTCTTCTGCCAAATTTTCCCAATCCAAAGCTATGATATCTCGACTAGCTAAGGCTAATTTTTGTTGAGTTAACCAATCAATGAAATCTGTTTCGTAGAGAGGTGATTTAGACATAAAATTAGTAATAATGACTTTCAGACTGGACAATTTTTAACCCTATTGATCATTAGGTAAGCTGATACCTTGTTCCAATAACAATTGTCGTAATTTAGCTACTTCTAATTCAGCAGAATCTGCCCGTTGCTTTTCTCGTTCTTCTGGTGTAGGCAACCAATTATTCTCTTGATCATACCAACGTAACCACTGTCTAGTTAGTCCTTGATATTCTCCCTCCCATAATCCTAAACCCAATTCAGCTTCTTCTAGCCATA
>NZ_JADEVZ010000017.1 GCF_015207875.1 Dolichospermum sp. LEGE 00240
CTAATCCATGTCCCATCTTGTCGCCAATTGCGGAAATATGTATATACAGTTTGCCATGGGGGAAAGTCTCCGGGTAAGTTTCGCCATGTACATCCTTGAGTTAATACATAAAAGATGGCATTAAGTATGCACCAAATATCTACTTCTCGTTTTCTACCACCAGTTTTAGCTGCTGGAATTAAATGTTCTATTAGTTCCCACTGTTCTCTAGTTAAGTTGCTGGAGTATACTTTACTCATTGCTCTCTACGGTTCTGTATCTTTGTATTTACAGATTATACCCGGAGAGCTTTTTTTACTCAACTTCTAACTTTTCAAACACCCTCTAACCTGTGTTCTTCTAAGTTAGTTTTTCCTCTCCTGTAGCCACTGGCAAATCTTTTTGAGTGCTATATTCTGTCCAAGAACCTTCATAGATTCTGACTTTGGGATAATTAAGCAGATGCTTTAAAACCACATATTGTAATGTAGCTTCTCGTCCTGTACTACAAGAAACAATAATGTCATTTTCAGGAGTAATCTTTTTATCTGCCAGAATTTTCTTAATCTCATCTAATGACTTTAGTTTATGAGGATTTTTAGCATCTGTAAATGTTACCCAAGGAATATTCCGCGCACCAGGAATATGTCCATTGCGTATCCAAATATTTTCCTCACCCCGGAACAATTTTTCTGGTCTAGGATCAATAAAGGTAACTCCTGGCTTACCAATAAATTTTCTCACATCATTTAAACTCACACGCACTGAAGGGTTATCCCGAACTGTGAATTTACTGACTGAGTATTTAGGAAATTCTTTTGTGACAACTTGATCAGTTTTATAACCAGTATAACCACCATCTAATACGGCAATATCTTTCAATCCAGAACGTTCTAGTAAATAAGCAACCATTGTCGCACCTAAAACATCTCTACCATCTGAATATACGAGTACACGACTATTATTTGTTACTCCTGAATTGGCAAATATTTCGCCTAGTTTTTGATTGTCCCAATATTGTACTGGTAATCCTTCTTTTGGTCCTCTAAAAGCCGTATCAGCAATGTTTACAGCATTGGTAAGATGTCCTTCTATATAGTCGAGAGGAAAATTACGTACATCTAAAATTCTGAGGTTGGGATCTTTGGCGTTTTCAGCTACCCAATTTGACGAAACAAACTGAATGTTAGCGCGAGAATCAACTGATAATACTGGCAAAGGTAATAAGGGAATACTTACTACAAAGGCAAAAAACACTGTCACCAAAGCAAATAACTTAGGTTTTTTCAAACTTTTGAAAGAGAAACTTTTAAACGTCATTTTTACCCTTCTTTGTATTTAATCAAACTATTTATTATTAGTGAACTTACTTTAATTAGCAGTAATATTAAAGTAATTTCAAAAACTTTATTTCACGCAGTTATGACTGTTAAACCAAGAATTTTAGCAAATCGCTCTATGTAAAATTCTGTAGGATTAGCAACTTGTTGAATGGATTCCCGTTGACGTAAATTTTCCCACCATTGATGCAAACGGGGTGTTTCTGATGGCAGTGTAAAATTACGGAACTTTTCTAAAACTGGTAATCTTTCAAACCAAGGATAGAAACTAATATCAACTAAACTCAAATTTTCCCCTAACCAGTAAGGACCATTACCAGAAAGTTTACCTAATCCTTCTTCCTCAATATACAAAAGAGACTCTAAAAACTCTCTCCGTCCTTGTTCTTGTTCCTGGGTATCTTTACCCCGCAGCAATTTATTAAAGGCTGGGACTAAACGAGTATTAGCATAATCGCCCCAAATTCTCGCAACTGCTTTTTTAGCAGGATCATGAGGTAACAAAGCGGGTTCAGGAAATACTTCTTCTAAATACTCATTGATAATTGCAGACTCGTATAGTTCTACATCTCCATGCTTAATCGCAGGAACTTTACCGTAACGAGAAATATCGGTAAAACCTTCTGGTTTGTGCTGTAAATCAATTTCAATTGGTGTGAAATCAATTCCTTTTTCTAGTAATACCACACGGGTTCTTTGGGAGAAGGTAGAACCTTTAGCGTAATAAAGTTGAATGTTACTCATTTTGTTGATTAAGATTTGTGGGAATTTTTAGTTAATTGCCAAAATCGGCAGTTGCATGACAAAAACATAGAAGTGAAGCAATTTCACTCCTGTTTTGACAGGTAAACTACCAGGGTTTAGCATTAACTACAGTTTATTGGTCGGATTGTCGTATTATATTAGGAGTATTCCATAGTTTTTACTAAAAAACAAGTCTTTTAGCAAACATTCTTCTCAAAATTTACCAGCCAAAATGCCCAACAATTTAACACTTGTCCATAGCTTGCTTCTCTTTAGTACCGCGTTTATTGCCGGGTCACTTAATGCTGTAGCGGGCGGTGGTAGTTTTATTACATTTCCCACCTTAATATTTACTGGTATATCGCCAATTACCGCCAATGCTACAAATAATACTGCTTTATGGATTGCAGCTATGGCCAGTGCAGGAGCATATCGTCACAATTTGCATATTCCACGACGACAACTGTTGATACTATGTGTTACCAGTTTAATTGGTGGAGGAATTGGCTCTGTTATTTTGCTATATACATCAGCGGATATGTTTAAACAGCTACTTCCTTATCTGTTACTCTCAGCCACGCTGATATTTACATTTAGCGAACCCTTGAAAATGTGGTTACAATTTCAAAGCCAGAAATCATCATCAGAATCTCCACCTTTATTAATTCTCGTGATTGCACAATTAGCAATATCTATTTATGGAGGTTTTTTTGGTGCAGGTTTAGGAATTTTAATGTTAGCAACTTTAAGTTTTTTAGGTATTAAAAATATTCACACCATGAATGCTTTTAAATCCTTTCTTGGTAGTTGTATCAACGGTATCGCTATTTTTCCTTTTATGTTCGCTGGTTTAATTGCTTGGCATCAAGCTATTTTAATGGCTGTGGGTGGTTCTCTTGGTGGTTATTTGTGCGCTCATTATGCCCGGAGATTAGACCCTCGTTTTGTGCGGATATTCGTGATTGTTGTTGGTTTTAGTATGACTACTTACTTTTTTATTCGGGGATAAAATTGATAACTATCTTCAGCTATTTATCCATTCAAGAAAAGAATGCCACAGATGCATAGGTGGCGTTGAATAGAGTGAACTCCAACATATACAAGACTTTCGGGTGTTGGTTTACTCTTTGCTTCACAATGCTACCGCGAACGAGAAGCCGCTTTGCGTCTACGTTCCTCAACCTACCATAGATCCAAGAGGTAATTTCAATAAAAACGTACTTTCAGTTCGTGAATATGAATTAAAAACAATTAATAAACTTTTGAGTAAAAGTGTCACCACAAATCATCATCTTAACCTTGATATCCTAGCTAAATATCGTGCTGTAAAAGCTTGGTACATTGCTGTGTATGAAGGAATAGTGTTAAAAGCTATATACAGAGTTGACCCTACTTCACTTGAGACTAAGTTCAGTTATTGGGAATCTAGAATACGTGGAGGAATGGAATCTATTAATAACCCTAAAATCCCTTTAAGTTTAATAGAAAAAGAAGGTGAATTAGTTTATCCTAAACCAAATGAACAAACACTTTAAGGAAATTTGCCACTTTGAAGTAACCTTCATAATGTTAGAGATAATTGCTTTGAAGTAGTTAAACAAACTGATTCTTTCTGAGTAAGAAGACATTCATAAAGAGTCATAGCATCCTTCGGGTTTTGAGATTTATCTAGAAATCGAAAAGCTGAGGATGCTAAATAAGATGGCTCTTGTTCAAAAGCCATCCAACTTCTTTCTAGCTGTTCAGCGGCAAAACCTGTAGTATTTGATCCTGCAAATATATCTAGAACTTTATCTCCAGTATCAGTCAAAAATTTAATGAAAAACATGGGCAACTTTTGAGGAAATCTCGCTGGATGAGGAGGTATAGAAATAGATTTACATAATTGAATATAACTAGAGTTACTTTCAGTATTTGCAATTTCTAACAAATTTGATGGTATAGCACCACCGTTATCAGTAGCAAAATTCTTACTAATATCATGGACTGAAGGTCTTTCTTTCGGTGTATAGTATTTTTGAGGATTTGCCTGTAGTTTCTTCATTCGCTCAGAGTAAGGCACTAAAACATTACTAACATTTGCTTTAGGATGATCAGTTTTTGAGAGCCACCAGACGGTATTTACAGAGTCCTTTGCCCGAATTTTTCGCTTATTAACCCACTCAATTGGTGAAGGTAGTTTAGCTGGGTTATACCAAAAAAATTCTTCAGCCAGCCTAAATCCCAATTCATCACAAAGTTTAATTAAAACTCGATAGTTATAGAGAGAGCGAACTGGACGTTTACTTTCATAAGCCCCACCTAAATCAAGTACGAAACTACCAGTTGAATTCAGAACCCGATAAACTTTTTTAGAAAACTCAAGCAACCAATCAACATAATCTTCCTGCTCTACGTTACCATAAGATTTCTTGCGTTGTAACGCAAAAGGTGGTGATGTCAGCACTAAATCTATTGAGTCAGATTCTAGTTGATCTAGCAATTGAAGGGAATCACCAAGATAAGCTGCACCGCAGTCTGTAGTATATAGTGGATTTGGAAGAATCATTGTCAGACGCACTAAAAGTTAGTTATATAAATATATAATACTACAGTACCAAAGAGATATATTTTTTATATTAGTCTTTGCAAAGAGTTATGAGTAATGTGATGGATCAAGCTAAGAAAGAACGTTTAGAATCTAAAGGCTGGAAAATTGGCACAGTTTCCGATTTTTTGGAGTTAACAACTGAAGAAAGTATCTTTGTGGAAATTAAACTAGCTCTCAGTAAAAACTTGAAGGAAAGTCGCCAAAAATTGATGACTCAAAGTGAACTTGCTGCTAAAATTAGCTCCAGCCAACCTCGAATTGCTAAAGCTGAAAATGGCGATGCTTCAGTTTCAATTGAATTATTAGTTCGGGCAATTTTAGCCACTGGTGCAACTCCTCAAGATATTGGCCAGGTTATTTCAGGTGTGAAGTAAAAGAAATCATGAAAATGTGTTGGTTTGTGTTTCTTAACTCAAGCAACAAGATGAGCGATCGCCATGTTCAAACTTTTATTTGAAAACAGAAGTAGCGATCGCTCTATCCCTCAACCCCTCTTACCTTTGTGTCCTTTGTTCATAAAACCATGAATTAATACTCAGAAGTCGGGGATTTGGATAATATTGACAAATTGTTCTCATTTAGAGAACATATAGAAAATCAACATTTGTATTTCCAGATGAAAAACAAAATATGCACTTAATCAGCATTCGTAACTTACGTGCTGATGCTGATAAATACCCAGATGCAGTAGAATCGGTTAACTCCTGGTATCGAATGATAAAATCTGCATCATGGCAAAATTTTAATGAACTTAGACAATTTTATCCCACAGCAGATGCAGTAGGCAATTTTATTGTATTCAACATCAAAGGTAATTCTTATCGTTTAATTGTTAGTATTGATTATGCCATCCAAACAGTCTACTACAAATATTTTTTAACCCATGCTGAGTATGATAAAGAAAAATGGAAAAATGATCCTTTCTTTTAACAGGAGTTAACCATGACCATTTCCTTAGATAAAACCACCTACAGTCAATTATTAGTAGAATATCAACCCAAAGTCATCACCACCGAAGCAGAATATGATCAAGCATTAGAAACTGTGGAAAAATTAATGGCTGAACAACAACGTACACCCGAACAAACTGCCATCTTACAATTATTAGTCACTCTCATTGAAGAATTTGAAACTAAACACTACCCTATTGAACCATCATCTCCCCATGCAATGCTAGAACATTTAATGGATGCTAGGGGAATTAAACAATCTGATTTAGTAGGAATTATTGGTTCTAAAGGTGTGGTTTCTGAGATTGTGAATAGGAAAAGAGCAATTAGTAAAGCTCAAGCAAAAGCTTTAGGAGAATTTTTTAATGTTTCTCCAGCATTGTTTATTTAATAGTAAAACTTGCTATTAGCTTCTCCATTTCATAACTTGAATTTAAGTTCTAATCCTGAACAAGCTCTTCAACTGATTGCATCGGCATATAAAGTTTCATCGGATTTTGCTTAAATTGCCCAAAGCCATACTTTATATAAAAATTTACAACCTCCTCATCTAAGGCTTCGGCTACCACAGCTAGAGAACCAACCTGTCTAGAGGCATTAAACGCCCTTTTCAGAGCATCCACCAACATTAGCTCACCAAATCCCTGCCCTTTTTGTCTATTATCAACAGCAAGACGACCTAACAGCGTAGCTGGTAGATAAGGATAACGAGGCAATCGTTTCGCAGAAGCTTCATGCAGAACTGTAATATCAACAGTATATGCAGAGAGCGTGTAGTAAGCTAAAACATGGGAATCAGGCTCATCAATCAAAACAAATACAGTTGCAACTCTTTTTTTGAGATCCTGAGATGCTTGTTTATATAGATAATTATCTAAACTATCTTGCCCACAGCAAAATTCAGTGCGGATATGCCTACGACTATCTAAAACTTCGATCTTGAGAACCATTACACTGAAATTACTTGCTTATATCTTAGTGCCGCTGCTTTTAGGGCATCATTCGGCTTGGGAGGATTGAGTAAAGCATCAACAAAAGCTTCAGCATCACCCATACTCAGCTTGAGGGTTTGGTGTCGTTCGATGACTCGCAAAGCCTCTGCCTGAACACTGGCAATCACAAAATCCGTTAGGGTACGTCCTTCTAAATCGGCTGCTTTCTGCAACAAAGCTTTAGTTTCTGGAGTGATACGAGCTTCAAGTCTCGCTATCTGTTTTGGAATAGGTGCAACATCCATATCAATCTAGTTTTAGATGGACTCTTAAACTATAATTATATACGGCAATATGCCGTAGGTCAAACCATTAGGAAATCCATATTTTTGTATTCTAAAAAGCCTTACACTAAAATCTTTTTAACTCTGTCAACTGTCACCTGCTATAGCTGCTACTGGTAAAAATCCACCAGCTTGCATTTGCCATAATCTGTGATAAGCACCACCCTTAGCCAATAACTTAGAGTGAGTACCATCTTCAATAATGCGACCGTGATCAAACACCAAAATCCTGTCTAAATGAGCGATAGTAGATAAACGATGGGCTACCACAATGACTGTTTTTCCATTCATTGCTGTGTCTAGAGTATCTTGAATGGCTTTTTCAGTAATGGAATCGAGGCTAGAAGTGGCTTCATCTAAAATTAAGATGGGTGCATTTTTGAGGATAACACGGGCGATAGCAATTCGTTGTCTTTGTCCCCCAGAAAGTTTAACACCACGTTCTCCCACCAAAGAATCATAACCTTCCTTTATCTGGGTAATAAAATCGTCAGCATAAGCTTTTCGTGATGCTTCTATCAATTCTGCTTCTGAAGCTTCTAAACGTCCATAGAGAATATTTTCTAACAAAGTTCGATGGAATAGAGAAGGATCTTGAGGAATCAAGCTAATTTGCGAATGTAGGGCTTCCTGAGTCATATCTTTAATATCCAACCCATCAATTAATATTTGTCCTGATTGGGGGTCAAATAAACGCAAAATCAGATTAACAAAAGTAGATTTCCCAGAACCAGAAAAACCCACCAATCCGACTCTTTCACCTGGTTGAATAGTGACAGAAAGATTATTAAATACAGTCTTTTCTAATGAGTAGCCAAAATGCACCTGCCGAAACTCAATGCTACCCTTCGTGATGGCGTGATCTATAGCATTATCCCGATCAATAATTTCATGGGGTTGAATAATAGTATGAACACCATTAGCGACATTACCGATATGTTCAAACAATTCCAGAAACCGTTTGCTTAAATTGCGGGCTTCACTAATGATTAACAACGATAAACTAGTAGCAACAACGAAGTCAGCCGCAGTAATCTTTCCTTGACTCCACAGAGAGAGTGAGTAATATAGAGTACCGATTTTCAGAATTGCTGCTGAGATAAACTGAAACCAGCGAATTCGTTCAGAATACCAGTTAGACTTTCTCACCTCTTTGAGTTCGCGCTTTAATTGGTCATTCAAATAGCGGCGTTCAAAACCCAAACGGGCAAACAGTCGGCTACTGGTGAGATTTGTCACCGAATCTACAATAATGCCAGTGGTTTCACTTCTAGCCGCTGCGGCTTTCCGGGCATAAATTCGGCAACGAGTCGCCAACCAGAAGGAAATACTGATAAATAAAACTGCCCAAATGCCCACAAATGCAGCCAGAGGAGGATAGGCGCGATAGAGTAAAATTGTAGAGACGATATAAACGATAATTACTGGCATAAATTCAGTAATCGTCATTTGCATGGTTTGGGTGACACCCAGGGAAGTTTCCGCAATGCGATGGGCTAATGCGCCAGCAAAACTACTGCTGAGATAACGATGGGAATGTTGCTGTAAATACGCATATAGCGATCGCACAATATGCTGTCGGTGGATAGGATGGAGGATAGTCTGTAACAGTCCAGCAGAACGCCCGAATACTACCTCACCTATACTCAAGGACGTGAACAGGATTAGAGGTTGCCTCAAGCTATCAAAAATGAGTTTGCTGTCTCCTGTGGAGCGTGTGACACTGCGGATCATCTCACCGATAGCATAAGGTAACATAATTCCACAAGTGGCGTGTATGATCTCCAGAGACACCATTAACACATACCACCAGCGGAACTGATTAACGAAATAACAAATAAATTGAAAAGGAGTATCTGGTAATTCTGGCGCATTGGGAGCGCGTTGAAAAGATTTAGAAAGTTTGATTTTTTTCATCATTTTATCTACTGTAAAAAATAAAAATAGACGGCTGGAACAACCGTCCGGTAAAGTTTAATAAAATCATCGAAAAGCCACCTAACGCAGAGAATCTCCCCGACGATATTCTGCGGTGATATCGTCTAATTTTTGTTTCAAATTGTCATCAAGTGTTACTTCCAAAGCCTTGAGACTTTCAAAAAGTTGTTCTGGACGACTAGCACCAATGATGGGGGCTGTAATAATCGGATTAGCCAGAACCCAAGTTTGGTTGTTGGTAATGTCATATTAGTTGTAGAATTTTTGTCTCACGCAGAGGCGCAAAGGAATAGAGATGCAAGAGTATGGTCTAAATATATTAGAGTTACTCATAATTCACTAATCTTCTCTTTTCTTAATTTCTCTGCGTCCTCTGCGCCTCTGCGGTTCATTTTCTTCATTATTTGATGTAGAGACGTTATGTATAACGTCTCTATGGGATTTATTTGGCGTAACCTCACAAGGTCATTTACACACCTACCAAGGTTTTGTTCTCTACTTGAGATTCGGTTTTAGGTAGTTTGGATTCTACTGCCGTACCTTTGAAGAAATCGGGGTTGGCTTCGGTGTAGAATTTATAAGGATTACCGAACACATAGGCTTTGAAGTCAGCTTCAGAAATCACGCCTTCTCTGACCAAATCCCAGCTTTCCGCTAAAGGTGCGGTAAGATCCGGTACATCCCAGTGACCAACATCAGAGGAGTAAATGGCGTTGAGTTTGACTCCCAAGGGGTTGGCTTTGTCGTTGAATGCGGCTGCAATGGTGCGATCATCGGACTCAGAACCAAAGAAGAAACTGTTCACCCAGCGATCGCGGATATCTTCAATTGATTGAATCCCTGCTGCACCAAAATCTTCTAGTTCCCTACCCACTGGTGAACGGCTATGACGGTTGAAGGAAGAACCCAATACACTCTTGGTTAACTCTTCTTTGCTGAGGGAATGTCCTTGAGTAATGTCACCACCGTACTGTTCAAACAACTCAAACAACTCATCAGGATTAGCTAAATCTGGGTTGTAGTTTTGCAGCCCTTCTAAACTCCGTTTGGAGAAACGGTCTACTAAATGAATGTAAACATGAGCGCCCCAGTCTGCACCACCTTCAAGCATCCCCACACGCAATTGTGGGAAACGTCTAGTTACACCACCGAAGAATAAGGCTTTGGCAAAGGCTTGAGAACCATCGGCAAAGTGACCGATATGGTTGTTCATGTAGTTACTAATGGAAGAGCGTCCTGTCCATCCTTGACTACCGTAATGGGTGGTGAGAGGTACACCTAATTCGACGGCTTTAGCCCAAAAGGGATCATAGTCGTATTCACTATCTAGTCCGAAAAAGTCAATGTAAGAGGCATATTTGCCGATTTCGGGGAATTGATCGGCTGGGTATTTATCTGTGATCGCCTTAATTGGCCGTCTCACACCACCAGGAATATTTGCAACTTTCAACCCTAGTGTATTTACTGCAAATTCTAACTCTTCAATCGCTTCTTGGGGAGTAGTCATGGGGATACCAGCTACCACAGTTAAGCGATCGCTATATTTGCGGTAAATATCGGCATGATAGTGATTAATTGCCCGTTGCAATAATTGCCGATTCTCCTTACTTGCACCAGCCGCAGCTAAGGCATTATTGGGAAATAATACCGAATAATCTGATCCTTGCTCCCCTTGACGTTCATAGAGTAATGCGGGGAGGGTATAGGTAGCCAAATCTAAAGTATTACGGGTAACTCTAGCCCACCAAGGCGATCGCAATGTCCGATTATATTGGCGTTCTTCTGGAGTTTGTTGATACCAGTCTTTATTTTCACTCTTAGGATTAAGACGAGAAGATTCAGCCTTGCGTAATTCATCTACCAGTTTCACACCGCCGTAGTCAGCAATATAATCCTCAAGGGCAGGAGTAAAGTCATTAGTGTGAACATCAGTATCAATGACAGGATAATCGAGATTGGCTCTAACTGCGGCGGAGGGGAAGCTCTTCAATTTGCTATATTTACTCATATTTTCCTTAGAAAAGTTACAAGACGTTTTAGAAACCAGACTTCTCAAACAATTGCAGAATCTAAAAGTTATGAATTTTCAAGAAATCGGGGATCTGTGGGAGATCGTGCTGTTGATTTTGACTTGAGTTTGATACATGAGATTAAGGATTCTTGTTTTTTGGACAAGCCTAACTTTCCGATAGTTTGAAATCCCGGTAGGCTTTTAACGTCTGTGCTGACGGGATGGTTTAGATACCCGACTTCTTTGAGAAGTCGGGTATCTGTATAAATCACGCAAATGCCAATATTTTTTCCTGTTGTTTAGCAGCAAAACGATTAACTGGACGACGTAAACCAAGGTTTTCACGCAACGTACTACCCTCGTATTCACTACGAAATAGTCCGCGTTTTTGCAGAACAGGAACAACTAAATTCACAAACTCATCCAACCCTGTCGGTAGTATCGGTGGCATAATATTAAAACCATCCGCCGCACCACAGAGGCACAGAGTTCACAGAGACATGAGGTTTTGAGAGATATTTTGCGTAAGTCCTGAAATTTTTGTGTAATGGCAATTATTTAAACTGCCGCTAATACCTTTTGATATTGATTAACTGGACGAGATAAGCCCAAATTTTCCCGCAGAGTCTTTCCTTCATACTCAGTACGGAACAATCCCCGCCGCTGTAATTCAGGAATTACTAAATCCACAAAATCATCTAGTCCACCGGGAAGATAAGGAGGCATAATATTGAAGCCGTCAGCAGCATGGTTAAGAAACCAGCTTTCTAGTTGATCTGCTATTTGTACCGGTGAGCCGATAATTGTCCAGTGGCCACGCGCTCCCGCAATCCATTGATAAAGTTCTCTAATGGTAAAATTGTGTCTACGAGCAATATCAATTAATAATGCTTGGCGGCTTTTGTTATCATTGGTTTCTGGTAAATCTGGTAGTGGTCCATCGAGAGGATAACTGGAAAGATCCGTGCCTATGAGTCCCTGTAATAGAGCCAAACCAACCTGGGGATGTATTAGGTCTTGCAGTTCTTGATATTTGGCTTTTGCGTCTGCTTCTGTTAGTCCCACGACTGGAAAAACACCGGGCATAACCTTGAGTTGATCCGGGGTGCGTCCATATTTTGCTAATCTACCTTTAACATCTGCATAGAAGGCTTGACCATCTTCTAGGGTTTGTTGAGCAGTAAATATAACTTCCGCAGTTCTACCAGCCAGTTCTTTACCATCTTCAGAAGAACCTGCTTGGACAATTACAGGATAACCTTGGGGTGGACGGGCAATATTCAATGGTCCGCGCACGGAGAAGAATCTACCTTTATGGTTCAGTTCATGTATTTTATTGGGGTCGTAATAAAAAGCTGTTTCCTTATCACGGACAAAAGCGTCGTCTTCCCAGCTATCCCAAAGACCTTTGGCTACATCAATAAATTCATGGGCGCGGATGTAGCGTTCGGCGTGAATAGGATGGGCTTCTAGACCGAAATTTCCGGCGGCTTCACTACTACCAGTTGTGACGACATTCCAACCTGCTCTTCCCCCGGAAATATGATCTAAGGAAGCAAATTTGCGTGCCAGAATATACGGATCTTCATAAGTAGTAGAGGCGGTGGCGATAAAACCAATTCTTTCTGTCACCGCAGACAAGGCTGAAAATAGAGTAACGGGTTCAAAGTCTCCACCGAAGGCAGTCCGGCCTTCAGCACCAGGACGATGTTGTAAGGCTAAACCGTCAGCGAGAAAAAATGCGTCGAATTTACCGCGCTCGGCTGTCTGGGCTATCTGCTGATAATGCTCAAAGTTAAGAGCGCCATTACTCCGTGCTTGGGGATGTCGCCAAGCTGCAACGTGCTGACCTGCACCAGGTAAAAATGCACCAAGTCTTAGTTGTTTTTTTTGTTTGCTCATATCAGACTCCTGGTAATATTTTTTACTAAATGAATATAAGATAATGAAAATTTTCTGGTATGGCAGTTGTCGCATATATCAATGTGATCACCGCATAAGGCATTAGGGTTAGTGGTAGGTTTTCGATAAAACTACTGTATCTCGACTGATTTATTGTAGATTAATAGTAGAATCTCACAACTCTCATGAAAAAGCAAGTACCTTTTTGTGGAAAATATGGTGAACTAAATTTATTGTCAGCTAATTGTTAGATATTCTAAATATTTGATGACTCTAGAGTGTGCAAATTGGGCGATCGCCCACTCTAACCTGAGTTCGGTGTTAGGAGTTTCTCCTTCGGAGACGCTACGCGAACGGAGTTATGATTTTTTCAACGAGATCATAAGGGTTTGAGACTCATGGCGAGGTTTCCACAAATTATCTTATGTCGAACTCAGGTACTCTACACAGAATGTATGGAACAAATGTACTTACATTTGCCACAGTATTGGGTAATTTCTAGAAAATATTCAGCAATTTTAAGAATCTTGCATACAATCACTCTAAAGCCGATAGAGTTATGGTATTTTACTTATTGTAGGTGTGGTACTATCACATCTGACACCCAAAATTAAAATAATTGCGGTTAACAGCCGATAAATCTATCAATGTACAGTAGTATTCTGAATACAGATCCGAATAGTCAAAACTACGCCCTTCTGGATCTTTCTGCGAAAGTGGAATACGCGCTCCTAGCACTGTTAGAACTAGCCAGACATCACGATAAGAAAGTGCCTTTGACCATGAACGAGATTGCGGTCAAGCAACCCATACCGGAACGCTATCTCGAACAGATTCTCACTCAAGTGCGGCGTGCGGGTTTGGTACAGAGTCAACGTGGCTCAAAAGGCGGTTTCGTGTTAGTGCGTGAGCCTTGGCAAATTACTTTGCTAGAAATTGTCACCTTGGTGGAAGGTGAACGGAAAGAGAAAGAAAGCTCTGAGACTCCGACGATAGAAAAAACTTTAGTTGTAGAAATCTGGGAACAAGCTAACGCGGCTGCAATTGAGGTTTTGCGTAGCTATACACTCCAAGATTTGTGTCAGGAAAGAGAGACTCGCGCTCAAAATAATCCCATGTATTACATTTAGTTACTAGGAGGTCTAGCAATGCGAATAGCGAAAAATATCACTGAATTAGTGGGTAAAACGCCCTTAGTGCAGTTAAACAAAATTCCTCAAGATTCAGGAGCATTGGCGCAAATTGTTGTCAAACTAGAAAGTATGAATCCGGCAGCTTCTGTAAAAGATAGAATTGGCGTGAGTATGATTCAAACGGCAGAGGAACAAGGCTTAATTATTCCCGGTCAAACTACTTTAGTTGAGGCAACTTCTGGAAATACAGGCATTGCTTTAGCAATGGTTGCAGCCGCTAAAGGCTATAGGCTGATTTTGACGATGCCGGATACGATGAGCCAGGAAAGAAGACTTATGCTAAGAGCCTATGGGGCGCAATTAGAGTTAACACCAGGGGTAGAGGGAATGCGGGGAGCGATCGCTAAAGCTACAGAAATAGTCGCCATCACCCCTAATGCTTATATGTTGCAACAATTCAGCAATCCTGCTAACCCCCAAATTCACGCTCGCACCACCGCTGAAGAAATTTGGCATGATACGGATGGGGAAGTTGACATCCTCGTATCAGGAGTAGGAACTGGAGGAACAATTACGGGCGTATCCAAAGTAATTAAACAGCGCAAATCCAGTTTTCAAGCAGTTGCAGTTGAACCAGTTAATAGCCCAGTGTTATCAGGAGGAAAAGCCGGTCCACACAAGATTCAAGGTATCGGACCCGGATTTATTCCCGCCATTTACCGTTCTGAACTGATAGATGAAGTCATTCCAGTCTCAGATGACCAAGCGATTATCTACAGTCGGCGGTTAGCAAAAGAAGAAGGACTGCTATCAGGAATTTCTGCTGGTGCGGCTTTATATGCAGCGTTGCAACTAGCTAAACGTCCAGAGAATGCCAATAAATTGATAGTTATGGTCCAGCCTAGCTTTGGTGAACGCTACCTCAGTACCTCGTTGTTTAAAGATGCGGATGAGAATGAATGGTTAACTAAACTTTGAAAATTTAATCATTGGTGATAGAAATAATTATTTTTTTATCTCCTGTCTTTCCTGTTAATTAACCCTCTTCTGTCATTCTCGCCAAATCAAAATCTGAAACCATTATTTATAAAGGCTTTTGGTGATTTATTAATCTTTCAAAATACTCGCCATATTTTGTTAGTAATAACCGGTTCAAACCTTTAAGATATATGGATTTTAAAATTAGGAAATTATTTTTTGATTCCCAGTTTGACAGAAGAGAGTTAAGTAGGTTGGCGTTGAGAATCGTCGTTATAGCAAGGCAAGAGACAAGAGGCAAGAGTAAAGAATTTTTCAGAGATTTTACGTTTCTTTACACAGTTTGGTTTTATTGTGTTCACCTACTTACTATCATTTTTTCACCAAAAAAAATAAACAAATACAACTACCAAAAAGTTTTAACGGACTTAAAGCTTGACCTTTCCAGACAATTACAACCCCTAAACCTATCAGTACAAATGGCACAAAATAATTACCATATTTGGTAAAAAAATTAGCTATTTTTTGTTGATGGGTTAACTGATATGCTGCATAACACCAAATTGCTAACAGGAGAAAAAATAACCCGATAATTATGAAAAAACTCTCTAATCTAACACTAGAAAATAACGGTATATAAATGCTAATATTATCACTACCATTAGCCACCGTTATCGCTGCCACAGTGTAAATTTTTGGTGTTAAAAAAGATGGTGTTATCTCCTGGGTTCCATCAGCTAATTGTTCTGTTTCCTTATTCACTAAACTACTAATACCAATAGCAATAGGAATTAAGCCTAGTAAACCAATCCATGATTGAGGCAAAATCAGTCCACCAAATAAACCAGGTAAACTGAAGATGACGAGAATCGTAAAACCTAAATATTGACCAACAACAATTTGCCAAGGGCGAAAATTCTCATTTACTTGAGCAAAAAACACTAACAAAATTAAAATATCATCAATATTAGTGGCTATGAAAGCAACTAACCCGGTAATAATTGCTGTCAATAAATTATTCATTTTGGATGATTTCAACAGTAATTACTTAAATCATGTAGGTTGGGTTGACGTAAGGAAACCCAACATTTTCAATATTTCCCACATTTTCGGTATTTTGTTGGGTTGCGCTGTCGCTTAACCCAACCTACTTTTTTTTACTTTATTTATGACATTTTCAGTATTTCCCACATTTCCGATATTTTGTTGGGTTGTGCTGTCGCTTAACCCAACCTACTTTTTTTTAATTGAACCTGAAACATATTAGATTGAATTTAGTGTTCCAAATATTGCTATCTTGATAAATAGTGTTATATTATGCAATTTTACAATGAATCAGGTTGCTACTGCTTTTACAGAAGGCATAATTGCCTTTGCTGCCACTAATATTGACGACATTATTATTCTATTGCTATTTTTTTCGCAAATAGATAGAAATTTTCGGCGTAGACATATTTTTATCGGTCAGTATCTTGGCTTTACAGCCATTATTATTCTCAGCTTACCAGGTTTTTTCGGTGGCTTAGTTATCCAACGAGAATGGATTGGATTGCTAGGAATATTACCAATTGCTATTGGGATTAAACAATTAGTCAATCGGGAAGAAGAAGGTGGAGAAGTTCAGACAGTGAATACTGAAAATAATAGCCCTCCATCTTCTTTTTTATTAAGCATTTTACATCCCAACACTTATAAAGTTGCGGCTGTGACAGTTGCTAATGGTGGTGATAATATTAGTATTTACATACCCCTATTTGCAGGTCAAAATATTGTGGGTTTAGGAATAATTTTGGCGGTATTTTTTGTCATGGTAGGGGTTTGGTGTGGTATCGCTGATTTATTAAATCGTCAAGGTAACATTAGTTATATTTTAAGTCGCTATGGTCAAGCTATTGTTCCTTTTGTATTAATTGGTTTGGGGTTATTTATTATGTATGAAAGAGGAACATTTAATTTATTATTTGGATAAGTAAATTAAAACCCGGAGAGATATAGAGTTAATTATGCTTGTCCGACTAATTTCCAACTTACCATCATTAAGATGCTGTAGATAATAAATCTGAGTGGACGTTGAGGGGTAATTTCGCAAAGTTTCGCACCAATGAGAACTCCGGGAACAGAACCTATCCAAATAGGTATGACTAAACTCCAATCAACAGTTCCTAAAGTCAGATGTCCCAGGGATGTAAATATTAGTAAAATGGCGGCTTGTGTAATATCTGTACCTACTAATTTTCGGGCATCTAACCGAAAAAAAGCGATTAATGCTAGGGCGAACATAGAACCTGATGAAACACTTGTCATTCCCACACAAAAGCCTAAAATTGCGCCAATAAGTAAGGATAAAAAACGTCCTTCATTCGTTTTTAAATTTAATTTTGGCAATTCGGGTAAATTAATTTTGGGGAAAAATGTCATCAACAACATTTGGATTAATGCTGCTAATGTAACTATCAAAATCATTATTCCTAGTAACCGCAGTAAAAGGTTATCTAGGTTATGTTCTCCACTTTGTCTGAGTTGGTGTAAAACCCCTACTCCCAATAGCGAACCAGAAACACTACCCATTGACAACCATTTAACTACTTCTAAATCAAGGGTTTTCTGTTGCCAGTGTTTTACTCCCCCTACTACTTTCATTAATGTAGCTGCAACCACATCAGAACTAATAGCAATAGAAGGTGGTACTTGAAACACAAAAATCAACATAGGAGTGATCAAAGATGCACCACCTATACCTGTTAAACCCACAATGATGCCAATAAAAAAGCTGAAAGCTGGTAGTAATAAGTAGTCCATACTGGTGTTAGTGTAAGTTAATTGAGAATTGAGAAAGATAAGCTCGAATAGACTCAATTTTATGAATACAAAAAATCGCTGTCTAAGTTTGTTCAGGATGATTTTTTATAAATCTTGTAAGTAGACTTTTATTACTCCTGAAGGGTAATTTTTTAGCTTAAGTGTTGAAAGATACCCTAGTTTTGGCAATTTTTCATAAAACTACATCATCTCTATCAACTTACTGTATTATAAACTTATAAATAATAAAATGTCTAGTAAGTAGTGAGACAGAATTAATTACACAATGTCATTGCGTTAGCCATATGGAACGAAGTGAAATGAAGCAATCGCAAGGGTTGTGATTGCTTCCCTTCGCTCGCAATGACTGTAAATATTTTTGTCCAATTACTTACCAGTATCTATATGTCTTAGTGAGAATTTCCTGATTTTCAGGACTCCGCAGGCAATTATTTCTCTTGTCTGGACTACGATAGTTGATTTATTCTCAGTATTTTGATAGAAAATGATACTTGTATACTGGATGGAATTATGAAAAAACTAAAAAAAAGTCGGGGTGAAAGCAAGTCACCGCTTAATTTTCTGAAAAACCTGTTACTTTCCCATTGGCGTTCTTTGTTGCTGATATTTATGGGTGTGTATTTGCCTTTGCAGGTTGTGGAAATCCTGGCGGTGAGGATTTGGCAAAATGACGGTGGTTTTCTCTGGGATATGCCAATTTTGTTGGCAATTCACTCTACAGCTAATCCACAACTGGATATTTTTGCCGTATTGCTGACTAAATGGGGATCATTCTGGACTGTATTACCTGTATTAAGTGCGATCGCTCTAATATTATGGAAGCAAAGAAAATGGAGAGCTCTTGCTTACTTACTGACTACAGCTTGCGGGAATCTGCTTATTAACCGCACAGCCAAAGAATTTGTGCACCGAATACGTCCCCATTTATGGGTATCAAAAGCACCTGAATTTGATTATGGTTTTCCCAGTGGTCACGCCATGACAAGCATGACACTAGTAGCAATTGTAGTAATTTTAACTTGGCATCGTCCTTGGCGTTGGTTAGTCCTAACTATTAGTAGTTTGTACCTGTTAGCTATTGCTTGGACACGCCTTTATCTTGGGGTTCACTTTCCTAGCGATATTCTCGCCGGTTGGATGGTTGCATTAGCTTGGGCTATTGGTGTCAGTCTAATTATTCAGCCTAATTTGCATAGAGTTACCGCTATTAATAGCAGTATAGAGACTGAAACTACTCTGCTGTCTGAAGAAACCCGGTTAATTAAAAATGAGTTGAGTCGGTTGGGTTAAATAGATATCTCCAAAAATTAAAGATACTTGACCTGAAAACCCTCTAGAGACGTTCCATGGAACGTCTTTACAATCTTTTTTGGAGATGTCTAATGACAGCGCAACCTAACCAAGTCTTGATGATGTTGGGTTTCCTTGCGTCAACCCAACCTACTCAACTAATGACTATTAAGCTTTTTTAGTAGGTGCGTTAGTAATTTTGGCATCTATAACTGCTTGGGTAACATTAGGAACAAACCAGTTAATCTCACCAGCTTTAGGAATTTGTGTTCCCACTTGGTTAAATTCAATTGCACTTGTATCTGGGTTGGTTTTCAATACCACTTTAGTGCCATTAAAAACTTTAATGACAACACCATCAGTTAATTCTTCCTTCTCCCCATTCAACCCTAAAGCTACAGCT
Source organism: Dolichospermum sp. LEGE 00240 (assembly GCF_015207875.1). Lineage (GTDB taxonomy): Bacteria > Cyanobacteriota > Cyanobacteriia > Cyanobacteriales > Nostocaceae > Dolichospermum > Dolichospermum gracile. Next base: position 19,355 of record NZ_JADEVZ010000017.1, read on the forward strand.
TTAACATCTGTGGGTAGATAGATTCCTTTGCAATTCCATTTATCTTTTGTCGTTTGACCATCAGCTAAAAAATATAATGCTGCACCATTGGAATAATCATCATCTTCCAAATTTGGTTCTGTGCCATATATAGCTAGAGTTTTTCCTGTTTGATTACTACATTGTCCCCAGTCAATTCCTGACTCAAAAGCAGATTTTTGAAATTCTAAATCATGGATTTTTTGGTCAATTTCCTCTGGTGTATAACCAGTTAACGGGGTTTGTGTAGCTTTCGCCGTTTGTAATTGTTGTAGTTTTTGATTCAGTGTGATGTAATCAGGATTTTTCTTGTATTTTGGCGGATCAGCTAATGCAGAGTCAGCAAATACTAAACTCAGACATAACAATGCAAGAACTAATATGGACTTCCAGCTTTTCATGGTAGTAGTTTCCGGTTTGAGAATATTTAGCTGATAACTATGAGAAAAAGTAGTCAAGATGATAATCAGATGTAAAGATTGATGTTCTTTAAAAAAAATCTGTGAAATTTGAGTTTTTTTTCTGATCATAAATTAATTTCGTATTCCAAGTTACCATTATTAGATTACGTTGGCAACAATATCATACTATTTATTTTTATACTCGTATTTTTGGAGGTGAATAAATACATAGGCTATGAAAACTTTGTAAAGCAAGGCTTAATGGTAATCTTCTCCTAAATCACCTTTAAAATCTGTGCAATTTGGGAGTATTATATACAACTTAAAGTTTAAAATATAAAAAAGTAATTTATCAAAATCAAATGGCACTAACTCCGATGTACTTTTCGGAATTTGTCAATGATGTATAAAATCTTAAAAAATATTTTTTATCTAACACTTGCTTACTAGGAACACATAAGGTAGTATTTAATTTGTCAAGATAAATACAGTTCGTGACCTCAAATGTATTCATGAATGCAAAAGTTATTGAAACTCGGCATTTCAAGGACATAGGTTACAGAATAGCGATTATCATGACTTCCCAAAATTGGTGTTGATAGTCTCAAATATTTAACCAAAAATAGCCAGATTGTCATAGATATGCGAAGTTAATTACTGTACAATCTGATTTTAAATTACCACATAAAAGGAAAAAATTTAGATGGGGTTTATCCACAATCAACATAAACAAATGTGCCTTATATATTCATCATATAAACATGAATAATTCCCCATAGTCTATCGAGTTATGTGTCATTTACCACTATAAAAACATAAAAATGAGTAAAGAAATATCTTCTTGTCAAAGTATTCATGGATTACGGGCAAATTGCCTGTCTTTTTCGGAAGTATTAGCGCAATCATTTGCTGTAATTGCACCCACAACTGTACCAGCATCTAATATTGGTTTAATTGTGGCACTTTCAGGAAATGGTACTTGGCTAAGTTTTGTGATTGGGTTGATTGGACTAATGTTAGTCAGCATTAACATTAACCAATTTGCTAGTCGTTCCGCATCTCCTGGTTCTCTCTATTCCTACATCACCCAAGGCTTAGGACCAACAGCAGGAGTAATTTGTGGTTGGAGTTTAGTGCTGGCTTATTTATTTACAGGAATGTCCGTTTTGTGCGGATTCGCTAATTTTAGTGGAATGCTAATTGGTCATTTGGGTATTCATCCTTCTAGCATCACACTGTTAGCTATTGGTGCAGGAATTTCCTGGTATGCAGCTTACAAAGATATCCAACTTTCGGCTGTAGCCATGCTTTGGTTAGAAGGTGCTTCCCTTGTTTTGATAAGTATCTTATGTATGATTATTTGGGCGCATAAAGGTTTTGCTGTGGATATGTCCCAAATCACCCTTTCTCGAGTTACTCCCGGTAGTGTAGCTACGGGACTGGTATTGGTGATGTTTGGTTTTTCCGGCTTTGAAAGTGCGACTAGCTTAGGTGATGAAGCCAAAAAGCCATTACGCACCATACCTAGAGCCGTTATGGGTAGTGTTATCCTTGCAGGGCTATTTTTTATTTCCACCACCTATATAGAAATTCTAGGTTTTCAAGGTACGGGAATTTCAATTAAAGACACCGAAGAACCTTTGGGTTTTCTTTCCCGACAAGCAGGAGTGGGTTTTTTGGGAGAAATGGTGGCTTTAGGAACGTTGTTTAGTTTCTTTGCTTGCATTCTTGGCAGTATCAATCCTGCGGCTAGAGTAGCTTTTTTAATGGCTCGTCATGGTTTGTTTCCTGCCTCTTTAGGTAATGCTCACGCAGCCAATAGAACTCCTCATGTTGCCGTCACGATATGCTCGCTATTGACATTTTTCATCCCGGCAATAATGTCCTTCTTTCATATCAAACTATTCGATTGTATGGGCTATTTAGGGGCTATTTGTAGTTATGGATTTTTAACTGTTTATATTCTGATTTCTGTTGCTGCTCCAGTCTATCTATACAAAATCAGAAACCTCCGTTCGATAGATGTGGTGTTTGCGGTTTTAGCTGTGGCGTTCATGATGATCCCAGTAGTCGGTAGTGTGGGGATTCCTGGTAGTAGCCTGTTTCCCATGCCGGAAGCTCCTTATAATACCTTTCCTTACTTGTTCTTGTTGTATCTTTCTGTTACTTGTGGCTGGTTTTTTATTAAAAAACAACGTTCTCCTCACTTAGCAGCAGGAATTATTCAAAGAGTTGATGATATTCATGCTCGATTCGCAGAGAGAAATAACTATTAAGGGCTGGTAATGGGTAATGGGTGATTGGTAATTGGTGATGGAGAAGAATCAACGTCAATTGTTACTTAATAATCCTCAATCAATATCTCTTGATAGTCAAAAATTCAAAATCTAAAATCTAAAATCTAACAACATTATGAGTATAGTAACTGCAATTAGTACCGGAGCAATGGCTTTTAGTGCCACGAACATTGATGATTTAGTCATTTTGACCTTGTTTTTTTCTCAGGTAAATGCTAAGTTTCGCCGTTGGCATATTATTATCGGTCAGTATCTAGGTTTCACCGCTTTAATTTTGGCTAGTTTGCCAGGTTTTTTTGGCGGTTTAATCTTACCCCGTCCTTGGATTGGGTTATTCGGTTTAGTCCCAATCATCATGGGGATCAGAAGTTTAATGAATCAAGAAGAGGATGAATCAGAGGATGTGGAGACAGATACAGAAGTTTCAGAGCGATCGCTATGGGCGAAGTTTTTCAATTTGCAAACTTATAGTGTTGCGGCTGTGACATTTGCCAATGGAACGGATAACATTAGTATTTATGTGCCGATATTTGCCAGCAGTAATTGGCAAAGTCTATTAGTAATTTTGGGTGTTTTCTTTTCATTAGTGGGGGTGTTGTGTTACGTAGCACATAAGTTAACTCATAATCAGGCCTTGGCTAACCTTTTTACCAGATATGGTAATCGGTTCATGCCATTTGTCTTAATCGGATTAGGTACTTTTATCTTCCTTGATAGTCATAGTTTTAGTCTTCTCAATCTTATCTAGGACTTACGCATTGACAGGATCAACCAAATATGAAGTATGGGTTTTGGGCATTTTAACGTGATTTTTTGATTATTTTTGAGCGATAGCGAAGCGCTGCTGCAAGCAGTTCGCTATTGAACAGAAGTTAATCGCCTAAAGCCTGAAACGACGGATTTTCGTTCATTCACATCATGGTTAATTTGTATAGTGCGTAAGTCCTATTATCCATAAATAAATTCTTTTCTTGTGTTTACCTCCTGACGGGATGACAAAAATTATCAAGGCTCATAAATTCAACGCTCATAAATATAGATTAAACAAAAGGGGAATTTAAATTGAGCATACTAGCATTTTCTTTACTGGTTTGGTTGGGATCATTTAGTGCCGGGTTAGTCGGAGCATTAACTGGGTTAGGCGGTGGAGTCGTGATAGTTCCGTTATTAACTTCCGTCTTTAGTGTTGATATTCGCTATGCCGTTGGGGCATCATTAGTATCAGTTATTGCGACATCATTAGGTTCAGCATCTACATATATTAAAAAAGGCTACGCTAATCTGCGCTTGGGAATGTTTCTGGAAGTAGCCACCACCATTGGCGCTCTCATTGGGGCTTTAATTGCCACTCATGTAACTGTAAAAATACTTTCCTTGATTTTGGCAATTGTGCTAATTTATTCAGCATACCTGTCTCAACGACCCAGACCAGAACAAACAGAAATTGCTCCACCAGATCCTTTAGCAGAATATCTCCAACTTAATGGTACTTACCCCACTCCTGATGGTGTAATCCCTTACCAAGTTCATGCTTTACCTGCTGGGTTCAGTATTATGTTAGTAGCAGGAGTGCTTTCTGGTTTATTGGGAATTGGTTCGGGAGCATTCAAAGTATTGGCTATGGATCAAGCTATGCGTCTCCCTTTTAAAGTTTCCACTACTACCAGTAATTTTATGATTGGTGTCACAGCCGCAGCCTCAGCAGGTGTTTATTTAACACAGGGATATATAGATCCAGGTTTATCTATGCCAGTAATGTTGGGAGTGTTACCAGGTGCTTTTTTGGGAGCCAGAATTTTAATCGGTGCTAAAACTCAAATTCTCAGAATTATCTTCAGTTTTGTATTGGTAGTAATGGCATTAAAAATGGTCTATAACAGTCTAATAGGAGGGCTGTAATTATGTATAAACTAAATTCTGGTTTTCGCTGGACTTGCACAACACAGATAGAAAGAAAAATTGAAACTTTCACTTTTGAATTAGAAGGGCGAGATTGTGATATTCAAGAGTTAGAAGAACAACACCTCAATGATCATGATGAAAATGTTAATCATCAAAAACTCACAAAATCAGTTAGTGAAAAACAATTAGAATCTTTACTTAGTAACCTCCTTAAATATGGAGTTTTAATTGCTAGTTCTGTAGTATTATTTGGGGGTATTTTGTACTTAATTAATCATGGTTCTGAGCCTGCTGAATATCAAATATTTCGAGGCACACCATCTGAGTTTCATTCCCCAACAGGCGTAGTAAATGCTGTTTTGGCAGGTAGCCGCCGGGGAATTATTCAACTAGGGCTGTTAATACTCATTGCTATCCCTATTTTGCGGGTGATCATTTCTTTCTGCACTTTTCTTCTACAGCGAAATTTTATCTATGTCGTCATTACATCATTAGTGCTTGCTAGTCTAACTTATAGCCTGGTTGGCGCATATTACTAATATTTTCTACAACTCGTGACTATTTCTCAATGTTGGACATTTTCTCGTTTTCTAAGTTAAACTACACTAAGACGATAGAATTAGTGTAGTTTTATGATCAACATCCAAGTAGAAAGTCCAAAAGTTACCATGAATAGCGAAAACACACAAATCTCTTTAGCGCAGCCAAGCATGAATATTTGGAAGAAACTCAGAGGTGGATTCTTGTTAGTGTTGGGATACTTGCTTTCTCCTCTATGTTGGTGGAATGATTTATTATTTAATCTACCCATTGCTTACTTTTTTGGGTATTTATGTAGTTTATTATCGCCAAAATTACTTTTCCCTTGTACTATTCTTGGCTACTGGCTATCAAATATTATAGGTATCCTGTTGATGCAATATGGTTCAGTAGATATGTTTCAACAAGAAAGCAAAGAACGTAATTTGAAAAAAGAGTTATTTAACAGTCTCATTTCTTCAACCGCATATACATTAGTGATTGTACTTTTAATTCAATTGAAGATCATTGATACTCCTATTTTATTTACTAATGGGTAATTGAAAAATTACTTCCATATCCCAGAGAAGTTAATTTTCACTAGCTGTAATTAACTCCTGAATATTCCAAAGGTTTGGGCTATCTTTACCCATAATTAGCGGTAGTTTTCCATTCCATTTTTCTATAGCTTGCCTTTGCAGTAATTCCGGTGTCAAACTCTCTCTGAGTAAGCTTTGAGATTCTGCTTCCCCTTTGGCTAAATTGACTTTCACTTCTGCTTCTTTCACTGCTTTTAAGGCAATAAATTCAGCCCGTTTTGCTTCCTGTGCGGCAATTTGTTTGGACTCTACTGCTGCTCTGAATTGGTCAGAAAAGCGAATATGAACTAAGGAAATATCATCAACTGCTATATTATAATTTTCCAATCTTGCCGTTAGGGCTTGATCTAACTCTCTCTTAACATCCCCGCGTTTTGTAATTACTTCTTCAGCAGTATATTGGGCTACGACTGCTTTTAATACTTCTTCAATTGCTGGATTTATAATAGATTCGATAACCTGATTTTCATCACCAATTTGTTGAAATATTCTATTAACTTTATCTGGTAAAAAATGCCAATTAAGAGCTACATCCATAAAAACATTTTGTAAATCTTTAGAAGCTGCTTCAGTTGATATTTCCTGCTTGTGAATTCTGATACTTAATTTTTTGACTGTATTAACTATAGGTATGATTAAGTGGATACCTTCTCCTAATATTTGTTCTTGGATTTGACCAAATTTCATTAATACACCACGTTCACCAGCATTAACTATCACACAAGGTGTGAGCAAAATAGTCAGCAAACATAGTAAAGCAGTCAGTTTACCAGCATTATTTAGCCGATTATATTTTTTCATCCCTAATTTCCATAACTAAGAGAATTTTGATTAGTGAGCTAGAATTTTATGCAGTTAAATAGAAATTACCAGAATTTATGGCTAATTAGCAATTATAATAGGCTGTTTTCTCACAAATAGACGGTGTAGAAAATATTGAATTTGATCAGAAAAAACAGTATTGCTTTTGGAGAAACAAATGGACAAAAAAAGGCTAGGTATTACCCTAGCCAAAAATCCACATCAACCGCAAACTGTTATTGCTACCTTTAACCAACCAGTTACCGCTAAACAATTACCATAGGTTTAAAACCATTTTATAATCCCACCAAGGAAGGTATTTATCAATTTCGAGTCCAGATTGTTTTCTCTGGAGAAAAGGTAAATAATTTAGTTGTGGGAACTGTTCACTTGCAATACTACGACAATTTTGATGATAAAATATGCAAACGATGGTAATTTTTTTGGGTTCATTAGTTGGGGTAAGATCCCCGACTTCTTATTTGATGATGTCAATTAAATTATTAACCAATGATAGAAGTCGGGGATCTACTTTTTTTTAGCAAATTAATATTTTTTTCTTGGTCATTTTTAACTGTTTCCAGAGAATATGTATTTGTTTATAAGCCTCTTCTGAGGAAAGTTTACCACCAGTTTGTAGACCAGAAATATAGTTCACTCGTTGCGAAAAATCTTGAAGTTGAGCATTAAATTCTAAATGTTCTGACTTCAAATCTCCATAATAAGGACTACGAGGATAAAGAAAATCAGAGAGTTCCGATAGCAAATCAGAGTATTGATTCATAGATACCTTTAGTTACTATATGCTAATTCTTTGACATCAGGTTGAGACTTATTAACAGCTTGGATAAATTCTGTTAAAACTTCTTTGAGACGTTGATCAATTTCTTCATCTAATTGCAAACTACCATCAGCTTGAATTTGAATTTGCTTATCTACTGCGTAAACTGTACTTAAAATATGCCTTGCACCTAATTCACCTAAAACTGGTTTTAAGGCATATTCTATTGATAATAAATGAGCGATTGTACCACCAGTAGCTAAAGGTAATAAAACCTTACCATTTAAAGCTTGTTGTGGTAATAAATCTAAAAAAGATTTGAGTAACCCTGTGTAGGCAGCTTTATAAATTGGGGTGGCAATAATTATACCACTTGCTTGTTCCAGTAATGCTTTTGGTTTTTCTAAGGCTGGACTCTTATAACGTCCATAAACTAGATCCTCAGCAGGTAAATCCCGCACAGAAATAATATCTGTTTCTAGGCCTTGTTGGGAAAGAATTTGAGTTGCATATTCTAAAATTCCATAGGTTCTAGAAGGATGAGAAGGACTACCAGCGATCGCTAAAATATAAGTCATCTGACAAAAACCTCTTGATTTAATTAATTTTCAACTAATCTACGGTGGCTACTGTTGTTTCTCTAAGTTGTTGAGGAAATTCCCGGTTAGCAACAATTTCACCAAAAGGACTTAATAATTGTGGTTCTATTGTTGGTAAATTATCCAAAGGTAAACGAGGAAAAAGCAATTCTGCTACCCGATAAGCTTCCTCTAAATGGGGATAACCAGAGAAAATAAAAGTATCAATTCCTATGTCCGCATATTCCTGCATTCTTTTAGCAACAGTATCGGGATCACCTACTAATGCAGTTCCCGCACCACCCCGAACTAAACCAATTCCTGCCCATAAATTAGGGCTAATTTCTAATGCTTCCCGACTGCCATTATGTAATTCCTTCATGCGGTTTTGTCCAACTGAATCCATTCTGGCATAAGCTTGTTGGGATTTTTTAATAGCCTCATCATCTACATAACGAATCAAATCATTAGCCGCATCCCAAGCTTGACTCTCAGTTTCTCTGACAATCACATGAAGACGAATACCAAAGCTTAATGTTCTTCCTTGTGCTGCAGCCAAACGTCTCACAGAAGCAATTTTTTCTGCTACTTGTTGAGGTGGTTCACCCCAAGTTAAATAAACATCAACGTGCTTGGCAGCAATTACTTGAGCAATCGGAGAGGAACCACCAAACCACAAAGGAGGATGAGGTTTCTGGATATTAGGAAATAGAATTTTCCCCTCTTTAATATTCAGATAATCACCTTCAAAGTTAGAAATTTCACCTCCAGCAATTTCTCGCCAAACTGTTAAAAATTCATCGGTTAATTGATAGCGATCATCATGACTAAGATGCAAACCATCACCAGCCAATTCAACAGGATCACCACCAGTTACGACATTAATTAATAATCGTCCGCCAGAAATTCTATCAAAAGTTGCTGCCATTCTTGCTGCTACTCCTGGCGACATTAACCCCGGACGGATTGCTACTAAAAACCGCATTTTTTTAGTGTGCGTTACCAAAGTTGAAGCTAAAATCCAGGCATCTTCACAAGAACGACCTGTGGGTAATAAAGCCCCTGTAAATCCTAATTGATCAACCGCTTGGGCAATTTGTCGCCAATAATCAAAGTTAACTGAACGACCACCTGTAGCAGTTCCTAAATAACGTCCATCGCCATGTGTGGGAATAAACCAAAGAACTTGCATGATACTTAAGTGTAAAATTTTTCAATCAAAAACTACGTTAAATTTATCGGTTTACCGTATTATTTGAGTAATGCTTAAGAGTATTACACAAATAAATCAAGAAAAGCAAGACCTTTACAAAAAAATACTGTAACCCTATCGGGTATAAGTAGATTATCCCTTCAAATAACTAGGATTCCATTGCAACCAGTAGTTTTCTAAAGTTTTAGCAACTATATCAGCCAGCTTGCCGAACAAGGCATATATTAAAATACTTAAAACTACAACGTCAGTTTGCATAAATTCTCTAGCATTTGTTGCCATATAACCAATCCCAGAATCCGCAGCAATTGTTTCTGCGACAATCAGTGTTAACCACATAATCCCTAAAGAGAACCGCACACCAACTAAAATTGAAGACATTGCCCCTGGGAGAATAATTCGCCAAAATAAACCCCAAGTATTTAAACCGTAAATTTTACCCATTTCAATTAATCCCCTATCAACACTACGAATGCCATGAAAAGTGTTTAAATAAATGGGAAACATTACACCCAAAGATACTAGAAATAGTCTAGCTTCATCACCAATGCCAAACCATAAAATTACCAATGGAATTAATGCTAAATTAGGAATATTTCGCAACATTTGCAATGATGTATCTAGTAACTTTTCCGCAATGGGAGAAATACCATTGAGTAAACCTAAAGTAAATCCAATACTTCCCCCAACTAAAAACCCAGATATTGCCCTTATGGCACTAATACCAATATTTCTAAAAAGTTCACCTGTCTGAGCCAATTTAATAGCAGCAGTAACAACTGACAAAGGTGCTGGTAATATTCTGGTGGGAATAACCCCAATAGAAGACAAGAATTGCCACAAGATAATTATTGTTATTGGCACAAGCCAAGGTATAAATGATTGAATATAGCGATTATTGATAAATTTAAAATGTAATTTATTTTTTTTCATTGTATATTTGGATGAAAAATCAGTTGAAGAAGAAAGTTTCATGACAATTTCTTAAGAGATAAAAAGGATAATTATGAGCAGAATTGAGGTGGTTAAATCAGTGGCTAAGATCCCCGACTTCTTTCTTTAATTAACAAATTATGATTTCTTCTCAGAAATCGGGGATTTGAATTCTTATTTATTTTTTACTAATTCTTCGGGGGGTAATAGCAGCATATTGTTGAGAACTAAGAACTGAATCTTTGATAGCAACTTGTTTAGGAATAACTCCTTCCTTATAAAACAAATCTGCAATCCGTTGTTGTTCAGCAATCAGAGATGAGTTAATTGGGCGTATACGGAATGTACGTCTACGAACTACTACTCCTAATAGTGCAGGATCAAGTTTTAGTTCAGGTGCAAGAATTTTCACAACTTCGTCAGGATTAGATTCTGCCCATTCTCCTAATTTATCTACCTCTTCTAAAACTATGCGGACAACTTCTGGATTTTCCACAGCAAAACTCCGTCTAGCCATATAAAATCCACCTTGAGTAGCAATTCTGGAAGCATTTCTCAAAACACGAGCATTAGCAGTTTTTTGAACAACCGCAATAAAGGGGTCCCAAGCAACCCAAGCATCAATTTTCTTTTGAATAAAAGCATCACGAGCTTCTGCTGGAGTTAAACTAACTGCTTGAATATCGCTATATTTTAAACCTGCTTCAGCCAAGGCTCTTAGTAGTAAATAATGTGATGCTGAACCCTTTTGAAAAACAACTTTCTTACCTTTAAGATCCTTAACTGTCTTAATAGGAGAATCTGGCTGGACAACAATAGCACTACCTTCACCACTACTAGGTTTACGTCCAGCAATATAGACAAGTTGAGCGCCAGCAGCTTGAGCAAAAATTGGTGGTGTTTCTCCTACAGAACCAATATCAACCCTATTTGCATTCATCGCTTCCATTAATTGCGGTCCAGCAGGAAATGGAGACCATTCTACCTTGATACCTAAAGGCTCAAGACGCTTATCTACCACCCCTTTGATTTTCACAATATCTCCAGATGTTTGATAGGCAAGTCGGACTACTTTTGTCTTAATTCCTGCTTTATTAGTTGTATTTTGGGCTTCGACTATATTACTAGCAATGGGAGTAGAAAGAAAAACCAAAGCTAATGCTGAATATTGAATAAATTTCTGTAAAACTGTGCGGCGTTGTAGATTAAAGTTCATAATTATGTCTCCTCACTTAATTTCAATTCAAATCGTTTTATTCCAGAACCTAAAATGGGCGACTACCCGCTAAACTAATGCGTTTCATGACCCGACGTTGATGAGGATCAAAAGCTTGACGATAATGTAATGTAGATTGATTATCCCAGTAGACAATATCGCCAACAGACCATTTATGCTGATAATAAAATTGAGGTTGATGCAGATGATTTCTCAACTGTTCAATTAATTCCTTACCCTCTTGGGGTTCTAAACCAACAACTTCAACCTCTGTGGTGTAATCTAAATACAAAATCTTTTTACCACTCTCTGGATGAGTTCTCACCAATGGGTGGGGAAAGACAGGACTAATGAGAGTAATATTCTTATCCTCACGATACTTTCGGCGAGGTTCTCCTGGCTTATTTAAAAATGGATTATAAGTAATCAACTGCAAATCTGCAATTTGTTGTTTGGTTGATTCATCCAAAGTTTCATAAGCTAAATTGAGATTTAACCAAGAAGTATCTCCACCTTCAGATGGTACTTCTAGAGCATAGAGTAGAGAACCACTAGAAGGATAGGGTGTCCATTTATGATCAGAATGAAAAGCTAATTCCCCCGTACCTGTATAGCCACCATCAACATTAGAAACGGGAATTATAACTGGCGTTACTCCTGGTTGAGAAGCGAGAACTGGAACATTATCTGGCGGGACAAATAATGAACCAAAATTAAAACTAAAGTTCAAAAATTGCTCATCATTAAGATGTTGATTTTTGAAGATGAGAATATGGTAATCTCTAAGTGCTTGTTTTAATTGTAAAATAATTTCAGGTAGAATTTTTTGACTACCATCTAGTCCAGTAATAACTGCACCTAATGGAGCATCAAGAGGAGTAATTTGAAAATTAGTTAAAGTAAGTGTCGGCATGATAAAAAATCAAATTCATTCAAGTTATGTAATTATGTAAAAATCAATTTTAGTTTTATTCTTCTCCGTATTTTTGGTAAAAAAAGAATAAAAAAACTACAAATTGCTATTTTTCGGCAAGCACTTCCTTCGGAGTAATTGCCGCATATTGTTGAGGAGTTAAAAACCCATCTCTAACATTTACTTTTTTAGGTATAAGTCCTAAGCTATACCATTTATCTGCAACTTCTTGTTGTTTCCTGATAACTTTTTCGTTAATTGGCACTAATGAAAACTGATATTTGCTGTGCATTTTTTCTAAAGTTGGTGCATCAAGCTGAGTTGCACCAGTTAGTAACTGAGCAATTTGTTTAGGATTGTTTTTAGACCAGACTTGTGCTTTTTGTAATTCCTCTAGAAAAATTTTAATGACTTGAGGATTTTCTTGATAAAATTTGCGATTGGTAGAATAAAAGTTGTTAGTATCTCTTAAACCATTACCACCATCTAATAAAACACGACCCACTTTATTTTGGACATTTCTGGTTACAAATGGCTCCCAAATAAACCAAGCATCTACTTTACCTTGGCTAAAGGCAACGTTGGCATCTGGAGGTGCTAAAAAAACTGACTTTATATCAGTGAGTTTTAAACCTTCTCTTTCTGCTGCTCTAACTGTCAGGTAATGTCCAATAGATGCTTTTTGGAAGGCAATTTTTTTACCTTTCAAATCCCTGAAACGTTTAGCAGGTGAATTGGAAGGAACTAAAAGTGAAACTGCTCTACCATCGGAGGAGTTAGCTGCTAAATATACGAGAGGAACTCCGGCTGCTTGAGAAAAAACTGGAGGTGATTCGGCTGTAGATGCAACATCAAGTCCACCTGCATTTAAAGCTTCTAACTGTTGTGGACCAGCAGCAAATTCAGGCCATTCAACTTTATATCCTAAAGCTCCTAATCGTTTTTCTAAAGTGCCTTTTTTCTCTAAAACTGCTAAGGCTGTAAGTTGTTTAGAACGAACAATTCGGACTACTTTTTTGTCATTACTGGCAATTAGTTTACTATTTGTGTTAGTTGTACTGCCAGTAGATGAAATTGCTTGCTGTTGAGCGCTATTTTGGGGTGTGTTCCAAGTGAATAATGCAGCAGATAAGACACAGGTATAGCCAAAGGTGGATAAAACAGAGCGACGAGTAATCTGTTTGTCTTTCCAGGATTTAAATTTATTTTTCCAATTCAGCATGGTTGAATCCCCTTTTTTTATGAACATTTTTTAGTTTTGTTAAATATTTAAGAAAGTGAGGTAGAAAAAATAATCTACCTCAACACGGTATGAAGAAACCTAAAGATAACTGACATTAATGCTTGGTAAGCCATGTAGAGAATATCAGTTATCAGTCAAATACCAAGATTATTTAAGCTCTAAGATTAGAAAAGAGAAGTTGAGAAAAGTTGGCTTTCTCTATTTTCACCAATATCACCTACTAACTCTATATAACCTCAGAAGTATCTGGAAAATTTCTGGGTATGAACTGCGGTGTTGATCTAAATCTAAGGATAGCCTAGACAACACCACAGGTTGACTAATTGAACGCCTATCTGTGCGAATTTGACTTTTTGTAGACTTTCTATGGCGATAGTCATAATTTTTGCTCCAAACAGTTTCTAGTAATGGCATTTAGGCAGACACAGAACTCAATAAATAAGAAGACGATGATGCAGATTCAGTTTGTGGTGATTCTTGTTTACCCATGACTCTATCTAAAATTCTCTCTACAGTCTTCGCAAACTCTGCGTCTCCTCTAGCGCGTGGACGGGGAAGATCAATTTTTACATTCATACTAATTTGACCATTTTCAATCAAAATTACTCGGTCTGCTAATACCACTGCTTCTTCTACATCATGGGTAATTAACAATGCTGTAAATCCTTGTTCTTGCCACAAACGTTCTAATAATTGTTGCATTTCAATTCTAGTTAGGGCATCTAACGCCCCCAAAGGTTCATCTAGTAGTAATAAAGAAGGTTTACTGGCCAAGGCTCTGGCTAAAGCTACCCGTTGTCTTTGTCCACCGGAAAGTACGGAAGGCCATTCTTGAGCGCGGTCTTCTAACCCTACTTCACGCAGCACTTGTAAAGCCGTTTGCTTGGCATAAACTTTGGAATTAGCACCTATTAAACCTAATTCTACATTTGCCAATACTCGCTGCCAAGGTAACAAACGAGCATCTTGGAACATCATGCGGATAGCAGGATTAATGGGTTTATCAGAATATCTACCATTTAACAAAACATCGCCACTATTGGGAGCATCTAGCCCAGCTATTAGACGCAACATGGTACTTTTACCACAGCCACTGCGACCAACAATAGCCACGAATTCTCCTGGCTGAATTTCTAAATCAATTCCTTGTAAAACAGTTTTATTTCCAAAAGACTTTCTCAGTCCTTCAAGATTTAATTGCATTCCTTTTACTTTATTAGTCATGATCAAAACCTCTTAATTGTGGATGTTTGATGGTTTATTTGGAGTAAGTATGTCAAATAAAAATAGACAATGCTTGTGGAGAATTTTTCTGAGCCGAACTTCTGAGAAAATTAATATATTTATTTTTCGGCTTGAGGAAATTTTAAGATTGACACAAATTACTCTCTTTGTATTTGCTTGAATCTGCCTGGACAGAGAGCTTTAGTAAACAAGCATCTGGCATTACTACCAATATGCTTGTTGTGCCAATCTGTGTCTCCCAGATAAATCCACTGTAATTCGGTAGGAATACCGTAGCTTTAATTTAGTGTGGCATAACTAGATAAAAAATGCAAGTATCTTTGAGAAGAATTTTATGAAAAATACCCATAAAAAAATCCCCACTTGTTGATGAGGATTTATTTCATAAAAAACTTGGCAATTAATGTATTAATTGCTGACATCAAAAAATAGGAAAAATTTATTTTTGACTATTTGTTCACAAATTCTTATGATTTATATTCTTGTTACAAAAGTTAATTATTGTAATTTAAACCCCAAATTATTCAGAATTTCTTTTAATCTATGCCGACCAGATAATGATTCAGCCGATGCTACTCTTTTACTAGAATGTTCCGACCAATCACCAGGAATATTCATGTGTTGTGAATTGTAAAAGTTTGCCATGATTTGGTTATATTCTGATATTCCTTGCTCTTGTTCTGCAAGTTGATATGTTTCTCGATGTAACACCACTGATTGTGGTAAACGTGGTTTAATTGTCACCTTGACAACCGGATCTGCATAACCTACACATAAACCAAAAACAGCAACTACATGACATGATAAATTCAAAATTTTGGCTACATCTTCTGGTTTATTTCGTAATGCACCGATATACACAGTTCCCAACCCAATAGATTCTGCTGCGACTACCGCATTTTGTGCTGCTAATGCGGCATCTATGGCCGCCATCAAAAACATTTCTAGATAATCTAAACCTTCATGAGGTAGTCCAAGATTTTCGGCAATGTTTGTGAGTCTGGCTAAATCTGCTAACCATACTAAAAAGAGAGGACACTGGCGAATATGTGCTTGATTATTAGTTAGTTTTGATAATTCTTCTTTGCGATTTGCATCTTCAACTGCTACTACACTCCAAGTCTGGAGATTGGAAGAAGTAGAAGCAGATTGAGCAGCAGCAATTAAAACTTCTAAAGTTCCTGGTGGTAAAGCATCAGGTAAATAAGCACGAATTGAACGATGGGATAACAGAGTTTCTAAGGTGTCACTCCAAGGAATATCTGGATTGAAGTTACTATTACCATAACGATAATTAAGTAATTCAGTTGGGTTAGTCATAACTTGCAGAAAAATGATTATGAAAATGTCAGAATCAGGATGTCCAGGATTAAAGGATTGACAGGATGAAAGATTTTTGATCAATACGAAATCCTGCAAATCCTCAAATCCTGATTTATGCGTCAAAATCTGAAGGTGGTACGCAACCAACCAACTACACTAGCAGGATTACTGGCATCTGAATCCGGTGCAGTAATCCAAATGACTCCTGGTGTAATTTCGATATTGTTACTAAGTTTATATTGATACCATCCTTCAACGTGCAGTGATAGATCTTTGTCAGCTTGACCTTTACCTGCTCCCAAATCTACATTTTTACTCAGTCCAGTTAAAGTTGGGGCTCGACCGACAAAAATAGCTCCTAAGCTACCTTTTTTTCCTAAGTCGGGAAATGTTAGTCCTGCTCCCCAGTTCCATGCTTGACCATCTCCATTTCCTAAATAACGATGGGCTGAATAGCCTACATAAGTATTAGCTGTTATCTTTGGACTAAGTTTATATAATGCACCCAATCCGTAAAGATTTCCCACAGTTCCCGCACCAGCTACGGTACTGTTTGCTAAGTTACTACCAGCGGCAGGTCCAAAATTGGTGCCACCTAGACCTATCGCATTTGGTGGACTGTAGGTGTTAGCGTAACTTAAGCCAACTCGAAAATTTTTCTTGGGGCTAAAGTATGTTACTTGTCCAAAGGCGACATACCTACCTGCAAATAAGCCATTATTAGGTGTGGGATTCTCACCATTAGGCGCACTGTATGATGCCCCTAATTGCCACTGCTTGCTGAGATCATGGAGGATAGCGATTCCTGGACCTGCATCTCCATAGTTATAGACCATATTCCGTCGGGAAAATCGTGTTATCCCATTACTGAAAGAGCCTTCAAATGGGTTGGTTGGACCACTTAAACCAATTTCATTAGCTCCATCTGACTGAGCAAAAATGTTAAATTGTGTCTTTTTACCAATGGGAAAACGATAACGGATACCACCAACACGAATCTGATTGGGTTGAAGGCTAGGGACTCGATTATCGGCAGTTCTACCATCAAATGTTCCAAGAACCCCAGATCTAAGTTGTCCTAAGGACTCAATATTTCCACCTGAGAGGACTAGTCGCAGTTGGTCTTTACCAGTGAAACTGGTGTTTAAGACTAATTGAACCGCATCTTGAAAGGTGATGGTACGAGGTGCGGGTTTTTTGGTGAGGACGTTGTTACCAGCGAGGACTCCGCCCAGAACGAACTGAACTTGACCTGTGAGTTTGGTTGTTGTTGAAAATTGATCAGCTTCTAATTGTGTTGTTCGTGCTTCTATTGCGTCTAATCTTCCGCGTAATACAGTAAGTTCGGCATTAAATTCTTCATTTAGTCGCTGTATGGTTTCCAAATCTGTTTTTACAGCTAAATTAGACGTGGTTGAGGCAATAAGTTTATTGACTTGATCTAAACAAGCATTTAACCCTGCGGCAAATTCATAGCGAGTCAAAGCTCGATTACCACGATATTTAGTATCAGAACCCACTAAGCAATCATAACGTTCTATAAGAGATTTTAAGGCCTCATAAGCCCAGTCAGAGGGTTGGACATCTGAAAGCTGGGATACAGATGTAACTTGTGATTCATCTGATAAAGAGGAAGGTTCTTTTTGGGCAATTATTTGAGTAATTTTGTTAAAGTCAGGAGTATTGATATTGACTGGTGATAAAGTCTCTTTGTTTGTTGTTTCATTTTCTCCTCTTATTTCACTAGCAGAAGTTTTTGTACTAGCTGCTAAGACTAATAGGAATACAGACATTGGGAAAGTTAGCAATAAATTACAAGCAGTTTTTTTCATTTTGATAACCTCACACACACAAAATTTAAGGCAGTCCGAAATCATCAATAATTTCGGACTTACCATAGGAAAGATCAAGGAACTTCTCAGATAGAAATTTTCGGTAATAGGTCTATTGAGACTGGTTTTGTATTCTTACTGACACGAAAGCCTATAGTAGCAACTAAATTACCCTATGTTATATAATCCGGTAATTTGGTCAAGTTACTGTAGTTAATCTGTTATAGATAGCAGTATTTCACAAAAAATCTAGAATTTGAGTATTGGTGGATACATTTTTGATAATTTTAAATTAATTGCTACAAAGGGTTGTATATCTAAAATTTATATGATAGTATGCCTTTTCAGGTATTAACTCCGTTAAATCAGTAGATTTAGTGTAGTTTGATGAAATAGTGATATTTTTAGTTTTTGTAGGAAAATGGAATCAGGAGAATCATTTAAACATTATGAAATACAACCAACTTGGTGCAAGCGACCTCAATGTTTCAGAAATTTGCTTGGGAACTATGACCTATGGGCATCAAAATACTATTGAGGATGCACATGAGCAACTTGACTATGCTGTTACCCAAGGGATAAATTTCCTAGATGCGGCAGAAATGTATCCGGTCCCTCCTCGTGGTGAAACCCAAGGGAAAACTGAGGCTTATATTGGTGAATGGTTGAAGAAACAGCAACGAGATAAATTAATTGTAGCTACTAAGATTGCTGGTCCGGGTCGTCCTTTTTCTTGGTTGAGGGGTGGAAATAATAAAGTTGACCGTGATAATATTACACAGGCAGTAAATGATAGTTTGCAGAGATTACAAACCGATTATATAGATTTGTATCAAATTCATTGGCCTGATCGTTATGTTCCGACATTTGGACAAACAAGTTATAATCCAGAATCAGAAAGGGAAACTGTGCCTATTGCGGAACAGTTACAGGCTTTTGCTGATGTGATTAAAGCTGGGAAGATTCGCTATTTGGGTTTAAGTAATGAAACGCCTTGGGGAGTAAGTGAGTTTGTTCGCATTGCTAATGATTTGGGATTACCTAAAGTTGTGACAACTCAAAATGCTTACAATTTATTAAATCGTAATTTTGAATCAGGTTTAGCTGAGGTTTACCGTTATACAGATGTGGGTTTATTGGCTTATAGTCCCTTGGGTTTTGGGTTTTTGACTGGTAAATACATAGAGAATCAACAGTTAGAAAATACGAGAATAACTCTATTTCCAGGTTTTGGACAACGGTATTTGAAACCTAATGTCCAAGAAGCAGTTAAGGCTTATGTGGAGATTGCTAAGAAGTATAATCTCTCACCTGCTCAATTAGCGATCGCCTTTGTTAAAAGTCGCTGGTTTGTGAAAAGTACAATTATTGGCGCAACAACTTTGGCACAATTGCAGGAAAATATAGATAGTGTCAATGTGGTTTTAGATAAAGAGATTTTTGCAGAAATAGATGCAATTCACACTCGTTATCCTAATCCAGCACCTTAACCAGGTTTTGTAAAAAAATATAAAGAGGGTGTTTTAAAAGTTTCCGGCGATTATAAATCGCTACTACACAAACAAATTCCACCTGCGTGGACTAACGAAAAATTAAGAGTTTGAAACCCATGTTCGCGTAGCGTTCCGCAGGAATAGATGGGTTTTGTCTGTGTAGCCGCGACTTCTAGTCGCCAAAGCTTTTCAAACATCCTCTTAGAAAAAACAATGTTATTATCTGATTCTGTTACTATTACTGATGTAGAAGCAGCACAAAAAAGGCTTTTAGGTATTGCTCATCAAACACCAGTAATTACCTCGAATACCGTCAATGAACTGACTCAAAGCCAAGTATTTTTTAAATGCGAAAACTTTCAACGGACAGGAGCATTTAAGTTTCGTGGTGCTTATAATGCCTTAGTCCAATTATCAGCCAAGCAGAAAATCAAAGGGGTAATTACCTATTCTTCAGGAAATCATGGACAAGCGATAGCGAAGCGCTGCTGCTTTCAGCAGGTCGCTCTTGCTGGCAAATTACTCAATATTCCCACTATTGTAGTTATGCCTGATGATGCACCGATAGTCAAACAAACTGCAACTCGCGCTTATGGTGCTGAAGTCATTTTGTATAACCGTGACACAACTAACCGGGCAAAATTAACCAAAACTCTTGCAGCAGAACGCGAATTAACTTTAATTCCACCCTATGATCATCCTCATATAATTGCTGGACAAGGTACAACTGCACTAGAACTAGTTCAAGAAGTGGGACAACTAGACTACTTATTAGTATGTTGCGGTGGTGGTGGATTAATTTCTGGTTGTGCAGTTGCGACAAAAGCAGTCTTACCTAATTGTAAAATAATCGGTGTAGAACCGGAACTAGCTGATGATGCTACTCGTTCCTTTTATACCAAAACCCTGCAAATTGTCCATAATCCCCATACCATTGCTGATGGTGTACGAACTCCCAGTTTGGGTAAAATCACCTTTCCCCTAGTCTTGCGATACGTGGATGATATGGTGACAGTATCGGATGCAGGCATAATTCGCATTATGTTCTTGATTTGGGAACGCTTAAAAATCGTTGTTGAACCTACCGGAGTTATAGCTGCAACAGCATTATTAGAAGGTGTATTTAAAGCGCCGGGTGCGAGAATTGGCGTAATTATTAGTGGTGGAAATGTAGATTTATTGCAAGTTAGTCAATTAAAGCAACTTAATCATCTTTTGCATTACTAGATAAATAATTATCTAACTACTTGATCTTTTCCAAATTGACATGGTAGTCTGTGTTTATATTTAATCTACGGTTTTTCAATAAGCTTACCGTAGTTTTAGTTATAGTGATAAAAGACACTGTTGAGAATCTGAATTTTTAGCAATCGGGAATCTTCTTTTATGCCAAAAGATTGGTTAGAATGGCACGATCTTTACAATAGCGAACCAAAATTACAGCAGCGTCTAGAAATCGTGCGGGAATATATTTCCTATAGTTTAGATAACTCCCCAACAGGGGCTATTCGGGTAGTTAGTGCTTGCGCTGGTGATGGGCGAGATTTATTAGGAACTTTAGCAAATCATCCCCGTACTAAAGATGTATATGCAAGATTAGTAGAAATCAATCCTGAGTTAGTTGAACGTGGACGTGCAACTATAGAATCATTGGGTCTAACAAAACAAATTGAGTTTATCAATGGTGATGCTACTGCTACTGATAATTATGTAGGAGCAGTACCAGCAGATATTGTGATTGTTTGTGGTATTTTTGGCAATTTAGCTGATGAAAATGAACTCAATCGTTTATTAGGGAATTTGAGCTTTCTGAGTAAAAAACGTGCTTTTGTTCTCTGGACTCGTGGAAATTCTAACGGTATTGCTTACTCAGAAACCGTGCGTAAATACTTCCGTGATTTTGGATTTGAGGAAGTTAACTTTAAACTCACAGCAACAGGAGATATGGGAGTAGGGATTCATCGTTATTTAGGTGAAAATCTACCTACACCCAAAGAAGAAAAACTATTTGTATTTTCTGGCGTTCCAAATAAGGCGAGGTAAGAAATGGCCATTGCAAGCACTACCATATCCAGTTGGGATCAATTATTAGAAACTGCTCGACAAAATACCCCCGCCCGTCGAGTTAAAAGACCAGGACAAGCACCTTCTACTGCTCCTATTCCTAGCAGTTTACATAAACTTTCCCCGGAGAAAAAACCGCCAGTATTGTTATATAGAGATAGTAACTCTTGGTGTCCTTTTTGTGAAAGAGTTTGGTTTGCCTTAGAAGAAAAACAAATTCCCTTTGAAACAGAATTTATTGATCTGAGTAATAAACCGAAATGGTACACAGATTTAGTGCCAACAACCCTTGTCCCCGCAGCAAATATTGAGGGCAAATTCGTTTATGAATCAAAAGATATTCTTTTAGAATTGGAAGAACACTTTGGCGAAACGTTGTTACCAGAAGATCCAGAAGAAAATGCTCTGGCTAGACAATGGGTTGAAGATGCAGAAACTAACGGTTTTCGGGATATTGCCTATAAATTCTTGAGACAACCTCCAGAAGATGCCAAAGAATTAGCAAATTTACAGGCAGAATTTGAAGCTAAATTAGATGAAATTGAAAAAACTTTAGGGAGATATCCAAAACCCTATTTTTTATCAACATTTAGCCTGGTAGATATTATGTATAGTCCCCATTTAGATAGATTGGCGGCTAATTTACCAGTATATAGAGGATATCACATCAAAGGAAATCCTCGTTTTCCTCTCATTAATGTTTGGTTTGCAGCACTTAAAAAACGTCCTGCTTACAACAGAGTTAAATCAGACAATATTACTAATAATTTACTTTTACGCCGTAGATTTGGCGTAGAACCTATTGGTAATCCCTTGCCTTTAGATTTATTTGATGCTGAATTTATTGAATATCGGGCTGAAGCAGCAGAAAGATTAAGTGATAATCGAGAAGTTGCTATTGGCGATATTCTCAAAAATTCTGGAGTTCAATCTTTAGGTGATATCTCAATAATCAAAGAAATTGTTGATTTTCACCTCAGACTATTAGCTGATTATCTTCTGAATGGTAATAACGAACTATTACTGGGAGGAAGAACAGGTGGAAAAGAAAGTATAGATCCCATTATCGCGGCTACTGGGGCTATTACGCTGGCTTATGTAAGAAATAGAATTTGTGCGCCACGAGATATGAGTGCTGGTGCTGCAACTGCATTACGAGCCGCAGCAGATAAGGTTTTGGCATCTATTTATTGATTTTATTTCACCCAAAGAGGAATTAAAATGACTGATTTAAAAAAGGTTAATGATAATTTGAGTATTGCTGGACAAATTTCTGCTGAGGAATTAAGAAAATTAGCAATTGAGGGTTTTAAATCAGTTTTGAATTTACGTGATCCTGATGAAAATGGTTTTTTCCATGATGAAAAGCAAGAAGCACAAATTGTAGGCTTAGAATATACAAATATTCCCTTAAATTCTCAAGCACCAAATCAGAAATTAACAGCACAAGCCATTCAAGCTGTGGAGAACTTACCTAAACCAATTTTAATTCACTGTGCTGGTGGTGCAAGAGCGGGGGGAATAGCCTTAATTGCAGAAGCAATTCAAGCAGGTTTAACTTATGAACAAATTGCTCAAAAAGCTAATGAATTGGGCATTAATTTAGAACAGCCACATCTCAAGCAATTTCTATTAGAAAAATTTGCAGCTAGACAAAATTAAGTTGTAGGCTTTGGCGCATATAGCAATTCCCATTCAAGTCAGGTACAAGCGTTAATAATCAAACGCAGATGGACGCAGATAAACGCAGATAATTTTGTACTTCATTAGACTAGGAAATGCTATTAATAAAAATTAAAAATCTACAACCTTGCTTCTTTCCTCGAAATACATTAATCAATCCCCTGGGTAAATTTATCAAGTACAATTTCTATGAGTTTAGAACTAAATCTATCAGGTAAAACAGCAATTGTTACAGGTGGTAGTGCCGGAATTGGATTAGCTACCGCCAAAGGTTTATATAGTGAAGGTGTGAATGTAGTTATTGCTGCTCGCAACCAAAAAAGACTTGATCAAGCAGTAATTGATATTCAATCCTTAGATGATACAAATGCTAAAGTTATTGGTGTGAGTGCCGATTTAACTAAAGCAGAAGATATTGAAAAAGTTGTTTCTACAACATTAGAACAATTTGGAAAAATTGATATCTTGATTAATAATGCTGGTTCAGCCCGTGCAGGGTCATTTTTAGAATTAAGTGATGAAGCATTTTTAGATGCTTGGAATTTAAAACTTTTGGGTTACATTCGCTTTGTGAGAGCCGTTGTACCTCATCTAAAAAAACAGGGTGATGGACGCATTGTTAATATTATCGGTGGTGCTGGACGGACACCCCGCCCTAATTTCCTACCAGGAGGAACAACAAATGCTGCATTGCTAAACTTTACACGAGGCATTTCTAAAGAATTAGCCCAAGATAATATTAGAATTAATGCCATTTCTCCAGGATTAACAGACACAGAAAGAGCCAAAACTTTAGCTGTGCAAAATGCCGAAAGTTTGGGTATTACTGTGGATGAATATAAAGCCCAAGCAGTGAAATCAATCCCTTTAAGAAAAATCGTCAAACCTGAAGAAATTGCAGCTTTAGCATTGTTTTTAGTTTCTGATTTAGCTGCTTCTATCACTGGTGCAGAAATTCAAGTTGATGGAGGCAGTACACCAGGAGTTTAAGGAGTTTAAAAAGATGTTTGTAAAACTAAAATCTTTTAAAACATCCTCATTTTCAGAAAATATCAACCTTACAAAAAAGAGGAATTTCTATGACTCAAAAACAATTATTTTCCCAAGATAGCGATGTTGATCAAACTTTATTAGCTGATGTATTAGTAATTGGTGGTGGACCGGCTGGTACTTGGTCTGCGTGGAGTGCTGCTAACTGTGGTGCAAAAGTGGTCTTAGTAGATAAAGGCTATTGTGGCACAAGTGGCTGTGCTGCTGCATCAGGTAACGGTGTGTGGTATGTTCCACCAGAACCCGACAGTCGAGAAGCAGCAATGGCTTCTAGGGAAGCTTTAGGAGGATTTTTATCTAGCCGTGATTGGATGCAACGGGTACTAGATCAAACTTATGCGAACGTCAACCAACTAGCTGACTGGGGTTATCCCTTTCCTACGGATGAAGAAGGTAGACCCTATCGGCGCAGTCTGCAAGGTCCAGAATATATGCGTTTGATGCGGCAACAAATAAAACGGGCAGGAGTGAAAATTTTAGATCACAGTCCGGCTTTGCAGTTGTTGGTAGATGCCGAAGGTGCTGTAGCTGGGGCGACAGGGGTTAACCGGCAGACTGGTAAAAAGTGGGTTGTGCGATCGCATTCAGTGATCATTGCTACCGGAGGCTGTGCTTTCTTGAGTAAGGCCTTGGGTTGCAATGTGCTAACAGGGGATGGATATCTCATGGCAGCCGAAGCGGGTGCAGATATGTCGGGAATGGAGTTTTCCAACGCCTATGGCATCGCACCTGCTTTTTCTTCTGTAACTAAAACCCTATTCTATAATTGGGCAACTTTCACTTACGAAGATGGTACACCTATCCCCGGTGCTGGTTCGCAAAAAGGGCGTTCTGTCATTGCCGAAACCTTGATAACTCAGCCTGTTTATTGCATCATAGACAAAGCCTCAGAAGAACTGCGGGTGACAATGCGTTTATCTCAACCCAATTTCTTCCTACCTTTTGATCGTGCAGGTATTGATCCCTTTACTCAACGTTTCCCTGTAACTCTGCGTTTAGAAGGAACAGTCCGGGGTACAGGTGGCATCAGAATCACTGATTATACTTGTGCTACTTCAGTCAGTGGACTTTATGCTGCTGGTGATGCAGCCACAAGAGAATTAATTTGTGGTGGTTTTACTGGTGGCGGTAGTCATAACGCAGCTTGGGCGCTATCTTCAGGGTATTGGGCAGGACAGTCTGCCGCTACATACTCCCATAATTTAGGTGTGCAAGCCAACCAAAGACCAGTTCAAGCTGTAGGTGGTGTAGGATTTATCTCTGGTAGTGAAAAACAAATTCACAGTGAAGACATCATCAAAGCCACTCAAGCGGAAGTTTTTCCATACAATCGCAATTATTTCCGTAATGAACAAACTTTAACAGAATCATTGCACAGATTACATTCTCTCTGGGATGAAATTCGCAATAGTCAAGTTGCAGATAATAGTAATATTATCCGTACAAGGGAAGCTGCGGGAATGGTAGCTACCGCCAGATGGATGTATAGCAGTGCCTTGGAACGCAAAGAAACACGCGGAATGCACAAACATTTAGATTATCCACAACAGGATACTAACCAACAACATCATTTAATTAGTGGTGGTTTGGATCAAGTTTGGGTAAAAGTTGCACCTATCCAGGATACAAAAGCAAAAGAACTTGTAACTGTTTAATTGTAGGTTGGGTTGACGCAAGGAAACCCAACATGATTACAACTTGAATTGAACGCAGATGGACACAGATAAAGATGGATTAATCAAGGGATTTCAGGATTATGTGCAGCCTCACATAAAATTGGTATAACCCAACCTACATCAATATAAATTTTGGATCAATTTTGGTTTTTTATTATGATTGAATTAGTTAGTGAATCCCGGTGCATTCAATGTAATATCTGTGTTAAAGTTTGCCCGACAAATGTTTTTGATAAAGTACCAGATGCACCTCCGAAAATTGCTAGACAAAGTGACTGTCAAACCTGTTTTATGTGTGAATTATACTGTCCGGTAGATGCGCTTTATGTTGCACCCGATGTAGAACCATTAACAGGAATTAACGAACAATCATTAGCAGAAGCTCAACTTTTAGGAAGTTATCGCAAAAATATTGCTTGGGGAAAATCTCTCACAACTACAGCTAAAGAAGATTCAACATATCAATTATTGCAGAAGATGAAATAGAACATCAAAAATAATCGAAGTTATCAATTATGAAACTGATTTTACCTGTAGAAATTGCTGATGAAATTGAGCCATATTTACCTGAAAATACTATTGTAGTGCGTGTAGATAGTGAAGGTAATATAGATGGTGATGCCACAGATGCAGAAGTTTATTTTAGTTGGTTTTATCTCAAACCTACCACTTTACATCGAGTATTAGATGCTGCGCCTTCATTACGTTGGCATCATGCCCCAAATGCAGGTGTAAATCATATTTTGACACCAAAATATTTAGAAAGAGATTTAATTTTAACTAATGGTTCTGGAGTACATGGTATTCCCATTGCTGAATTTGTGATTGCTTATTTATTGGCTTATTCTAAGCGATTACCAAGTTTATATAAACTACAAAATGAGCATGATTGGCAAAGAGGTTTACCAATTCAAGAATTATTCGAGAAAACTTTATTAATTATCGGTGCAGGTGGAATTGGTCAAGAAATTGCGGTTCGTGCTAAAGCATTTGGAATGCGTATTTTTGGCAGTTCTCGTCATCCAAAACCGTTGCCAAATTTTGATAAAGTAGTGGGTGCAAATGAATGGAAACAACTACTTCCAGAATCAGAATTTGTGGTAATTGCTACTCCTTTAACGCCAGAAACAAAGGGCTTAATTGATTTGGAAACTCTGCGTTTATTCCGTCCAGATGCCTATTTAATTAATATTGCACGGGGAGCAATTGTTGATGAATCAGCACTGACTACAGCTTTACAGGAAGGCTGGATTGCTGGTGCGGCTTTAGATACAGTATTTACTGAACCATTACCAGCAGAAAGTCCCTTGTGGACATTGCCAAATGTGCTTATTACTCCCCATTGTTCTGGAAATTCTCCTAGAGTAAAAGAGAGAACACTTGCCCTATTTCTGGATAACTTCAACCGCTATCATCAAGGTAAGCATTTACGTAATATGGTAGATAAAACTGCTGGTTATTAGGAATTTTTATTCGTCAAAATAGGAAAACAAGATTTTTTTTGATATAGTCCACGAAAAGCCTATCGAGTTGCTGTGCTTTAGTTTTTTATTGACAAGAGAATTTATCATGACATTAGCCCAAGACATTAATATTCAGATCCATCAAAAAGCATATCCTCATTTTTTACGAAAGGTATCAGAACTAGGAGTATCCTTATTTAAGGGGACATGGTGGTATATTCATCCTTATATAATAGTTTTCAAAATCATGCTGCTTGCTTTTGCTAGTCTCAGTTTTTTATATATTCATTATTCTAGGCAAAAGCTAATTAAAATTTTCCAAAATAGCAGTGTTTAAAAAAAAGAATGACTAAGATTACAAAATTACAGGCTGTATCTTATTTAGCTCCTAATTATTTTGGATTATATCAGGAGATTACAGCTTATTTAGGTCGTGTTTTACAAGTAGAAATTGCACTACATCAAAGTAAATACGACCCCTTAAAAGACACTCTATTATTTAAAGACCAAATAGATTTGGCTTTTATTTGTGGATTACCACTAATTCGTTATAGTCAAATAGCACCAAATCAATTACAGACATTAGTTGCGCCTGTGATGCAATCATCTCGATATGGTGATTGTCCTGTATACTATGCAGATGTGATTGTTAAGACTGATAGCAATATTCAGAAGTTTGCTGATTTATCAGGGAAAACTTTTTGCTATAACGACTCTGGTTCTAATAGTGGTTATCATTTACTTTGGCAGTGGTTGAGTCAAGAAAAATATTCACCCAATTTCTGGGGAAAATCTTTAGAATCAGGTTCTCATCAACGTTCTATTCGTTGGGTAGTTGAAGGACTGGCTGATTGTGCAGCCATTGATAGTGTTGTATTAGAACAAGAATTACGGGATTTTCCTGAATTATCACACCATTTACGTGTGGTGCAAATAATTGGACCTTCTCCGATGCCACCATTGGTAACAGCGCGGCATTTAGGTATCTCTTTGATTCAGCAAATGCAATTGGCTCTACTCCAACCAGATGCTCAGTTGCAAGAAATTATGAAACAATTTAGTGTTAAGCGTTTTGATGCAGTGAAGTTAGAGGATTATCTGGTACTTAATCAGTGCCAATAATATAGGGACGGGCAAGACTTGTACTGAGCTTGCCGTAGTATGCCCATCCCATAAGATTCTAAGCACTAATAAGATAAATTCGATGCTGCTTTTGTTCGCACAAGAGAGCATCTTGATAAATTTCTGCAAATAATACTCGCTGTGCATGACTTCCCCCAATCTCATGCAACCGCGATAATACAAATTTGAGTTCGTTAACAGTTGTCTGGAAATCACCTTGAGCATGAGCTACCATGCCCTTAGCTGCGGGAATTGCTATCTTTACCCAACTCCTGCCAAGAAAGGGATTAATACTCAAGGCGTGATGTTCCATACTTTGAAGCATTTCTTTTACCCAGTTATTGTGTCCAGCTTTGGCAAGGGCATAGACATAATGCAAATCCTGGAATGGTAATGCGTGTTCATCAATGCGACTGTAAAGATAAGGACTGATATCTTGCCAACGGTTGCCTACATCTACCCCACGTAATTCTAGCCGTAATAACATGGAAATTGCCCCTACTTGGTCTTTGGGAGATTGTTTGTTAGCACGTTGCCAAATATGCTCATCGTAGATTTTCAGAACCTTTTCGTAGTTTTCTAATTGCCAATAATACAGTGCTATATGCCACCAGTTGTGGGTATAAAGCATAGAGTTACAGTTGTCCCAGGTATATGCAAAATTCTCCATCCAAATTATTCCCTCCTGGGTTCTTCCTTGGGTTTCCATTACATGACCAATAGCATGATGCGCCCAAGGATCATATCTATTTAACGCTATTGCCTCAAGTGCCATTTTTTCTGCTGCTGGTAATTGGTGACATTGTTCTAAGCCAAAAGCCACCATCCCATATAGATAATCTTGTTGGGGATTGTTAGGTAAAACTTTTTGGGCAATTTCTAGTAATTTTTCTTTATTACCTGTATAAAAATAGTGATATTGCCCCTGCCGCACGGAAATTAAATCAGTGGGAAATTGATTGGTAATCTCTTCATGAAGGGCTATTGCTACATCAATCTCTTGATTTGCCCAAGCTAAAATTGCTTCTACGTATAACTGTTCTCTGGCAGTAATTTTGCCTAAATTTCTTTGTGCGACTTGCAAATATGGTTGTGCCTGTTGCCAATCTTTTGTACTTTCTTGACTCAGATGATAAGCGGCTGCATAAGCATTAGCTAAAGCACAATTTGGATCAGCCTCAACTGCTTCTAAAATCGCTGTTTTTGCATCTTTACCATAAGCAAGGGATTGATCAATAAAACGGTTAATAGCAGCGATCGCTTCGGCTGAACCTGTTGTCACTAAGAGCCCTTGTCCATCTTTAAGCATGATGAATTCCTTACAGCAAAATTTAAATTCTTAAACTACGGTAACTTGGTCGAAATACCGGGGTTATTGACTAGATTATGCCACAGCCTCTCCCAATCCGCAAGTAAAAACTACGGTAAGTTGATAGAGTTACTGGATAAACATACATTTTTGCAAGGCTTTATTTCCGAGAACTACCTCGATGAATGAATGCTGTCGATTGGGTTTAATCTAAATAAATACAAAATTACGGTATAATAGTTAAGTCACTTACTCGTAGTGTGTTAATTTTGACAGACAAACCAGAAATTTCCTTCATGCAGAAAGTGTGATAGAAAAAAGAATCCCTGAAAGCCTGAAACCTTAAATCCGCAAATATTTCTGACACGGAACTTGCATGAAGTCTTACGGGTAAAGGATTCACAGAATTAACACACTACACTCTGTGTACCTCGTTGCACTTATTTTCCTCTGTTACCCCTATTTATTGAGCCGATACGTTAATTCTTTCTTCTTGTACCTCACTTGAATGGTAATTGCTATAAAACAAGTAGAGGTCAACGTAAGTTGACCTTTACATTTTCAATGTAGATTACGCAGGCTATGCAGTATAACTTATTTAGTCGGTTGGGTGAAATAGCTACACTATTTTTTAAATTGGGTGTTATTGGCTTTGGTGGACCAGTTGCCCATATTGCCATGATTGAAGATGAAGTAGTGAAGCGTCGTCGGTGGTTGACACAAGACCATTTTCTGGATTTACTAGGTGCAACTAATTTGATTCCTGGTCCCAATTCCACTGAAATGGCAATTCATGTCGGATATATTTATGCAGGATGGCCAGGGTTAATTGTCTCAGGTGTTTGTTTTATATTACCTGCGGTTTTAATAACAGGGATATTTGCCTGGATTTATGTTAATTATGGTAGTTTACCTCAAATTTCACCTTTACTTTATGGTATCAAACCTGCTGTTTTAGCGGTTATTGTAAATTCCCTTTGGGGTTTAGCAAAAAAAGCGGTTAAAAACCGTCAATTACTGATTATTGCTATAGCTGTAGGATTATTGGTATTAATTCGGCAAGTGAATGAAGTAATTGCCTTATTGTTTGGAGGATTACTAGGTATGATTTGGTTACATCCTAGAAATCAAGACAAACCACCAGGAAATAAACCTAACTTATTGATTGCTGTCTTAACTACAGGGGCAACTTTACAGACAACATCTACAATTAGCACTGTGGCAGGTACATCTATTCCTTTATGGCAATTAGGTTGGTTTTTTCTGAAAGTTGGTAGTGTTTTGTTTGGTGGTGGCTATGTGCTAATTGCATTTTTGCAGGGGGGATTAGTTCAAGAATATGGCTGGTTAACACAACAGCAGCTACTAGATGCGATCGCTATTGGTCAATTTACCCCTGGTCCAGTGCTGTCTACTGCCACCTTTATCGGCTATGTCTTAGCTGGTGTACCTGGTGCGATAGTAGCTACCATTGGTATTTTTCTACCATCTTTTCTCTTCGTTGCTGCCTTAAATCCGGTTATTCCCCGTTTACGCAGTTCTGCTTGGACAAGATCATTTTTAGATGCTGTGAATGCCAGCGCTGTAGCACTGATGGTAGTAGCTACCTTGCAACTGGGAATAGCTACTTTAAAAATAGCAAAACCACCCTATGTAGATATTCTGGGGATAGCGATCGCACTCATCTCCACAGTTTTGATTACTCGCTACCGCATCAATGCTGCTTGGCTAGTTTTAGGTAGTAGTTTAATTGGTTATGGTGCTATGGCTTTAGGTTATATCAAATAAAATACCTGTTATGGCAAGGCAAAAGGCAAGAGGAAAGAGTGAAGAGGGTTTGGGCGATTTTACGTTTCTTTACACAGTTTGGTTTTATTGTGTTCACCTACTTAATGGCTAGCCTCATTAAGAAAGTAATCCCATTCTTTGATATATTGGGTTTACCACTTTTCTAATATTTGATATTTGTCTAGCAAAAAAATACGTTCCCAAAATACAACAAACACCACCAAATGATAAGGAATTAGCAACGCCAATATAATTTGCTAATCCTCCGAAAAATAAATTACCAAAAGGCAATATTCCCAAAAAAGTAGTCATAAATATACTGGTTACTCGTCCTCTTTTATCTTCTTCCACTAAAATTACTTGCAGAAAATTACTAATTGAAGCTAGAGTTAGTGTGTTAGTTAATCCCACAATAAAG
Source organism: Dolichospermum sp. LEGE 00240 (assembly GCF_015207875.1). Classification (GTDB taxonomy): domain Bacteria; phylum Cyanobacteriota; class Cyanobacteriia; order Cyanobacteriales; family Nostocaceae; genus Dolichospermum; species Dolichospermum gracile. The sequence continues at coordinate 51,235 of NZ_JADEVZ010000017.1, forward strand.
ATTAATGCTAAACAAATTTCTAGCTGTGTTGAACGAGAAAATAATATTAAAGATACTCCCAGCACTAGAGTAGAAATTACCATAACCTTCTCTAGTCCTATGACTTGTTTACGCTGCATGAGATAAATCCCAGAAAAGATAGAACCAAAAGCTGTAGAAGTCATCAAAAAACCCATCGTTTCTGCATTGCCTTTTAAGACTTCTTTGGCAAATATTGGCATGAGATTTACATAAGTCATTGCCATAAAGCAAACTATAATTTGCAATATTAAAATAGATTTAATAGGCACAAAATTATAGACAAAAATAAATCCTTCTTTTAAGTTATGCCAAATTTTTGGAGATTTTGATGTAGATAAATTATTGATATTTGGTTTTATCCGCATGATGAAGATAGCTAATATAAAAGGCAAATAGCTAATAGCATCTACTAAAAAACATAAACCTGCTCCATTTCTAGCAATTATCAAACCCCCAATCATAGGACTAACAAATTTAGCTGTATTAATTAAAAATGAATGCACAGCCATTGCACTATAAGTATCACTTCTGTTTTCTAGCAATCTGGGGATAGTTACTTGACGTGCTGGTAAATCAAAAGCTTTGACTATGCCCTGAAGGATACCAATGATTATAATATCTGTAAAATTTATCTGATTACTAACAGTTAAAAAAGTTAGTAATGAAGATAGAAAAACAGATACTATCTGAGTAGTTAATAAGACATACTTTAAATTCCATCTATCTAGTAATACTCCTACCAATGGTGTAATAACTAAACCCATAGCTTGATTGCTAAAGCCAGCTATACCAACTAACATGGCTGAATTTGTCAATTGATAAACCAGCCATACTAAGGCAATTTGTGTCATCCAAGAGCCGAAAAAAGACACGCTTTCCCCAATGAGAAAACCAGATAAATTGGGTGATCTAATTGCAGGTGAAATTCTCAAAAAAGCAAATATCTTGTTGCTTTTCTTTAATGATGTTCTATTTTCTTCTAACATTAATATTACCTATTTTCAGGTATAGTCATTACCGTTCTTGTTGAGTTGGACGAATCAAGATTTCATTCACATTAACGTGCTGTGGTTGGGTAACAGCATAAATTATTGCTGCTGCTATATCTTCACTTTGTAATGGTGTAATTGCTTTCCGTCTGGCTGCAATTTCTTGCTTTGCTACTACATCGGTAATATGCTGATCAATTTCTGTTTCTACTAAACCAGGCTCGATGATAGTAACGCGGATATTATCTTGATATACTTCCTGTCTTAATGCTTCCGAAAAGGCATTTACACCCCATTTAGTGACATTGTAAGCCGCCATTCCTGCACGGGCAATGCGGCCTGCTACAGAAGAAATATTCACAATATGTCCTGATTTTTGCGCTTTGAAAATAGGTAATATAGTGTGAGTTGTGTACATTAACGCTAAAACATTAATATCAATCATTTTTCGCCAGTTTGACGGATCTGCATTTTCAATCCTGCCAGGAAATGATATACCTGCATTGTTTACTAAAATATCTACACGCCCAAATTCTGCATTAGCTTTTTGGATTAGGTTTCTAGTTTGAGCTTCATCGGTAATATCTGTAATAACGGATAATGCTTGTCCACCATTGTCAGTAATATGTTTTGCTACAGCCTGCAACCTATCTCCCCTTCTGGCTGCAATTACTACTTTTGCCCCTGCTGCTGCGAGTAAAATAGCCGTAGCTTCCCCAATTCCCGAAGAAGCCCCGGTAATAATAGCAACTTTTCCTTCTAATTTATCTGCCATAGTGAACACCCATTGGTTGATTTAAAGTACGGTATTTACATCGATATACTGTAGATTAAAACTAAGCGTATCATAAATAACTAGAAAAAGCAAGAAAAGTAGCCTCTAATGCCGTAGCAATGTGTATAAATACTTGACTTGTAATTGTGCTAGAGTCAACAAGGGTAAGAGGTTGTCCAGTATCACCACCATTACAGATACGAGGATCAAGGGGAATTTTGCCTAAAAGTGGTGCTTGGAGTTCATTTGACAATTTTTCACCGCCACCACTCCCAAAAATCGCAGTTTCTTCCCCATTTACGCCGATAAAATAGCTCATATTCTCGATAATACCGAGAACAGGAACACCCACTTGGCGAAACATATAGATACTGCGACGCACATCAGCAACAGCGACCTGTTGAGGTGTTGTTACCAATATCACCCCACAAATCGGGCTTTCTTGCACAATCGTAATTTGAGCATCACCAGTACCGGGAGGCAAATCTATTAACAGATAGTCCAATTCTCCCCATTCAACATCATGTATAAATTGAGTAATGATTTTATGTAAGACGGGTCCACGCCATGCTAGAGGATGATCCGGTTCTGCCAACAATCCTACAGACATAACTTTGATACCATGAGCTTCTAATGGTAAAAATTTCTGCCCATTAGCAGTATCAATAACCGTAACTTCAGATTGTCCTAATCCAAGCATCTGAGGAACGTTGGGACCATAAACATCAGCATCCAATAAACCCACTTTTGCTCCCGTTAATTTCAACGCTGCGGCTAAATTAACTGCGGTTGTGGATTTACCTACACCCCCTTTACCGCTAGATATGGCTAATGTCGTTTTTACCCCTGGAATTGTACAAACTTGAATGTAGGTTTTTTTACACCAACCTAATGATGATAATACCGCTTTAATCTCTGCTTCTAAGTGCTGCTGACGAGAACCTATATACAAGCGCAAATAAATATATTGATCAACTATCCGCAGATTTCGCACCATTCCCAAACTAATGATGTCGTTTTTTAGAGTGGGTTCAATTACTTGTTTCAGGAGTTGGATAACTTCTTCTTGTTGAAGATTGGCAGGATCTATTTGTACTTCCTCGCCCACAACACTTTTGTTCAAATCTAATTTTTCTGGCATTTTACGGCAAATAAGGGTATACGACTACACGCACGGTTAATATTTTTCCATAGACCTCTTGCATTCAAATCACTTTTATGTGATTATTTAAGAATAAAATACGGTAACTTGATTGATATACTGTAGTTTTATCATAAATTCACCTAAAGATAGCCCTCAAACTAGAAGTCTGGGGCTATAAGAACGAAGTCCGCCTACGCGGACTCTTTGAACCCACTCAGGTGAGTTTTGCCTGTGTAGCAGTGATTTCCGATCGCCATCTGTTTCTAGATTCTCTTTACTCCGATTAGTTGAAGTTGGGATTATGTTTCTTAAAAAATCAAACATTCGCACTTTTTCTTTACTATTTACAGTTGGATTAGGTTCAACATTAGCTGGTTCTGTTTTTTCTCCCAATGTTGGGACAATTCAGAAAGCTAATGCAAATACAATCGCTCAAAATAATAGTAGCAAAACAGTAATTCGTATTGGCTATCAAAAAGCAGCAACTATCCTATACGCACTCAAAGCAAAAGGCGAATTAGAAAAAACCTTAAAAGCCTCTGGTGCTTCTGTTACTTGGACTGAATTTCCTGCTGGACCACCAATGTTAGAAGCTTTAAACGTTGGCAGTATTGATTTTGGCTACACAGGAGAAGCACCCCCTGTATTTGCTCAAGCGGCTGGAGTTCCTCTAGTTTATGTTGCCTATGATCCTTATGGTACTAAATCGGAAGCAATTCTTGTTCATAAGGACTCACCAATTAAAAGTGTAGCTGACCTCAAAGGCAAAAAAGTGGCTTTTGCGAAAGGATCAAATACTAACTATTTGGTAGTCAAAGCACTGCAAAAAGCCGGATTAAAATACACTGATATTAAGCCAACTTTCCTCGCACCTGCTGATGGTCGTGCTGCTTTTGAAGGGAAAAATGTTGATGCTTGGGCAGTTTGGGACCCTTATTTAGCTGCTGCTCAAAAAGCCACAGGCGCACGTATTCTTACCGATGCCACTGGACTAGCTCCCAATCGAGGTTATTATTTGGCTGCTAAATCCTTTGCCCAGAAAAATCCAGCAGGTTTAAAAACAGTTTTGGCTGGGGTAAGTAAAGTCAGTGATTGGGCAAAGGGTAATCCTAAAGATGTGGCAAAGTTACTTTCTCCTGTATTGGGTATAGATGCGGCTGTATTAGAGGTAGCAGAAAAAAGACGCAAGTATGGCGTTCTGCCATTAACCAATGATGTAATTGCCAAACAACAAGAAATTGCTGATACTTTCTATAAAATCAACTTAATTCCTAAACAAATTAAGGTCAAAGAAATAGTTTGGCAAGGTAAGAAATAATTTAGTAAGTAGGTTGGCGTTGAAAATTGTCGTTATTGCAAGGCAAAAGGCAAGAGGCAAGAGGCAAGAGTGAAGAGGGGTTGGGCGATTTTACGTTTCTTTACACAGTTTGGTTTTATTGTGTTCACCTACTTAATTGGTAATTGGCAATAAAAAAATTGCTAATTATCAATTATTTCTAGAAATCTTCGTTGACTTTCTCTGCGTGAGAAAAAATTTAAATTCTTGAAAGAGTTTTATATGGTAACAAACATCAATACACAGTGGCTAAAAACCGATGTTTTAGTAATTGGAGGTGGGACTGCGGGAACAATGGCAGGGATTAAAGCCAAACAGGCAAATCCTGATGCTGAGGTATTAATTTTAGAGAAAGCAAATATACGCCGGAGTGGGGCGATCGCTATGGGAATGGATGGAGTTAATACAGCCGTCATTCCTGGCAATTCTACCCCGGAACAATACGTCCGCGAAATCACAATTTCTAATGATGGTATTCTGCACCAAAAAGCCGTTTATCAAACAGGTAAATTAGGTTTTGAAACCATTCAAGAATTAGAAAGTTGGGGCGTTAAATTCCAAAAAGATCCCCAAGGAAATTACGATGTTAAACAAGTACATCGGGTAGGTAAATATGTCTTACCCATGCCAGAAGGTAAAGACTTAAAAACCATTCTTACCCGCCAAGTAAAACGTCATAAAGTGAAAGTCACAAACCGCGTCATGGCAACTAGAATACTAGTAAAAGATGGTAAAGCTATTGGTGCAGTTGGATTTGATGTGCGCGGTGGTGATTTTGTAGTTATTCAAGCCAAAGCAGTTATTCTTTCTACAGGTGCTTGTGGACGTTTAGGATTACCTGCATCTGGCTATCTTTATGGAACTTATGAAAATCCCACAAATGCCGGAGATGGTTATTCAATGGCTTATCATGCAGGAGCAGAATTAAGCAACATTGAATGCTTCCAAATCAACCCATTAATCAAAGATTATAATGGTCCAGCCTGTGCTTATGTTGCAGGTCCCTATGGAGCATATACCGCCAATGCCGAAGGAAACCGCTTCATTAATTGCGATTATTGGAGTGGTCAAATGATGTTAGAGATTTGGAAAGAATTAAACTCTGGTAAAGGACCAATTCAAATGAAAATGACTCATTTGGATGAAGATACAATTTCGGAAATTGAGTCTGTTTTATGGGCAAATGAAAGACCGAGTAGAGAACGTTTTCATGAGGGTAGAGGGGAAAATTACCGCACTCATGGGGTAGAAATGAACATCTCAGAAATTGGATTATGCAGTGGACATAGTGCTTCTGGTGTGTGGGTGAATGAAAAAGCAGAAACTACAGTACCTGGACTCTATGCAGCCGGAGATATGGCCAGTGTTCCTCATAATTATATGATTGGTGCATTTGTCTTTGGTCGGTTAGCAGGAGAAAATGCCATTGATTATATTGAAAATTTGGAACATATAGAACCTGATACTGATTTTCTGGAAACAGAAAAAGCCAGAATTTACGCGCCATTAAATCAACCAAATGGTATTCCCCATACCCAAGTAGAATATAAATTACGCCGACTGGTGAATGATTATTTACAACCACCAAAATCCGGTAATAAAATGGAAATTGGGTTAAATAATTTTGTGCGTTATCACGAAATATTAGCCCAAATGGGAGCGCGTGATCCTCATGAATTGATGCGATGTATGGAAGTACATTTTATTCGTGATTGTGCAGAAATGGCAGCACGAGCATCTTTATATCGTCGGGAAAGTCGTTGGGGTTTATATCATTATCGGTTGGATTATCCAAATAAGAATAATGAAGAGTGGTTTTGTCATGTGAATTTGAAAAAAGATGAAGCAGAAGAAATGATCTTATTTAAGCGTCCAGTTGAGCCTTATGTTGTGGAGGTTGATTTACAGCAAGAAGTTTATAACGTTGCTGTTAGATAAATGGAATGATTAAGTTAATACGGTTCAGTCAAGAAAAAGTAGGTTGGGTTAAGCAACAGCACCACTCAACAAAAAAATTGATAATGTTAGGTTTCTTTTAAGGTAATTAAAGATGATTCAAGAAATAACACGCCGTGAATTTATCGCTACTGCTGCTTTAACAACTGGTTTTGCTTTAGCAGTACAACCTGTTTCCGCTAAAGTGATTACCACAGATACTAAAGGATTAATTGCGGGAGTGGTGAAAATTCCCGTCAAAGATGGGGAAATTCCAGCATATAGAGCGCAACCAGAAAAGGGTGAAAATTTCCCCATTGTTTTAGTAATTCAAGAAATATTTGGGGTACATGAACATATACAGGATGTTGTGCGACGCTTTGCTAAATTAGGCTATTTAGCGATCGCACCAGAACTATTCATTCGCCAAGATGATGTCTCAAAATTAAGCAACATTGACGAAATTCGCGCCATTGTTGCCAAAGTTCCCGACTCTCAAGTTTTATCAGATTTAGATGCTACCGTTGATTGGGCAGTAAAATCAGCAAAAGGTAACGCTGATAAATTAGCAATTACGGGTTTTTGCTGGGGTGGTCGAATTACCTGGCTATATGCAGCACATAATCCCAATGTAAAAGCAGGTGTAGCTTGGTACGGTAGAGTAGTAGGCAATGTTACCGAACTACAGCCTAAACATCCCCTTGATATTGCTTCTGAGTTAAAAGTCCCTGTGCTGGGACTCTATGGAGGTCAAGATACAGGTATTCCATTAGATACAGTGGAACAAATACGAGAAAAACTCAAATCTAGCAGCAGTAAATCGGAGATAATTGTTTATCCTGATGCACCTCACGCCTTTTTTGCCGATTATCGCCCTTCCTACCGCGAAAAAGAAGCCCAGGATGGTTGGCAGCGTCTCCAGAAATGGTTTAAACAGTATGGAGTGTGAGTTTCAATATTTCTAGAACTTACGCACAAGTTACGGATAAACGTTCGCGTAGCGTGTCGAAGACATACCGCAGAGGCGCAGAGGACACAGAGAAATAAGAGTTTGAAAGGTTTTGCGTAAGTTCGAATTTCATGTTTTGATAGTCAACCTATTTAAATACTAACTATGTCAGAAAATTATCGTTTTGAAACCCTACAAGTCCATGCTGGACAAGAACCTGCACCTGGTACTAATGCCCGTGCTGTACCAATTTATCAAACTACTTCCTACGTTTTTGATGATGCTGAACATGGAGCGCGGTTATTTGCTCTCCAGGAGTTTGGTAACATTTATACCCGGATTATGAATCCGACAACGGATGTATTTGAAAAACGGATTGCGGCTTTAGAAGGGGGCGTAGCAGCTTTAGCTACTGCAAGCGGTCAAGCAGCCCAATTTTTAGCCATTAGTACGATCGCTCAAGCAGGAGATAATATTGTTGCTACCAGTTTCCTCTATGGGGGAACTTATAACCAGTTCAAAGTTACTCTTCCACGATTGGGAATTAATGTCAAATTTGTGGAAGGAGATGATCCAGAAAATTTCCGTCAGGCAATTGATGAAAATACCAAAGCTTTGTATGTTGAAACTATTGGTAATCCCCAATTCAATATCCCAGATTTTGCAGCTTTAGCCCACATTGCCCATGAAAATGGTATTCCTTTAATTGTAGATAATACCTTCGGTGCTGGTGGTTATTTAGCTAGACCAATTGAACATGGTGCAGATATTGTTGTCGAATCTGCTACTAAATGGATTGGAGGACATGGTACATCCATTGGTGGCGTAATAGTTGATTCTGGTAAATTTGATTGGGGTAACGGCAAATTTCCCCTCTTTACCGAACCTTCTCCCGGTTATCATGGATTGAATTTTCAAGAAGTATTTGGGAAAGGTAGTCAATTTGGTAATATTGCCTTTATTATTCGCGCCAGAGTCGAAGGATTACGGGATTTAGGAGCAGCATTGAGTCCATTTAACGCTTTTCTATTACTGCAAGGATTAGAAACCCTTTCCCTGCGTGTAGAGCGTCATGTCAATAATGCTTTAGAATTGGCCAAATGGTTAGAACAACAAGAGCAGGTAGCATGGGTTAATTATCCCGGACTTCCCAATCATCCATATCATGAACGCGCTAAAAAATATCTTCGACATGGCTTTGGTGGCGTTCTTAATTTTGGTATTAAGGGGGGATTAGAAGCAGGTAAAGCCTTTATTAGTAATGTGAAATTAGCCAGTCATTTAGCAAATGTTGGTGATGCAAAAACCCTTGTCATTCATCCTGCTTCTACAACTCATCAACAGCTAAGTGATAGTGAACAAATTTCGGCTGGTGTCACATCAGATTTGGTGCGGGTATCTGTGGGAATTGAACATATTGACGATATTAAGGAGGATTTTGAGCAAGCATTTAAGAAGGTGACAGGTGACAGGTGACAGGTGACAGGTGACAGGTGACAGGTGACAGGTGACAGAAAATAATTATAGCCATTCCCATTCAAGTGAGGTACAAGCAGTAATAATTGTAGCTTGCTTCCCGTAGCTTGCGTGGCGAAGCCATAGGGTACGCAGATGGACGCAGATAAACGCAGATAATTTTGTACTTCATTAAACTGGGAAACGCTATACCAATTACCAATTACCAATTACCAATCACCTTTTTTATGAAATACCTAGACTTCATTTCACCCAAAACTCAGTTTTATCCACTTTCAAAACCATTTTCATTAGAATCTGGTGAACTATTAGTTGGTGTTCAGGTTGCTTATCGTACCTGGGGAAAATTAAACGCAAACCGCGATAATGGGGTCTTAATTTGTCATGCTTTAACTGGTTCTGCTGATGCTGATGATTGGTGGGGAGATTTGTTTGGTGTTGGGAAATCCTTTGATCCTGATCAGGATTTTATCGTGTGCAGCAACATTTTAGGAAGTTGTTACGGTACAACTGGAGCAACTTCTATTAACCCAAATACAGGAAAGGTTTATAGTGGATCTTTTCCGAGAATTACAATTAGGGATATGGTTCACCTCCAAGCTGCACTATTAGAATATTTAGATATTCAATCTCTACAGTTAGTAATTGGCGGTTCATTGGGTGGAATGCAAGTTTTAGAATGGGCTTTATTGTATCCAGAAAAGGTGAGAGCGATCGCACCAATGGCTGCACCTGGAAGACATTCAGCATGGTCTATTGGCTTGAGTGAAGCACAAAGACAGGCAATTTATATAGATCCAAATTGGCAAGGGGGAAACTATACAATTGATGCACCTCCGAACCAAGGATTAGCAGTAGCGAGAATGATGGCAATGATTAACTATCGTTATTGGGATAGTTTTACAAATCGTTTTGGCAGACAGCAGGATGAATCTAATCAGTTTGCTATATCCAGTTATTTACAATATCAAGGTCAAAAACTAATAGAACGTTTTGATGCTAATACTTATATTACATTAACTCAGGCAATGGATAGTCATGATGTTAGTTGGAACAGAAAAGATTATCAATCAGTTTTGCAAAGTATCAAACAACCAACTTTAGTTGTGTCTATTGATTCTGATGTTCTTTATCCTCCAGGAGAACAACAAGAATTAGTAGATTTAATCCCTCATGCTCAATTGGGGTTACTCAAATCAACTCACGGACATGATGCGTTTTTAATTGATATGGAAGCATTAAATGAAATGGTAGTTTCTTTTAGGGAAGAGTGGGAATTTCTTGTTTGATTTTTAATGAAATTAGGGAGTTATAAAATTATGGCTTTAATTAATCAAAGAGTAGATGTTCCTGTAATTGTGGATGAATCTAAATGTTTAGAACAATGCGTTGCTTGTATTGAAGTTTGTCCTCTGGATGTATTAGCAAAAAATCCAGAGACGGGAAAAGCCTATATGAAATATGATGAATGTTGGTTCTGTCTACCCTGTGAGAAGGAATGTCCAACAAACGCCATTACAGTCCAAATTCCTTTCTTATTGCGGTAGAGGTACAGAAATGTTTATAGATACTGATTCAGCGTTAAATCAATGGTTGGAAATGTTGCGTTCAGTTAACGAAGGCGATCGCCTAGTTGCGGTAAAATCTCTACAGCACCTTGGAGAAGACGCAGCAGTTGACGCTTTAATTATCGCACTGGAAGACGAAAGCACCGCAGTCCAAAAAATTGCCGTATCTGCACTTTGGGAACTTGCTAATCCTGTTGCTGTACCTGCTTTATTAAAAACTCTTGCTTCCCCAGATGAAGACGTTCGCACCGAAGGATTATCAGCATTAGGTGAACTTGTCACCACAGATCATTTATTGCTTTTATTGGATGCACTACATCAAGAAAATATCAATCTTCAAGTTAACATCTTAATCTTATTGCGGAAGATACATGATGTTCAATCTCTACCTGCGGTGTTATCTTTCTTTGATTCCAAATATCCACAACTACGAGAAACTGCTATTACAACTCTACGCTATTTAAACCAGGTGCAAATATGTCCACCAGCTTTATCTTTGATGAATGATCCTGATGATAATGTCCGTCGTGCAGTAGCATTAACTTTAGGACATTTAGCAGATAAAGAAGTTGTAGAATTATTAACTCAATTACTCACTTCCGATCCTGATTGGCAAGTACGACGCAATGCAGCTAAATCTTTAGCAATTCACGCTAATTCAGCAGCAGTTCCCGCTTTAAAAATTGCGCTAAAAGATGAACATTGGCAAGTGCGAAAATTCACGCTTCAAGTATTACAAAAAATGCCAGATCAAAATTTATTACCTGATTTAATTAAAGGATTAACAGACGAATATTCGGATGTCAGAAAAGAGGCAGCTATAGCACTTGGTAATTTAGATAATACTCAGGCTTTAAATGCTCTCCAACAAGCACTAGATGATCCTGATCGAGATGTTTCTATTTACGCAGAAAGAGCAATTAAAAAGATAAGGAGATAGATCCCCGACTTCTTAAAGAAGTCGGGGATCTGGATAAGTTGAATATGTACAAATTTGCCCCTGCTTGGGAACAAGAAACAATAGTTTTTGGTGCTTCTCAACCTGGATATACTGATAATCAGGTATATGATTGGATTGAGTTTATGAAATCCCAAAACATTCAGCGAATTTGCTGTTTACTTAGTGAAAAACAACTAGCTAATTATGCCCATCTTTTAGATACATATCGGCAAGAATTTGGTAATCAACAAGTTTGTTGGACACCAATTGAAGATTTTCATTTATCTGATTTAGAAACACTCACACAAAAAATACTGCCTTTTTTAATCACAGCAAATCAACAAAATGAAAAAGTAGTTGTGCATTGTGCTGGTGGAATTGGCCGGACTGGACATATATTAGCGGCTTGGTTAGTGAGTGTGCGGGGATTTTCTCATCAAGATGCAATTTCTGCTGTTATAAGAACAGGGAGAAATCCTTATGAAGCTGTAATTTTAAGTAAAAATCTGTTACAAGTTGCAGAAGAATTAAATGTGCTGCTGAATAATTGTCGTCTAGCGTTCTTAACTAATTGATGGATATTGCTGAATTTGTCTGAAAAATCAGCAATTTATAAACACTTTACCTGTAATAAAATAGATGATTATCAAAATCATTGTAAAATTGTAAACGAGCAGTTCCCACAACTAAATTATTTGTCTTTTCACCAGAGGAAATAACATGAACTCGAAATAGATAAATACCTTCGCTGGTGGGATTATAAAAAGGTTTGAAAACGATAGTAATTGTTTGATTTGCAGAAACTGGTTCATCAAAAGTAGCAATGACATTTTGTGGTTGAGTTAAACTCTTGGTTAGGGTAATGCCTAGCTTTTCTTTTTGTCCACTTGCTTCTACAAAAGCAAAACTGTTTTTCTGATTGAATTCAATATTTTCTACACCTTCTATTTGTGTTAAAACAACCTGTTGCAGTTGCCAATTAGCCAGAGATTCTGGTAATTTGATTGTAAAATAATAAGCTGCATCCCAAGAACCTGTTTGATTGTAAGTTGTTTTGGCAGTTAACAATGGTTTTGATGGTATCCCGTAGGTAGTAGGCACAGATAATAAAAATATTCCTGTACTAATAGCTAGGGTTTTACAAAGAGTTTTGAATCTGTTCATGTTTTTAGGATTTGATATTTTAAATAGGTTTTTCTATTGCATTACACCCTTTCAATTTAGCAAGTGGAACTTATTAATGATTACAATACTGTTTGGTTAAGAGTTTTTGTAGGTTGGGTTAAGCGACAGCGCAACCCAACAAAAGTCTGTAAATGTTGGGTAACAAGAACGTCAAACGCCATTCGCCACAAGCCGGGAAACCCGTCCAGATGGCTCCCCAACCTACCTGATTTAATGTTTTTAGATTATGACAAGTATAGGTTGTTTGAAAAATGGTTCTAATTGCATGATTAACTCCCTAATAATCAAAATGAATTAAATTGAGTGTTGGGTTAACCAAGCTTCTAAATCAGCAACACTAGAAAAGTCTAATAATGCCTCTCCTAAATTTTCTAACTGTTCAATTGATAATCCTGTAATTCGCTCGATTAATAACGCATCAATTTCCCCAATCCGACGATGTAGTAGACGCAGTATTAAGTTTTTTTCTCCTTCTTGCTTTCCTTCTTGCTTTCCTTCTTGTCTTCCTTCTTGTCTTCCTTCTTCTTTAGCTTGTTCTCTATCTCTTTGATAAAGTGGTTCTAATCGCATAATTAACTCCCTATCATCTGTTTCTAGTTTTTGATTTACTCTCAAATTTTCGCGCAAGTTGTAAACTAATTCCAGGGTGGTTTTTTGGTAAGGGTGATCTAATGGTAACGCTTGCAACTCGATAATTGCTTGTGATTGTACGCTTCCCCTACCCAAAAGCCTCAACCATAAAGTCTCCGGTGTTTGTGGTAGTTGGTGTATTACCACAATTGCTGTTCGCAAGGGATCTGCTAAAAAGTGTACTCCCGATAACCAACCTTCTTGTTGGATAGTTCTAAAGCTAGATAAACGAGTTTCAGAAATAGTGGGGGTTAAAATCCACAATTTAGGAATTTCTGACTCCTGAAGTTTGATTTTATTGGCTTTGGCTTCTCGTCGCAATGAAGCCTTGACTTCTAATAACTTGAGAATACAGTCGCAGATTTCATCGGTAGAAGCTGGATTGCGGTATGGTTCTATTATCGCAGGATTTTCGGCAAGTCTTCCTAGTAAGCCCAGTATTTGTAATTTAGAACTTTGTTGTTTAGCAGGTGTGAATAAAACATCAATTTCTTTAATTTCTCCTGAGACTTTTTCTGATGCTTTGACTTCTCCGTAATCTTTTAATAATTCTTCTAGATAGTCTTTGGCGAATTTATCATGTATAAACCTAGTCATTAAATTTTAATTTTGAGTAAAATCTGGGAAATAATTTGGATTTCTATTATATGGCAGTTATGAATTTTCTGTAAGAGGATGTTTGAAATTTTTTTTGTGTTGTATTCAATACTTTGAGATCCCCGACTTCTTTGAATGATCCTCATTATTTACAAAAAATTTAATTAAGAAGTCGGGGATCTTTCTTACCTGGCTTAACTTATATTTATTATTTGTTAATTTCTTTGATTATCTCTATAGCCTTTTGATAGTCTGTTTCCCCCGCATTTCTCGCAAACAATGCGATTCCTAGGTCGCGCTATCTCTATTCCTTCGGAACGCTATGCGAACGAGACGCTACCGCGAACGCTATCGCAATCTATCTAATCCTTATAGAGAAACGGTTTTGGGCATTTTTCACGGAGTTGATTTTTGATGCAGTGTGAAAACCCAGAATCGAGATTTTATAAGGGTTTGAGGATTTTGGTGAGAAATCCGGGTTAGCCCCCTCATCGCTTGCGGGGAGGGGGTTGGGGGTGGGGTTCTTGTTCATTTACTTCATATGATGTGTATTTAAATGCTAAATTACCAACAGGCTAAACACCAGACTCATTTTATCTTAAATTACTTATGACCGTAGTTAGAGCTATTCCCGAACAGGGTCAACTGGTGAATGTGCGATCGCGTCAATATGTTGTCAGTGATGTTCATCATACCAGCTTACCCACTAACCCCGTGTTGGGTGGAGTGACAAAAACCCAGCATTTGGTCAAACTCTCTTCTGTAGAAGATGATGGTTTGGGAGAAGAACTACAGGTTATATGGGAATTGGAAGTGGGGGCGCATATTTATGAAAAAATGGAGTTACCCCAACCTAAAGGTTTTGACTCACCAGAACGGTTAGATGCTTTTCTCGATGCAGTAAGATGGGGTGCAGCTTCAACGGCTGATATTCGCACTGTGCAGTCACCTTTTCGCAGTGGTATAGATATTGAAGATTATCAATTAGATCCGGTAGTACGGGCAATTCAAATGCCCCGTGTTAACTTATTAATTGCTGATGATGTGGGTTTAGGTAAAACCATAGAAGCTGGTTTAGTAGCCCAAGAATTAATTATCCGTCATCGTTGCCATGGGATTGTCATAGTTTGTCCATCTTCGCTACAAGTGCAATGGCAAGAACAGATGCGGGATAAATTTGGTTTGGATTTTCGGATTGTTGACAGTGCATTAATGAAAGAACTGCGCAGGAAACGGGGTATTCATGTGAACCCTTGGCAACATTTTCCCCGGTTGATTACTTCCATAGATTTTTTGAAACGCGATCGCCCTTTACGTCTCCTGGGAGAAATATTACCAGGTGAAGGGGAATCTCTCTACCCCCGCAGGTTTGATTTATTAATCGTTGATGAAGCCCATAACGTTGCCCCCTCTGGTGGGGGCAAATATGCCGTAGATTCCATGAGAACGGCTGCTATTCGGCTATTAGTCCCCCACTTTGAACATAAGTTATTTTTGACTGCCACACCCCATAACGGCTACCCCGAAAGTTTCACCGCTTTGTTAGAATTACTCGATTCTCAACGGTTTGCACGGGGGGTAACACCAGACAGGAAACAATTACAGGTGGTGATGGTACGCAGGTTAAAACAGGAAATGCAAAATTGGGATGGTTCACCACTATTTCCTAAACGCCAATTAGCAGCCATTTCTGTAGATTATCCAGCCGCAGAACGTCAAGCCCACGCTGCCTTAAAAAGATATACAGAATTACGCTGCAAGGGCGTGGCAGATAATACAGAAAAATATGCCACTGAATTTGTGTTAAAACTCTTAAAAAAACGCCTATTTTCTTCACCAGCAGCTTTTGCTAGTACCTTAGAACAACACCAACAATCATTAACTACTGCCCGTCGTCGCACAGCATCTAGTTTATCTCGACCCAGTGAAGGAATTTTGCGGCGACAGTTACAAGAAATTGAAGAAGATTTTGCTGATGATGATGTTTATGAAGAATCTACAGATGAAGCAATTACTCATACAACTCGGTTATTTAGAGAATTAAATCCTGAAGAACAAAGTTTATTAACCCAAATGTTGCAATGGGCAGAAACAGCAGCGAGATTAGCTGATGCTAAAGCCAAAGAACTCCTCAACTGGATTCATACTTATATTAAACCAGATGGAAAATGGTCTAATGAAAGAGTAATTATTTTCACAGAATATCGAGCCACACAAAAGTGGTTATATAACCTCTTAGCGGCACAAGGATTAGTCCAGGAAGAACGGTTAATGACTCTATATGGGGGGATGAAATCAGACGACAGAGAACAGGTAAAAGCGGCATTTCAAGCTCATCCTGATATTTCCCCAGTGCGAATTTTATTAGCTACAGATGCAGCCAGTGAAGGTTTAGATCTACAAAACTTTTGTTCGCGGTTAATTCATTATGAAATACCTTGGAATCCTAACCGCATGGAACAAAGAAATGGGCGGATAGATAGACATGGACAAAAGGCTTCAGAAGTATTAATTTATCACTTTGTCGGTAAAGATTATCAGCAAAATAGCACCCAAGGAATTAAACCGGGAGAACTAGAAGGGGATTTAGAATTTCTCATGCGGGCAGCTTTAAAGGTTAATAATATTCGGGAAGATTTGGGAAAAGTTGGCCCAGTTATTGCTGCCCAAGTAGAAGAAGCAATGATGGGAAAACGGACTATTTTAGATACAACAGTAGCAGAAAAGGAATCAGAACCTGTCCGCCGGATGTTAAAATTTGAGCGTCAAGTCCGGGAACAAATTGAAAAATTACGAGAACAATTAAATGAAACTCGTCAACATTTACGACTGACACCAAATAATATTGAAGCAGTGGTAAAGATTGGGTTGGAATTAGCAGAACAACCAGGGTTAATTGAGGCTAATTTAGCAGAAGTAACCGGGAAAGCTTTTTATTTACCACCTTTGAAAAGTAGTTGGGCTGCTTGTAGTGAAGGGTTAGCACATCCCCATACAAAAGTAATTCGTCCTATTGTTTTTGACCCTGAATTATCCCACGGTCGAGATGATGTAGTATTGGCGCATTTGAATCATCGGTTGGTGCAAATGTGTTTACGTTTGTTAAGGGCGGAAGTGTGGTCAAAAGAGGGGAAAAAATCATTAAATCGCGTGACGGCGCGATTAGTTCCTAATTCAGTTTTAGAGACACCGGCAGTAATTGCTTATGGAAGATTGGTAATATTAGGAAGTGACCAACAGCGATTACATGAAGAGGTAATTACAGCAGGAGGTTTATTAAAGGAAGGTAAGTTTAGCCGTATGGGTGTAATGCAAATTCAAGCAGCTTTATCGGCAGTTTTACCAGATTTAGCACCGGAAAAGATCAGAAAGACTTTAGAGAGTTTATGGAATAGTCATGCAGATTTATTAATGCAATCTTTGCAAGTGCGAATGCAAGATAGGGCTAAGAGTTTGCAGCGCGATTTAAGCAATCGGGCGGAAAAAGAAGCGGCGGATATTACTGCTATTTTAACAGAATTACAAAGGAGTATTGAACAGGAATTAAATGAACCGGAGATTAAGCAATTGGAATTGTTTAATACGGCAGAAAAAGAACAGTTTGAGCGTAATGTTAATAGTTTAAAGGTGAGATTGGCACAAATTCCCGCAGAAGTTGAAAGGGAGGTTGCAGCAGTGAAAGCGCGGTTTACAAATCCTACACCTAGACTATTTCCGTTAGCGGTTATTTATTTAGTTCCGCAGAAATTGGCGAAATAGGGAATTGGGATTAATTTTGTCAGAATCAGGATGTCCAGGATTTGAGGATTTACAGGATGTAATTTTAGGTTTTTTCATGGGGTGTTTTTGATTTTTTTATCTGAAATGGCTAACGCCACGCTGCGCGAACAGGATGTCCAGGATTTAAGGATTTACAGGATGTTATTTGGATATTTTCTGGGTGGTGTTTGATATTTGTTATTTGTCTGATAGCGTGGCGTTAGCCATATCAGGATAACCAGGATTTAAGGATTTTCAGGATGTGATTGTTAAGAATTATAACATAAGTTATAACTTATGTTATAATAAAAATATTTACTTGGGAAAAACCAGTTACATAAAAACATTATGGCTGATAAAATTTATCCTATTAATCCTGCAAAAATTGGTAATCAAAATGGGTTTCGTCTCCCGCAATCTTTTTTTAAAGATTATCCCCATTTAGCTAATGCTTCAGGTTATTTACAGGTATTATCCGATAACACATTGTTAGTAAAATTAGATACGAATGATACTAATAATGATGATGAAGATGAAAGTGTGATGTTAAGTTTATTTTTAGATTTTCTCATGCAAGATGCTATAAAAAATCCTGATAAATTGGTTATGTATACCCAGGAAATGAGCGAAGAAATAGATGATTTAGTAGCAAATGTAGAAATTGGGGAATAGGAAATGGAGAATAGGGAAGCTGCATTTACTTGTAATGGGTGGCAGATATTTTTCTACCCACTATTTAATAATCAATGGATAGAATTGCGTGATAAGGTGAAAAAATTAAAAGATGAATTACCCACAGAGGAATTTATCAAACATCCAGACGCGAAATTATTAAAAGCGTTAAATATTGGCATTAAAGAAAAAATTACCCAAGACCCTTTTGCGTCATATTTCATTTTACAAAAACCTTTACAAAAGTATGGTCGTCTCAAAAAAATGGGACTACCAGAAAGATATAGATTGTTTTTTAGGGTTTTTAAAGAACAAAAGATAATTATTATTTTGTGGTTAGGTTTTCCGCGTAAGGAAGGGGATAAAAAAGATTGTTACCAAGTGTTTACTAAAAAAGTTGAAAATGGTGATTTTCCTGAAAATGTGGATCAATTTATGATTGAATATATGAATGAAGCTAATTTAGATAATTTTAAATAGGGAATTGTCTGATAGCGTAGCGTGGCGTTAGCCATGTTTAGACAATAAATAAGAAAATTTCTCATAAAAATAGTCGGTTTTAACCGACTTTAGCTTTTAGACAGGGAATTTATTCCCTGGCTATTATAATGAGTTGACTATTAAGGTAAAAGTATTTTATAATGTCAACTATTCACAGACAATTTATCAAAAACATCCTGAAAATCCTTAAATCCTGGATATCCTGATTCTGACAAAATACTATTTACAAATAATAGATGATTGAACGCGGATAAACGCCGATAAACGCGGATTTTTAACAGATAATTAATTTTCAATTGTTATCCCATCCTGTACATCCTTAAATCCTGGATATCCTGATTCTGACAAATTATTCCCAATTCCCCAATTATGTCTACCGCCCGTCATCACGCTGAATGGTTATCTTTAGTTGAAGCTTCTGGTCCGTTTCTGAGTTTACCTGTACTTTTAAAGGCTTTTCCCACTGGTTTGGATGCCCATGATCCAGAACATTTAAAAATGTTACGGTTAGCTTATCAAGAATGGCAAGATAATCAAAATGGTGTGAAACCAGAGGTAGCAATTCATCGCGCTTGGGTGAATTTTGTTTTACAACAGACTTTAGAATTACCTGATGAAGTGCTATTAAAAGGGCAAAGTATCCCCACAGGTCTTTATGCTAATATTGCCCAACATGGTGAAACTTTACGTCCTGACTGGGTGGTAGTTGAACCTGCACCTCTGGGGGGAAAAGGAGGTGAGGGGAAAGTCCGGTTATTGGTGCAGATAGTCCCCGCTAACCAAAGTCTAGAAAAATCTTTAATTGATAAGCGTTGGAAAGCTAGTCCGGCTACAAGAATGATGGAGTTACTGCACGCTTGTAATGTGCGGTTGGGGTTGGTGACAAATGGCGAACATTGGATGTTAGTTAATGCACCCAGGGGAGAAACTGCTAGTTATATTTCTTGGTATGGTAGTCTGTGGTTAGAAGAACATATCACTTTGCGGGCTTTTAAAAGTTTGTTGAGTGCTTACCGCTTTTTTAGTGTTGATAATTCGCAAATTTTAGAACAACTTTTAGCTGATAGTCTCACAGACCAACAGGAAGTTACAGACCAACTGGGGTATCAAGTCCGTAAGGCTGTGGAGGTGTTGGTACAAGCTTTAGACCGCATAGACCAAGATAGAAACCGGACTTTATTAACAGGAATTTCCGAAACTCAACTTTATCAAGCGGCGTTAACTATAATGATGCGGTTGGTATTCCTGTTTTCCGCAGAGGAACGGGGTTTGCTATTGTTGGGCGACCCGATTTATGATCTGTATTATGCGGTTTCGACGATTCGGGAACAGTTACAGCAAAAAGCAGATAAGGAAGGGGAGGAAATTTTAGAACGCCGTTATGATGCTTGGTGTCGGTTGTTGGCAACTTTTCGGGCGGTTTATGCTGGTGTAGATCATGATAGTTTAAAGTTGCCGGCTTATGGTGGGAGTTTATTTAACCCCGATAGGTTTCCGTTTTTGGAAGGAAGGACGGAGGGGACAACCTGGGAAACAAGTTCAGCCGCACCTATTCCCGTAAATAACCGGATTGTGTTGCATTTGTTGGAAGCGTTGCAGATATTACAAATTAAAGTCGCGGGAACTGTAGAACCACGCAGGTTATCTTTCCGGGCTTTGGATATTGAACAAATTGGTCATGTGTATGAAGGGTTACTTGACCATACGGCAGTTAGGGCAACTTCCCCGGTGTTGGGACTGGTGGGGACTAAGTATCAAGAACCGGAAATTGGGATTGGGGAATTGGGAATAAAGAATGAAGAATTTAGAATGAAGAATTTAGAAATGGGAGTGGGAAATAAAAAGCCTAAGCTGGAAGATAATCAGGATTTGATTAAATTTCTCAAAAAAGCTACTGGCAGGTCAGAGACGGCTTTAAAAAAGGCTTTGCAGGTGGAATTGACAAGCTATGAGGAACAACGTTTATTAACCGCTTGTAATAATGATCTGGATTTGTTTAACCAGGTGCGTCCTTTGGCGGGGTTGGTGCGCTTGGATACCTTGGGTTATCCGGTGGTGATTCCTGCTGGTAGTGTGTATGTGACTCAGGGGACTGATAGAAGGGAAACGGGAACTCACTACACACCCCGGAATTTAACTGAGGAAATTGTCAAGTACACTTTAGAACCTTTGGTATATGAGGGTGTAGCGGAGGGGAAACCGCAGCAGGAATGGCGACTTAAATCTGCGGCTGAGTTATTACAGTTGAAAATATGCGATATGGCTATGGGTTCGGGGGCGTTTTTGGTGCAGACTTGTCGCTATTTGGCGGAAAGGTTGGTGGAAGCCTGGGAAAATGCGGAAAAGGCTAATCCTGGTAAGGTGGTGGTAGCGCCGGAGGGTACGTTGTCAAAATCTGTACCGCAGGAGTGCGTAATTCCCAAGGAAGCTGATGAACGCTTGACGGTGGCGCGGCGGATTATTGCGGATAGGTGTTTGTATGGGGTGGATAAAAATCCGTTGGCGGTGGAAATGGCGAAGTTATCTTTATGGTTGATAACGTTGCAAAAAAACCGTCCGTTTACGTTTTTAGATCATGCTTTTAAATGTGGTGATTCGTTAATTGGTGTGAGTTTGGAACAGTTGCGTTATTGGAATTTAGATATTACGGGAACACCGGAATTATTTGCAGATGAAATTCGCCGAGAAATTGATAAGGTGGTGGAGTTACGGCAAGAAATTGCGGCTTTACCTGTGTTGACTCCAGAAGACCAAAATCGCAAGGCGTTTTTATTGACAAAGGCTGAAGCAATTAGTTTTGATTTACGTCAAGGTTGTAATTTATTGGTGGGGAGTTATTTGAATAATTGGAATGAGAAGGAAAGGGAAGGTTTAAGAAAAACTTTATTAAATTCGTTTCGGGAAGGTGCGGATATTCCTGATGGTATGGGTAAGGCTTTACCTGATTTTGATAAGTTGTGTCCGTTTCATTGGGAGTTAGAATTTCCTGAAGTTTTTATTGATAGTTCTTTATCGTTGGTTGCTAATTCTGCGAGTTCTCAAAAATCAAAGTCGTCAAAATCAAAATCTACCAATTCTTCATTACCAACTGGTACTGAAGAAAGTCGAAGTGTTCCCGATTACCAAAAAGGTTTTGATGCTATTGTCGGAAATCCGCCGTTTATGGGTGGACAAAAAATTACTGGTAGTTTTGGTACAGAATATCGAGATTTTATTGTTAAATGGCTTGCAAATGGTAAAAAAGGCAGTGCCGATATTTCTGCTTACTTTTTTCTGCGTTGTATTCATTTATTAAAATCAAAATCAAGTACCCTTGGCTTAACTACTACTAGTGCAATATCAGAAGGTGATAGTAGAGAAGTTGGACTTGACCAAATTCTTAAAGAGAATATTTCTATTTATCATGCAGTGACTAGTGAAAACTGGAAAGGTCAAGCATCTGTAACTATTGTGAGAATTTGGATATATAAAGGTGATTGGAAAGGAAGTTGTCAACTTGATCAAGAAATTGTACCTAAAATAAATTCTTTTTTAACAGTACCTAACAAAGTTCAAGGAAAACATAACCGACTTTTGGCTAATTCAGGCAAGTCCTTTATCGGTTCTTATGTTCTGGGAACTGGCTTTATACTATCGCTTGAAGAAGCACAAACGCTTATTAAGAAGAATCCAAATAATCAAGATGTAATTTATCATTATTTAACTGGAGAAGATTTAAATTTTAATCCTGATCAATCTCCAAATCGTTGGGTAATTAATTTTAAAGATTGGCCTTTAGATGCTGAACATGATGATCCTAAAAAACCTAAAGGTAGACCTTATGCAAGTGATTATCCTGACTGTTTAGAAATTGTAAAAGAAAAAGTTAAACCAGAAAGAGATAAAAATAAAGATAAACAAAGGCGTGAGATTTGGTGGAGATTTACTCGTCCTACAATAGAACTTTATAGTACAATCGGAAAAATGGAAAGAGTATTAGCTATTTCATCACAAGCTACAAAATATGTAACTTTTGAATTTGTACCAACTCATTTTGTTTTTTCTCTTGCTATTGCCATTATTTCTTTAGATTCTTTTGATGGATTTGCAATGTTAAATAGTAATATTTATGAAATTTGGGTAAGAACTTATGGCTCATATAATCTTTCTCTGTTGCGTTACACTCCTTCAGATGTTTTTGAAACATTCCCCTTTCCCACATCAACAGCAAACCTAGAACAAATAGGCGAAAAATATTACACTCACCGCCAAAATATCATGTTAACCCGTCAAGAGGGATTAACCAAAACCTATAACCGTTTTCACAACCCCGACGAAACCAACCCAGACATAGAACAATTACGCACATTACACATAGAAATGGATAAGGCGGTAGCTGCTGCTTATGGTTGGGAAGATATAGAATTAGATCATGATTTTCATGAGACAAAACAAGGAATCCGGTTCACGATTTGCGAAAATGCGAGACGAGAAATATTAGATAGATTATTGCAATTAAATCATCAAAGATACGCGGAAGAAGTCGCCGAAGGTTTGCATGATAAAGGGAAGAAAAAAGCGAAAGGTGGGGGGAAGAAGAAGGTACAGGAGGAAGTGAATAATGATGTGAAACAGATTGAGATGTTTTAGGGAATGGGGAAATTGTCAGAATCAGGATTTCCAGGATTATAGGATTTACAGGATGTTGTTTTGATATTTTTTGTTTGGTGTTTGGTAATTGGTAATTGTCTGAATCAGGATTATAGGATTATAGGATTTACAGGATGTTGTTTTGATATTTTCTGTTTGGTGTTTGGTAATTGGTAATTGTCTGAATCAGGATTTCCAGGATTATAGGATTTTCAGGATGTTGTTTTGATATTTTTTGTTTGGTGTTTGGTAATTGGTAATTGTCTGAATCAGGATGTCCAGGATTATAGGATTTTCAGGATGTTGTTTTGATATTTTTTGTTTGGTGTTTGGTAATTGGTAATTGTCTGAATCAGGATGTCCAGGATTATAGGATTTACAGGATGTTGTTGATAAATTTTCTGTTTGGTGTTTGGTAATTGGTAATTGTCTGAATCAGGATTTTCAGGATTATAGGATTTTCAGGATGTTGTTTTGATATTTTTTGTT
>NZ_JADEVZ010000137.1 GCF_015207875.1 Dolichospermum sp. LEGE 00240
GCAATTACTATGGCGGTTAATGCTATTACTGATGAAAATGCTCTCAATTGGTTTAATCATTGTGGATTGTTTTTTGACCCTATTTAGATAGCTATTTTTGTACTGGACTTGATCGCAAACTGCTGTAACTCCTGACTCCTGACTTCTGACTCCTAGCCCATGACTTACGTCACGCCGCGCTATCAGCAACCCTTACTTTATTACCAATTTCTCTATTATTGCCAATAAAGGTGTAGAATGGGGAATGCTGTCTTTCATTAGATTAGGGAATTCATGGCGAAGAAGAGTATGATTGAGCGCGAGAAGAAACGCGCTAAAATGGTAGCTAAGTATGCTGAAAAGCGGGAAGCACTATTAGAAGAGTTTAGAACAGCAGAATCTCCGTTGCTGAAGTTAGAAGTTCACCGTAAAATTCAACAATTACCCCGTAACAGTGCGCCTACTCGTAAGCACAACCGTTGCTGGTTAACTGGTCGTCCTAGAGGCGTTTACCGTGATTTCGGCTTGTCTCGGAACGTACTCCGGGAATGGGCCCACGAAGGTCTTTTACCTGGTGTTGTTAAGTCTAGCTGGTAGAGTTAGTTGTCAATGGTCAGTGGTCAGTAGAAGGAGGCAAGAGGCAAGAGGCAAGAGGCAAGAGGCAAGAGAAATATCAATATCCCCCTGTTCCCTATTCCCTATTCCCTATTACCAATGACCAATGACCAATGACCAATGACCAAGGTGTTATTGCCCACAACAATAATCAATTCCCAGGCTATCTAAGAGTAGATCGCTAACGGCGTTGGCGATCGCAAACTCTCCAAAAAAACTTTTAGAAAAATCAAATGATTGCATCTCTGTGACAATGGCAATTACCAGAGAACCTAAATCATTTTCTCCCTCCATGCGTTGTCTCACAAAAATCTGTGATGCCCGCTGGGCAATATTTTGATTGATTGCTTCAGGAATAAACTCTTCATCAAGCCAATGTAACAGGTTTTGTTGTAACCATTCACCTTCTTGCTGGGGATTTTCCGAAGGAGGTAAGGTAATAGATGGAATTGCTGAAGTCATTTTTGTATATTTTATATAGAATTTGTTTGCTAGGGTAATCTTAGAAGAAGATAATGGAATATGATGTTGCTGCTATTGTTCGGGGTTACGCTCAAGGTTATTTTCTCATGTCTGATGAAAGTAATAACCTGGGATGGTATGGAAGTAAGGAAAGAACTCTCATTCCTTTAGATGAACGCTTTCGCTATCCTAAATCATTACAGCGCGTGATTAACCAAGAAAGGTTTACAGTCGCCGTTAACCGGGACTTTTTGGGCGTGGTTGCTGGCTGTGCTAACCGGGACATAACTTGGATTTCTCCAGAATTAGCCAAGATTTATGAGTTACTTTACCAAAATGGTTACGCTTATAGTTTTGAAACTTGGTTGGGTGATAAATTAGCTGGGGGAATTTTGGGAATTGTCATTGGTGGTGCTTTTATTGGTGAATCCATGTTTTTCAATATTTCCGAAGGTTCTAAGGTCGCAATGGTAAAGTTAGTGGAAAGATTGCGTCAACGGAAATTTAGACTATTTGACGCACAAATGATGAATCCTCATTTAGCCAGATTTGGAGCTTATTATATTAGTAGTGAAGAATATGCAGTTTTGCTTAAACAAGCTGTATCAAGTTCTTGCAACTTAATTTAAGGAGTCAGGAGGTAGGGGCGCAGGGCCTGCGCCCAGTCAGGAGTTTGAACAAAAAAATTTCATAAGGATTGCTATGTATAAGAAATGAAACATATTTTTGAATATTATGGCAAAATGTTCTCTACTCCCTATTCCCTATTCCCTATTCCCTTTTTTTTGAGATAATTATAGTTTTTAAACTTTTGAGATTTTTGTCAATCATCGGGGAGTCAAATGAAGATATTAGTGCTGAGTTGGGAATTTCCACCGAGGATAGTTGGCGGAATTGCTCGTCACGTTGCTGAGTTGTACCCG
This sequence comes from Dolichospermum sp. LEGE 00240, assembly GCF_015207875.1. Classification (GTDB taxonomy): domain Bacteria; phylum Cyanobacteriota; class Cyanobacteriia; order Cyanobacteriales; family Nostocaceae; genus Dolichospermum; species Dolichospermum gracile. The sequence goes on from NZ_JADEVZ010000137.1 coordinate 1,980, forward strand.
GAATTAATCAAGCTAGGTCATGATATCCACCTAATCACGCCAGAATTCGGTCCAGCATCCTTGTATGAGGTAGTTGAAGGAATTCATATTCATCGTGTCCCCGTGCCTGCTAGTAACGATTTTTTCCACTGGGTGGTGAACTTAAATGAGAGCATGGGAGAACATGGCGGTAAGTTGTTGATGGAAAAAGGTCCATTTGATCTGATTCATGCCCATGATTGGTTAGTTGGAGATGCAGCGATCGCTCTCAAGCATACCTTTAAAATTCCCCTCATTGCCACAATTCACGCCACCGAACATGGACGCTATAACGGCATTCATAATGATACCCAACGCTATATTCATGATAAAGAATATGCACTAGCTCACAATGCCTGGCGAGTAATTGTTTGTAGTGAATATATGCGTCAGCAAATGATCCAAACACTACATATTACTAATGATAAAATTGACGTAATCTATAATGGTATCCGCCCAGAAAAGAAAATACATCATCAAGATTTTCATGCTCAAGATTTTCGGCGACGATTTGCCGCAGATTATGAAAAAATTGTCTATTATCTTGGTCGCATGACATACGAGAAAGGCATACCCGTATTACTCAATGCTGCCCCCAAGGTACTATGGGAAATGAAAGGTAATGTTAAATTTGTTATCGTCGGTGGTGGTAATACTGACCATCTGAAACGTCAAGCTTGGGATTTGGGAATTTGGCACAAGTGTTACTTTACTGGGTTTCTGACTGATGAATACTTAGATAAATTTCAAACCATTGCTGACTGTGCAGTTTTTCCCAGTCTTTATGAACCCTTTGGTATAGTTGCCTTAGAAAGTTTTGCCTCTCGCGTACCAGTCATAGTTTCCGATACTGGTGGTTTCCCAGAAGTAGTTCAACACACAAAAACGGGAATTACCACTTGGGTAAACAACTCCGACTCTGTAGCTTGGGGAATATTAGAAGTTTTGAAAAATCCAGATTATTGTCAATGGTTGGTAAATAACGCTTATGCGGATTTAGAAAAAAGATTTAGCTGGATAAAATTAGGTAAGCAAACAGAAATGGTTTATAAAAGAGTAGTGCAAGAACGAGCAGAAATTGTCTGGTAAGTAATGAGGAGAGAATTAATTACACAACTGATTTTTCTATTCCCTATTCCCTATTCCCTATTCCCTATTCCCTATTCCCTATTCCCTATTCCCTATTCCCTATTCCCTATTCCCTATTCCCTATTCCCTATTCCCTGTTCCCTATTCCCTATTCCCTATTCCCTATTCCCTATTCCCTTCCCATAAGGACAATTTTTAACGCCAACTCACTTAACGAGAATCAAAGATTACTCTGATAATTTGCCCTAAAAAAACACTACAAACCCTGTACGCTAGGAATTTAGCCCCGGACAATGCGAAAGTTAGAAATGATTGCTGTTTGCTTGACAAGATTTGAATATGACAAAGGCATTCCTAAATACATCCAAGCGTTTGCAGAATGCAAAAAACAGCTTATTGAAGATGGTAAATTCCATCCTCAATCGTTTAACAACTAAGTTAAAACGGTTTTTTGAGGATATCATCGCCGATAGCCAGACTCCTACTTCCAAACCAGCTTATCAACTTCCTAAATTAGCTGGCCCTGTTCATAACTTAGGTGGAGGTGGACCTGATGTTGATGACGCTATCCAATGGATGATTAATCAAGTCAGAGGCGGTAGTTACAGCGACAATAAGGTTAATGTTTTAGTCATTCGGGCTGCTGGTAATGATGATTACAATCAGTTAATTTATCCCATGAGAGGTGTCAAATATGTAGAAACTCTCATCATTCGTAATCGTCAAGAAGCGAACAGAACCGATATTTTTGATAAAGTCAGAAATGCTGGCGTAATTTTCTTTGCGGGTGGTGATCAATGTGAATATATTCGCCACTGGAAAAATACTAAATTAGAAGTTGCTATCAAGTCAGTTTACGATAAAGGTGGTGCGATTGGGGGTACAAGTGCCGGGGCGATGATTCAAAGTGAATATGTTTATGATTCTTGTGCTTGTGAAGATAGTATTGAAACTCATGAAGCCCTTGATGATCCTTACGGGAATATTACCTTTACCTATAATTTTTTCCAGTGGAAATATTTGCGCGGAACCATCATTGATACCCACTTTGATGAACGCAAAAGAATGGGAAGAATTATGGTTTTTATTGCCCGACAAATCCAAGATGGTGTATCTTCAAAAGCATTAGGGATAGCAATTAGTGAACAAACATCTTTACTAGTTGATAAATATGGTATTGCTAAAGTTGTGGGTAAAGGTTCAGCCTATTTTGTCTTAGGAGATCATCCCCCAGAAATTTGTGAAAAGGGGACTCCTCTCACCTATCACGACTACAAAATCTGGCGAGTTCCTAGAGGTGACACTTTCGACTTAAATAAATTACCATCACGGGGTTATTATCTCAGAAGTGTGAAACGGGGAAGGTTTGATTCAGATCCTTATTAATAGCATTTCTCTACACAAATCTACCTCATTAGCCCACTCAGGTGGGCTTTGTGATATTCACCGAATGTGAATTTGCTATTGTGGCAACCAATTTTCATCTAAAATTAATTCCAAAGTATAAAGACATTTTTCGGGAAATGTAGAAATTATCAATCCTGTTTGCTTTGCGGCTTGACGACGGGCTTTTCCATAGCTTTCTTGTAATTGTTCTTGAGGATAATTTTTGAGACTGGGACTATCTTTAATAGTTAATTCAATTTGAGTACGCGCATCTGTGATAGAATCTAGCCAACTGTCTGAGCGTCGGTGAGGTTGATATTGCCATTTGAGTAAGTGTAAAAGTAGGCGAATTAATTGACTAGAAATTGCCCGTCTTTCACTTTTACCCAATTCAGAAATCTCCTCAATTAAATGTTCTTTATCTATTTCTTGCCAGCGATTTTCTAGTAATAATTTGGCTGTTTCTTCAAGCCAAATATTGAAATCTATTTGATAAGTTATAGTCATTTTTATTTTACCTCATTAAAGGTTTTCGGGATCTACGGACAAAGATATTTTCACACAATTACAAACACCCAGCCAATCACATTCTGACAATTATATCTTGTTCAGTTTCAGGAAGTTGCTTTATTTGTTGAATAGCTTCTTCAAGTAACTTAGTCATAGTTTTTACCGTTAATCATTATCTATTATACTAAATATGAGGCAGCCAGGGAATAAATTCCCTGTCTAAAAGCAAAAGTCGGTTAAAACCGACTAATCATAAATTTGCGCCTTTGTGTGAAACAAAACTTAAAAATCCTCATCATCAACAAAAAACTCTGCATCTTCATCTATTCTAGATTGAGATTCTCCCAATCCCCAGAGAGGCTGCAAAACTGCTGTACCTAATAAACCGACAGCCACACTAAAAGCTAACATCAAACCAAAGGGAATTTGTATGGATTGAAAAACCAAAAACCGTAAAGATACAGGAGTAGCATTTTGGACAGAAATTAGAGCGATCGCCACTACCCAAACAGCTATAATTACTAATATGAAAAAATTTGCCACAATTTTGAGTATCATAACTGGAAAAATCTTTTCGTGAGAGCTAGGAATCAGGAGTCAGAAGGTAAGAGGAAGGGAAGTTGGGGAAGTTGGGGAGGTAGGGGA
>NZ_JADEVZ010000018.1 GCF_015207875.1 Dolichospermum sp. LEGE 00240
CTCTCTATTTGATCACACTATTTTAACAAATAAAAGCCTGAAATCTTTGCTCGGCAATCTTTTCAGGCTTTACTTTCTCTAAATTTTTAATTCCTAAATTTGCTTTAGTATCTGCGGAATGTGGGTTCTAAAGCAGCATTGGTTGATTTTTGATTCTCTGCAAAATTGCTTTGGAGAGTAGCAAGGTTAGTATCTAATCTTCCTACCGTTTCATTTAGTCCTACTACCACATCGTTAAGGATGGCATTTCTCCCCAAAACACTGGTAGCAGTTCCCATAAAGTCATCAACCTTATATATCAGTTCCGTCAGGTTAACTGCTGTAGTTTCCTGTTGAACTGCCACGCGCTCTAATATCGCTTCTATCCGGTCTAATCTATCTACTGGTGGTGTATTCATATTGTTATCGTTGGGTTTCCTTGCGTCAACCCAACCTACTACTAATTTACTCAGAAAGCATTTTCAAGAACTCTTCTGGCAACATTGCCGGCACTAAGGAAGCTACAAAATCAGCTTGATTGCGGGTGACAATTATTTCTAAACCTGCGGACATTGCTGCTGCACTTGTTACCGCATCTTCAAAATCTTTAATTGGACTTTGCAAGGCTTGGTGAATTACTTGATTTGTAACGCTGGCAATTTGAATATGTTGCAATAAGTTTTCTATTAATTTACGTGCTGATTCGCTACCAATTTGACGGCGTAAAATATAGAAAATATTGGTAACAGCGTGTCCAGAAATAAAGCCTTGCACCTGTTTTTTCATAACTGTATTTAATGCTTGTGCTGAAGCAACAACAAACGGTTGACGCTGTGCTAATATATCCAGCAAAACATCGCTGTCAAATAATACCTGTTTCAACTATATTTCTCCTCTAGGTAATTAATATAACTTTCCTCTGGATTTTCTGAATCTAAGCGAATTACACCTATTAGGCTTTGTGTCCAGGGGTCAAGTTCAGATAAGGTTTCTAGGGTAGGTTGAGGAGGAATAGAAGATAGTGTTTCTTGTTGAATTGATGCTAGTAAGGTTTGTACAAGAGTCCAGCGTTCTTTGATTGGTAATTCCAATACCTGTTCTTGCAATTCTTGTAATTTAATCATTACTTTGCGGTTAACTTGATTATTCGCCATTATATACTCAAAACGGCTAGAAGCCGGGCTTTTTTATCATACAAAGAACAAGTTCAAAGCCTCTCCCCGTTGCGGGGAGAGGTTTGGAGAGGGGTTTCATATTTGGTTAAACTATTAACCGTTTTCAGTATAACAGGTCAGAAGATACAGCACTTTGTGTTAATCTGTTCCTAGTAAAGAATAAGGAATAATTTGATTTAAAGTTTCTCCTAAATTTCTTTTTGCTGCCATTATTTCATAAGCATTTTGCAATCTTAAGAAATAACCATCTGAAAGTCTAAAATAGCGACAAAGGCGTAAATCTATATCTGCTGTCATTTTAAGTTTACCTGTAATAATTCCTTGAATAGTAGGATAAGTTAAACCTAAATTAACAGCTAAAGTATTTTCGCTGATGTCTAATTCTTCTAAAAATTCATATTTTAAAATTTCACCAGCATGGGGATTATGTAGTAAGTTATTTTCCATGACATTTTCTCCTAATGGTAATCCACTATTTCTATATTATAAGCATTTCCATTTTCCCAAATAAAACAGATCCGCCATTGCTTTGTAATACGGATACTGTATTCTCCTATTCTATCTCCAGAAAGGGCTTCTAAGCGATTTCCTGGCGGGATACGCAAGTCATCTAAATTAGCTGATGCTTCTAGTTGTCGCAATTTGCGCAATGCTCGTTCTTGGATATCTACTGGTAATTTTCTTGAACTTACCCCCTGCCATATTTTTTCGGTTTCTTTACAACTAAAGGAAACAATCATTATTTTTAATTATTTATTATCATTAATTATAGGTTACGCTGTTATTAGTTATTATTGCGTTTTCTTGTGTCAACCCAACCTACCAAATTACAAAAACCTAATCACCAAGTAATTCTCTTCTCCGTCGCTCCTGTTCCTGCTGCTCAATCCTTGCGCGTGTTTTTCTATATTCTTCTACTGCTTTTGTAGATTCATTAGCTAGTGAGTACCTCAATTGAATAGCTTCATCTTCATCCCCTAAAATAGAAATTACTTCTCTCCTTTGTGGTTTATCAAGTTTAAGAAACCATTCGATAAAAGCTTTTAAAATTGCCTCTTGTGAACCTGATACTTCGTCATGAGCTACAACACAAGAAGGGCAAACATAAGGTAAGTAGGATAATATTAAACCATTAGACCTATATTTTGTGCCTCCAGATATCCTCCTGCAATTGGAGCATACATCACTAGAGGTATCGTTAGCAATAATACAGTCTAACAACTGCATCCTGGTATGACCATAATAACTAAAGATGCTTGCTAGTTGTCCAACAGCTACATAACCAGGATATCCAGGTAATATGTCTCCTGTTAAAGCGAGTTCAGGGAATTTATCCAAAATTAAGGAGCTATAATATCGGCAGTAGATACATTTTTCTAAATCATTGTTATCCCACTGATCAACATCCAGTAGCATTTGTTGATAGTATTCTTTAGAAAACACATCTTGCTGACAACTTTTAGTCACCTCAGCCAGTCTCTTCATATTAACTTGAGCATCACTCCTGATTGAAGTTAAAAACAAAGCAATTAAACGTTTAATTGTGAATTTCATTATTGATTTATCTGTTCTAATTCATCGGAAGCTTTAGGAATGGGATGTGTATTTTCCCAAGCTTTAGTGGCATCAACTACATTATCATGTAAACGTGATGTAGATTCTGAAATGGGGATAACTGGTGATGAATTAGAAATACTAGGACTCTTGCTGAATAAGTTGTCTGTGAGGAGAGGTGACAGGTGCACTTATTCAGCAAACCCTATTTAGTAATTTTACCCATATAATTACCCCAAAGTTGTGCTGCTTGGGCGCTGCTGCCGGAGGTAGGTGAATTATTATCATTTCCTAGCCAAATGCCGGTGACAAGTTGACGACTAGGAATAAAACCAATAAACCAGAGGTCAACATTATCATTTGTGGTTCCGGTTTTACCTGCTTCACCTAAACCAATAGCTGCGCTACGACCTGTACCACTAGTAATTACTCCTCGCATCATAGTAGTCATTTGATTGGCAACTGCTGGTTTTAGCACTTGTTTAGAACCATTTGGATCTGTATCGAAGGAGTAAATCACCCGACAGGTTTCAAAATCTTTAAGATCCTTGCAATCACTACTGTCACGGATTTTACTAATAGCATGGGGAGGATTCCAGACTCCACGATTACCAATTGCCCCAAATGCGCCAGTCATTTCTAAAACATTAACTACACTTTGACCTAATACCAAACCGGGTACTGCCTCAAGATTGGATTTAACACCCAAACGCTGCGCCATATCTACGACTTGATTTAAGCCAATTTCCTTGGCTACCCGCAAAGCAATGGGGTTTTCTGACATTGCCAAACCAGTGGCTATGTCTAAACTACCACCAGCACCAGCCCGACAGGGTTTATAGGTAAAGCCTTGCCAAGTTAAAGGACTGCAAGAATAACTTTTGTAGGTCGAAAACCCTTTTTCTATAGCCGCAGCGTAGGCAAAAATTTTAAAGGTAGAACCCGGTTGTCTTTGGGCTTGAACGGTGCGATTAAACTGGCTTTTTTTGTAATCAGTCCCGCCTACCATAGCTATAATACTCCCGGTTTTTGAGTCGAGAGTCACCATTCCCCCTTGGGAAAAGCCAAAATTTGAGCCGGCTTTGGTGACGGATTTTTTTAACTCGGCTTCGGCTTTGGCTTGGATAGCTGGATCTAGTTGGGTTTCGATGATATAGTTACCTTCTCTGGCTGCTGCTGGACCTAGCCTTGATGTGAGTTCTTGAAAGACGTAATCATAGAAATAGGGGGCAATGGTTTTGGCTTGCCTTTCGCAAACTTTGGGGCTAACTTGAACTGTAGAACGGCGAGCGCGGTTGGCTTCTTCTTGGGTAATTTTGCCCATTTCTAGTAGTCGTTTAATGACTCGATTGCGGTAGTCGGCTGCACCGAGTTTCCGGGGACCACTGCCACAAAAATCGAAGGCATTGGGGGCGGGTAAAATCCCTACTAGGGTGGCTGCTTCCGCTAGGGTTAATTCTTTGGCGGATTTGTTAAAATAATATTTGGCTGCATCTTCAAAGCCGGAGGTGTCTGCACCTAAAAATACGCGATTTAAGTAAGTTAGTAAAATATCGTCTTTGCTGTAAAAGGTTTCTAGTTTGAGAGAGACGACGGCTTCTTTAACTTTCCGTCCTAAAGAGTCTTGACTGCCTACATATTCCCGGAATAAACTTCGAGCTACTTGTTGGGTAACTGTACTTGCCCCCTGTTGAACGTCACCGCTACGACTGTTGATAAGTACGGCTCGCAATACACCCAAGGGGTCTACGCCAAAGTGCCAATAGTAACGACTATCTTCGGAGGCTACAACCGCAGCAGCTAAATATGGGCCAAAGTCTGATATTTTTTTCAGGTCTACGTGGGCGATATTACGGGGTTCACGGAGTGGGGTTGAGCCATCACGGGCATAGACAACGACAGGGGCGCGAGTGGCTGTAGGTAGGGGTCTAACGGAAAATTTCAGCCATTCTGCACCTATGGCTAAGGCAATTAAAGCCGTGACACCACCGACTCCATAGGCTGTCCAGGTGACAGCTTTGACGTACCAGGTAGGTGGGTCTATGTATTGAATGCTCACAGCATCAGCTAGATCCTGTGGTCCTAAGTTAATAACATCACCATGACGCAGTTCTAGGGTATTTATGCGCCTTTTGCCAAGATAAATCCCGTTGGTGGAGTTTTCGTCTTTGATTGTGAAAACGGGGGTGTTTTGGGTGGAGTCCCGTGATAATGAGAGGTGAACTGTGCTGATAAGTGGGTTACGGACGACGATATCACAGGATTTTGAACTCCGTCCTAGTATATAGCGATCGCCTAATAAATCATATTTTTCTTCTTGATTCCCGCCGGCATCATGCACCAATAGTTTTGGTACTCTCGCATTGGGTTTGAGCTTCATGGAAAAGTTGACTCTAGCATGAATGGTGCTGACCGCTTGAGTTACTTGACCAATTATAGTTTTTGGCTTTTGAGGAGGTTGGGGAGAACTCATAAACAATTGCAAGTTAAAAGTTAAAAATTAACGGGAAAGTAGGGGAATTTTCCTAAGAAGAATTAAATTTTTTAATTACTTGGTGTTTTTTTCCATGAGGCAATTAACAAGCAGACTATACCAATGCTAATAAAAGAATCAGCCATATTAAACACGGCAAAATTAATTAACCGAAAATCCAGAAAGTCAATGACATACCCTAGTATAAATCTATCAATACCGTTGCCCATTGCTCCCCCTAAAATCAAACCATAACCCATTTGCTCCCAAAAACTTAACAATGGTCCAGATAATGCAATGGTTATCAATACTAAACTAACGCCCAAAGATAGCCAGCGTAACCATTCTACTTTGCCACTTAATAAACTAAAAGCTGCACCTGTATTAGTCACATAGGTAAAATGAAAGACTCCCCTCAATAGTGGTAGTGTTTGTCCTGGGTTAAAGGTCTTCACTACCCAGTATTTTGTCAGTTGGTCTAATAGAAATGCTATCAGAGCGGCAATCCAGAAGAAGCGATTTTTTATACGCATGATGAATTTGTCAGTTGTCGGTTGTCAGTTGTTCTTCTTTGCTACTGACCAATGACCAATGACCAATGACCACTGACCAATGACTAATAAAACATTATATGTCGTAGCACATAAGCTACTATGGTAACGGCACAAACAACCACTAGTTGTCCTGGCAGTGCAAAGCAGGAGTATTTCAGAATAGCTTGAATCAGTGATAGATTGTCTGTTCCTCTCCAGGGTAAGATATAACTGATGATTAAATAAGCAATACCGCAGATGTGAACGGTGAATAAGCCACAAAGACAACTAAAAGCTAGAGTTTCTAGCCGAGGTCGAGCTTTAAAGGCTAAATATCCACAAATCCAAGCTCCGGGAATAAATCCTAGCAAATAACCAAACTGAGATAGTCTAACATAACCGATACCGCCTCCTTCGGCAAATACGGGCAATAAGGTTAATCCCATGACTAAATAGGCAATTTGCGAGAGCGCACCAGCATTTTGACCTCCTAAACAGCCGACCAGTAGGACTGCACCAATTTGATAGCTGACACCTAGTGAAAGGGTTTGAATTCCGTGCTGACTCCAATTCCAAGGTGAGGTAACACCATAAGCTTCCAGGAAAGTACCACCCACTGTGAGGAGCAAGCCTATCATAGACCATAGCAGTTGATTCGAGGCAGCAAACATTGATTAGGCGCAAGGGTTAATTAACAGTAGGTACAAAAGAAGCGATCGCTAATATAACAGAAATTGTCAAATTATACATTGAAATTCTCCTAATGGATCATCAACCTATCTTTAAGAGGATGTTTGACAAGTTTTCAGTGAATATAATTACGCTATCACCGATACGTTCTCAACTCAAATAGGATTGCTCTACTTAAAATCAGTTTCATGAAAAATCATCATCTGATAGTTTCAATATCTGTATTAACAGTAGTAATTAGTCTATCAGCTTGTGGAGAAACTAACTCAAAGAATCCAATTATGAGTGAGTCTCCTAGTAAAACGACAAATACAACTACTGCCGATGCTCAGAAACTAGATTTAGGAGGTAATGTAGAATTAATCGGCGCGGGTGCTTCTTTTCCTGCCCCACTTTATCAAACTTGGTTTACAGAGTTAAACAAAAAATATCCCAATTTAAATGTTAATTATCAGTCTGTGGGTAGTGGTGCGGGTGTTGAGCAGTTTACCCAAGGAACATTAGACTTTGGCGCTAGTGATGTAGCAATGCAGGATGAAGAAATTAACAAAGTTCCGGCAGAAAAAGGTGTGTTACTATTACCTCTAACTGCGGGTAGTATTGTTCTCGCTTATAATTTGCCAGAAGTTCCTCAACTCCAGTTATCACGAGCAGTTTACACTGATATTTTCTTAGGTAAAATAAAATTTTGGGATGATCCGGCGATCGCTAAAATCAATCCTAATCTAAAATTACCAAAAGAGGAAATCAAAGTTATTTTTCGTGCTGATGGTAGCGGAACTACAGGCGTTTTCACCAAACATCTTAGTGCCATTAGTCCAGAATGGAAAACTCAAGTCGGTGAAGGTAAAAGTGTCAAATGGCCGATAGGAGTTGGTGCTAAAGGTAATGAAGGTATTACCGCCCAAATTCAACAAACTCAAGGTTCTATTGGTTATGTAGAATATGGCTATGCTAAGGAAAGTAAACTCAAATTTGCATCTTTAGAAAATAAATCCAACCAGTTTGTTTTAGCTTCTGAAGAATCAGCATCTAAAACTCTAGCATCAGTAACTTTACCAGAAAATCTTCGTGCTTTTATTGCCGATCCTGAAGGTGCAGAATCTTACCCCATAGTAACTTACACTTGGATTCTCGCCTATAAAAAATATACTGATGCCGGCAAAGCTAAAGCAATGGAAGCAACTATTGAATATGCTTTAACCGATGGACAAAAGATAGCTAGTGAATTAGGATATGTACCCTTACCAGCAAATGTAATTGCTAAAGTAGCAGCAGCGGCAGATCAAATTAGTCCTGATTATCATATTTCCGTTTCTCAAAGTAGGGGCGCAGGGCCTGCGCCCTTTCTCAGAAGCCAGAAGTAAGGAGTCAAGAAAATGACTACAGTTTTTCAAGAAGATTCATTAACCACAAAAAACCGTTCGGAAATAGATAGAAATCTAGATCGCAGCTTTATTTGGATAACCCGAATTTTTGCCCTAGCGATCGCTGCTATTCTATTATGGATTGCCTGGCAAATTACTACTAGTGCTTTACCAGCTATCCAAAAATTCGGGATTAATTTCTTTTTTACCAGCAGTTGGAACCCTGTTAATAATGAATATGGGGTACTCCCAGCAATTTACGGAACTCTCATCAGTTCTTTGATTGGACTGATTTTAACCCTCCCTATTGGTGTAGGAACAGCAATTTTATTGAGTGAGAATTTTCTCCCCCCCCAAGTAAATTTAGTTCTGGTATTTTTAGTAGAACTCCTAGCAGCTATTCCCAGTGTTGTTTATGGAGTTTGGGGAATTTTTGTCTTAATCCCTATGTTAAAAAATTTAGGCACATGGCTACATACTTATCTAGGCTGGTTGCCAATTTTTAGTTCTGCACCCACTGGACCAGGGATGTTACCAGCAGGAGTAATACTAGCAATTATGATTTTGCCAATTATCACGGCTATCTCTCGTGATGCCTTGATTTCTGTACCTTCAAGTCTGCGTCAAGCCGCTTTAGGAATAGGTGCAACCCGTTGGGAAACCATTTTTCAAGTTATTATTCCTGCTGCCTTTTCTGGCATTGTCAGTGCGGTAATGTTGGCACTTGGGAGGGCAATGGGTGAAACAATGGCTGTGACAATGTTAATAGGTAATGCTAATAATATTAATATCTCTCTCTTAGCACCAGCGAATACGATTTCCTCTTTATTGGCAAATCAATTTGCGGAAGCTAATGGGTTACAAATTGCGGCTTTAATGTATGCAGCTTTAGTTTTATTTATCTTAACAATGATCGTCAATATTCTGGCGGATTTTATTGTGGCACGAGTGCGGCGAATTTAGAAGGTATAAGATCCCCGACTTCTTTGATTGATTGTGTCCACAAAATATAAATTGATCTCAGAAGTCGGGGATCTGAGGATAAACGCAGATAATTTTGTATTTTATGAAATTAGTAAATATATTGGTTAAATTATGAATTCTTTGTTTCCGCGAGGAAGCCTGACTCGTTCTCTTTCGTCTCCTCGAACATTAGTTAATATGGTCATGACTGGATTAGCTTTTGTTTGTGGAGTTTTGGCACTGATTCCTTTATTGGCAATGCTTTATTATGTAGTAATTAGAGGGTTTAGTAGTTTAGATATCCATGTTTTTACACAGTTGCCACCTCCTCCCTTTGGTAAAAATGGCGGCTTTGGAAATGCCATTTTGGGAACATTATTAATGGTAGGAATTGCTGCGATAATTAGTGTTCCTGTTGGTGTGTTGGCGGCAATTTATTTAAGTGAGTTTAGTTCTCAAAGAATTGCCAGATGGATACGTTTCGCTACTAATGTTCTCAGTGGAGTTCCCTCGATCATTGCTGGGGTATTTGCCTATGGAATTGTGGTTTTAACCTTAGTAAAATTGAATTTAGGCTCTTATTCAGCCCTGGGAGGTGGAGTCGCCCTAGCAATTTTAATGTTACCGATTATTGTGCGAACTACAGACGAGGCTTTGCAATTAGTGTCTCAAGATTTACGACAAGCATCTATTGGACTAGGAAGCACTAATTTGCAAACTGTGATCTTGGTGGTATTACCAACTGCCTTACCTGCAATTGCCACTGGTTCTATTTTAGCGATCGCTCGTGCTGCTGGAGAAACTGCACCATTACTATTTACGGCTCTTTTTTCTTCTTTTTGGCCAGATAGTATCCTCAAACCAACTGCTTCTCTAGCGGTTTTAGTATACAACTTTGCCACTTCTCCCTATCAAACTTGGCAATCTTTAGCTTGGGCTGCGTCTTTAATTCTTGTATTCATGGTTTTAATTACTAGTATTATTGCTCGCTGGGTTACTAGAAAAAAAAATTAATTTAGCTATCACCAAAAAAAACTTTTTCATCAAACCCGATTTTATGAATACTATCATTAGCACAATTAATGGAACTGAATCGGTTTTACGCACAGAAAACTTAAATATCTATTATGGCAATTTTTTGGCTTTACAAAATGTTTGGTTAGATATTCCTAAAAATCGAGTCACCGCTTTTATCGGTCCTTCCGGTTGTGGTAAAACTACCTTATTGCGATGTTATAATCGGCTAAATGATCTAATTGACTCATTTAGAGCCGAAGGTAAAGTTTATTTCTACGACAAAAATATCTATGCACAGAATATTGATCCTGTAGAAGTGCGAAGACGCATTGGTATGGTATTTCAAAAACCCAACCCCTTCCCCAAGTCAATTTATGAAAATATTGCCTTTGGTGCGAGAATCAATGGCTACAGAGGTGATATGAATGAATTGGTGGAACGGAGTTTGCGACAGGCGGCTTTGTGGGATGAAGTCAAGGATAAATTGCGACAAAATGGGTTATCATTATCCGGTGGACAACAACAGCGTTTATGTATTGCGCGGGCGATCGCTGTCCAACCAGAAGTTATCCTGATGGATGAACCATGTTCTGCCCTTGATCCTATCTCTACTGCACGGATAGAAGAACTAATTCACGAACTCAAAGAACAATATACCATCGTCATTGTCACCCACAATATGCACCAAGCATCACGAGTATCTGATAAAACCGCGTTTTTTAACGTTAAAGCTTCCGAAACAGGTGGACGTAGTGGCTACTTAGTAGAGTACAACTCAACTGAGATGATTTTCAGTGATCCTCAACAGGAAGACACCAAAGCTTACATTAACGGTAAATTTGGTTAATTCTTTTATCTAAAATTAACTTAATTTGAGCATCTATGTTAACCTTGTGGCTGTAATCCTTGATTTAAGGTGATTTAGAAGTTATTAGATCCTAACTTGTTGCCAACCAAACATGATTTTAATAGCAGATTAATGTGATGAATATAGCTAATTTCCCGTGGCTGACGACGATTATTTTATTTCCCATAGCCGCATCACTACTCCTTCCCATCATCCCAGATAAAGATGGAAAAACCGTGCGCTGGTATTCTCTCATTGTCGGGTTGATAGATTTTGTCCTCATTGTCTGCGCTTTTTATACTGGATACGATTTCTCTAATCCCGATTTGCAACTGGTGGAAAGCTATCCCTGGGTTCCCCAATTGGGCTTAAATTGGTCTTTAGGGGTTGATGGCTTATCCATGCCCCTAGTTCTCTTAACAGGATTTATTACCACTCTGGCAATCTTAGCAGCTTGGCCTGTCACACTAAAGCCGAAATTGTTTTATTTCCTAATTTTGGCAATGTATGGCGGTCAAATTGCCGTTTTTGCCGTCCAGGATATGCTGTTATTTTTCCTGGTGTGGGAATTGGAACTTGTCCCCATATACTTCCTGTTGTCAATTTGGGGCGGGAAAAAACGCCAATATGCAGCGACTAAATTTATTTTGTACACCGCTGGTGGTTCGCTGTTTATTTTGCTGTCTTCCTTGACAATGGGGTTTTATGGCGATACAGTGACATTCGATATGCGATCGCTGGCCTTAAAAGATTTTGGACTCAATTTACAACTTTTACTCTACGCTGGCTTCCTGATTGCCTACGCTGTCAAGTTGCCTATCATTCCCCTCCATACCTGGCTACCAGATGCCCACGGTGAGGCTACAGCCCCCGTGCATATGTTACTAGCAGGTATTTTGTTAAAAATGGGTGGTTATGCCTTAATTCGCATGAATGCCCAAATGCTACCCGATGCCCACGCTTACGTTGCCCCAGTGTTAGTAGTTTTGGGGGTAGTAAATATCATCTACGCTGCCCTAACCTCCTTTGCCCAAAGGAATTTAAAACGGAAAATTGCCTACTCTTCAATTTCCCACATGGGCTTTGTTCTCATTGGGATTGCCTCTTTCACCGACTTGGGTTTAAGTGGCGCAGTTTTACAAATGGTTTCTCACGGCTTAATTGGGGCAAGTTTGTTCTTTTTAGTCGGTGCAACTTACGATCGCACACACACCCTCATGTTAGATGAAATGGGTGGTGTCGGTAAGAAAATGCAAAAGATTTTCGCCATGTTTACAACCTGTTCAATGGCTTCTTTAGCATTACCAGGAATGAGCGGTTTTGTCGCCGAATTAATGGTATTTGTCGGCTTTGCCACCAGTGATGCTTATAACTCGACATTTAAAGTCATTGTCATTTTCTTGATGGCTGTTGGTGTGATTTTAACGCCAATTTATCTCCTTTCAATGTTGCGCGAAATTTTCTACGGACAAGAAAATGAAGAGTTAGTTTCTCATCAAAATTTGATAGACGCTGAACCCCGTGAAGTCTTTATCATTGCTTGTTTGTTAATACCTATTATTGGTATTGGTTTTTATCCCAAATTGCTAACCCAAATGTACGACGCTACAACTGTACAATTAACAGCAAGATTGCGTGATTCTGTACCAACCTTAGCCGCAACCAAAGCAGTACAAAATGTCTCTTTGAGTGCGCCGATAATTGGTAATTAATTTGTAATTACAACTGGGGTGGGTTTGATACCCGCCCTTTTTTGTTTCGTGCAGAGTCGCTAAGTAGTCGGACAAAATTAAATTCACTCGTTGGTTTAATTGATGCTGTTTAAGTCCCATTCATTTGTTTCTATGACGCGACGGTGGGAAAATAATTTGCGGTGAGTCCAATGGATACTCAAGAAAATTAAACTTACCAAGGTGAGCATGAGGACTTTGAAAACTGTAACATAAGCATATAAATGCCATAAAACTCGATGTATTGAAAATATGCGGAATAAGTTCTGGAAATCTTGAATCTCCATCTGTTTTGCTAGGTTCATTTTAAACTACGGTAATCCGATAGATTTAGTGATATATATAATATGACATAGATTGAGTGAATAAGCAAGATGGAATGTTAAGATTCTGTTCCTAGGTTATGTTTATATTTGAGGTTTTTAACCTCTTAGTTGCAAGTCACAGTCACAGTAAGAATGTCTAATCAAGTTTGGTTGTCACAGTTAAAATTACATCGAGCGATCGCTGTTGTTCGCGCCCCGAAGATGGTATGGGGTGAGAAAATGGCTTTAGCTGTAGCATCTGGAGGAATGCAGTTAATTGAAATTACCTGGAATAGCGATCGCGCACCAGAATTAATTGCCCAACTCCGTGCTAAATTACCTAACTGTATGATTGGTACGGGGACTTTATTTAACGTTCAACAATTACAAGAGGCGATCGCCTGTGGGGCGCAATTTCTCTTCAGTCCCCACACTGATCTAGATATGATTCAAGCTGCATTAACCGCAAATATCCCCATTATTCCCGGTGCATTGACACCTACAGAAATTATTACTGCTTGGAATCATGGTGCAAGTTGTGTCAAGGTGTTTCCGGTGCAAGCAGTGGGCGGAACTAGCTATATCAAGAGTTTACAGGGACCTCTTGGGCATATTCCCTTAATTCCTACGGGGGGTATAACATTAGAAAATGCTCAAGATTTTTTACAAGTTGGTGCAGTAGCAGTGGGATTAAGTGGCGAATTATTCCCGAAAAAATGTGTATTAGAAGAAAATTGGGATGGGATTATTGAACAAGCAAAGAACTTAAAACAGCGCCTACTAACACTGGATATTAAGTAGCTTTGTTTAGTAAAAGTTAATTTTATATTAAAAAAGCACCAATATAGATGTATACAGTATAGAGTATGAGGCTAAGTGTTAATGATTACATTTATACTTATTAGTATTTGTAACTCAAGTTGAGGTAAATGTAAGAGTATGTCCTTTGAATCATTTATAATGCCGCTCTTGTCTTTCATTATGAGTATAGTTTCAATTTATGCAGACTCAAAGGACAGCAGGCAAAAATGGCTAAAACATATCATAATTTCTGGACTAGTTTTAACTTGTGGATTTAGTATTTATTTTGGAGTGCAGAAAGATACAGAAAATCAACTAGAGAAAGATAAACTATCTGAAAAAATTAAGCAATTGGAAAATAATACAACTCAGATAAGTAATAATACGAATGATATAAAGAAAATACTCACTGAGCGTGGATTTACAATTAATAAAGCTCAATCGGCAACTCTTGATACTGTCCAACAGAGTAACCAGGCAAATGACGAATTAATTCCAGAACTTCAACAAAATAGGGGAAACAAAGAATTAATCACAGTTCAGTATTTTCCTAAAGATGTTGATCCCGATATCATTCGGGAGACTCTACAAAAATTAGGATTTAAATTGGAAATTGGGAACCCTAAAATTACAGAGGTTTCTACAAACTCGATTTGGTTTGGCGAAAAAGTAAAAGTTGAGGATGTCAGACTTATAGCTTACACTATGATCCGTGCTGGTGTCCAGATTAAAGCCATAAGACCATTTAGAAATTTATCAGAAAAAAATTCTTTATTAATTCAAATTGGATCTGATGCTCAGATTCAAGATATTCAGCCTTTAACTGTAGAGAAGATTCGTGAAACTTCTCAATTTACAAGGTAAGAAGTTTCTTGATCTAGTTCTAGTTCTATTTTTTTCATGATTAGTCATTATTGAAGTACAGAGACTCTTTATTATAGCATATTTGAGGAGTATTTTTCCTATTTTCAATCTCTCTATACTCATAATTAATAATACATGATAATTAGGGATAGAGCGCATTGCTGATATCTATCAACTGAAGCAAGGGAATAAATTCCCTGTCTCATAGCTAAAATCCGTTAAAACGGACTAATAAATTTCCCTAGTTTTTAGGGTTCTTCGGTTCTTTTTATGGAAAACCTGGTTCAAAACCATTGAAAGCCTTATTGTGTAGGCATTTCATTGAAAATATGGTCATAATTTTTTATAACCCCTGCCCCGTAAGGGTTTTGTTATAATCAATCCTCAATTACCATAAAAACAACGCAAGAGCCGTTTTTAGTCATCTTTAGATGACTTTAGCTATTAGCCAGGAACTTAAGTTCCTGGCGGGGTGGGGTTTTTACGACTGATTACACTCTAGGATTAAACGCCGGCATGACCTAATGCAATACCCGTCACCAACATTCCCAACACCAAAAACGGTTGGGCGCTGGCTTGATATTTGACATCATTGGCTATGGGGTCACGAAGAAAATACATATCTTGGAAAGTGATTTGGGGAATGATTAATAACACGAGAATGGCTGCATATAAATTCTCGTGAATACTCACCAAATAACCTGCGACCAAACCTTGAAATAAGTCAATCATGACTACACAAATCAAAGCCGCAGTTTTTATCCCAAACATAACTGGTAATGATTGTAATCCCAATTGGCGATCGCCTTCCACACTTTTAAAATCATTGACAATGGCAATCCCTAAACCTGCCAAACTGTAAAATAGAGTCAGAATCACAATTTTCCAATTCAATTCCCCAAATAAAGCATGACCAGCCCACCAAGGTAAAGCAATGTAACTTGCACCTAAAGCATAGTTTCCTAGCCAACCATTTTGTTTTAATTTCAATGGTGGTGCAGAATAGATATAGGCAATGAAACTACCAAAAACAGACAATAGTAAAACATTAGGAACTGAATGACCTGCCCATAAATCTAAGGTGTAGGCTACCCCATATCCTAGTAATAGTAAAACCACGAATTGGCTAACTACTTGCTTTTCCGAAATTGCCCCCGAAGGGATAGGACGGTAAGGTTCGTTAATCGCGTCAATTTCCCGGTCATAATAATCATTAATAGTTTGGGTATAACCAGTTAATAAAGGACCCGAAAGCAACATACATAGGGCAGACTTCAAAACATTTTCTAAAGTCCAGGTATAGTTACCAGAAGAAGCCGCACCACAGACCACACCCCAAATTAGGGGAATCCAGGTAATCGGTTTCATCAATTGCAGACGAATTTTCCAAATAGAAGTTTCTCCAGCGCTCGCACCTTTCATTCCCAGCAATTGCCGAGTTTTAGCATTGCGGTCTTCTGTGATTATTACCTCTGGATTTGCAGATTCCATAGACTCATTCGGCTGCGAATTGGGATTAATAGGAGTTGATTCAGACATAAGGTGTAATGGTAATTGGGGAAGAGGTGATTGGTAATAAGTAATTGGTAATTGGAAAAACTTTTACCCATTACCCATTACCTATTACCTATTACCTAAAAAGAAATTATCAAATAACTATTTTGAAACTTTGCACCAGTGACAGGCTTACCACTTAAAGCCGGGGGAAGGAAGATATTACGCCTTTGATCTCCGGCTTCTACGGTGACTTCTGGACCCTGTTGAATAAGCTTGACTTGTTTTTTGTCGAAACCAGGTAAAAATAGGCGTACTTGGCGATTATGCACGTCAATTTCAATGGGTGGGTTAGCTTGTAATGCTTGTTCAGCAAGGTTGGGTAAAGCATCTATCAGAGGTTGCCATTCCCCATTGACAACATCAGGAACTATGCTCACAGGTAGAGGTGCAAATCCCTCGGATAAATTGGTATTTTCTCCACCAGGAACTAAAATTGCTCCACCAACAGTTAAACCAATTTGTTGAGCGCTTCCCCACAGATAGCGGGAATTTGCCACATCAATAGGTTCTGATGTTGTCACCAAAAAAGCAGCAACCCGCCGAGGATTAGCTAAGGCAGCTTTACCTTCTTGGAGAAAATTATTAACTTGGTTAGTGGGTTGAGAGAAATTATCAGCAGTCCAATTAAAATTAAACAGGCTGCTAATTAAAGGTTGCGTGACGGGAGATTCGGAAATTGTTTTCCCTAAATCGGAGTTAACAAACAATTGTCGGAATCGTCTCATATACCAACTTAAAGATTCTGGCATTCCCAACATTCGCAAACTGGCAGCGTCCCCCGTGCCATCATAAATAATCGCGTCATATTTGCCACTAGCATCATATTCACGAATCGCATTGAGAGCGAGGGCGTTATCCATGCCCGGTAATACTACCAATTCTTGCCCATAAACCTCTTTAAAAATTGGTGTGCGGAGGTATTGAGCCTCCAATTTTTTCACTTCTTCCCAGTTGCGTTCTAGCAGTACAGATGCTTGAAACTGTACTGCTTGGAGATTGGGAGAGATGTCTTGGGGGTCAGAAGTCAGAGGAGTATTGAGTAGAATTGACAAAGTTGGATCTGCTAGTCCTGCTAGGAGTACCCGTTTACCTTGTGTTGCCAAACTAATGGCTGCGGCGATCGCTATCTTACTGCGAGCGATGCCGTTTTTGCCCAAAAATGTCAGTATCAAGGCCATTACTCAATTTCCAATTTTGCCGATCTTGTCAATAACAACTTAGCACTCAACCAATCTTCTTAGCCTCTGCTATAAGTTGTTTTGACTAAGCTGGTTTGATTTCATCTTCAAAAAACCAAGTGGAAGAGTTGTCGTCAAACTTCACCACCACACCAATTCCCCGACCATCTGTGACTTTGTAGCCCTCGATAATGCCGATTTTTCCGAGTTTTTGAGCGATAGGAGAGGATACGCGATCGCGCAAACGAATCACCTTAACTTTCTGTCCGATGTCCATGATCTAGTTAAAATAAAATAATCCAAATCTCAGTGTAGCTGAATCTGGCACTCTGTTTTCACTGTTCATGGCTTAAAATTAAATCAGTAAGCAAGTAGGTATACTCTTATGTTTGTTACAGCCCAACAGCTAGAACAACAAATGCCCGATGCGACTCGTTTATTAAGTGATGAGCCGGAAATGGAAAGTTCTTTGCATTATATGCAGTTACTATTATTGGTAACTAGCTTAGAGTGGTTATGGCGTGATCAGAATGATTTTTTTATTGGTGCAGATCTAACTATTTATTTTAGTCGTCAGCAATTAAAAAATCGAGAATTTAGAGGTCCAGATTTCTTCCTAGTTAAAAATACAGAAAAACGTCCCCGCACTTCTTGGGTTGTCTGGGAGGAAGACGGGCGCTATCCCGATCTCATTATTGAGTTACTGTCCGATAGTACAGCAAAAGTTGACCGCAATTTAAAAAAAGTTCTCTATGAAAGTCGCTTTCGTACCCCTGAATATTTCTGGTTTAGCCCGGAAAGTTTAGAATTTGTGGGTTTTAAACTGGTAGGCAGTCAATATCAAGAAATTGTCGCTAATAAACAGGGATTACTTTGGAGTGAAGTCCTGAATTTATATTTAGGTGTGGCAAATGGTAAACTCCGCTATTTTACATCGGAAGGTGAATTAGTACCAACACCGGAAGAAGCGGCTATAAAGATCCAAAAAGAAGCTCTTGTTGCTCAAAATCAAGCCCTTGCAGCCGAACGGCAGTTAGCAGGTGAAAGAGAGAAAGTACAAATTTTAGCAGCACGATTGCGATCGCTGGGAATAGATCCTGATACAATACTGTTCGGTTAAGACTAAAAAGCAAAAATACGTAGGTTGAGTTGAGGAACGAAACCCAACATTTTCAATTCAATTCGTTCCATATGGCTAACGCCACGCAATGACATTGTGTAATTAATTCTGTCTCACTACTTAGGGAACACCAAAGAATAAATTACCCAATTTCGTGGGATGGGCATCCTGCCCGTCCTTGATGATTAGCGGGCTTTTCGTCCCGCACTACAAGAAATTTTTGGGTATTTTTTTAGTTGGATGTCCCCTATTTGCGATCGCTAGGCGTAAGTGAGTTGGCGTTAAAAATTGTCGTTATGGCAAGGCAAGAGGCAATGGGCAAGAGTAAAGAAGTTTTCGGCGATTTTACGTTTCTTTACACAGTTTGGTTTTATTGTGTTCACCTACTTAGATCCTGATAGTGTGGTTAATTAGGAAAAAACTATGACTACAACCATAAAGTTAACCGATGTCACCATCGAATATCCTAGCTCTGATGGAGAACCCGTGGCAGAAACCTATATACATCTCTATGCGATTTTAACTACCTTAGAAGTTTTAAAACAGTACCTAGCAGGAAGACAAGCAACGGTACTCGCAAATCAATTTTTATACTATGCTCAAAGTTTTCCGAAATTAAGAGTAGCACCGGATGTGATGGTAATTTTTGATGTGCCACCTGGGGGTAGAGATAATTATAAGGTCTGGGAAGAAGGTCAAGTTCCCCAAGTTGTCTTGGAAATGACTAGTGCCGGAACTCAAAGGCAGGATCAAGAGCAAAAGAAGTTATTGTATGAACAATTAGGGATTTTAGAATATTGGTTATTTGACCCGAAAGGAGAATGGATTAACAAAAAGTTACAGGGGTATCGTTTACAGGATGAGATTTATCAACCCATTACCGATAGTTTATCTCAGCCGTTGGGATTGCGTCTAGAAGTGGAAGGGGAGCTTGTAAGATTTTACCGTCTTGATACAGGTGATAAATTACTCATACCCACAGAATTGGCAGAAAAGGCTGAAAGTGAACGCCAAAGGGCTGATGATGCGGAGGCTAAAGTAGCAATTTTGGCTCAACGGTTAAGGGAGTTAGGTATTGACTCTGATAGTTTGTAAGTAATTACCTGAGATAGATAAAATTTCACTTAAGTAGGTGAACACAATCAAACTAAACTGTGTAAAGAAACGTAAAATCGCCGAAAACTTCTTTACTCTTGCCTTTTGCCTCTTGCCTTTTGCCTCTTGCCTTTTGCCTTGCCATAACGACAGTTTTCAACGCCAACCTACTTATCTGAAAATTAATCGTCAATAATTGCACTCCTATGGTATAGAATGCCAAAATGACTTTTTTCCGGTGTGTAATGGTGCTATAAGAATGATACTTTCTCTGAAGGATAATTTAAATTGGTTACAAGTGCAGCGTTATTGCGAACTCCTGCACGTCTTAGTTGGACGGACGCTGAAAGTCCGTTACCGGGGGTCTTTTCTAGGGGTTTATTGGTCACTATTGAACCCATTGATTATGACAGGGTTGTATACTGCCATCTTTGGTGCTACCTTTGCATCCTACTATGGTAACTCCATCATTAACTATATGCTAGCAGCGCTGACAGGACTGTTAGTCATTAATTTTTTCTCCGCTTGCACATCCCAAGCTTTAACCAGCGTAGTCGGCAATGGAGCATTATTAAATAAAATTCGCTTGCCGGTTAGTGTTTTTCCTGTATCAATGATTTCGTCCAATGTCTTTCAATTTTCAGTGGGAGCATTTCCCTTACTAGCAATGATGACATTGCTTAATTCCAAAAGTCTCATCAATGTCATCGCTTTAGTATTTCCATTTTTAGCATTAATTTTAGTTTCTACAGGAGTCGGTTTTTTAGTCAGTGCTTTGTACGTATTTTTCAGGGATTTACCTTACTTTTATGAATTGGTAGTATTTGTAATTTGGATTAGCAGTCCGATCTTTTACCCAGCAGCTATTGTTCCCAAGCCGGTAAAACAGTTTTTAGGTTTGAACCCCCTATCCCCAATCATCGAAAGTCTCCGTCAGATTACATTATCAGGTTCTCCACCAGATTTAGGTCTGATTTGGGGGGCTTTACTGAGTGGCATCATTATTTTAGCCGTGGGATGGACTTGTTTTCACCTGTGGCGGCATCAATTTATGGATTTGCTGTAACATAGCTATCATTTGGTAATTGCATAGACTAGAACCAGATAGTTTATAATTAACCAAAGATAGTAATTTATCCTAATAAAATCTATGGCTTTAACCGCACAAGAAATAGAAGCATTAATGCCAGACTGCACTGAACTACTCAGCGACGAACCAGAAATGGAAAGCTCTTTACACTATACACAACTATTAATATTAGTAACTTGTTTAGAATGGTTATGGCGTAATAGAGAAGATTTTTTTATCGGTGCAAATCTTAGCGTTTACTATAGCCGACAACAGTTAAAAAATCGAGACTTTAGAGGACCAGACTTTTTTCTTGTTAAAGATACGGAAAAACGTCCACGTCTTTCTTGGGTAATATGGGAAGAAGATGGTAAATATCCCAATGTAATAATTGAATTACTTTCTGATTCTACAGCGAAGGTAGATAAGGGATTGAAAAAACAGTTGTATCAAAATCAATTCCGCACCCCTGAGTATTTTTGGTTTTCCCCGAATACCTTAGAACTGGTAGGATGGCGACTAACAGACAGTGAGTATAAAACTATTCCAGCATCAGAAAATGCCTGGTATTGGAGTCAGGAGTTAGGTTTATATCTAGGGGTTTGGGAAGATAAGTTAAGATATTTTACTGTTGAAGGAAGATTAGTCCCTACACCAGAAGAAGCTAATTTAGAAGAGATTAGAAAAGCTGAAGTTGAACGTCAAAGGGCTGAAGTTGAACATCAAAGGGCTGAAGTTGAACGTCAAAGGGCTGAATCTGAACGTCGAAAGGTTGAAGTTGAACGTCGAAAGGTTGAAGTTGAACGTCGAAAAGCTGAATCTGAACGTCGAAAGGTTGAAGTTGAACGTCGAAAAGCTGAATCTGAACGTCAGCGTGCTGATGACGCAGAGAATAAAGCAGATGTTCTAGCGCAAAAATTAAGGGAGTTAGGTATTGAACCCGATAGTTTATAAATCGCCGGGCTTTGCTTAAGAGGATGTTTGAAAAGTGGTATTCCGTAATTTTCATCACATTGCTACCCCCCTTAGTCCCCCCTTGTAAAGGGGGGAAACAATAAAAATCCAGTTCCCTCCCCTTTACAAGGGGAGGGTTAGGGTGGGGTA
Organism: Dolichospermum sp. LEGE 00240; assembly: GCF_015207875.1. Classification (GTDB taxonomy): domain Bacteria; phylum Cyanobacteriota; class Cyanobacteriia; order Cyanobacteriales; family Nostocaceae; genus Dolichospermum; species Dolichospermum gracile. The sequence goes on from NZ_JADEVZ010000018.1 coordinate 21,422, forward strand.
AAAAATATTTGATACATCAACCATAACTTTTCAAACACCCTCTAAGAGACTTCCAAGAAATAAATTATCCTAAGAAACGAACCACAGAGGCACAGAGTACACAGAGAGAGAATTTCTGCATCAGTTTTGGGACATTTTTTTATTTGGAAGTCTCTAATGGCATAATTATTTTAGCCTTGAGACAATACCTTGTCCATTTCCTGCTTTGTTGGGTTAAGCGACAGCGCAACCCAACGCTCATGTTGGGTTTTATGCTAATTGCTCCGCGAACGTTCACGTTCCACAACCCAATCTACAAATTAAGGCTTTTTTCCAATTTGGACAAGGTATTGCTGGAGATGGACTTGTTTTTACCTGTGGCGACATCAATTTATGGATTGGCTGTAAATGGAAGTAATACGTTTGGACAATGTTTCGCTGTGGAGAAGGACTCAAGAGGAATTTTCCTATGATTTGAAAAAAACGCTCCTATCTGTGGTAGAGGGTAAATATCGTCAACCTGCGAAGAAATTAGTTTTAGATAATATTGACTTGGTGGTTGCGAAAGGAGAAAAAATAGGTATAATTGGTGCTAACGGTTCAGGTAAGTCCACTCTGTTAAAGATAATTTCTGGGATTTTACAGCCTACCACTGGTACTGTCAGAGTCCGAGGTCAAGTTGCGCCTTTAATTGAATTAGGAGCAGGTTTTGATGCGGAAATCTCTGTAATGGACAATATCCTCCTTTATGGTGTATTGTTGGGTTTTTCTAGGGCTGAGATGAAAGCAAGAGCGCGTTCTATTTTGGAGTTTGCAGATTTGGAGGATTATGCTTTAGTTCCAGTTAAAGGTTTATCATCAGGTATGGTAGCTCGTTTGGGTTTTGCTATTGCCACAGATGTACAGCCAGAAATTTTAATTTTGGATGAAATTTTATCAGTAGGAGATGAGAGTTTTAAAAACAAGTGTAAGCAAAGAATGGAGAAGTTCTGGGATGATAATGTGACTATTCTAGTAGTCTCTCATGATTTAGCGTTTATTAGTACATCCTGCAAAAAAGCTATTTATTTAAGTCAAGGTAACATTATATTTCAAGGTGAATCACAGGAGGTTGTGGATTATTATTTAGAACGTATTAAAGAATCTGAAGTATTTACCTATTGAAGTATTTTTTTGTAAAATTGATCGTAGTAATTATTCAGAAAAGAACAAATATAAAAACCTCAATATAGGAATCCAGTTTGATTATTGCTAATTATACTGAGACTCAATCTTTGATTCGATGAGGTTAAGAGTTTAGATTTTGTTCAAAGATCAAATAGTAGTCCTATATAATTTTCTAATAAATAGTTGTTTGACTTTTGATAGCACTATTTAAAAAAATACAGGAAATAACTTATTAAGAAATGTGAGAAATAAAATGGATTCCGAAAAAATACTAGAACGGATGAAAGCTGTTTATCAACAATCTGTCAGATTTCAAAATAATGGGCAAAAAATGCAAATAAACTCAGAATCTCAATCACTCAATAATAGCGACAGCCATTTTATAGAAATAGATGGTAACTACCTATTATTTTTTAATGATATATATACCACTAATTTAGGCAAATTTCTCAAGAATATACTAAAGAAATTAGCATGGCCTATTTTAAAAAGACAGACTTATTTTAACTCTGCCATCAAAGAGCTTGTATATAAGCTAGTACAAAAAAGCTATGAAGATTCAGTAAAAGCTAGAGAAGTAAATGAAAAAATTACTCAACTTGAACTGAAGCTTGAAGAGCTATCTACCAAAACACAAACTGATAATATTCACATAAATCATTTTACATCTGTTGAATCGGCAAAGATAAAAAGTGGATTATGGTTTAATGAACCAATAATTATTGACTATAGTACTGAGGGTGAGGCTTATTGGGCTGTAACGAATGAAAGAATTTTAGAAAAAACCTTTGTAATACATTCCCTAGCTCGTTTTTGTGATTCTAGGGACATAGAAATTTTAGACATAGGAGCAGCCGAAAGTCTTTTATCGTATGAATTAGCAAGCTTTAATTACTCAGTTACAGCAATAGATATTCGTCCCATAGCTTTATCTCATCCTAATTTAAAATTTGTTAAAAGTGATATTTGTCAGCCTGTATTTTCATCAGATAGCTTCGATTGTGTAATTGCTATATCTACTCTCGAACATATTGGATTGGGATGGTATGGAGATAAAAAAGTAAATAATTATGATCTGGAGGCCGTTAAACAAATCTATTTGCTTTTAAAACCAGCAGGCATATTTATACTTACAGTTCCCTATGGTAGAAAAGCTGTAACACCAGTACATCGAATTTACGATCAAGAATCACTCCAAAAATTAACTCAAGATTTTACAGTGATACAAATATCCTATGGAGTGCGTAAGGATAACTTCACATGGACTATCACTGAAGATGAGTTAGAAGCATCAGTCAAAGAACATAATCCATATAACTACCTCCCTGGTGCAGTAGCTATGTTGGTATGTAAAAAAAATATTCTTTAAGAAAAATAAATTTAGAAAATTGGAATTAATACAGAATGAAAATTGCAATTGATATTCAAGCCTTACAAACAAAAAATTCTAAAAACCGGGGAATCGGACGTTATACACAATCAGTGATAGAAGCTTTATTTAATCAACAAAATGCACCTAGCTTCGATCTATATGCCAATAGTACATTACCAGAACCATTGTTGAATAAAAATTTATTTTCATATAGTTCCATAGATTACCCATATATTGGTAGTTGTGCAACTAATGATCTATTGCTCAAAAGTACCTTAATATCCTCTGATGCCAATATGGTATTTATCCCCAGTCCTATGGAGGGATTAGATTCTACAATACCGGACTACACTAATTTTACTAAAAAGATTTTTGTCATTTGTTATGATTTGATCCCACTTATATTTTCTGATAGATATTTATTAAACGATAAAAATATGCAATCTCTTTATATGAGGAGATTAAAAAATATACAAAATGCTGATTTTATATTTGCAATTTCTGAATCTACTCGCCAAGATGTAATCAAATATCTTAAAATACCTCCTAACAAAGTTTTAAACATTTCGGGAGGTGTTTCTCCGTTCTTTACTCCCGTCCAAGTTAATGAGCATTATTCTTGGTTGAAAACTTTTGCTGATAAGTTTGGTATTCACAAAAAATTTATTCTATATACAGGAGGTGAGGATTGGCGTAAAAATATTGAAGGATTAGTTCATGGTTTTGCTAAATTACCCAACAGCTTTCGTGAAAACTACCAATTAGTGGTTGCTTGTAAAGTCTCTGATTTCTTTACTCAAGAAATTAGCCGTTTGGCTGCCAAATTAGGCATTGGTAAATCTCTAGTTTTAACAAATTATATTACAGATGAAGAATTAAGAGCTTTATATTCAACTTGCTCTTTATTTGTTTTTCCTTCTTTTTATGAAGGTTTTGGTTTACCCTTGTTAGAAGCTATTTCTTGTGGCGCACCGGCTATTGCAAGTAATAACTCTTCTTTACCAGAGATTTTAGGTGATTCTGAGCTATTGTTTGATCCACATTCACCTGATGATATAGCTAGGATTATACTAACAGTTCTCTCTAATGAAGAATTTAAAATGAGAATTGCTGAAAATTCTCTTCAGCAAGCAGCCCAATTTTCTTGGGAATCAGTGGCTCAAAAAATGGTTAGTGTTTTTCAAGAACATCAGCCATTAAATAAGATAACTATTACTTTCAACCGAGTTAATATCCCTAATAAAAAGCCTCAAATAGCTTTCTTTAGTCCTTTACCGCCAGCTAAATCTGGTATTGCAGACTATAGCCAAGACCTCATCCCATCATTGCAAGAATATTTTAGTATTGATTTATATGATGATCGTGATTTACCGGATGCTAATATAACGAATAATTTATTTGTTCATACAAAATTTGAAGAGAGGTTAGATTCTCAAAACTATGAAGGGATTATTTATCAAATAGGTAATAGTAGTTATCATTGTAATATGTATTCAAAATTAATGAGGTACTCGGGTATAACTGTTTTACATGACTATTATTTAGGAGGACTAATTAATTATATGGAAACTTATTATCCAGAACTTGGGGTAACACTCTCTCAAGAGTTAGAACACAGTTACGGAAAAGATAGAGCCATAGAAATATCAACATTAATTCAACATAAAAAATTGAATATTCAGGAAACATTACCTGAAGAAAAAATTTATTTAAATAGGAGAGTTTTCACTCGTTCTTTAGGAGTAATTTTGCATAGTAAATGGGCTTATAACTGTGCAGTTCAAGATTTTAGTAATGATAATAGTCATATTGCTCACATACCACAGCTAGTTCCCAAGGTTTTACTGGAAGAAAAATTACTTTCCGATGAACACCAAGCGTTAGGAATTCCTGGTGATAGTTTCATAATTACTACATTTGGATTTATTAATTTAACTAAACGTCCTCTAGAGATTCTCCGTGCTTTTAAAAAATATTTATTTTATCGAACTAATGCATACTTAGTTTATGTAGGTGGTACTGATTATATTGGTCAAATTGATTTGGAAAATGAAATTCAAAAACTAGGTTTGCAAAATCAAGTGAAAATTACTGGCTATATCAATATGTCAGATTTTTATAGATATATAGAAATATCCGATATTTGTCTTAATTTACGATATCCATTTAATGGTGAAAGTTCAGCTTCACTTTTACGCATTTTGTCTGTTGGTAAGCCCACAATCATTACAAATATAGGTTCATTTTCTGATTTTCCTGATGATGTGGTACTCAAAAGTCCTCAACCTCATCAAAGTAATGAAGTTGATGAAATACTTAAGGCTTTAATTTTATTGACTGAAAATCTAGATTATAGACAATCCCTAAGCAAAAATTCATCTGAGTATATTTCTAGAGAACATTCTCCAGAAAAGTGCGCTCGGTTGTATTATGATTTTATTCAGCAAGTTTTACGATCACCCAAAGCCCAGCAAAAAATGCATACAGATTACGTTGCTAGAGAATTAGCCAACATCGAAGCTAATGCTTCTGAAACATTACTAAATTGCTTTGTTAAAGCCTTGGATAATAATAATTCAATGCTGAACAATCAAGATTGAAATTTACTTAATCAGAAAATATTTCTTGAATGAATTTAAAGTTTCTATAATCGTAAAATTTCAAAAATTTAGGAGAATTAATGAGGATTTTCATAGATTGCACCCATACAGCTAATTATACTTATAAAAACACTGGTATTCATCGAGTTGTGCGTCAAATAACATCAGAGTTACTTAAGATAGCTGTAAGCAACCCGAGTCTAGAAGTAATACCAGTTAAATTTGATGGGAATTTTATAACTAAAGTAATTTATCTTGATGAACAAAATGCAAATAATTCTACCCAAGAGATAAAAGAGATAATTCTGATAAAAAAAATAGCTAAACAGTTAAGTTTATATATACGTAAAGCCGAAAATAAATTAAAAAAAATATTACCTAGTTATTTAATTATTAGTAATCCAATAAAACAGAAATCAGAATTTGCAGGTATTAAATTTTCATCAAAAGATATTTATCTCATTGCTGATGCTAATTGGGATTTACCTCTATCCTATCATGACTTTTTGCAAAATCTAAAAAAACATAAAGTTACTATAGTATCAATATGTTATGATTTGATCCCGATTAAGTTTCCAGAATTTTGTTCAAAAGATTTTGTTAAATGTTTTAGGAAATTTTACTATCAGTATTCTGATTGTTTTGATAAAGTGATATGTATATCTCGTCAAAGTGCAGAAGATTATATAAAGGCCAAGAAAGAAGGGATATTACCTAGCAATCATAAAAATCAGGTTGTTGATAGTTTTAGACTTGGATCTGACTACTCTAAAGATAAACAGTTAGAAAATCAAGATGATGATATTGATAATTATAAGATTGCATCACTACTTAATCAAAAATATATTCTAGTAGTTGGTAGCTTAGTTCCTCATAAAAATATTAAAACTATTGTCGCTGCCTTTGATTTATTAACAATATCTAATGACAATATACATTTAGTATTTGCAGGAAATCGAGGATGGCACAAAGATACTGATGTTTTAATTGGAAAAAATAAACTGTATGAAAAGCGAATACACATTTTAGATTCAGTAACAGATTCTCAACTAAATCTTCTCTACAAAAATTGTTACTGTTTGGTTCAAGCCTCATTTTATGAAGGGTTTGGATTACCAGTTGTAGAAGCACTGCAACACAGCAAACCTGTAATTTCAAGCAATGGTGGTTCTCTGCCAGAAGTAGGGGGGGATTTCTGCTTATACTTTGAACCAACTGAACCAACACAACTTTATCAAGCTTTAAAAAAATTGGTCGAGTCAGATCATTTCTACAATCAGTTAGTAAATTTCATTAAAAATGATTATACTCCATTTTCATGGCATGAATCAGCTAAACAGTTGATCTCCGTACTGTCTATAGGAGACAATATATTGTAACTATAAATATAGGATTGAACTGTGCTGTCTCCACTTCTAATCAATCTCTCTTTTCTCACTCCTCAACCTACTGGCATAAGCACTTATGCAAGCAATCTATTTCCATATATACAACCACTGAACCCGATACTACTCATTTCACAACCTATTAATAACTATAATCATTACTCAGTACCACCAAATTTAACCTCAGAACAAGGTACAAAAGGACATTTACGCCGTTTATTGTGGACACAATTTCAACTCCCCCAAATCTATCAAAACCTCAAATCGCAACTTTTATTTTCGCCTATTCCTGAAGCACCTTTATATACTAATTGTCGGTTTATTGTTACAGCATTTGATATGATACCGCTGCGGTTTCCTAAACGCTTTTCACCATTGACGACATATCATAAATACTATACTCCTGAAGTTTTTCAACGAGCAGAACATATTATTTGTATATCAGAATCAACAGCGAATGATATCATTCAATTTCACCAAATTCCTAGTAATAAAATTACACCAATTCTCTTGGCGGGAGATAACTCACATTTCCAATTCCTGAACCTTCCTACCCGCAATTACTTCCTATATATTGGTCGTCAAGACCCTTACAAAAACCTCCAAAGACTAATTACCGCTTTTTCCGCATTACCTCACAAAAATGATTATGAATTATGGTTAGCAGGACCCTATGATCAACGTTACTCTCCATTATTAGAAGCACAAACTCAAGAATTGGGAATAAGTCATCTTGTTAAATTCCTTAACTATGTTTCCTATGACGAATTACCAATAATTATTAATCAAGCATTAGCACTTGTTTTCCCTACTCTGTGGGAAGGATTTGGTTTACCAGTTTTAGAAGCAATGGCTTGTGGTACACCAGTTATTACTTCTAATATTTCCTCACTTCCAGAAGTTGCGGGAGATGCTGCTATTTTAATTAATCCCTATGATGCGAGGGAGATTACAGCAGCAATGCAAGCAATTATTAATGATTCAGAACTGAGAAAACAACTTTCAGAAAAAGGTCTAAAAAGAGCAAATCAATTTAGTTGGGAAAAAACTGGAGTGGCTACAGTTGAGGTTTTAAAAGAATATCTTTGAGCATTACAATTAGTGCAAGCTGGAGAAATACCTTTAACAGCCAAGCCTTTTAAAGGTATTGGAAGCGGTGTATATGAAATTGTGAAACGTTATGATACTGATACTTATAGAGCAGTTTACGCCGTAAAGATTGGGGAAAGAGTTTATGTATTGCACGCTTTCCAGAAGAAATCAAAAAAAGGTATTCAAACTTCACAAAGTGACATTGAATTGATTAAACAACGCTATAAAGATGCACTAGCAAGAGAACAATCACCATGACACAAGAACCAATTTTTGAAGAAAGCAGTGGTAACGTATATGCTGATCTTGATTTAGAAGATGCAGAAGAACTATTTACACGGGGTAAAATCGGGATTCAGGTACTCCGGCTTCTGAAAAAACGTAACCTGAAACAACGTGAAATTGGTCAAATTCTTGGCATTCCCCAACCAGAAGTATGCCATCTTATGAAAGGAGAGTTTCAACGGTTTAGCGAGGGAAAACTCCTCATTTTTCTCAAGCGACTTGATATAGAACTCATCCTACATCTTCGTCATAAACATGGAGAAAATCAATCTCATGAGACAGTAATATCGCTGCAAGTAGGTGAACACAATAAAACCAATCTGTGTAAAGAAAAGTAAAATCGCCCAAGCCCTCTTCACTCTTGCATGATTGCCTCTTGCCTTGCCATAACGACGATTTTCAATACTAACCTACTTAGAATCAAAAGTTAAAAGTTATTATTTTTAGATAACTCATCAAAAAAACATAGCAATGACTCAAAAAACCCTGGTAAAGTAACAGGCTATTTTGATTTGAATTTTGAAAATATCCATGATAAGATTAAAGAACTATTTAATGATTAGTAAAACCAAGGAGAAACCCATGAACACCTCCATAGAACTTCCCAGCGGTAAAATCTTCAACATCACCCGATTTATTGCCCTAATTCCCAATAACAATAATATTGATAGTGATTATCAACTGATCTTAGAAGGATATCCTCATCCCATCAACTTAGAACCATCAGATGCTCAAAATCTGAAAATAATTTTGCAATCAAAACTAGATCAAAATACCCCAACTAGCACCCATAAATCAACATGGAATCAACAAGAACAACTTCAAAAAAATCAAAAAGCAATGTCAATTTTAGCAGAACGTATTGCACAACATAAAAATATGTCCGATGAAGAATCATTACAGCAACAAGAGTTTTTTGAAGAATTAAAAAAAATAGTTGATTCACAAAGACCACTAGGACAAAAATTATATTCAGAATTATGATAGTATTTATTGATTCAGGTGTGCTAGGACTTCTCACAAATCCCTATAAAATGGATGCAGCTAAAGATTGTGAAGAATGGCTTTATGCTTTGCTTGCTCGTGGAGTGTATATTTGTTCTTCTGAATTATGTGATTACGAAATTAGAAGAAGTTTAATCTTAATCTCTCAAAATAAACCTAAATCATCTAGTATTCAGAATTTAGATGAACTTCAAGAAATTATTTCTTTCCTGCCTGTAACTTCAGAATTATTAAAAGAAGCATCTACACTTTGGGCTTCTGCTCGCAGTCAAGGAATACCAACAGCAGATAATAAAAGTTTGGATATTGATATTATTATCTGTAGTCATTGGCAAAAACTTAAAGAAGAGTTTCCTGGTCGCTATGTTGTGATAGCAACTACAAATGTCAAACATTTAAGTCGCTTTGCTGAGGCAAAAAACTGGATGGATATTCAATAGACTAATTACCGCTTTTTCCGCATTACTTCACAAAAATGATTATGAACTATGGTTAGCTAGACCCTATGATCAAGGGTACTCTCCATTATTAGAAACACAAACTCAAGAATTAGGAATAAGTCATCTGGTTAAATTCCTTAACTATGTTTCCTATGACGAATTACCAATAATTGTTAATCAAGCATTAGCACTTGTTTTCCCCACTCTGTGGGAAGGATTTGGTTTACCGGTTTTAGAAGCTATGGCTTGTGGTACACCAGTTATTACTTCTAATATTTCCTCACTTCCAGAAGTTGCGGGAGATGCTGCTATTTTAATTAATCCCTATGATGCAAGGGAGATTACAGCAGCAATGCAAGCAATTATTAATGATTCAGAACTGAGAAAACAACTTTCAGAAAAAGGTCTAAAAAGAGCAAATCAATTTAGTTGGGAAAAAACTGGAAAAGCTACAGTTGAAGTTTTAAAACAATATCTTTGATCGTAGCAGATCCCCGACTTATTAAAGAAGTCGGGGATATTCTTGTTCTTCAAATGTCCTTTATTTGATCATGCTTATTTCCTTAATTTCTCTACTCACAATCACTTTCTATACATCGGTTGTCAATATCTTCAAAGACTAATTACCGTTTTTTAAAAGTTATAATTTTATAGAACTCATGAGAAAAATAGAGCAATGACAGAAAAAACCATCTCAGCAGACCTAGATATAGAAACAGCAGAGCAAATTAGTGCATTATCACAAATGGAAAATCGCTCAACATCCCAAATAGCCAGTGCTGCAATCAAGCTAGGAGCTATGTTACCTCATAATGCTTGGTCAGCACTCTTACAGTTAAATGGGGTTGCTTCTGAAGCACAGTGGCAAGAAATTAGTCAAGAAATTACAAGAGTTTTATTGCATCACCAATACAACCTCGCTCAACAAAGAATTGCCCAAAATATAGATCAAAAGTGGTTAAATTCCTTAGAAACTGAAGATGATATACTCTATGCTTCAGTTGAGTTAACTCGTGATGTCTAATCCTTTACGCTTACGTCTCTATAATCTTTATAATAAAAAAGCAAATAAAAGTTATATAGAATTATTTGAACAAAATTCTTCTGTCAGGATCACTTCTCACCTTCAAATGATATAATAAAATTATGATGAACTAGGAGAAGAAAGAAAACTAAATCTTGAAATACAGATAATTTTAACTCATATTCACACAAAAACAATGGCAAAAGATGTTTTCCATCAACAGGTAAAAAATGCTTTAATAAAAGAAGGATGGAATATTACCCATGACCCCTTAACCATTCGCATTAGTGAAGCAGTCAAACTCCAAATTGATTTAGCAGCAGAAACTACTATAGCCGCAGAAAGGGACTCAGAAAAAATTGCTGTAGAAATTAAAAGCTTTATTGGAGATTCAGATATCAGTAGTTTCCATACAGCATTAGGTCAATATCTTAACTATAGCCAAGCACTTGAAGAACAAGAACCAAACCGAATTGTTTACCTAGCCATCCCTTTTGAGACTTATTATGACTTTTTTCAACTTCCATTTATTCAACGAATGCTACAGCGATATCAAGTCAAGCTGATGATTTATGATCCCAAACAGGAGGAAGTTCGACAATGGATAAAATAGAAAAGTATAGACAATTTATCACACAAATTTTAACAGAACACGCCCAGATTTGTACCACAAATGATCCAGTCAAAGCACAACTAATATTTGATAGGGAACATGACCATTATCAACTCAATTATATCGGATGGCAAGGCGATAAACGAGTGTTTGGACCAGTGATGCACTTTGATATTGAAGACGGCAAAATTTGGATTCAGTACAACGGCACCGAAGAATCTATAGCTGAAAGATTAGTGCAAATGGGTGTACCAAATTCAGATATTGTCCTTGGTTTTCATTCTGCTTTTAAACGGCAATTTACACCTTATGCAGTGCAGTAAGAGGGGGTTTGTAACATCCTATGCGCTAAAAATGAGAAATGCAATTACTCACTAATCTTTCATTCTTACTTACCAAACCTACAGGTACAACTACCTACGCTCTGAATCTTTTACCTCATTTACAAAAACTTGAGCCAATACTTTTAACTTCCCAATCTTTCCCTAACTATAACTGCTATTAAACTCCTACTAACCTAACCTCAGAACAAGGTTTGAAAGGACATTTACGCCGTTTATTGTGGACACAATTCCAACTACCAAAAATCTATCAAAACCTCAAATCCCAACTTTTATTTTCCCCTATTCCCGAAGCACCTTTATATACTAATTGTCGGTTTGTTGTTACAGCATTTGATATGATACCGCTGCGGTTTCCTAAACGCTTTTCACCATAATCAATTTAGTTGGGAAAAAACTGGACTGGCTACAGTTGAGGTTTTAAAAGAATATCTTTGAGCATTACAATTAGTGCAAGCTGGAGAAACACCTTTAACAGCCAAGCCTTTTAAAGGTATTGGAAGCGGTGTATATGAAATCGTGAAACGTTATGATACTGATACTTATAGAGCAGTTTACGCCGTAAAGATTGGGGAAAGAGTTTATGTATTGCACGCTTTCCAGAAGAAATCAAAAAAAGGTATTCAAACTCCACAAAGTGACATTGAATTGATTAAACAACGCTATAAAGATGCACTAGCAAGAGAACAATCACCATGACACAAGAACCAATTTTTGAAGAAAGCAGTGGTAACGTATTTGCTGATCTTGATTTAGAAGATGCAGAAGAACTATTTACACGGGGTAAAATCGGGATTCAGGTACTCCGACTTCTGGAAAAACGTAACCTGAAACAACGTGAAATTGGTCAAATTCTTGGCATTACCCAACCAGAAGTATGCCATCTTATGAAAGGAGAGTTTCAACGGTTTAGCGAGGGAAAACTCCTCATTTTTCTCAAGCGACTTGATATAGAACTTATCCTACATCTTCGTCATAAACATGGAGAAAATCAATCTCATGAGACAGTAATATCCCTATAGTGAACATGATCATGTTTCCTATGATGAATTACCAATAATTATTAATCAAGCATTGGCTCTTGTTTTCCCCACTCTACAGTTTAAGTTTTGAAACAATATCTTTAAGAAAATTCATAATTTTAAAACCTAATTTCTGCACTGTTGTTGTAATAATAGTAAAATCAACTTGATTGGTGAAAATCAAAATTTATCAATCTTGGCTTTTCCTAATGTGAGTGGAATATTTGATTAATCATCGAAATAGACGATTTTGATATATACTTACAGGGTTGCAGATTATGACATCACCTTTTGAACCATCGCAGAAAATCCCAGTTAAACTACCATCTAATCATCCTCACTTATTAATAGGACTAGATAACTTTCTACAACTCGGTTTAATATCCGATGATCAAGTTAAACAATTAGCTCGTCAATATCTCATTTGCACCGTAGTATTTACTCCTGAGACTGAATCTGAACCAGAAGTAATTTTCACCCCTCACACACCTCCACAAAGACCCTTGGTTGCGACTTTACCACCCATTACAAAAGTGCCTAAAAAGCCTAGTTTTGTAAGTTTAATGTTGCAATCTTTGGGTGAAGAATTAAGTGTGCGGTGGTTGCTGTTTTTGGGTGTGTTTTTAGTAGTGCTTTCTTCTGGTGTTCTCGCTGCAAGTCAGTGGGAAAAATTCCCAGCAGTTGGACAGTATGGGGTTTTATTTGCTTATACTTTGAGTTTTTGTGGTTTTACATTGTGGGCAGGTGAACAAAGCAATTTAAGGCTAACTGCACAGACATTATTAATAGTCACACTGTTATTAGTGCCTATCAATTTTTGGGCAATGGATAGCTTTAGTTTGTGGCAAAATCCATTAAACTTAGTTGTTATGGGGATTGCATCCCTAATCCTGACATTCATTACTAATCAACTTTGCCAAAACAGGAATATTATTAGTCATTTTCCCAGTGGTAAATTACCTTTAGCTAATATTATCGGTTTGAGTTATTTACATTGGGGTTGGAAATTAACAGGTTTTCCCCTAATTGCTGTTTATTTAGCAATGATAGGAACAACAGCTATTACTGTTCATGATCAATTAACCCAATCGGCAGGAAGTTCAAATACAGAAACGCCACAATGGGGAATTAGTTTATATTTTACTTTCCTGATTTATGCGTTATTAACGTTACTCACAAGGGCTATTTTTATAGCTGGTGTTAATATTACAGAGTTAGGTTTAGCGATTGGTATTTGCGGTGGTTTGATAATTTGGTTATCAGAAAAAGATTTCTCTAAACATTCTTCTGAACTTTGGGAAAAATTAGGAGGAAGTTTACTTTTATTAGGTTGGTTAGTTTCAGTCATTACTCAACCAGCACAAGCTATTATATTGAGTGGCTTAAGTTTGTGGTTTGTTAATATTCGGTTACAGAGATATAATTTACAACTGGATTTTTTAGCTATTTTCTTAATTGGTTTACAAACAATTTGGCTAGGGTGGCGGTTAGTACCTAATGAATTACAAAGATTAGTAATTAGCACTGTTACTCATTTAACAAATTCTCAAAATGAACCTTGGGCATTATTAAGTATTGCTTTATTTCCTTATATCATTTTGATGTTATGGATAACAAATAAGTTACATCATCAAGAAAAACAAGAACTAGCAAATTTTGGAGAATATCTTACTTTATTTTTAGGAATTTGTTTAACAATAATTAGCTTAGTAAATCCCACATTAAGAACAGTCAACTTTTTATTATCTACGATTACTTTAGCCACATTTATCCAACGCCGGGCAGTTTTTTCTCCTACTTTGATATACTTGACTCATAGTATGGGAATATTGACGCTGATTTCTAGTATTAATTGGTTTTTACCAAGTTTAAATCATGAAATTTGGGCTGGTATTATCTTAGTTATCATGATAGCTGAATGGGTGTTTAGCCTTGGTGAGGGTATCTGGCGACGGAGTGCATGGTATATTGGTTTAGTATTAGCTGCACTGAGTTTTTATTTATTTTGGGTGAATGCTCAAAATTATTGGACTGGTAATTGGCAAAACCCAAATTTTTGGGGAATAATTTGGTTAGTTACACCTTTAGCATTGACAGGTTTAGCTATTCGTACCACTGAACCATATCGCACTACTAACAGTTTTTTAAGTGTCTTAGCTGTGGGTGTTTCTCAATTATTAACTTTACCATTACCAAGAATTAGATTAATTGGTTTGGGTGTGGGTATAGTGGTAATGTTAGTCAATACTCGCTATTTAAGAAACCAAATATATGCAGGAACAATTATTGGTTTTGGGTTAAGTTTCCTCGCAATATTATTAGGAGAAGGTATATTTGGTTTAATTAAACTAACAGTATCAGGTTGGTTTGTTGTTACTGCATTAACAATACTGAGTTTATGGCTATGGCGTGGTGTACTTTTACGCAAAGGTACAGAATTAGCGATAATTTATGCAGCCGCAAGTGATAAATGGGCGATCGCATTATGTACAATGGAATTATCAGCCCTAACTCTCCACTCCAGCTTAATTTATCAAGGTATTCTCAAAACAGAATATTTCTATGTTATTACCACAGCCATAATTTTAGGGGCAATTCTCTATCGCAGTTGGGGACAGTCGCAGGAAGCAGCATTTTATGGTATTGGTTGGTGTTTAGAATTATTAACAGCAGAAATATTAGGATTTGGCGAACATTCAATGATGAGAATCGCCATAGGTAACATTATTCTAGGATTAACAACTCAGCTATTTGGGGAATGGTGGCGACGCAAACATCAATTACAAACATTACCTAATAGTTTTAATATTCTTCCCCTCATTTATGGTGCATTTAGCGTCATTCTCCGGTTAAATATTTTTGCTAACTTTACAGGTTTTTGTTCTTTGGGTGTAGCCTTAATTTTGATTGGAGTCGGAAGACGCAGGGAAGCATTTAAACCTCTACTTTATTTTGGCATTATCGGCGTATCAATTTCCGCCTACGAACTCCTATTTTATCAAATGTCCCTATCTAGCGGTGGGGTTTTAGGTGATGGGTTAATTGCCATGTCAGCCCTTGGTACTAGCATTATGTACGCCTATCGTATTCTCACACCTTGGCTGATTAGTTATCTTTGTTTAACTCCAAGAGAATTAAAAAACATTGCCCATCTCCATTGGGGTTGGAGTAGTATTTTATTCCTATCAGCTATGACTTTACCCATCCAAATTAACTCTTCTATTGTCTTAGGAACTGGATTATTTTTAGTTCGCTATGCGATTTGGCAAGGTAGGGAAAATTCTGAAGAAACAAATCAAGAAATCTGGGTTTATTTAGGTTTAATAGAAGTAGGAATAATTGGTATTTATTTACAAAATTTACCAATATGGAGATTAATATTTGAGCCGTTATTACCTTGGCATGGGGCGATATCCTGCCTATTTGCCTACTTCCTATATATCCTACATTGGCAAAGATTAGGTTGGTCAAAAACACCTTGGCAACGCACGGCTTATGTTCTCCCATTAATTATTTTAGGAACAACAGGATTACAAACTTCTCCTATTACTTTAATTATCGTTGCTGCTTACTACGTCTTTTTAGCAAAAGCTGCTACACAAATCCGGCTTACATACATCAGCTTAATATTAATTGATTGGGCATTATTTACTTGGTTTAATGACTTAAATCTGAGAAATTATCTTTGGTATGTTACACCAATTGGATTATCTTTACTATATATCGCTGAGGTGGATGAACAACTTAAATTATCAACAGTAAAACCCCTGCGTCACAGTTTACGAATGTTAGGAAGTGGTTTAATTTGTGGTTGGACAATTTTGTTTTATCAAAATCTGCCTTTTATCCCCGGTGTTTTTAGTCTGATTACTATTTTTGCTGGCTTAGGTTTAAAAGTCCGTGCTTTTCTTTATGTTGGTACAGGTACTTTTTTAATTACTAGCATTTACCAATTAGTAATTTTTAGTCTGAGTTATTCTTTTTTAAAATGGATTGTTGGTTTATTAGTTGGTATTTTGTTAATTTACATTGCTGCTAATTTTGAAACCCGACGCACTCAAATCACTGCTATACTTCACAATATTAGTGATGAGTTTGCCAATTGGGATTGATTATATATCGTTCGGATACAATACAATTGAGGGCGGGGAAACCCTACAGGTTTTACAATTTAATCACAAAATGTAGAGACGTTCCATAAAACATCTCTACAAAAATTTTAGAAACCGCACATTTAATCAATTGGATCAATACCCAGTGCGCGTAATTGTTCTGCCAATCTTTTAGCCCGTTGGCGTTCCTGTTCAGCCCGTTGACTTTCTTGTTCAGCGCGTTGACTTTCTTGTTCAGCCCGTTGGCGTTCCTGTTCAGCCCGTTGGCTTTCTTGTTCAGCGCGTTGACTTTCTTGTTCAGCCCGTTGGCGTTCCTGTTCAGCCCGTTGGCTTTCTTGTTCTACCTTCTCGACTGCCCAAGGTAACAGATTACCTGCTTGATCCCACCATCTTAGCCAGTAACCTATGCGCCCCTCTTTTTCTCCTTCCCACAATCCTAAAAATAATCCCATGTCTGTAATCCAGTAGCGATTATTCTCGTCTATTGGCTGTAATTTATACTGTCCTGACTCGATTTGATGAACTTCTAATTCAGCCGTCAGGGGGTCAAAAATTACATAGGTAGGGACTTGGAGAATTTGTTCATAAAAAAACCATTTTCCGGGGGGGAAGGCGCGTCTAGCTGAGTATTCTTTCCCGTCTGTATCTGAGCAAAATTCCATGACAATGCGGGGAATTTCTCCTTCCAGATGAGGTGTATAACTGCGTCTATCTGTTGTCCCAGACAAGGGTAAAACTGTCTGCACGAAAAACCAATCTGGGGCTTTAATAACTAGTTTGCCATCCATTGTAGCACAAATACCCAAATTAGCGGCTATCAGCATGGTGGGTTGAATGTATCCACTTAGTTCTAGACTTTCTCGTAATGCCCCAGCAATTAATGGTTGTGCAGTATTTTCCACAGGTTCTTCTTCTAGGATAAAATCTTCGGGTAATGTTTCCCAAGAGATTACTATTGTTGATAGTTGTGGAGCAGTCGAGATTGGAGTAGCCACCATAACTCTAACTCCCTGTTGTGAGGATTTTTTGTAATTTATTATCGTCCTATTGTAGCTGAATATTTCGATTCTTAATTTAACTGAAACTAGTATTAATCAGGTTGAGTAGATGGAGAAAAACCTTCCTGAAAACCTACTTCTTCATATACAGCTAATGTTTCTTGGTGTACACGGGCAACATTTAACCATTCTAGATTGTCCTGCGATCGCTGTTTCCATTCCTGAAGTGTATTTGCATCACTCAATAATTTTACCAATGCCTGAGCCAATTGATGACTATCCTGGACTGGCACTAAGATCCCCGCGTTGCCATTATCTAACGCCTCTGGAATCCCGTCCACCTTTGTAGCCACAATCGCTAACCCTGCTTCCCTCGCTTCCGAAAGCACCAAGGGACAAGGATCACGGTGGGAAGCCAAGACAAAAATATCACAGGCTAGTAAATAACGTTGGGGTTCAGGCTGAAACCCTTCAAAGTGAATCCGATGACTCACAGCCGTTGCTTGGGCTTGCGACTCAAATATTTGTTTATCTGGACCATTTCCCACCAGATATAAATGTACTGCGGGAAAATCCTGGGCAATTTCTTCAAAAGCCGCGATTAACTCAGTGATGCCCTTTCGTTTATACATTCCTGCTACGGTAGCGATCGCCGGACTTTGTAAACTTAAAGGTTGATAATCGGATATTTTCCGAGTCCGCGGACTACCCAATGTCCCATTACAAATTACCCGTAATTTTTGTTCGGGGATTCCCCGTTGTACCATCGAATTTTTGACCGCCTTACTAACAGCAATAACTCGGTCTGCCAAACCCATCAATAGGCTACTAGGTTGAAATTCATTATGGACAGTAGCCACTAAAATATATCTATTTTCCCATCTCAAAGCCCGCGCTAACACCACACCAGTCATCATGTGAGCATGAACTATATCTGGTTGAAATTCCTGCACAATTTTCCGATAAGCGATCGCCGCTTTCATCATTGTTATTGGCTGGCGATTTTGGTTAATTTCGTAATGTTTAACACCAAATTGATTTAATAATTTTTCGTATCCCCCTCCCGCTGAAATTACCGCTACATCATCGCCAAATTGGGATTGTAAACAAGCTAAATCCACAGCTACATTAACAATACCATTACCGATTTCCTGGACATGATTTAATATATGTATGATTCGCATAAAGTTAAAAATGTGTATCAAAACTTAAATACATTTCAGCAAAGAAAGATTAATCATCTAAGTAGGTGAATGGCAAGAAACTAAATATGTAAGGAAAAATTCAGGAATCAAACCGGAGTCCTATATCTATGTCTGTCTTTTTGATAAGTCATGCTTACTATATACAAATTCATTATAATCTAACTGTACATTAAGAAACATATATCGAAGATAATTTGGGGCGGTTAACTTACAGCAAAATTTAGAAGTCACCAAGTCAGGAGTCACCGAGTAAAACTGGCTTCGTTTATAGGTCTCAATAGAGACAATTCTTTTATGCTACAGAGATACTACATAAATTATCACATTGTCAACCGATATCTTCAAAAATGGGTTAATCTTAAATGTATTCCGCTAATTTACCTTGATAAATAATCATCTGGAGGATTGTTTCCAGCTTGCACTATGAGTTTAAAGGCAGTTTTATTTGATTTTAATGGTGTCATTATTAAAGATGGATCAATCCATATCCAATTGATAGATGAGATTCTTGTCCAGGAAAATCTTCAACTTCAACGGGTGCAGGAACGTCAAGCTTTTTTAGGGATAGGCTCTCGCGCGTATCTGCAAAATCTATTGAAAAGTCGTGGTAGGGTGGTGACGGAAGCTTATATGATGCAGTTACTCACCCGCAAAGCTCAAGCTTATGTGCTGGAATTGGAGAAGCTGGAAAAATTGCCTTTGTATTCGGGAATTGAAGATGTGATTTTTCAGATTCGTTCCCGTCATCTGAAAATGGCGTTGGTTAGTGATGCTTTATCCCTAGAGATAGGAATGGTATTGACATCTACTCAATTAGCTGAATACTTTTCTGTGATTGTGTCGGGGGATGATATCAGCAGCAATAAACCTAACCCGGAAGGTTATTTGCTGGCCGTGGACAGGCTAAATCAAGCATATCCAGAATTATATCTCCAACCTGATGAGTGTTTGGTGATTGAACATACTCCAATGGGTATACAGGCAGCTAAACGCGCTCAAATGCAAGTGGTGGGAGTGGCAAATACTTACCCTTTCCATATGCTGCAACGTCAAGCGAATTGGACGATTGATTATCTGATTGATTTGGATTTACAACGGGTACAGGAAGTTTTTTCGGAAAAAGATGTGAAATCTATTGTTCCTGAGTGCTAAGATATGATATGTATGTCAAAGTCGGCAGTTTCTTGGCACTTTCAAGGGGAATTAGCTCAGTTGGTAGAGTGCTGCGATCGCACCGCAGAGGCCAGGGGTTCGAGTCTCCTATTCTCCATTCACGAATTAGTGTCGTTTTTCCCCGGTTAATATCTTTTTTTTGCTTGAAAAATGACAATTACAACCGAGCATTTACAACCATTAGAAAAACAGGTTTGGATTTGGAGAAATTACCAAATTCAATATACTGTGATGGGTACAGGACAGCCTTTGGTACTAATTCACGGCTTTGGTGCTTCCATTGGTCATTGGCGTAAAAATATTCCAGTTTTGGCTGCTGCTGGTTATCAGGTGTTTGCTTTAGATTTGTTGGGATTTGGTGGTTCTGATAAAGCGATCATAGATTACAGCATGGATGTGTGGGCGGAATTATTAAAGGATTTTTGTCATACACATATTCAAACTCCAGCAATATTTATTGGTAATTCTATTGGCGCTCTTTTAAGTTTAATTGTTTTAACAGAATATCCAGAAATTGCGGCGGGAGGGGTTTTAATTAACTCTGCTGGTGGTTTGAGTCACCGTCCCCATGAATTGAATCCTGTGTTGCGATTTGTCATGGCAACTTTTAACAAATTGGTGGCTAACCCAGTTACAGGTAAATTTGTTTTTAATCGCATTCGTCAAAAATCGCAAATTCGCCGAACTTTGTATCAAGTATATAGCGATCGCACTGCCGTGACCGATGAACTTGTAGATTTACTTTATAACCCATCTTGTGACCCAGGAGCGCGACAAGTTTTTGCTTCTATTCTTACTGCACCTCCTGGACCTAGTCCAGAGGAATTATTACCTAAGTTAGAATTTCCGTTATTAGTAATTTGGGGTGCAGAAGATCCTTGGACACCAATCACGGGAGCGAATATCTATACAGCAGCGCGAGAAAATGGTCAACATATTAAAGTTGTTCCGATTCCCGGTGCTGGCCATTGTCCCCATGATGAAGTTCCAGATATTATTAATAGTGAAATTATTGATTGGTTAAGACAGGTATACTAAACACGGGTGGGATATAAACTTTTGCGAAATAACAAATAACCAGGATCTGTAGGGGTTTAGCTCATTTTCTAGATTTCATCTTTGTCGAGGTCTCAAGAAGTTTTCTACTATAGTTCAATTTTTGATACAGTATTAATGCTGAATGTAATATAACCCAATTATTTTCCATGCAAACACAACAACTATCTGTGAGTCTGATTCGGGCTAAATCCTACGAACAGGAAGCTTTAAAAGAATCCTTGGAAACACTCCTAGAACCTTTAGGAGGTATGGCTGCTTTTGTGAAACCAGGAAACCGCGTTTTACTCAAACCCAACCTACTCACTGGTTCTCGGCCGACAAAAGAATGTACCACCCGTCCCGAATTAGTCCGTGCCGTTGCTGAAATGGTAATTGCCGTTGGTGGCAACCCATTTTTAGGAGATAGTCCTGCTTTTGGTAGTGCTAAAGGTGTGGCTATAGCCAATGGGTTATTACCAATTTTGGAAGAACTGAAGTTACCACTGGTGGAATTTCATGGTAAACGTTATCAAACGGTAAACGATAATTTTAATCACTTGCTTTTATCTCAAGAGGCAATGGAAGCAGATGTGATTATTAATCTTCCTAAAGTGAAATCTCATATGCAATTAACTCTAACTTTAGGAGTAAAAAATCTCTTTGGCTGTGTGCCTGGGAAAATGAAAGCTTGGTGGCACATGGAAGCTGGCAAAGATGCTGACAAATTTGGAGAAATGTTAGTAGAAACTGCCAGAGCAATTAATCCAACTTTAACAATTTTAGATGGAATTATTGGTCATGAAGGTAATGGACCAAGTGGCGGAGAACCTCGGAATTTAGAAATTTTAGCAGCATCAAGTCATGTATTTGCTTTAGATAGAGCAATCTTAGAAGTTCTTCAAGTTGCACCGGCACAAGTTCCCACGGTTGCAGCTTCACAACGATTGGGAATATGTCCAGAATTAAGTGATATTCACTTTCCAAATTTATCCCCCGATTTATTACAAATTACAGATTGGCAATTACCGGACAAGTTAATGCCCATAGATTTTGCCATGCCCCGTGTGATTAACTCTACCTTTAGGCATCTTTACATCCGCTTTATTAAAGAACCTATGAGCGCTTATATAAAAACCCCTATAAGATAGACAGTAAATTCCTTGCCTAAATACATTGATTCTACTAACTAAGTATGATACCATGTCAATGCAGGTTATTTATATGTGAGTATGAATCTACTTAACCCAATACTGAAGAATAATTCTTCTATTTTTTCAGTTGCGGTGACAATGTTTGTATTTATTGCCACATCAATGCCCGCAAATGCGGGAAAAATTGAGGACACTGCCGAACAAACTACAGTACAAATTAATAATAATATTATCCCGCCCGGAGGTTCAGGTGTAATTATTGATAAGCAAGGAAAAATTTACACGGTTTTAACAGCTAATCATGTTGTCTGTGATGCGATACAGGGACGCAAAACAGTTATTTGTTCCACAGATATTACCTACACAATTCGTACTCACAATGGCAAAGATTATCCCATTAAAGACCGTCAAATATTACAGAAAAATGAGAATGACCCAGATTTAGCCATAGTTACTTTTGAATCCCCGGAAAATTATCCCGTCGCGGCTTTAGGGAATTCCGAAGATGTAAAAATTGGGGCAGAGATTACAGTAACCGGATTTCCCAGTATTTTTCGTAATAAAGGCAGGAATAGAACATATACTGTCACACCAGGTAAGGTAGTCACTTTCAATCCTGGAGCGGATAACGGTTACAGATTGGTATACAATGCCACTACCTTTATTGGTAATAGTGGGGGACCTGTATTTGATATTTATGGTAGAGTTATCGGTATTCACGGACTGGCAGATGCAGATGGCGGAGATGACAATGATTCTGGTCAGTCAGAAACAAGAGTCAGACGAAAACCAATCACACCCGTGAAAAAGCCAGGAATTGGACAACAGGAAACAAGAGAAGGAGTAAAACCAGCAGTCACACCTGGGAAAAAGCCAGGAATTGGACAACAGGAAACCGGAACATCCACGCAGCAAAAAACAGGATTTAATGCGGCAATTCCTATTAACATCTTTTACTCTCTAACCGGGCGGAAACCGCCTACAGGGGGTGTAAATCCACCTATACTGCCGCCTAAACCAGTATCACCAACTAATAGTGTTCCCGTAAGACCTCCTAAATATATAGCACCAACCCAGCCAGTAAATGTTTGCCCCGGTTATAGCTGTTAAAAAAATTGATGAGGGAATTATCATGTGGAAAAAGTATTTAAGTAGTTTTTCGACTGCATTAGTAATCACAGGATTCTTAAATGGATGGCAAGGAAGAGCGATCGCTCAAACTACTATTGAGGAAGATAAACTTAATACAGATAAGGGCATTTATTGGGCTGGCAGTGGGTTTCCATTTAGCCAAGTAGCCAATATCAAAGATACACTTGTTGATGCCACACTAGGGAAAGTTGTCATAGATCGGCACGGTGAAGGGACAAGTGACTTTAGCAGCTTTATTACTGGGACTGGTCCATTTTCTAGTCCTTTTCCCGGTAGATTTGTAGTTGTTTCTTTCTGGGGTAGTAAAATAGAGGGGTGTTTTGTGAAAATGGTTATCCAATCATCACCTAACAACGGTCAAGCGGAATTTGAAGAATTAGTTCCTAAAACTATACAACTAGGACTTAATAATCAGATTCTGGAACTATCTCGCAGCGAAAGCACCAAAGTCAGACGATTCAAGGGTGATTATACGTATACTGGGACTCAAAACTCTAAACGTTCCAGCACTTGGTATATGACAGATACAAGCTTTGCTATTGATAGCACGGCTGCTAATTTGTTGAAAAATGCACCCCAAAAAGAAATACGTATGCGTTTAACCTTTGCTAATGGTGATACTAAAATTATCCCTATTGGTAAGGGTACAGTTGAAAAGTGGTCAGAAGCCTACGGGTTTAATTCGGCTTGTCTTCCCCCCAACTAAACATCAGGGTCAAGCGCAATGCTATACTCTTTGGCAAAATTATGAGATTTCATGAAAATTAAAAAATTAAATATGTTTGATCCATGCATCCTTGTAGAGACGTTCCATGGAATGTCTCTGTATTTTTTTGCAGATATGTATAATGATTTATCTAGCCGTTCTCAGTTGTAAATTTATCAGTGCTAGAGAAAAGAGAAGCAATTTTTTCACAAGTTATTGGGGACTGCTATAATTTCCTAACTATAATGAGGTTTAATTTTAAGAGTTTAATTAATGATCCCCATAAGGTTACTCTAGGATGAGCGATCGCATAGAATGACAAAACAAAACCCTAAAACTCAGAACTGCTGTTGAATACAACGCCCATGAATCAACTGAACAACGGTTTTACAATATTTCTCAGTCTACTAGTGGAGGCGATGCCATTTTTACTGCTGGGTGTGTTCTTATCCAGTCTATTACTACTATTTGTTGATGAAAGTAAATTGGTGGAGAAAATGCCCAGAAATCCCCTATTGGGGGCTTTATTTGGCAGTATGATCGGCTTTTTATTTCCAGTTTGTGAGTGCGGTAATGTGCCTGTGGCACGACGGTTATTGATGCAGGGAGTACCCACACCAGTAGCAATTGGCTTTTTATTAGCAGCACCAACCATTAACCCCATTGTAATTTGGTCAACTTGGAGCGCATTCCGTGATCAACCGGAAATAGTAGTGTTCAGAGTGGTATTTTCCCTGGCTATTGCGACTATTATCGGTTTTATCTTCAGTTTTCAACCAGATTTAGTTCCTTTTCTCCAGCCAGCGATCGCCCGTTATCTCAAATTTAACCCCCCAGCACCACCAAAAACAAACCGTAGGGGACAAAAATCTCAATTACAACCCCAAACTAATACACCGAGTTTATTGCAATCGGGAACATATATCCTCGGCGGCAGAACAGGAGCATCACAACGCATAGACAATAATTACAGTGAAGTTGCGGCAATTTCTAACCTCAGTAAACCCTTATCAGAGAAACTCCGCTCCCTCTTAGATAATATTGTCCAAGAACTCCGGGAATTAGGCGGAGTCATGGTATTAGGAAGTGCGATCGCTGCCGCTACCCAAGTTTTAGCCCCCCGTGATTTGATTCTTAGTCTTGGGGCTGGCCCAATTAGCTCGATTTTAGCCATGTTAGTATTAGCAGCAGTTGTATCAATATGCTCTACAGTTGATGCCTTCTTTGCCCTATCTTTTGCTTCCACTTTTACTAGCGGGTCATTGTTAGCATTTTTAGTATTTGGACCGATGATTGATATTAAAGGTATTGGTTTGATGCTATCAATTTTTAAGCCCAAAGCTCTGATCTATCTATTTTTCTTAGCTGGACAATTGACGCTCTTATTCACCTTATTTCTGAATCTACACGTGATCTAATTGAGATTCAGTCCCATTTCTATCAGAATTTTCCCCTTGATCTCGGAAATGTGGGGTGTGAGGTATAGGGTTTAAACTTGGGGAAAGTGAGAATATAGTAACTGAAGATTAAGAAAAAGGTAAGTAGGTGAACACAATAAAACCAAACTGTGTAAAGAAATGTAAAATCGACCAAACCCTCTTCACTCTTGCCTCTTGCATGAGTGCCTTTTGCCTTGCCATAACGACAATTTTCAACACCAACCTACTTAGTCAATAATTTCTGTTCATCTACTCCCTGCCCCCTGCCTCTATCATCTGTGATACCCGAAAATGCTCAATTCCCAAACTAAAGCCCCAAATAAACTTACCCCTTGGCTAGATGTATTAGCCATTACAGCTTGGGGTATTCTCATGTTGAAATATTGGCTAACAGGCAAACTCTACTTATTAATTCACCCGGACTTCTTTTGGTTAGTAGTTCTCGCTGGAATAGCTTTATTAATCATTGGTTTCTCTAAAGGATTGCAACTGTGGAAAAACCGTCACCGTCCCCCAATATCTAATCCTGGGCATATTAACTTATTTCCCCCTGGTTGGGGCAGTTTTTTACTACTAACAACGGCAATTTTAGGGTTAATGATTACACCCCGTGTCTTTGCTAGTCAAACAGCCCTAGATCGGGGTGTCACTGAACTAACTGGTGCTAGCCGCGCTCAACCCCAAGCATTTCGGGCTACAGTGCGCCCAGAAGAGCGATCGCTTGTAGACTGGGTACGCACACTGAACGTCTATCCTGAACCGGACGCATACACAGGGCAAAAGGCAAAAGTCCAGGGATTTGTGATTCATCAACCTAACGTCAGTGAAGAATATATATTTTTAGCCAGATTTGTGCTCAGTTGTTGTGCCGCAGATGCTTATCCCATAGGATTACCAGTGCAAATATCTGGAACACGGCAACAGTATCCGCCTGATACATGGTTAGAAATAGAAGGACAAATGACCACACAAACAGTCGCCGAAAAACGTCAATTAACAATCAAAGCCAACACTATTAAAAAAATTCCTCAACCTAAAAATCCTTACAGTTATTAAGTAGGTAGGCGTTAAAATTTATCCTTATGGCAAGGCAAGAGGCAAGAGGGAAGAGACTTTCAGGGATTTTACTTTTTGTAACATACCTCGGTTTTTTCAAGCCAACTTACTTAGTCAGGATCAATCTAAAATCTAAAATCCCAAATCCCAAATCGTTAGATGAGTAAATCCTATAAACTTATACAACCATTAGACAGAATTGCGATCGCAGTCATGCTCCTACTGAGTATGCTCATCGGATTGATCATCTGGAAAGGCGATGTCGTCAAACCTAGCGTCCGCAACTTCACCTGGGAAAACCAACAAATCGGCGCAGAGGATCTCTCCTTCTCCCTCACCTTTAGTCGGCCAATGGACTTCAAAAGCATTGAAGAGAACTTAAAAATAGATCCACCCCTAGCCGGTAAAACCAGTTGGGCTGGTAGAAGAATGGTCTACACCCTCCTTACCCCAGCCCCCTACGGCACAACCTACCAAGTCAAATTAGAAAAAGGTAGAGACAAGTATTCCCAAGCCGAAGGACAAAACCGCGTCATGCAGCCCTTCACAGGCAGTTTCACCACCCGCAATCGCGCCATCCTTTACATTGGCTCTGCGCCAGAAATCCAAGGGCAGTTGGTACTTTATAACTTAACCCAAGAACAAAAAAAAGTCCTTACCCCCAAAGACTTAATTGTTATGGATTTTGAGCCATTCCCCAAAGGTGAAAAAATCCTCTTCTCTGCCCGTTCCGCCAAAAATCCCGACCTCCTGTCCGCCCAACTTTACACAGTCACCACAGGCATACCTAATCAAATTGGTCAAGAAACCGCAGCCCCAGGTAAAGTTGACCTAATTTTAGATAACAAAGAATATCAAAACCTCAAATTTGACCTCTCCGCAGATGGACAAATCATTGTTGTTCAACGAGGTAAGCGCGATAATCCCGGTGACTTTGCCCTTTGGTACTTATCCACCCAAAATGACAATTCCGGCGAAAAACCCACCCCAAAACGATTACAAGGACAACCAGGTGGAGATTTTCTGATTACACCCGACAGCAAAGCCGTAGCCGTTTCCCAAGGGCAGGGAACAGCAATTGTTTCCTTAGAAGGTAGCAGTAAACCCCTGGATTTTCTGCCTCAATTTGGCTTGGTACAAGCCTTCTCCAAAGACGGTTCACAGGCAGCAATGGTCAAATTCAACACCGACTATACCAGAGATTTGTTTTTAGTCACCAACCAAGGCGTACAAAAACAACTATTAAAAACAACAGGCTCAATTCTTAGCTGTCAGTTTGACCCAGCCTCCCCTAGCCTTTACTGCTTAGTGACACAACTGGTTTCTAAAGAACAATACATAGAACAGCCTTACTTAGTATCCATTGACCTGAAAACAGGAGTCCAAAAACCACTCTTACTTTTACCCCCTGCTCAACGCAATGTCCAAACCAATTTAGCCCCCGACGGTTTAGGCTTCTTATTTGACCAAGTAATCCCCATTGCCAATAACACTACCCAACTACCCGCCAACACCTTAAAAACAGATGACGGTGAACCTATTTCCAGTAGTAGTCTTTGGTTAATGCCTTTGCTACCCATCGCTGATAATACCAACATAGATATTAAACCAGAACAACTACCTCTAGCGGGCTTTCATCCCCATTGGTTACCTTAAGTAATTGACAATTGCCAACTGATAATTAACAATTGTCAAATATCAACTGTCAATTTTTCTTTATGTAAATAACGGATAACGGCTACGTATTTGTGAATCATCACAATATGACCGTGACAAATTTATCTCTGATAAAGCTAACGCCACGCTATCGGCCAACTACAGATTGTCAATGTGAAACCGTAGTTATGGAAAAATTGGAAGACAGCAACCAACAAGACTGGATTGCAGAACCTAATATTGATCAACAAGCACAGGTCAACTTAGAATTTCAGCAATTACTGAAGTTAAATACAGAATTAACTACAGCTAATAATCATCTATATGCCCAGGTCGAGCAGTTAAAAACCGAATTAGCTGAAGCAGAAAAGATTTTGCAGTGGCACAAAACTCGGTCTAGTGTTACCGAATCTATGTTTATCCAACAAAGTCAAGAACTTTCCGCTGGTCAAGAACAAATTCATTCCCTGTATCAACAGTTAGAAACCTCTGTCCAAACAGTTCAACAACAAGAAATTTGTATTGAAAATTATAAAGCTAATCTGCAAATTAGCCAACAGCGGT
The DNA here is from genome assembly GCF_015207875.1 of Dolichospermum sp. LEGE 00240. Lineage (GTDB taxonomy): Bacteria > Cyanobacteriota > Cyanobacteriia > Cyanobacteriales > Nostocaceae > Dolichospermum > Dolichospermum gracile. The sequence continues at coordinate 49,997 of NZ_JADEVZ010000018.1, forward strand.
TAGCGCATTTGGAAAGGGAATGTTCGCTTCTACAAGCTAACTACAGCCAAGAGTCCCAACAGCTATTACACTCGGAAAATACCTGTCGTGAATTGCGGGCTAGACTCATGCGTCAACAACGACAGACTATGCAGTTTAAATCGGCTTTGGAAAAATGTTTAGATACTTCCATTCCTAGCCATGAGAATCTGGAGGATCATATTCATCATCCCCAGGATGTTATCCACAAGCAAACCCGATTCTCCAGAAAAGCCCGGTCTTTGTTTCCCAACGCTCAACCTATTCGACCTTGGACAGGGGAGACAGATTCTGTAAATAAGTCTGTCAATAGTTCTTGGGTTAAGTCTACAGTTACGACTTCGGAAAACTATACCCATCATCCAGAACCAGTCATCTCTGAACCTACACAAGTTAATGAAGCAACTATGCCCTCAACAACTGGAGATGATTCTGAACTATTATCTCTAGACCAACAACTGGAAGGGATAATTCATCGCTTTTTTATTACACCATTATCTGAAGAAACAGACCAGGGAACAGGGACAGATGCAAATATTCATCAAGGTGACACATCTATTTTAGAGGCTTTAGTATCTACTCCAGAAAATCATCCACAACCAGAAATAATCATTCAACAGGATTTGCAGATGGAAATTGATCCTTATGCTAATACTGAAAATTCGGGAAAGGAAGATTTTCCCATATCACTAATACAGGAATTTCCAGTGATTTCTAATTCCCGCAGTCATCAGATCCATACTGAGGAAATGGAAGATTATTGGTTAGATGTTTCCCCAGCAACAGCATCTTTACCCACTAATGATATTTTGCCGGATTTATTGGATGATCATACATCTAATCATCAATCTGACAATAAGTCGCCTTCACCATTGATTTATCCCCGACGACCACCCAAGGGACGCAAATCTTTAGCATCTGTAGAATTGCCGAATTTCCAACCTAAGCATAAGTAGATCTTCAAAACGTAAGCATTCAGCTATCAGTGGTCAGCAGTCAGCTAAAATCGGATTTGAGGGGTTTTGAAGTAGGGAAACTGACATCACCTGAGTTCAGAGTTAGGAGTTCGGAGACGCTACGCGAACGGAGTTATGATTTTTTCAGGGAGATCATAAGGGCTTGAGACTCCTACGTGGGGAAGTTTTCCAAAAATTATTTTATGTCGAACTCAGGTAATCTAGCAGGCAGAAACGGGAAAACTCTCTTGTACGGGGAAAGTGGGGTAGAAACAACCAAGAGAGCGATCGCCTTTCTTTCATCAAAGCCATTTCACCAAAGCGCGATCGCCCTACTTGTCCCAGAGAGTGATCGCTTTTTTGATTTCTGGACGGCGATCGCACTTCCCACATCCCCAAGAGCGATCATTTCTAATCTTGACTCAAGGGTATTTTACCGGAAAGTGCGATCGCTACTTCCTGAGCCAACACCCCCAACGCTTCAACCATTCTGAGCCATCCAAATCAGAAAGCCCAAAATCTGATCAACTGGTGGTAGTGAATAATCATTCAAGTCAATGGTTACAGTTTGTCCTTCTAGTTGAAGAAACCGCCAAACCGTACCACTTGTCACCGTTCCGTAAATTGTGGAAATCGGCTGCTGCTTCTGTTGATTAAAGCGTTGTGCTGCTACCATTTCGGCTAAACATTGTCCCAGTCCTGGTTTCAGGTCTTCTTTCTTCGCTTCCACCAAAACCACAGCCGGGGCTTTAATATACAATTGCTCTGGAGAGCGACTAATCAGAAAATCAACATAACCCGTCAAATCAACCTCTGGCTGTACGTTGAACTCTTCGCCGGAAAAGACGCTAATTTGTCCATGAAGCTGACGTTTGACTTCTAGTAAAACGGGATTGATAATGCCTTCAGAACGCGCTTTTTCACTACCTACTGCAACTGCCCAAGGTAGGGTTTCTTTCAAGGTATCTTGAAGCAAAGAACTCGGATTAAATGGGGAAATCTCTGGTAGAAAGCGATCGCCTTCAACAATTGTCAGTTGAAAATCATCTACAGCTTTACTCAAAGTAAATTTACTATAAGGCATAAAAATTTTCTCCATCTGTCGCTCAAGACTGTGAAAAAGATAGTTGACATTTCTCTAACTCCCAATCGCATCACTATAGACTATTAGCGCCGTAAACGGGAAATATTTCCCTGACGAATTGCCGTTAAGAAAGGTTGTATTTTATTTACCAGGATAGCAATAAGCTGTTGTGCAGCTTGATTGTATAATATAAAATTAAGTTAATAAGCAATCACCAGGAAGTATGCCAGCAAAAAACCATCTATCACAAGAGCAGAGAGAAAAGCTATTAAAAAACCTAAAAGAGCAAGAAAACCCATACATAAGAGAGAAGATACTCATCTTGTTGTTGATGAATGATGGGAAAACTTACCAAGAAATTAGTAATTTTTTAGATATCGCATATCCAATTTTCAATGAAATGCCCACACAATAAGGCTGCTAATGATTTTGAACCAGGTTTTCCGTAAAAAGAGCCGAATAACCGCATATTTTAGAAAATTAAATATTATTAGTAACTCTGGTTATGAGACAGTTGTTACTGTGATATTATCTTTGATATAGAATTAGAATAGCCGGAAAGGGCGCAGACCCTGCGCCCCTACGAAATAGACATCTCCAAAAAAGAATGTAGAGACGTTCCATGGAACGCCTCTACAAGGGTTCTAGGATACGCATATTTAATTTCTGGAGATGTCTAATGATTTTAATTAATACTTTCTTTCTTTTGGTGCAAACATTGTGATTGTGACGGGACGATATTGAATATCAATTCCTGTTGGTGAATAATAAGCCATTGTGTGTTGTAAGAACTTATGATCATCTCTTTCGGAAAAGTCTTCTCTAAAGTGTGCGCCGCGACTTTCTTGGCGATTGAGGGCGGAAGTTAAAATGGTTTGTCCAACTACCATTAAACTTTGTAGTTCTAAGGCTTCAACTAATTCTGTATTCCAGCTTTTTCCTTTGTCATCTAAATATATTTGTGAATATTGTTGTTGTAGTTGGGCGATTTTTTCTAATCCCTGACGCATTACTTCGTCGGTGCGGAAAACGCCACAATTTTCAGTCATATTATCTTGAAAAGCTTGACGGATTTGATTAATTCTGTACTGTCCTGGTTGTTGTATTAAGAGTTGTATTTGTTGTTTGGCTTCGTTGATGTAGCGTGTTTCATCTATGGATGGTAATTGCCGATTTTGGACATAATTAGCGATCGCCGCCCCGGTCCTTTTACCATAAACTACACATTCCAATAAGGAGTTACTACCGAGACGATTTGCGCCGTGAACCGACACGCAAGCAGTTTCCCCAGCGGCAAAAAAGCCCTCGACAAAACTATCATTATTACTTCTGACTTGTCCGTCAGTATTGACAGGAATACCACCCATACAATAATGATTAGTAGGACGCACAGGCATGGGTTGAGTGACAGCATCTACACCGACCAAACGATGGGCCTCTTCCCAGCAAAAGGGAACACGACTCATGATTTTTTCCTTACCCAAATGGCGCAAATCCAGATAGACAAAGGGACCTCCCCCACTCCCATTAGTATTTACACCACGACCCGCCCGGATTTCATAAGCGATCGCCCGTGAGGTAATATCACGAGGGGCTAACTCCATGCGACTGGGGGCGTAATTAGCCATAAAGCGATCGCCATCGGCATTAATCAAATATGCCCCTTCACCGCGCACAGCCTCGGAAATCAGCACCCCCACAGGATACAAACCGGTAGGATGAAACTGAACAAACTCCATATCTGCCAAAGGTAAACCAGCCAAAGCCGTCATCGCTAAACCATCACCAGTAGAAGCATAATCATTAGAAGTCGTGTTATAAACCCGACCATAGCCCCCAGTGGCAAACATCACAGCCTTCGCCCGTAGCACCTCAATATGCCCATCCAACAGGTGAAACATCACCACACCCTTCGCCTGACCATCCTCCAAAATCAGGCGCATTACATACCATTCTTCGTAAATCTGCACCCCATAACGGCGCAAATTATTCACCAACTCATGTAAAATTGCATGACCAGTTTTATCAGCCGCATAACAAGTCCGGTTATGAGAATGGCCACCAAAAGCCCGTTGCGCAATCCGACCATCAGGTAAACGAGAAAACAATACCCCCAGATGTTCCAAATCAATCACCACATCCGGTGCTTCCTGAGTCAAAATTGCCACCGCATCTTGATCCGCCAAATAGTCGGAACCCTTGACAGTATCAAAAGCGTGAGCTTCCCAAGAATCCGTATCATCCACATTTTTTAAAGAAGCCGCCATACCACCTTGAGCAGCCACCGAATGAGAGCGAATTGGGTGAGTTTTGGCAACTACCGCTACCTTTAAACTAGGGTCAGTCCGGGCAATTTCCACCGCAGCCCGACAGCCAGCCAAACCACCACCAACAATAATTACATCATGTTCAAGCATCATCAACCACCGATTAAAAAAAAATTCCCCATCTACAAGACAGGGTAATAGAGAAATTGTAAATTTGACATCTGGTGCAAAAAAATGTAGAGACGCTTCATGTAACTTCTCTAGAAGGGTTGTAGCAAACACACATTTAATTTTCTGACCCTTTAGCTAGTTACTTGGACTGGGTTTTGTGAAATACTACTTTGTATTGATTCTGTCTTGGTTTTTGGCTCTACAGCATTGAGTTCAATATTATTTAATAAAGTCGTCACAAAGGCGAAAAGTAAAAAAGGTAGAGATAAAAGAACCACAAGACCTACCGTAGCTAAAGCGTATACAGGTCTTTTTGCGCCCATCAGTGCTAAAGCTGATGCCAAGCTAATAGTAATCGTAATTAACCAAACAATAATTTGACCGTAAATATCACCAAAAGTTAAGGTACAGACAAAGCGATAGTTTTGAATATTATTTTTGTTCATTTTAAACTGGCCTCAATTTTGTCCTATAGCTTCTAGCTTAAATCTATGTTTGCCTCAAGAACAATTTCTCAATATATTTCCAAGGTTTGTAATATTACTTTACAAAAAACTAATGTTCAGTCACATCCCCTGGGAAATTGTCAATTAATGTATTTTATGTATAACCATTTATACAGAGAACACGGTTAAAAAGAAAATTTCTTCTATACAAAATTCGCCAAAGGCGATCGCTCGACTGAATACAATTCCCGACATCAATCTGTATCAATAAAAGCATTCCCATCTCAGGGTTAGCAAATCAAGTTTCGTTAAAGGTAATGGAAATTTATTCATTCAACATAGTCTCTTATAATTAATAAAAACTTATCCTCAATTTAAAAATCTATGATATAAAAGTAAATAAAACTTAATCATTATTCATGCAAATGCTAAATGACTCCCCTACCTTACCCAAATTCAAAGATCTACTAACCAAAAAAATTCTCTTAGGTAACGAACCCAGTCCTGAGTTAATAGCAATTCTTACCATCTATTTTGTTCAAGGTATACTGACATTATCGCGTTTAGCTGTCAGCTTTTTTCTCAAAGACGAATTACTGTTAGGTCCCGTGCAGATGTCAACAATTATGGGAATCTGTGCTATACCTTGGATGATTAAGCCATTATATGGATTTATTTCCGATAGTTTACCCATATTTGGTTATCATAGAAAACCTTACATAGTTATGTCAGGAATTCTGGGCTGTGTAGCTTGGGGATGTTTAGGAACGGTCGTTCATACTAGCACAACAGCTACAATTATGATTATAATTTCTTCTCTCTCTGTGGCTATTAGTGATGTGATAGTTGATTCCATAGTAGTTGAAAGAGCCAGAAACGAATCAGAAGCCAAAATAGGTTCTTTACAATCTCTTTGTTGGGGTAGTTCAGCTATTGGTGCCTTATGTACAGCTTACCTGAGCGGGTTACTTTTAGAATATTTTACCACCCGTATAGTATTTTTAATAACAGCATTATTTCCTTTAATTATTTCATCTGTAGCTTGGTTAATTACTGAAAAACCTTTTAATCAAGATCACAAAAAAGGCAATAACACAAAAGATCAACTATTGAAAATCCGCCAAGCAATTACTCAAAAAACAATTTGGTTGCCCACATTATTTATATTTATTTGGCACGCTACACCAAAAACCGAATCAGCATTCTTCTATTTCACAACTAATGAACTCCACTTTCAACCAGAATTTTTAGGACGAATTCGGTTAGTGACGAGTTTTGCTTCCCTAATTGGAGTTTGGGCTTTTCAACGTTACTTTAAACACATTCCCTTTAGAACTATGATTACTGCGGGTATTTTCCTATCCACAGCTTTAGGAATGACGAATTTATTATTAGTAACTCACACCAACAGAATGTTAGGCATAGATGATCATTGGTTTAGCTTAGGTGATAGTTTGATTATTACTGTGATTGGGCAAATTGTATTCATGCCCATATTAGTATTATCAACAAAGCTTTGCCCTCCCGGCATAGAAGCCACATTTTTTGCGTTAATCATGTCTGTACTTAATGTAGCAGGAACAGTTTCCTACGCATTAGGATCAATAATGATGAAATGGTTAGGAATCACAGAACATCAATTTGACTCCCTGTGGTTATTAATCATTCTCACTAGCTGTGCTTCTCTGATACCCATATTTTTTGTTAAATTGCTACCAGATGATAGAATTGATAATGATGTACTTATTTAATAGATAAAAATCTCGAAAACAATTAGATTTATCTCTATATTTACTTACATCCCCGGGTTTCTGAAGAAATTTACCATAGCCAAGAAAAAATGCAAATATTAGAACCTCAAGATCAGCAAAATCTCCAAAAATCCTATACTCTCAAAGATTGGCAAGGAGGATATGAATCTCTTCACCAGGAATTTGATTACTGGATTGATGATATAGAAGGAGAAATACCACCAGAATTGCAAGGAACATTATTTAGAAATGGACCGGGTTTACTAGATATTAATGGGCAAAAATTACATCATCCCTTTGACGGTGATGGCATGATTAGCCGCATTACATTTACCAATGGCCGCGCCCATTTTCGTAACCGCTTTGTTACCACAGCAGGTTATTTGGCAGAAAAAAAAGCGGGTAAAATTCTTTATCGTGGTGTTTTTGGTACACAAAAACCGGGCGGCTGGTTAGCTAATATCTTTGATTTCAAAATCAAACATATTGCTAATACTAATGTAATTTATTGGGGTAAAAAACTATTAGCCCTATGGGAAGCATCCGAACCCTATTTACTTAATCCGCACACTCTAGAAACATTAGGAAATGAATACTTTAACGGTGTTTTATCTAAAGGGGAAGCCTTTAGCGCCCACCCGCGAATTGATGCAAATGGTACATTAGTTAATTTCGCTATTACACCAGGACTATCAACTACAATTAACATATTTGAGTTAAATACCGACGGAGAAATCACCAATAAACAAAATCATAGCGTTGCTGGTTTTTGCTTCATTCATGATTTTGTGATTACAGAAAATTACTGTATTTTCTTCCAAAATCCTGTTAGTTTTAACCCCATACCTTTTGCTTTGGGAATATCTAGCGCCGCCCAATGTATTAAAGTCCAAAAAAATCAACCTACAAAAATTATCATTATTCCTCGCCAAAACCCAACTGGAAAAATCAAAGTTTTAGAAACTCAGGCAGGTTTTATTTTCCATCATGTTAATGCTTTTGAAGTGGGTAATGAAATTATCATTGATTCTATTTGCTATGAATCGTTACCAGAAGTTGAACCCAATAGCGATTATCGAGAAACAGATTTTGATGCCAATTCTCCTGGGCAACTTTGGCGATTTAATCTGAATTTACCAACCAATACAGTCCAAAATTATTTAATAGATGATCGATCTTGTGAATTTCCCACAATTCACCCTCATCATGTCGGTAAATCTTATCGTTATCTATACACGGCTGCGGCACATAAATCAACGGGAAATGCACCCCTCCAAGCAATTTTCAAACTTGATTTAGAGTCACAACAAAGACAATTATGGAGTGCTGCACCAGCAGGTTTCATCGGTGAACCAATTTTTATTCCTCGTCCAAATTCCCAAACAGAAGATGATGGCTGGCTAATAGCTTTAGTTTATGATGCAGAACATCATCGTTCAGATGTGGTGATTTTAGATGCTGTAAATCTGGAAAAAGGTGAAATTGCAAAACTACATCTCAAACATCATATTCCCTATGGTTTACATGGGAGTTTTACACCTGAAACATTCATTTAAGTAGGCTGGCGTTAAAAATTATCGTTGTAGGAAGGCAAGAGGCAAAAGGCAAGAGTGAAGAGGTTTTGGAAGATTTTACTTTTCTTTACACAGTTTGGTTTTATTATGTTGACCTAGGCGTTGCTGAATTGAGGTATGAAATTAGAAAAAACAAAATCTAAAACTTTGCGCCTCTGCGTGAGACTAAAATTCATAATCCTTAATCAGCAACGCCAAAATTTAGATATTTTTACAGTTTATCTGCCCAGGGGTCTCACGGCACACAAATTACAATAAAATTGTAACAGAAACTACAAAATTGACATCTTTTCCAAAAAAGAGGGTAAGCTAACCATATCAATCCGGTTCACAAACATACGATGATGAGGAGTAGGTATTATGGTGACAACGTCTCTCCCACTTATAGAAAATCATTCTCCAGCGCATATTTGCCCTTATGATCAAGCCTGTAGCTATTTAGAATGGGCTGCTAAAGAATTAAAATTAGATCAAGGTATCGTAGAAATACTCAGTCACCCTCGAAAAGTTGTCACAGTTTCCATTCCCATAAAAATGGATAATGGGGAAGTGCGGGTTTTTGCTGGACATCGGGTACAACATTCCGATATTTTAGGCCCCTATAAAGGTGGTATTCGCTACCATGAAGCAGTGACATTACGAGAAGTATCCGCCCTAGCCATGCTCATGACTTGGAAATGTGCATTGTTAGGCATTCCCTACGGTGGTGGCAAAGGCGGAATTCCCATAGACCCCAAAAAGTTCAGTGTGGGGGAATTGGAACGGATTAGTCGCCGTTATATTAGCGAATTAATTAAAGACATTGGACCATCCGTAGATATACCCGCACCAGACATGGGAACATCGGCACGGGAAATGGCATGGATGATGGATACTTATTCTGTCAATGTTGGTCATTCTGTCCCCGGAGTAGTTACAGGTAAACCATTATCTATTGGTGGTTCCCTGGGACGAGAAATGGCGACTGGGCGCGGTGTGATGATTATTGTTCGTGAAGCGATCGCCGATCACGGTCAATCCCTCGTAGGAGTCCGGGTAGCAATTCAAGGCTTCGGTAATGTAGGTGGGGCAGCGGCCGAATTGCTACACCAACAAGGAGCAAAAATTATCGCTGTTTCCAGTGCTAGTGGGGGTATCTTTGCCGAAAATGGTCTTGATATTCCTGCTGTCAAAGCCTACGCTGCGGCCAACCATCGCAGCGTAGTGGGATTTCCCCAAGCAACACCCATTAGTAATGCAGACTTATTAACTTTACCTTGTGATGTCCTGATTCCTGCCGCTTTGGAAAACCAAATTACCGCAGAAAATGTCCATCAAATCAAAGCCCAATTTGTCGCAGAAGCGGCTAATGGTCCAGTGACTTTGGCAGCTAACCGCGTTCTAGAAGCCCAAGGTGTCACCGTGTTACCGGATATTTTAGCCAATGCCGGGGGTGTGGTGGTCAGTTATTTAGAATGGGTACAAGGTCTTTCCTACCTATTCTGGGACGAAGAACGAGTCAACCGGGAAATGGAACATTTGATGCTTCAGGCTTACCGCAAGGTCATTCATGAGTCGCAAGCACGGGGGGTAAATCTGCGATTAGCTGCTTATACTTTGGGTGTAGGTAGAGTCGCGCAAGCTTTAAATGATCGGGGTTTGTATCCTTAGTTTTATCTATTGGGAAAATCTTATTCCCAAGTCGCTACATTCCTCAACACAGACGGAATTTCACCCTGTGATAAGGGAAATTCTAACATTGTTTCTTTATAACCTAAATACCCAGATTCAGTAAAAGATAAAAGCATTCGTTCCAGCGCCAACCAAACTTCTGGTTCATATTCCCAATCATGATAGCGTCTAGCACGTCCAGCAATGGAACGTAAAGCCCAAAAATAAGAATTCCTGACAACAGAACCACCTTTTTTAAATTCTGGTACATCCTCATGGTGAATAAACAAAACATTATTTTCAATTCTGGATCTCATAGATGTAGAGGCGCATGACCTGCGCCCATTCAAGATTAAGAAAGAAGAAAAAGTTCTTCCTTATAGACTTTTATAATAAACTTTTTATCTCATTTCCAGTGCATACCGCTATGGCTGAATGCTTAATTTATTTTCACCTGACTAGCTGCCTTTACCGCCTTTTCTCTAGCTGCTTGAATATCCCCACCTTTTGCTAAAGCCACGCCCATGCGACGATAAGGATGAGCAGTAGGTTTACCAAACAACTTAATATCTACATCTTTTTCAGCTAAAGCTTCAGCTACACCAGTAAAAGTAATAGAATCAGATTTTTTTGAAGCTAAAATTACCGCACTTGCGGAAAATCCTAACCGTTCAATGTGGGGAATTGGTAAACCTAAAATAGCTCGCAGATGTAACTCAAATTCATTCAAATTCTGAGAAATTAATGTCACCATGCCTGTATCATGGGGTCGAGGAGACAGTTCTGAAAAAATGACTTCATCTTTAGTAATGAAAAATTCAACCCCAAAAATTCCCGCACCACCTAAAGCATCAGTAACTTTTTTAGCAATTTCTTGAGATGCTAAGATTTTAGCTTCAGAAATAGCTGCCGGTTGCCAAGATTCTTGATAATCACCTCTTTCTTGACGGTGGCCAATGGGATCACAAAAAATTGTCGGTGCGTCCCATTGTTTAATCGTTAGTAAAGTAATTTCAATTTCAAAATTAATGAATTCTTCGACAATTACCTTTTGGCTATCACCACGAGAATTAAAAATAGCATAATTCCAGGCTTTTTCTACCTCATTTCTATCATTAACTACAGATTGACCTTTCCCCGAAGATGACATTACAGGTTTAACAACATTAGGAAAGCCAATTTCTTCAGAAATACTAATTAACTCTTCCAAAGTGACAGCATAACCATATTTAGCAGTTCTAATGCCTAATTCTTGATGTGCTAATTCTCTAATTCTGTCCCGGTTCATGGTGTAATTAGTCGCCGCTGCTGTGGGAATAACTGTAATTCCTCTTTGTTCAAACTCTTGTAATTTTTCGGTTCTAATTGCCTCAATTTCGGGAATAATAAAATCGGGCTGATGTTTATTTACAACCGCTTCTAAATCATCAGCACTCAGCATGGAAATAACTTCTGCACAATCAGCTACCTGCATGGCAGGAGCATCGGCATATCTGTCCACAGCAATGATATAATTACCTAAACGTTGAGCCGCAATTACAAATTCTTTTCCTAGTTCTCCTGAACCAAGCAGCATTAATTTTTGGGGTAGTTTTAGTGTCTTAATCATAAGTTAGATACCGCAGATGTTGATTTAAATATCTTGTCATTATTTTACATGGTTTGGGGATTTTGTCCGAGAAGGTTGGATAAAAAACAGGACAATTCAGGACTTACGCAACTGGCACATTGGTAGGGTGCGTCAGATATCAACAATCTGTTTATTTGCAGGATTTATGCAGTTTGACACACCCTACAACAGATTTTTGGTGTGACACTTGCGTAAGTCCTTTTACCGAAGATTAAAATATTCTCCGCTTTAGAGGGTGTTTGAAAAGTCTAATTTATTACTTGCAAGGGCGACTAGAAGTCGCGGAACTACACAGACGAAACCCACCTATTCCTTCGGTCCCGTAAGGGATACGTGGGTTCAAAAGCCTTGATTTTTCGTTAGTCCACGCAGGTGGACTTTGTTTGTGTAGTAGCGATTCCTAATCGCCGGAAACTTTTCAAACATCCTCTTAGATGTGTAGGGGTAAAGCATGATCTCATTGGTGTCAACTTAGAAACACTGGGAATGAATTCTCCGTCTCATCACACCAATAAGCACTGCTAAACCCTTAACGATAAAATCAGCTTGATTCAATTATTAATATGGCCAAGTCCAATCACGAATTTCTGGCATATCTTCACCGTGTTTCTGGATATATTGCTTATGTTCTATCAACTTATCTTGCAATTTTTGCCTCACATAAGCTGCTTGATAACCTAACTTTGGTACACGGTCAATCACATCCATAACTAAATGGAATCTATCTAAATCATTCATCACCACCATATCAAAAGGTGTGGTTGTTGTTCCCTCTTCTTTATAACCACGCACATGAATATTGTGGTGATTTGTATGCCGATAAGTGAGACGATGAATTAACCAAGGATAACCATGAAAAGCAAAGATAATGGGTTTATCAGTTGTGAAAATTGTATCAAAGTCTTTGCTACTTAAACCGTGAGGATGTTCACTTTGTGGTTGTAGTGTCATCAAATCCACAACATTGACAACCCGCACTTTTAAATCTGGGAAATGTTGTCGTAAAATATCCACAGCCGCTAAAGTTTCCAAAGTGGGAACATCTCCAGCACAAGCCATAACTACATCAGTTTCACTGTCTTGATCATTACTTGCCCATTCCCAAATTCCTAAACCTTTAGTACAATGTTTAATTGCCGAATCCATGTCTAAATATTGTAAAGCAGGTTGTTTGCCAGCCACAATCACATTGACATAATTCCGACTTCTTAAACAATGGTCGGTTACTGATAGCAAAGTATTAGCATCAGGTGGCAAATAAACACGAATAATTTCGGCTTTTTTGTTAATTACATGATCAATAAAACCAGGATCTTGGTGAGAGAAACCATTATGATCTTGTCGCCAAACGTGGGAAGTGAGAAGATAATTTAAAGACGCAATTGGTCTTCTCCAAGTAATATGACGAGTTGTTTTCAACCATTTGGCGTGTTGGTTGAACATCGAATCAACGATGTGAATAAAAGCTTCATAGCAGGAGAAGAAACCATGACGACCTGTTAATAAATATCCTTCTAACCATCCTTGACAATTGGTTTCGCTAAGGATTTCCATTACTCGACCGTCGGGTGATAAATGGTCATCTTCAGGAAGAATTTGAGCATCCCAAGCGCGGTTTGTCACTTCCAAGACAGGATCTAACCGATTGGATGCGGTTTCGTCAGGACCAAAAACGCGGAAGTTACGGCTTTCGTCGTTGAGTTTCATAATGTCACGGAGAAACCTACCCGTTACCTTGGTAGCTTCAGCGTTAACTGTCCCTGGTTTGGCTACTTCTACAGCGTAGTTGCAGAAATCAGGCATTTTCAAATCACGCAGCAAAATTCCGCCGTTAGCGTGGGGGTTGTCTCCCATGCGACGCTGACCTTTAGGTGCTAATTCTGCGAGTTCGGGAATCAGTTGACCCTTGGTGTCGAAAAGTTCTTCCGGTTTGTAACTTTTTAGCCAATCTTCCAGCAATTGCAGATGTTCCGGTTTACCAGCTATATCACTAAAAGGGACTTGGTGCGATCGCCAATAATCCTCTGTTTTCTTCCCGTCCACTTCCTTGGGACCCGTCCAACCTTTAGGAGTGCGTAAAACAATCATCGGCCATTGCGGTCTTTCTTGGTAACCATGTACCCGCGCTTCTCTTTGAATACTTTGAATTTCTGGAATGATGGTATCTAATACTGCTGCCATTTTTTGGTGAATATCCGCCGGGTCAGCACCTTCCACAAAGTAAGGTTTATAGCCATAGCCGATAAATAGGCTTTCTAACTCTTCATGAGGTATCCTTGCTAATACTGTGGGGTTAGCAATTTTGTAACCATTCAAATGCAGAATTGGTAAAACCGCACCATCAGTAACCGGGTTAATAAATTTGTTAGAATGCCAGCTAGTTGCCAAAGAACCAGTTTCCGCTTCTCCGTCACCGACCACCGCCGCAACTATCAAATCAGGGTTATCAAATACCGCCCCATAAGCGTGAACTAAAGCATAACCTAATTCTCCCCCCTCATGGATAGAACCAGGAGTTTCTGGGGCGACATGGCTGGGAATACCACCAGGAAAGGAAAATTGTTTGAATAGTTTTTGCATTCCCTCTTCATCCTGGGAGATGTTAGGGTAATATTCGCTATATGTTCCTTCTAAGTAGGTATTGGCAACAAGTCCGGGTCCACCATGTCCGGGTCCAGCTATGTAAATTGCATTGAGGTCGTATTTTTTAATAACTCTGTTGAAGTGGGCATAAATCAAATTTAGCCCTGGAGTAGTTCCCCAATGTCCTAAGAGTCTAGGTTTAACGTGTTCTTGTTTGAGGGGTTCTCTTAGTAAGGGATTGTCCAGAAGGTAAATTTGTCCAACAGACAGATAATTAGCAGCACGCCAATAAGCGTTAATTTGTTGTAATTCTGTGTCTGTTAAAGGCTTGATTTGTGGAATACTGGCAATATTCATTTCCAACTCCAGTGTAAAGTATTTGCACCAATTAATTTTAAACCCCATTGTCAAGAGGTAGGGGCGCAGGGTTTTCTAAGTATCAGAAAAAAACCGAAAATATCGGTGAGAAAAATACTTCCATATCCGCGATAAAATTCTCAAGCACAAATCATAGATTATCCATGATAGAAACCGACTGGAAGACCGTCAAAACCTACGAAGACATCATCTACCAAAAAACCGACGGTATCGCCAAAATCACCATTAACCGTCCCCACAAACGTAACGCATTCCGTCCTAAAACTGTCTTTGAATTATACGAAGCCTTTTGGGATGCTAAAGAAGATACTTCTATTGGCGTAGTCCTATTTACAGGTGCAGGACCTCATACAGATGGAAAATATGCCTTTTGTTCCGGTGGTGATCAAAGTGTGCGTGGACAAGCAGGTTATGTAGATGAAACCGGAATCCCCCGCTTAAACGTCTTAGATTTGCAACGCCTGATTCGTTCCATGCCCAAAGTAGTAATTGCCCTAGTCGCGGGTTATGCTATCGGTGGGGGTCATGTTCTCCATTTAATTTGTGATTTAACTATTGCTGCTGATAATGCCATTTTTGGGCAAACAGGACCCAAAGTAGGGAGTTTTGATGGTGGTTTTGGGGCTAGTTATTTAGCCAGAATAGTAGGACAAAAAAAAGCCAGGGAAATATGGTTTCTTTGTCGTCAATATAACGCCCAAGAAGCTTTAGAAATGGGCTTGGTTAATACTGTCGTCCCTGTAGAACAACTAGAAGCAGAAGGCGTACAATGGGCGCAAGAAGTATTAGAAAAAAGTCCCATAGCTATTCGTTGTCTGAAATCAGCATTTAACGCTGACTGTGACGGACAAGCTGGTTTACAAGAATTGTCTGGTAACGCCACTCTACTCTATTACATGACAGAAGAAGGAGCAGAAGGAAAACAAGCCTTTTTGGAAAAACGTCCCCCTAACTTTCGGGATTTTCCCTGGTTGCCTTAAATTGATTTGATCATCAAACTTTACCAATAAAATTATTTTACTCCTCCTTTGTTCTCCTGACTCCTGACTGGTCGCAAGCCCTGCGCCCCTACCTCCCCTATATACCAAAATCGCACCTGTTGTGGAAGGTGCGATTTCTGAAGATGTCAAAATTGGAACCACTAACAAATTGCCAGTCAAATTTTATTAGGGTGGACAGAAAATTGATGACCGTAATCATGAATAGTTAAATGAGTACGCTTTGATTTTTCACTTCTTGTGTAGTGGAAGTAGGAATATCTTCGACAGAGGCTACTGTAACATGATCCAAATCCGTCGGGAGAGTTTGAGCAGCCGCAAAAACAGGTTTGGCTACTGGTAAACTCCAAGCATCTTCTAAAGTTTCCCAAGCAGGTGCAAAAGCGGACATGACGAAAGGACAAGCTTTCCAGACCCCTTGGACTGGTGCGCTCAATTTTTCACACATACCACCACGACGACCTTGTGGCTGGTAATAACGACAATAACGACAGGTAGATGTCAAACGCTTAATTAGTTTCATGTGCCTTCATCTTCAGTACCATTCAGGACTACTTATCACACTTATATATCTTGCTTCTTAATCAAAATAGGCATGAAGGGTAAAAATCATGATTGGATATAGGTTCTAGCGATTATTAACTATAAACAGACTTTAGGATATCTTTAGATTCTTGTTATATATGTAAATAATTATTAGAGTGCCTACATATTTATTTTCATCTAAAACTTATTGGGGATCAAGATGAAAACATTGACTTTGGATTTCCTCGGGTTGGAAAAACGTTACTTTAGATAGAGTTCAAATCAGTTTTTAGCATTTAATTTACTTAATGATCTACAATAGTTTAATATTTATCCTAACCGCTTGGAGCAGCAGAGAGAACAAACCTCCCAGCGTTCCAGTTCACCCGGTGGAGTGGGACATTGACATTGGGGACATAAGGGGAGATGATGCGATCGCTCTTGCATCATTTTAGACCAATTCTCAAAAGCACCCAAAGCATTGTCAATATTGGGTTTAACCAATCTATCACCAGTTAAATCATCAGCTACATAACTAGGATGTTCTGATGCCAAAACAGTGCCTTCTGTTCCCGTTATTGATGAATTTTTCCACTCGGCTGTAGAAAAGCGAATATCTACCAAAGACGTAGACAGCTTGTCATTTAATTTCATCAATATAGTTTTCCGTCCAAAAGTCAAATTTTGCGCCCAAGCAGCACTAGAAGTTGCTACCCACAAAACATCACGCTGAATAGACAAAGGACGAGTTTGCACCGCAACAGTAGTCCCCACAACTTCTCCCCAACACTTCAGTAACCGCAGCAATACCTGTTCTTGCCATTGTGGTGAACGTTGAATATTCCCTAAAACCTGATCAATTGACTTAAAAGACATATTGTGTTAGTAGTTTTACCATAAAATAACTGAATACTGACAATCAACTTTCGTTAGTATTAAATGGGTTGGCGTTGAAAATTGTCTTTGTAGCAAGGCAAGAGGCAATCGGCAATAGGCAAGAGTAAAGAAGTTTTCAGCGATTTTACGTTTCTTTACACAGTTTGGTTTCATTGTGTTCACCTACTTAGGAAAATTAATTACACAATTGATTTTTCTGTTCCCTGTTCCCTATTCCCTGTTCCCTATTCCCTATTCCCTATTCCCTCTCTCAACGAGTGAATTTAATTTTGTCCGACTACCTATATTAAAAATTCATTTAATCATCTACCCTAAATCCATCTTAAACAATGAATCAAAATCCCTTGATAGATTCTCCCAAATCTCCCCAAAAACAGGGCTTAAATCCTACCCTAGCCACCGCCCTGGCTAGTTTAGAAATACAATTAGATCAAGAATTAACCAGATATAGACGCACACGCAAAAACACAAAACCACAAACAGCAAGAAGTGTAGAAAGTTACACTAATTATCAAACAACAACCTTGTCGAAGGAGATTCAACTACCAGCAGTTCCTCCCGTACCCATTCCCTCAGAAAATCCATTCTTGACAAATGAGACTGAAACCATTGATTTTCCCCAGGAGTTTGCTAACTCAGACATAGAAGAAACCCCCACACCTCCCAACTTAGAAAAATCAACTAGCAGTATAGTTCCCACCAAAATTCCCTCCTCCGACAACCAAACCCTCCTCACCACAAATGATCCTCCTCAACAACCAAATGATTATTTAGAATCTAGTGAGGCATTATTGCGGAGTTTAACTGCCGAAGCACCACAAAATCAAACTCCTAATTCTCCTAAATCCCGTGATAGTGTCTTATCACCTTTAGGTATTGGTTCAATGCTGTTGCTATTATTGGCAAGTTTGACTTTAGGTTATGTTGTCTTCAATCCCAAAAACTTGCCCAAACTTAATTTCAGTAGCTTACAAAACAATAATTCATCAAAGACTGCGGAAAATACAGAAAACACAGAAATTATGGAAAATAATTCCCAACTAACTAGCGAACCAAAAATCACCCCCATAGCTAAATATCCTAATTTAGCCACCCAAGAATTTCGACAAGTGAGAGATCCTAAAGATGTCGTAGATTTAACACCAAAAGTTAAACCGACCCCTCAAATCATTCCCACTCCTGTAGCTATTCAACCCTCCATAACTCCTATCTCTCCATTACCGAAACTTTCCCCCTTACCTAACACCCTCTCTAAATCCACACCTTTACCAAAGCCTACAGCTACTTCATTACCCCTACCAGAAGATGTCAAACCATCAGCTAATGGCTACTATTATATTATTGCGGATAATCAAGGCGACAAAGCCTTAACAGCCGCCAAGCAAGTCGTTCCTGATGCTTATTTATCACCAAATAAAAAATTTATTTATTTAGGTGCATTGAAAACCAAGGATGAGATTAAGCGCAGATTGCAGGAATTAGAAGCAAAAGGCATTAAAGGAAGAGTACAACAGCCATAATTAAAAAAGTTAGTCTTAGTGAATAAAATTTACTGACTTTAACGCCAAAAACTCTTATCTTTGCGCCTTTGCGCCTTGGCGTGAGGCTAATTCATACTCATTTCCTGCCATATTCTGATTTAAGATGGCAGTATTACAAATCTCAAAGTCTGGTAAATGGTCAAGGTAGAGCCAACATGGAAGTTATTAACCGTATTCTGCGGGTGATTCGCGCCAATTTCAATAGTTTGGTTAGCAATGCAGAAGATCCAGAAAAAATTCTGGAAAAAGCTTTCGTGGAAATGCAGGAGAATTTGGTACAATTGCGTCAAGGGGTAGCTCAAGCGATCGCCACCCAAAAGCGCACAGAACGCCAAGCAGCCGCAGGAGAATCCCAAGCCGCAGAATGGTATCGTCGCGCCCAATTAGCCCTCCAGCAGGGTAATGACTCCCTCGCACGGGAAGCTCTCACCAAACGCAAATTTTACCAAGAAACCGCGACAACTTTAACCAGTCAAATTCAGCAACAAAAAGATGTAGTCGCCAAATTAAAGCAAGATATGCGGACTTTAGAGTTAAAACTGGCTGAGGTAAAAACTAAAAAAGATATGTATATCGCTCGCGCTCGTTCCGCCGAAGCTTCCTATCGCCTCCAAGAAATGTTAAATGGAGCTTCTGCTACATCTAGCTTAGGTGCATTAGAACGAATGGAGGAAAAAGTTTTACAGATAGAAGCACAGTCAGAAGTTGCTAGTACACTGGGTGGTGATGATCTAGAAAAAAAATTTGCATCCTTAGATTCTCATCATGATATTGATACAGAACTTGCAGCCATGAAAACTTATATGCTAAATCAAGGAGAAAATCCCCCGCCAGATCATAATTTACCCAAACCACCCAAACCATAACTTCCCCCGGTTAACATAGCCCTATACACTTGAATGGAATCCAAAATTTAACTTACTTTTACTCCTTACCCCTTCCCTCTTATTCTGACTCCTGACTCCTGACTCCTGAATTCTTCTCTAAAAAAATAGCAATCCAGACTGGAAAGACTACATTAGAATAGGTAGCTATTAATATAGTAGAAAAGCTAACTATCTAACCAAGAGCGTAAACCTCTAAAGGAAAAATAAATTTATGGGATTATTTGATCGCCTTAAACGAGTAGTTGGTGCTAACTTAAACGATTTAGTTAGTAAAGCCGAAGATCCAGAAAAAATGCTAGAACAAGCCCTCCTCGAAATGCAAGAGGATATGGTGAAGTTGCGTCAAGGTGTAGCACAGGCAATAGCCGCCCAAAAACGGACAGAGAAACAGTATAATGAGGGACAAAACGAAATTAATAAATGGCAGCGCAACGCCCAACTTGCCCTGCAAAAAGGTGATGAAAACCTAGCCCGTCAAGCATTAGAGCGCAAGAAAACTTATACTGATACCGCTACGGCATTAAAAACTAGTCTAGATCAGCAAACTGTTCAAGTTGAAGGACTCAAGAAGAATTTAATCCAGCTAGAGAGCAAAATTTCTGAAGCCAAAACCAAGAAAGAAATGCTCAAAGCCCGAATTACCGCGGCCAAAGCCCAAGAACAATTGGGAAATATGGTGAGCGGAATGAGTACCAGCAGTGCCATGTCCGCTTTTGAGCGCATGGAAGAAAAAGTATTACTTCAAGAATCCCGCGCTCAGTCAGTAGGAGAATTAGTAAGTGCAGATTTAGATCACCAATTTGCTCAGTTAGAATCTGGTAGTGATGTTGATGATGAATTAGCTGCTTTGAAAGCATCCCTAGCACCTGCACCAGAACCCAAACTACTCACTCCAGAACAACCCAGACCCGCAACTCCAGTACAACCAACCAGTACAGCTAAATCGGTTGAACCAGTTGATGCTGAATTGGAGGCTTTACGCAAACAATTGGATAATCTGTAGTTTTTGCGGATAATTCAATTCAGTTAATCCCACACATCTTGGTTGTGGGATTTTACTTCATTTTTTTCCATGATTGTGATAAATTACCAGATGAAAAGCTTGAACTAGTTTTTTTAACGAACCACTCCAGGCACAGAGGACACAGAGGTAGGAAAATAAGAGATGTGATACCTACGGCACGCTTCGCGAACACATTTCATTTCGGATTGCTATATAATCAATAGACATTTCCAATAAAGATTGTGGATACGTTTTATAGAA
Organism: Dolichospermum sp. LEGE 00240; assembly: GCF_015207875.1. Classification (GTDB taxonomy): domain Bacteria; phylum Cyanobacteriota; class Cyanobacteriia; order Cyanobacteriales; family Nostocaceae; genus Dolichospermum; species Dolichospermum gracile. The sequence continues at coordinate 70,617 of NZ_JADEVZ010000018.1, forward strand.
CGTCTCTATAAGGGTTTCAGGTCACGCATATTTAATTTCTGGAGATGTTTAATATATTAGAATCTAAAATCCAAAATCTAAAATCCAAAATATTGAGATAGAGTATCTTGTAAACGAACTTCATTATGCTGCTTTATGGAGACTACAATGAATAAGGGTGTAATCACTATCACTGATGCTGAGTTGGAAACGGAGGTATTACAATCCGAGCAGCCTGTATTAGTTTATTTCTGGGCTTCTTGGTGTGGTCCTTGTCAATTGATGTCACCAGTGATTAACTTGGCTGCGGCAACTTATAGCGATCGCCTAAAAATTGTTAAAATAGAAGCTGACCCTAATCCAGTCGCTGTCAAACAATATAAAGTAGAAGGTCTTCCCGCTCTTAGGTTACTAAGAGGAGAAACAGTATTAGCATCTACTGAAGGAGTAATTAGTAAAAATAAATTACTCAGTCTTTTAGATATACATTTAACCGACAACTAGTTATCAGTGAGTAATCAAAAATCCATAGTGTTTGATTACTCACTGATAACTAAATGATCAATAAATAGGGCTTGCTGAATAAAGCTAAAACTTAGATATATAAAGAGTTTGAAGGTGAAAAACGTGCAAGGAATAAGGGTGGAAATTAGCAAAAACCTATCACTTTACCAGATTCAATACTATTCTTCTCTTCTTCTAATTCTGACTCCTGACTCCTGACTCCTAGCCCATGACTTACGTCACGCTGCGCTATCACAGATAACTTTTTCAGCAAACCCTAAATAATAATTAAAATGCAATTTGCTAACCGGTTACAATCCTTAAAATCTAACGTATTTGCCGATATGGACACAGCCAAGTCCATTGCTTTGGCTGCTGGAAGAGAATTAATTGATTTATCTTTAGGTTCATCAGATTTACCCGCCGAGAATCACGTCATAGAAGCGATCGCTCAATCACTCCATGATCCTAGCACTCATGGCTACTTGTTATTTCGTGGTACTCAAGATTTCCGTAAAGCCGCAGCCCAATGGTACGAGCAAAAATTCGGTATCCCAGTTGACCCCGAAACAGAAGTTTTACCCCTCATTGGTTCTCAAGAAGGAACAGCCCATTTACCTCTAGCCGTGCTTAATCCCGGCGATTTTGCCCTATTATTAGATCCTGGTTATCCTTCCCATGCTGGCGGAGTATACTTGGCTAGTGGTCAAATTTACCCCATGCCCATAAAACCAGAAAATAATTTTTTACCGGTTTTTAGCGATATTCCCCCCACTATTTTAGCCCAGTCGCGGTTAATGGTTTTAAGCTATCCTCATAATCCTACCAGTGCGATCGCCCCCCTATCCTTCTTTCAAGAAGCCGTAGCCTTTTGTCAACAACATAATATAGTTCTCGTTCACGACTTCCCCTACGTAGATTTAGTCTTCACAGAAACCGAAACCCCAAAATCCCCTGTTCCCTCAATATTGCAAGCAGACCCCCAAAAAAGCGTCTCCATTGAATTTTTCACCCTATCAAAGTCTTATAATATGGGAGGCTTCCGCATTGGTTATGCCATTGGGAATCCCCAACTAATTCAAGCCTTAAAACAAATCAAAGCCACCGTTGATTTTAATCAATATATAGGAATTTTGAACGGGGCGATCGCCGCCCTCACCGGACCCCAAAATGGTGTAAAACTTGCCGTTGATACATTTCGTCAGCGCCGGGACACCTTCATCAAAGCCTTACACAGTATCGGCTGGAACGTTCCCACCCCCCAAGCCACAATGTACATTTGGGCAAAACTACCCCCACAATGGAGTCATAATTCCATAGAATTTTGCACCGAACTAGTTAAAAAAACAGGCGTAGCCGCTTCCCCAGGAGTCGGCTTTGGTGAATTTGGCGAAGGATATATTCGCTTTGCATTAGTACAAAAACCAGAAATATTAGAAACCGCAGTAGAGAGAATTTCCCAGTTCCTCTATTAACTCAAATTTCCAATTTGCAGTCATCTAATTGAGCTTATACCAATTCTATGTGAAGCTGCACATAATCCTGAAATCCGTTGATTTATCTGTCTTTATCCGCGTTTATCTGCGTGCATCCGCGTTAAATTATTCTATGCAGCTTCATATTAATTTGGTATTAGTAATAAGTAATCGGTAAATTTCTCATCCTGTTAATCCTTTAATCCCGGACATCCTGATATGGCTTGCGCCACGCTACGCTATCAGACATTTTACCATCCTCATACTCAAATCCAACCACTTAGATTGAGTAATAGGCGCACTAGTAGAAATATAATCAACACCAGTTTCCGCCACAGCACGAACAGTCTCCAAATTCACATTACCAGAAGCCTCAATCTTCACCCGATCATCTTCTTTACGAATCAATAATACAGCCTCACTCATCATAGACAAAGGCATATTATCCAACATAATAATATCCGCTTTATACCGTAAAGCTTCCCGCACCTGTGCTAAACTTTCCGTCTCCACCTCAATTGTCAAAGGATAAGGAGCGTGACAACGAATGCGGGTAATAGCCTCCCCAATACCCCCAGCCGCCACAATATGATTATCCTTAATCATCACCGCATCATCCAAACCCATCCGGTGATTCATCGCACCACCCAAAGCACTAGCGTATTTCTCCAAAACCCTCAACCCCGGAGTAGTTTTGCGCGTATCCACCAACTGAGCAGGTAAATCAGCTATTTTTTCCACATATATATTAGTCAAACTCGCAATTCCACTCAACCGCATCACCAAATTCAAAGCCACCCTTTCCCCCATCAAGAGCGTATCCAGTGAACCATTAATTTCCGCCACCACCTCTCCTGGTTCACATTTCGCCCCCTCAGCCGCAACACTTACAAAATCAACCTGATTATTCAAAAGCTGAAACACCCTAGCCGCAATCGGTAAACCCGCAATTATCCCCGGTGCTTTAGCTATCCACTTCGCTTCTCCCCTAGTGGGATTGTGGGACAATAGAGATTGAGTAGTCCGATCTCCCCTACCAATATCCTCCAACAACCAACCTTGCAACAATTGATCCAACACCAAAAACGGTGGTAATACAGCCACAGAACTCTTCATATAATCTTCTAATATCTATATCCACTCAACACTATCAACAATTCTTTCCCATTCCGTAACTACTCAATGAGATACATCATAGCCCCCTCTCGAAGAGCGGGGAGGGGGTTGGGGGTGGGGTTTTTCTATCTCAGCCAACCGAGAACCACTATAACATGACAGAAATCTTAGGAATTTTAACGCTCACAACCCTTACCTCACAAGGATTGTAGACAAAATAAAAAAACGAACTGAAAAATAGTTTGCCAAAGTAGTTGACAAAGCAAAGTAGATTCGATATATTAAGTAAGTGCCGAACAGAGCAGCCAAAAAGAGGCGACACTAAACAGCACACCGAACCTTGAAAATATTATAG
>NZ_JADEVZ010000019.1 GCF_015207875.1 Dolichospermum sp. LEGE 00240
ATTAATAATAAACTCAAATTAATCAAAAGACTTGGATATGGATTTCGCAACTTTAGTAATTTTAGATTACGTAGTTTATTAAACTGGCACTTTAGTATTAATTCTCCATAAAAGGGACGCAAGAGCCTGAAATATTTTATCAAAATGTTATCTATCCAGATAAATTAAGAATTGAATATCCTGGAGGTTATCATGATTTACACTACGATATTAATTATCTTCAAGTAATCACTGATTTAGTTAATTGGATGGATCAACATTTACCTGCTACGGTAGTTCCATTAGAATCAACTACCAGTAATGAATAATCAATATGAGAACCAGTGATTAAATTGTCAAACCCGTAGGGGCGGGGTTTCCCCGCCCTCGATTACTATTCCCTATTCCCTCTGAATTTCAATTAATCCGAAATAGATAAAAACCAATCAGTACCAAAATAAAAATCATAGTTGTAGAATAGACAATTACATCTTTCACTAAAAAAGAAATCCAATCTTTTCTCAACTCCTGTTTAAACTTGAGTTCTCGTAATTTACGCTCAAGTTCTATATCTTGTTGATCAGGTAATCTAGTGTAAGGAATAATTTGGATATCATCAATAACTTCCTCTGTCGTGTCTGGATTTTGCCAATTATCCAATCCATGATGAGATTCAGGAGAAATAATTGGTAAATTATTCAAATTGCCGTTTTTAATCTCTTTTCTAATGACCTTTTTCGCAACTTTGACGATTATATCTTCTAAGTTTTTATCCGCCATATCTGGTAAAGTTACATCTTTTGAACAGGGGGACTAAAAATATTGACTAAAACTTGGACAAGGTTGTTTCTTTGACGACGAGTAAGTTTACTAATTGCCATGCGATCGCCAACTAAAGGATTTTGCTTTAAAATATTATTACCTGGATAACTATCAACATATATAGTCTCATTCGCATCCAAATAATCAGCCAAAGTCAGTTTCCAATCCAGGCGATAAATTGGGGATCTACCCTTATTATAAATATGATAGCGAATTAGGCGACTAGCCAAAGTATTTGTAGCCACAATTGTTCCAGTTGTTTTACTAACATATTGGTTTTCTTGGGGAAAATCAGGAATTTGTTGATATACTTTTTGCCAGACATCGCTAGGAGTAAATATTTGCGCGGCTGCGGGTGCAATATGCAATAAATTAGTATTTCCTATTCCCAAAACAACTATGATCACCGTCATTAAAGTAATAATAAATGGTGAAAAAAATTGACCTCTTAAAAGTTTTTGCTGTTTCATTTGCATTATCCAAAATACCGCCAAACTTAGAAGTAGGGCAACTAGAATTCGCTTCTACACAGACAAAACCCACCTTTGTGGGTTAAACTTCTATGAGTCCACGAAGGTGGACTTTGCTTGTGTAGCCGCGAATTCTATTCGCCAGGATTTTTTAAATTACAATTCACCGATAATTTCTGGCTGATTTAATTCATCAGACATTTCAATAATTGCTCTGAGTACAGGCTTCATGATAGAATCCTCATTATTTTCAAAATCTTCATAACGTCGCCGTTTAGCACGATTTGCCACCTGTACAGTAATGCGATAGCGGTTTGACGCAGCACTAATTAATTCTTCTGCACGGTGCATGATTTGAGACTGAGTTGTCTCGAATTTGGAACGCTTAAGCATAATTGATGACTCTGGAGATTCTATCCTAGTTTACTCGGATTTTTCAAATTTAGACATGGAAACGGCAACGATCCTTGAGAAATTTGCCTAACTAGGATAATGAGACTGAGAATTTGCCGGAATTGTTGGATTTTTTGGTTAAAAATTTGGTTCTCTAGATAGAGATTTTCCATCTTTTCCTTAGCTAAATAAATATTATCTGGTAATGTATGTAAAGCCGCATAACTAGCACATTCATATTGATTAAATATATCCGTTATCAATGCTAGAGTATTTTTGGCTTTTCGTAATTGTTGAGCTAAATAAAAGAGCATAATAGAAATAAAGATGTTAATCAGGACAACGATAGTTACCATACTTTATATTGTTTGCCACTGATTTAATCGCAATCGTAGCCTTATTATATCAGCATTGTCAGTTTTTAGCCTTTTATCTATTTGCATGAAAAAATTAGGCGTTACTGATAGCCTGCGTGGCGATCGCCATATGGAAAGATGAAATTGGTAAATTTAACCTTTGCAACCTTAATTCTTTGCGCCTTTGCGCCTTGGCGTGAGACATATTCATATATTTTAGGACTTACGCACGCTCACTAACTTACCATCATATGAATGAACGAAGTTGCGTCGTTTTTGGCTTTGGGAATAACTTATTGAGTAGGGTGCGTCAGATAGAGGAAATCTGTTTTTTACCAAATTATTGGGTCTGACGCACCCTACAAGAGATAAAATCCACATTACATATTTAGAAAACTTTGTCAATGCGTAAGCCCTACATTTAATCAGCAATACCAAAAATCAAATTAGGATTACTATAGAATTTTATATATCCTCCTTTTCTAGTTTCTGTCATGACCGCAAACACAAAAGCAATAGTTGTATTTGATATAGATGGGGTAATTCGTGACGTTAGCGGTTCATATCGTCGCGCAATATCCGATACAGTCGAACATTTTACCTCCCAAGCCTATCGTCCCACACCAACAGACATTGACAACCTCAAATCAGAAGGAATTTGGAATAACGATTGGGAAGCCTCCCAAGAATTAATTTACCGCCATTTTGTCAGTCAAGGACAACAGCGAGAACAACTCCAATTAGATTATGAAGATATTATCACTTATTTTCAAAGTCGTTATCGCGGTACAGACTCCGAAAATTGGAACGGCTACATTTGTCATGAACCTTTATTAGCACAGCCTAGTTATTTTCAAGAACTCACGCAATCTGGTATTGCTTGGGGGTTTTTTAGTGGTGCTACTCGCTTGAGTGCTAACTACGTTTTAGAAAAACGCTTAGGTTTACAATCTCCCATCCTAATTGCTATGGAAGACGCACCCGGTAAACCAGATCCTACCGGACTTTTTGCGACTATTAACATCTTAGAAAATGGTAATAATCAAAAACAAACAGTTGTCTATGTAGGTGATACTGTAGCAGATATGCACACTGTAGAAAAAGCCAAAGCCATAGATAATTCTCGGATTTGGTTAGGTGTTGGAGTATTACCTCCCCACGTTCAGGAAACAACAGCAGTTAGTGAAGCTTATACACAAAAACTGATGCAAGCTGGAGCAAAAATAGTGTTTAAAAATGTGCAAGAATTAACAATGAAAACGATTTCTCAATTAGAATCGTGAACTCATCCCCGCCGATTCTTCTGAATTATCTAGAACAATAGAAAATTTATCAAAATGTCTAATTTAAAACTAGTAAATGGCAAATTGGGGAAGTTTTTCCAAAAGTACCAACAACAGGCTCTCAACCGTATTATTAAGATATAATGATTTAAAATCATCCCCTACTGAAAAACTTGAACTTCAAACTATGAAAATAAAAGTCATTATTCACAAAGAAGAAACTCAAATTCTTCTTTTTGGTTATTTATATTTTTCGGAGTGCTGACAGCACAAGTCAGTATGAAAAATATTAAAACATTTTTGAGCTTTTTAGGCGATCGCCTGGGAGATAAACCCATCGAACTGACTGTCAAAGTCGGTGATAAAGAAGTCAGTATCAAAGCCAAAAGCCGCCAAGAACTGCTAGAAAGCGAAAAAATAGCCAAAGACCTATTAGCCGCAATGGGTGGTAACAATGGCTAAAAAAATAGCGCTGCTGATTGGAGTCAGTGAGTATGGTGCAGGTATCCCACCCCTATTATCTGCACTCAATGATGTCGAGGCTATGGAACGAGTTTTGCAAAATCCTAACTTGGGAAACTTTGCACAGGTGGAACGGCTGCTGAATCCTGATACAGTAGCTATGAGAATAGCAATTCAAAAGCTATTTAGGAATGCAAGTAAAGAGGATTTATTATTATTCTTTTTTTCTGGACATGGAATTACTAATGATGATAATCATCTCTATTTAGCAACTCGCAACACAGCAAAAGATGACTTTGAAGCCACTGCTGTAGATGCAAATTTTATTCAAACACAATCAAAAAATTGTTATTCTAAACGCCAAGTTTTAATTTTAGATGCTTGTTACAGTGGTGCTTTTGCTAGTGGTTGGCACACAAAAAGTATTGGAGTAGATATCAAAAAGCAATAGCTATATTTGAGCCATTTCGTAACCCAGCATCAACAGAAGAAATTTGTGATTGTCTGTTAAAATCATTAGAAGTCAGAAGTGCATTACGAAGAGCAGCCAAACGCGAACAAACCACCAACATAAAAATTGAGATCCCTAAATTGTGGATTCTCACCCCCACCGCATCAAAGAACATCATATCAGGATTTAGCGAGACAACAAAACCAGATTCCTTACCCGGAATATACTATTTAGCAAAATCATTACACGCCGCAATTGTTGTTATTCATCAATTACCCCAAACTCAAGAAACACTATGGTTAAGACTTTTAGGTAGAGGTACAGTCCAAAAACGAGCAATTGATGAATTAGCTGCGTTACCATTAAATCAACCTTACGTCAAAATCACCTTAGAACTACTCTACAACCTCCAGAAAAACTTAAAAATCAATCAAAGTTCACAAACAGAAGATCAGGAGTTGATTATGCGATTAGCACCACTTTACCAACAAGACAGAGAACTTGCTAAACAAGAGGGAGAACAACGTCTAATTATCCGTCTCTTAAATCGCCGAGTTGGGGAAATTGATTCATTATTAATTCAAAAAGTCCAAGAGTTAACTGTGGAGAAACTAGAAGAATTAGGAGAAGCTTTATTAGATTTCACATCAGTTACAGACTTAGAAACTTGGCTGGAACATTGCTAAATCATGGGACGAACTTCGCTGAAATTAATTCTAAAAACTCTTACCTTTGCGTCTTTGCGCCTTTGCGTGAGAAAAAAATATATCTAGATTATGCCACAATAGCGAAACTAGATAAAAGCATTAGGAGTTTTAATTGTGGAGTCCCCCCAAAAACCGTCATACCAACCAGCCACGATTGAGGAAAAATGGCAAAAAACATGGTCAGAACTTGGCTTAGATAAAACACCTCAAGATCAAAATAAGCCAAAATTCTACGCGCTTTCCATGTTCCCTTACCCATCCGGTAGCTTGCACATGGGTCATGTACGAAATTATACAATTACAGATGTGATTGCCCGCCTCAAACGGATGCAAGGGTATCGGGTATTACATCCAATGGGTTGGGATGCTTTCGGACTACCCGCAGAAAACGCCGCCATTGATAGAGGTGTACCTCCTGCCAAATGGACTTATCAAAATATAGCCCAAATGCGGCAACAATTACAACGTCTGGGTTTATCCTTAGATTGGGAAACTGAACTTGCTACCTGTTCCCCCGATTATTACAAATGGACGCAATGGATATTTCTGCAATTTTTACAAGCAGGTTTAGCTTACCAAAGAGAAGCCGCAGTTAATTGGGACCCCATTGACCAAACTGTATTAGCAAACGAACAAGTTGATAATGAAGGACGTTCTTGGCGCAGTGGGGCAATTGTAGAACGTAAATTACTACGTCAATGGTTTTTCAAGATTACCGACTACGCCGAAGAATTATTAAATGACTTAGATAAACTCACAGGTTGGCCAGAACGAGTTAAATTAATGCAAGCCAACTGGATAGGAAAATCCACAGGTGCTTATTTAGAATTTCCTATTGTCGGCTTAGATGAAAAAATCGGCGTTTATACTACCCGTCCCGACACTGTTTATGGTGTGAGTTACGTCGTTTTAGCCCCAGAACACCCCTTAACTCAGGTTGTTACCACATCAGACCAAAAAGCAGCAGTAGCAGCCTTTATCAAGGAAGTCAGCAACCAAAGCGAGCTAGAACGCACTGCGGAAGACAAACCCAAACGCGGTATTCCTACAGGTGGTCAAGTTATTAACCCCTTCACTGGGGAAGAAGTACCGATTTGGATTGCAGATTATGTTCTTTATGAATATGGTACAGGTGCGGTAATGGGTGTACCAGCACATGATGTCCGAGATTTCAAATTTGCCAAAGAACAAAATTTAGCTATTAAAGTTGTAATTGTTCCAGAAATTGGTGCAGAGGAAACTTTAAAATCAGCATATACAGAAGCGGGAATTTTAGTTAATTCTGGTGACTTTAATGGCATGAATTCTGTAGATGCGAAAAAAGCCATTATCGAATTTGCAGAAAAACAGAACTTCGGTAAATTAAGAGTACAATATCGCCTCAGAGATTGGTTAATTTCTCGACAACGTTATTGGGGCGCACCTATCCCTGTGATTCACTGTCCTGAATGTGGAATTGTGCCTGTCCCCGACAAAGATTTACCTGTACAATTACCGGAAGATATTGAATTAAGTGGTCGTGGTGGTTCACCTTTAGCACAATTAGAAAGTTGGGTAAATGTGCCTTGTCCAACTTGCGGTACTCCTGCGAAACGGGAAACCGATACAATGGATACTTTTATTGATTCTTCTTGGTATTTCTTGCGTTATCCAGATGCTCAAAATGCAGAAAAGATTTTTGATTCTGGTAAAGTAAATGATTGGATGCCTGTAGATCAATATGTGGGAGGAATTGAACACGCAATTTTACATCTATTGTATTCGCGTTTCTTCACTAAGGTATTGAGAGATAGAGGTTTATTTAACTTTGATGAACCATTTCAAAAGTTATTAACTCAGGGAATGGTGCAAGGTTTAACTTACATGAACCCGAATAAAGGTGGTAAGGATAAATGGATTCCTTCAAATTTAGTTGATGCTAATAATCCTGTAGATCCCCAAACTGGAGAACCTTTACAACGTCTCTATGCTACCATGTCCAAATCCAAAGGCAATGGGGTTGCGCCGGAAGATGTGATTAATAAATATGGCATTGATACGGCGCGGATGTTCATTTTATTTAAAGCACCTCCTGAGAAAGATTTGGAATGGGATGAGGCTGATGTTGAGGGACAATTCCGCTTTTTAAATCGCGTTTGGCGGTTGGTGACTGATTATGTAGTACAAACAGAACAAGTTACAACTAACAACGGACAACTGACAAAATCCGAAAAAGATTTGCGTCGCTTCATTCATATTGCCATTCAAGCAATTACGGAAGATGTGGTAGATGAATATCAATTCAATACCGCAATTTCGGAATTAATGAAGTTAAATAATGCCTTGACTGATGCTGATTGTCATAATTCCCCGATTTACGCGGAAGGGATGCAAACTTTAGTGATTATGTTAGCGCCTTTTGCCCCCCATATTGCTGATGAATTATGGCAATTATTGGGGAATAAGGGGACGGTGCATACTCAAACTTGGCCAAGTTTTGATCCTACGGCTTTGATAGCTGATGAAATTACTTTGGTGATTCAAATTATGGGTAAAACTCGCGGTGCTATTCAAGTTCCTGCAAAATCTGATAAGGCGGAATTGGAAAAATATGCGCGGGAGTCGGAGGTTGGACAACGTTATCTTGAAGGTAAGGAAGTTAAAAAGGCGATCGTTGTTCCTGGTAAGTTGGTGAATTTCGTTTTGGGTTAGTTTTTGTTTCTCGCAGAGACGCAGAGGCGCGGAGAGTTTGTAGGGTGGGTTACACTACACAATTAGTTAACCCACCTATTTATTATACACTTGATATAATTGGATAATAACAATTACCCATTGCTAACGGTAAATAACATGGATACTGAAAAACTGAAAACACAAATTGAAGAACAGAGAAATTTATTACACACTGATAGACTTGATGTATCTTTCGGAGAAATAATGCGTATGTATGAAGATAAAGAAATTGTTATTAAACCTGCATTTCAAAGATACTTTCGTTGGGATGAAGAACAGAGAACACGGTTTATTGAGTCTATACTTTTAGGTATTCCCATTCCTCCCATATTTGTAGCTGAAGATGGGGATGGAGTATGGGAATTAGTTGATGGTCTCCAAAGAATTTCTACTGTACTTTCGTTTTTTGGAGTTTTGAAAAGTGAAGATGAAGGTATTAGGAATAAAAATAATTGGGAGTTGATGAAAGGTGAACGAGTAGAATCTTTAGAAGGATTCACTTATGAAACAATACCAAATCAGTTTCGACTAAACATAAAAAGATCAACTTGCAGAGTTGAAATTCTGAGATGGAATAGTAATTATGATATGCGATTTGAACTCTTTAATAGACTGAATACCGGTGGTTCTCCGTTGACTACTCAGGAGATTAGAAATTGTATTTACAGGGATATTTCACCTAAGTTTAATGATTTTCTCAAAAAGCTTGCAGCTAATCAAGATTTTCGGAAATTAATTGATTTGAGCAATGAGCAGTATGAGGAATTGTATGATGAAGAATTGGCTTTGAGATTTATTTCTCTTTACAAAAATCTCAAAGAAGTCCGCACCAGTATTTCACAACACATGACTAAGTTCATGAAAGATGCTTTAGAAAAAGAAAATTTTGATTATGAAGGTTATGAAAGAATATTTACTCAAGTATTTGCATTGCTGCAACCTTTAGGAAGAGAAATTTTTCGTCAGAAAGATGGAAATTTTGCCACTGCTCTTTATGATGTGATTACGATTGGTGTAGGTGAAAATTATGATTATTACAAATCTCAAGATTTAGAAGTAATACGGAATAAACTTAAAGAAGTTGATAAAGACTCTGTTTTAATCAAGTTTTCCAGAAGAGGAGGAAATAATCAAAAAGACAGAATTATCAATCGTCTGACAGAAGCAAAGAGAATATTTGGAAACATCAATGAATAATGACTAATCAGATCACTCTTTTAGAACAACAAATAATGTCAGACATTGAGGAAAGAAGAGAATTAATGTCACGGTTAAGATTGCTGTATGTCAGATATGGATTTTCGCCAAGAGATGAAGAATTATTTCTTTACCATTCAATCCCAATAATTTATTCTATTTGGGAAGGTTTTATTCAAACTGCTTTTAAAATATATATTCAAGAGTTAAATAAATTAGAACTTACTATTGATCAAGTGTGTGACTCAATAACCATATATCATATTGAATCTACATTTCCCCAATTTAAACAATATCCAGATGCAGAGAAATTTAAGAAAAAAGTAAGTTTCTTTAATAAGTTGAGGGTGTTTTATAAAACTAATCCACTGGAAATTAATCCAAATATAAATACAGAAAGCAATGTTGGTTTTAAGGTTTTAAATAGAATATTAACTGAGTTTAATTTGGAGAAAATTCCAGAATATCCAGAACCTAGATATTCATTAGAAGAGGAACTCGATAAATTCCTCCTCAAAATTAGAAATACAGTTGCTCATGGACAACAAAGTTCTATAGTAGTAAAGAGAGAAGATTTAGAGAGAGCAATTAAACTGGTTGATAAACTGATGGATTTAGTGTTTGATAGAATTAAAACTGGGTTTATCAATAGGTCATATCTTAAATAGTTTTTAAGTTGAGTTAAATGAAATGCAACCCAATACATTTATTATTGTTGGTTAATGTTGGGTTTCCTTGCGTCAAACCAACCTACAACATGGAATAAGAGTGAATGAACCACGAAGGGACGAAGAACACGAAGGAAGAAAAGAAGAAGATAAGTAATATTTCGCTGGGAAGAGAGTATAATGGGTGTGGTATACTTGTAAAGTTAAAACACTATAATTTATGCACATACAAAGAATCCAAGTACCTGATTTTCGGGCTTTAAAAAATGTAGATATTACTTTTGAGAAGGAATTTACTCCGCGTATTTTTCCCTTTGGGAGTCAAAATGGTGGTGGTAAAAGTACATTATTACAATTGATTTTTGTGCTGTTACATTGTGCTGGTAATCCTGATAGAGTGGAGTTTATACAAAATTTACTATATGGTTTTCATGTTAATGATGAATCTGGTAAAAGAAAATTAGCTATCATTGATATTTGGGATGGTAATAAAACTGTAACACTTGATTTTTTTATTTGTAGTGAATCTTATATTGTTAATTTGTTAAATCAAGATGATCTACATAGTGAATCTTATATTGTTAATTCGTTAAATCAAGATGACGAACAAGTTAAATTAACTAGTTTTTATGAAGAAAAATTAGAAAAATATATTAGTTTATTCTTTATTTATAATTTTCAGTCCGCTGAAAATTTTATAGAGAGATTAGTTTGTCAAGTAGATGGAATAGATGATATACATGATGTAAGTAAGTTTGTAATTGAATTATCAAATAAAATATTTCTAACTGCTCATATTTCACAAATATTTTTATTTCTACAACCAGATAACAGAAAGTCACTATTTAAAACTCAAGCAAACAATCAAACTAACTATTATCAACAAATTAAAACAGCTAATTCTAAATTACCTGGATTTTTTACCTATGATTTCCTAGCAATAGATATTCTGATTGAAGCCTTTAAAAAAGCACGAAATGATGATTTTGCACAAGCTGTAAAACAAAGAGGAAATTATGGTAATAATTATGTAAAACTATTAGATGAACTTAACAATCTTTTGAGTAACAAGAAAATTAATGTAGAACCAGATTTGTCTGGAATTAATTTTAAAATTGATGGTGATGAAACAGAACTTTATCCAGAAGATTTAAGTCATGGAGAATTAAAAAGATTATGTATATATATGTGGCTAAAACATAATAAAATAGAAGATGCTATTGTATTAATGGATGAATTGGAAATATCATTTCACCCAGATTGGCAATATCAAATAGTTAGAGATTTAGAAGAATGGGGTGCGACTAATCAATATATTCTTGCAACTCATTCCTATGAATTATGTAATGCAGTTACACCTGCTCATGTGAAGGAATTAGATCCAAAATTACAAGCAAGAACAATTCAATAATCAACCTAATCAAAAATATGAGTCTTAATGAGCAGGAACTAAAAGAACATTGTTTAAAGATTATTCGAGATAGCAGAATTAAAAATAAAATTGTCATTCTCTGTGAAGGTCTTATTCCCCCAAAAGTAGAAGGTAGACGCTCACCTCAATTATATAAGCAAATGGAACAAATGCCAGATGCTAACTTTTATAATGCTTGTGTACCAACATGGTGGAAGGAATATAGACCAATTTTTTTTAATTGTGGAGATAGAAATGATGTTTTAAATACATTCTTTAGAATTTTAGATTTACATAATGCTGATAGCAGCCAATCATTTTTAAATCCTGATAAACTTTTTGCGATTGTAGATTTAGATATTCAATTTGCAGATATAAAAGAAGATTACGAGTTTAAAAATACGGATGATATTTTCTATAGCATTTATAATGAAACAAAGATTAATGAAACGCTTCTAAACCATCATCGTATATGGGTTACTGGTTTAATTCATAAGGAAGCTTACTTTTTAAAACCTGATATTCAGGAAGTTTTTGATAACCAATATATTATTCCTCCTTTATATAAAGAAATTCCTGTTAATTTAGAAAATATTTATTTAGATATGGTTAATGATATGACTAATGATGCTGATTTACAAATTCATTGGGAAAGAGTAATTAAGAGAATCAGCCACCTTTCTAATTTTGATGATATGGAAATAGATAAATTTCAATATTCTTGGCAAGAAGAGTATGCAAATAATCAAGATTTACATTATAAAACTCAGTTAATAAATGCTGTACTAATGCTTGTCAAATCTAAAGAATATTGGCGGCAAATTTTACCTGATGATAATTGGACTCATTCACCTTATAAATTTAGAGAACAATTATCTCTAGAAATTGGTAAGTTTTATTCAAAACAAGATTGTATTGTTGAAAATCATATTCCTTTTTTCTTTAAGACGCTATACAAATTAATTGAAGAATAAATAATTTTGTAGATTAGGTTAAATGAAATGCAAACCAGAAAAGAAAATCTTGCTACTTCTGATCAAATAACAACACAAGAAGCGACTAAAATTCTCAATGTTTCCCATCCTTATTTGATTCAATTATTAGACTCTGGTGAAATCTCTTATCATAAAGTGGGAAATCATCGCCGAATATTCTATCAAGATTTGATAGGGTATAAAAATATAATTGATGCTAAACGTAGAGAAACTTTAGCAGAATTGGCAAATCAAGCTCAAGAATTAAATATGGGATATTAA
The DNA here is from genome assembly GCF_015207875.1 of Dolichospermum sp. LEGE 00240. GTDB lineage: Bacteria > Cyanobacteriota > Cyanobacteriia > Cyanobacteriales > Nostocaceae > Dolichospermum > Dolichospermum gracile. Next base: position 12,168 of record NZ_JADEVZ010000019.1, read on the forward strand.
ATGCAAGCAAGTAATTTGTAGATTAGGTTAAATGAAATGCAACCCGACTTATGTATTATTATTGATTGATGTTGGGTTTCCTTGGGTTAAACCAACCTACAGATTCTATATTTTTTTGTCAGAATAATTCATTAGTAGGCGATCGCTTTCTACTTTTGCTCCATTTCTTAACCATTCAATTGGTTGTTCTTCATCTACTTTATCTGGATTTACCCATACAATATCCTTGAGTTCATCAATTTTTACAGATGCTTCACTAAAAAATTTTCTAGCAGTATTATCATCCAATGATATAACAATTTTATCTGTTGCTAGTGCTGCTTCTATTAAACATAAATCTTTTGTCATTTCCGCAATTCTTTTATTACCAACATTAGCAGCAATACTTTCTATTTCAGTCCATAAACTATCATTTATTGATATTTCCAGATAGTTCCATTTTTTCTTTGCTACCATTTGTCGTCGCCAAGTTAGGGCAAATTTTGATTGATGTTTATCCCATTCTGATTTTATAGCTGGTGTCATCACAATTTGATGACAAATATCTAAAACTGCTAATAAAAATTCACGACAATGAACCGACTGGGGATAAGTAGCATTTTTATCACCAGCAGAACGAGCTACAGAAGCATCAATTACCAAACGTTGAGAATTTACTTTAGCCACCATGTACACCCTGCATTAAACGAGCTTCCGCAGCACTTAAATAACGGTTTTCTAATTGTAGAGATAAATCACCAAAATCTTCTGGCCAATCTCCAAAAGCGCCTGTTTCATCTAAATCAGCACTATTGACATTTGTTATACCATTTTCTTGCCGCGTAAACCAGTGCAGTTTTACTATATCTGGTGATAAATTACCTTCGGCAACTAAAGATTGAATTGCTAGAATTAATTTATCGCTATGAGTTTCTACAACTACTTTAACACCTCTTTTTGCTGCATTAGATAATATTTCTGCCATAGCAATTTGAGCGCGAGGATGAAGGTGAATTTCTGGTTGTTCAATATATACTAATTGTCCTGGTTTTGCTACTAATAAAGCAACTAAAACAGGTAAGGTTTGGGAAACACCAAATCCAACATCAGCAATATTCACCATATCATCTTTAGACTTAGAAGGTGTTGGCAGACGACCTACTCTTAATTCTACTTGTGTATCATTAACTTGTCTTGCTTGTACTTTACAAGTTAATCCTAGTGTTTCTAATGCAGCACATAATTCTTTAATAGTTTTGTTATTTTTACCTTTTTGCCAATAATTGATCACACTAGCAACGTAATTTTCAAATGTACCTGGAAATTCATCACCTATAGCTGTAATTTTATAATTTCGTTCAGGATTTCCCCTTAATCCTGGTACATGAATTATTTGACGGATATAATTACCAAAAACTTCCCAAGGACTGGAATATAAGAAGTTAAAGAAGGGATTTTGAGAAATAATATATTTTTCACTTGCTGATAAGCAAAACTCTAAAAAACACCGATTTCTATCAACAACCCATACCATTTTATTTTTTAATGCTTCTGTATCTTGAATTGCATTATATATTTCTATATATGGCTTTGGTAAAACATTCATTACATCTCCTGGCAACATATCTGGTAAAAGGGAAAACTCTTGTTCATTTCCTTTATATATCATTTCAACAATTTCTATCGCTTCTTTTTTATGTGTTGTAAATACATTACTAATAATTTGATCATTCTCTATACCGATACCAACGGTAAACTTATTATTAGGTTTGATTCCAGATATTTTAGAGAATAATTGTGTGGCTGAAGTAAACTTAACATTGGGTCCATTAAGTAATAATGCACCAGGATCATAAGTTGCTTCTAGAGTTTGTTTCATCAACAATAAAGGTTGCATGATGCTAGATTTTCCCGAACTATTAGCACCTGCAAGAATTGTTAACGGGCGTACTTCAATACTGCATTCATCATAAAGTGACTTATAACCACTGACAGAAATTTTTGTAATTCCTTTGACATTTTTGTTTTGTTTGCCATTATTGGAATCAGATTGATTCATAATTCGACTTTCCCTAATTTCAGTTTATATTATAATAATACTCTGTGATTTCTGATAGGTTGCGTGGTGCAGCTATATTTACTTGTGTGGGTAATTAACAAAGTTTATTGCCTTGTTATATATCACTACTGGTAGATTTATTGTGGTAGTTTATAGCAAGTTTATCACAAAGAGAGAAAAATACACCAATTTACTACTATAATTCATAAATAACAGATATCCTTAATTAGCATTATGACTACAGTTGCTATTGTACCTACATCAAATGCCAATGGAGAAAAGTCTTATCGTAGCATTAGATTTATGACACTCAATATTTGTGAAAGAATTAATCAAACCATTGGAAAGCTATTTGTTTGCTCACCCGTAAATGAATTTGTACAAATATCTACTCCTTTTATTCTTCCTGATGGTAGTGTAATAGATTTATTTTTAAAAGAGAAAGAAGAATCCTACGTATTAACTGACTTAGGTGAAACCTTTGGTTGGCTTTATTTACAAACTGCTGCCTACAGCTTATTAAAAAACCAAGAAATAATTATTAAAGATATAGTTATTACTCATGGAGTTGAACAATTTAATGGGATGCTAATTACTCGTTTAAAAAAAGATGATAATTTAGCTGATGCAGTTCTTCGTTTATCTCAAGCAATAATTAGAGTTGCTGATACTAATACGAAACTCAAAGTACCAACTTTTGAGCCTATTACTGAAGAAGTAACAAAGTTTTTAAATAAGAAGAAGCTAAATGTTGAAAGAAACAAAAAAATTACAGGAATGTCTGGAACTGCTAGGAGTGTAGATTTTTGTGTACATCGTCCTCATGGTACTACTTTAATTAATACGCTTAGTACACCTGCTCTCCGAACGGCGAGGATGAGAGTAGATAAAGTTTTTACTACCTGGTCGGAGATTAGCTATTTAAAGGAAAGTAAATATAACTTTATTTCATTAATTGACGATAGTAAAAATTTGTGGAATGAAAATAATATCACTTTGTTAAATCGTGTATCTGATGTAGTGAAGTGGTCTAACAGGGATGATCTTCAAAAGTTTCTTGAATAAAAATAAAAGTCTTCCAGTCGGCTTCAGCCGACTTTTGCTATTAGACTGGGAATTAATTCCCAGGCTACCGAAATTTAGTTTTATCAAGTACCAAACCTCGCCGGGGAAAATTTTTATCATCATTGACTGGAATCTGCCAAATTTTAATTAAATTATCTTCACCACCACTAACTATAAACTTCCCGTCAGCACTAAAAGCAAGGGAGGTGACAGCATTACTATGTCCCGTCAATGTTAGTATTTCCTCTCCTGTAGCTACGTTCCAGAGTTTAATGGTGTGATAGATTTGTTCTTCAGAAATATTTCGTCCAGCGCTTGCTAAAATTTTACCATCGGGACTAAAAGCAATAGTATTCACACTATTATCTCCTACCATGAGAGTCCGAATTTCTTTGAGGGTTTGCAGATTCCACAATTTAATTGTGCGATACCTTCGGTCAGCGCTTACGCGATCGCGGCTGGAACTTGCTAAAATTTTATCGTTAGGACTAAAAGCCACAGCTATAACTGTTTGTGAACTGGTAGCTAAATTCAGAATTGGTGCTTCTTGATTAAGATTCCATAATTTAATCGTTTTATCAAAACTACCACTTGCTAAGGTAACACCATCAGGACTAATATCTACAGAACGCACCCAATATTTATGACCAATTAAAGTGCGAATTAATTGATTTGTTTGTAAGTTCCAAACTTTAATAGTTTTATCATCACTAGCACTAATTAAAGTTTTCCCATCACCACTAATAACTAAACTATGCACCGCATCTGTATGACCATTTAAAGTGTGAATTAATTGATTTGTTTGTAAGTTCCAAACTTTAATAGTTTTATCATCACTAGCACTAACTAAAGTTTTCCCATTAGGAGTGATAGCTACTGCATTGACATTTTGGGAATGTCCCTGAAGACTGGCAATTTCTTTACCTGTAATGACATCCCATGATTTAAGATTATGACATTGACTATTATTACTTTTCTCGCAATCACCACCACTGATAATTAGTTTACCATTTGAACTCATAACTACGGATAGAACTTTGCTTTTATGTCCAGAGAAAGTATTAACTAAAGATAATTTTTTTTCTGATATTGCCGAGATTGGTGGACTATTGCGAGGTTGACTCCAACTAAATGAGAAGTTGGTTTTTAATTTGCGAAATTCTCGATAACCCGATTCTGCTAATGCGAAAAAGACAATTATCCCCGATATGAAAATTAAATTTCTGACCCAAGTATATTTTGATGAATGTGATTGAGATTTTTTCCCAGGTGATTTTATGATTTTATGATTTGCTGCTGGTAGAATATGAGTATGCTTTTTCATCAAATCTCTAATTACTTCATCAGCCGATTGATAGCGACTAGCTATTTCTTTTTGGAGTAATTTATCTATGATTTCTGATAACTCTGAACTCAAAGGAAAGCCTAAATACTGCTGCCAATTTCCTACCCAAGCATAACCATATTCCATCCATAATTGAAAAGGAGAAATTCCTGTTAATAGATGAAAACAAGTAGCACCTAAACTAAATAAATCACTTGCGGGATAGGCTTTTCCATCTCTAATTTGTTCAATGGGAGAATAACCATGTGAACCGATAGAAGTACCATTTTTTCGCTGTACCTGTGCGGTTAATTGTTTGGAAGAACCAAAATCAATGAGTGTTAATCTCCCATCAGTTTTTCGGCGAATAATATTTTCTGGTTTAATATCACGATGAATTACTCCATGTTGATGCACAAATTTGATAATTGGTAATAAATCTAATAAAATAGATTGAATATCCCAATCTTTATAAATTCTTCGAGATTTCAATTCATTGAATAAATTTTGACCATCAATAAATTGTTGTACTAAATACAAACAATTGTCTTGCTGAAAATAAGCTATAAGTGTGGGAATTTGGGGATGTTCTCCTAATTCTTGCAGTCGTCTGGCTTCTTCTGAGAATAGTTGAGTTGCTTTTTTTTGTGACCAAGTACCTTGGAATTTTGGTGCTAGTTGTTTAACTACGCATAATTCATTTAATTTATCAATATCTTCGGATATATAAGTTCTGCCAAATCCTCCTTCGTCAGAAAGAACACGGAGAACACGAAACCGATTTCTCAAAAGTGGCACTAACGGAGTGTGACAAGTTTGACAAAGTTGATGATGATCGGGATTTTGAGGATTTGAACAATCGGGATTTAGACAGCAGATCATAATCTATATGGTGCATCTGCATGATAAAATATATAGATAAACCTAGATTTGACTACAGCAATTAGTAATTATATTTAACCTGGAACTTCACAAGCATGGAAGATATATTATTGCCAATTATTTTGATGATATCTCATGAGAAATAGAAAATAACGGCATTTTGCCATTATTATGATGATGTATATTTTGGTGGAAATTAAGTTTATATTTTAGGTAAAAACAATTATTTCTTTATTTGGGTTTTCTAATTAAGATGATTTATTAATCTGTATTTTGGGTTACAGATATGTAAAATTGTGATGAGAATTTACAAAGTTTTATATAGCTTCTCAATAAAAATGTCCAAAAAATAAACAAAACCTATTGCTTTGTCACAACGGTTTATAAAGCATATTTTATCTGATTACTGTTTCGGATATTGCGTTTAGAGGATATAGAATATATGATATGGATATCAAATATATATTCATTATGAAGACTATTACTGAGCAAAACCCTCCTTTAGAGTCAGTTATGGCTCAAGAACCGGAAAAATCATCTATCAAACATCTGGAAAGTATACTCCAGCTTGAAGGCTCTCAACCAAAATTAGTAGGAGTAGACGGTCAAGAAATTCCCATTCCCGAATCGGTTTATCAGATTTTACATCAAGCTGTTCATGCACTGGCATCGGGTAAAGTAATATCTGTAGTTATTCAGGATAGAGAACTAACAACACAAAAAGCCGCAGACATTCTCAAGGTTTCCCGTCCTTACCTGATTAAGTTATTAGACCAGGGTGAAATTCCTTGTATTAGGGTAGGAACACATCGCCGTGTCCGTTTTGATGATTTGATGAAATATAAAGAACAACGTGATACTAAGCGTAGGGAAGGAATTAAGCAATTTACTCAGTTTTTGGAAGCTGAAGGGTTCTATGATGATGAGAGTAGCGAATTAGATCAGTAAAATGGTACTCTCTGTAATTTTAGATTCCTGTGTCATCTACCCTATGCCTTTATGTGATACTTTGATGCGTGCTGCTGAGGCAGAATTATACGAACTTCATTTTTCACAAGAAATTCTGGATGGTGCTACTCGTAACCTGATAAAAAATGGAAGAATGAAAACTGATGCTCAAGCAGCATACTTTCAAGAACAAATCAAGACAAACTTTCCTGATGCGATGGTGGAAGTACCTTCACAGTTAATAGCAGCAATGACCAACAATCCCAGGGATCATCATGTTATTGCTGCTGCTATAGTTGCTAATGCAAAAGTCATCGTTACTGTTGATATGGATGGTTTTCCCACACAAGCTTTAGATCCTTGGGGTATTGAAGCTTGGCACGCGGATGATTTTCTGGTGTACCTTGATGAGCAAAATCCAGGAACAATGATTAAAATTATTTGGGAACAGTCTAATGAGCTTAAAGATCCAAAAAGTGTTCCTGAGATTATTGACAAGTTAGAAACAACTAATTTAAATAGAAAGAATAGAGTACCAAAATTTACTCGTACTATTCGCTGCCAATTCTATGGTGACGAAATTGTGCAAAGTGCCAAAAAAACATTAGATAAACTAGGTAAAGTAGCACCAGATGGTGGGCGGTACTATGAAGGTAAGCGATATAGCCTTTGGCAAAAAGGGGAAATTTTAACAATTACTGCTAAAGACAATCGTGGTGAGATTCTCAGATTTGAGAATGGGGAAATCGGAGGATATCTTTCATCAGCAGATGTTGAAGCATTCCAAATTTTTGAACAAAGTTTAAAGCAGCAATTAGAAGAAGCTAAAAGACAGAAAGATCAAACGACCTAACCTAAAGTTGACCACAAAATGTTACATCTAGTAACGTTGAATAGTGGAAAACTAACGTGAAAGCACAAGTATTTAGAGGCGTAAATCAATTATCCTACGAAGAAGTCCCAGTTCCTACCCTAGAAGCAGATGAGGTGCTGGTACAGGTGCGGGTTGTGGGTTTGTGTCAGTCAGATATTAAAAAGATTCGTTATCCTTTGTATGAACCGCCACGCATATTTGGACATGAAACGGCTGGAACTATTGCGGCTGTTGGTTCACAGGTTAAAGGATGGACTGTAGGACAACGGGTAGCGGTGATGCACCATATACCATGTATGCGTTGCGCTTACTGCTTGAATGATAATTTCTCGATGTGCGATGTTTATAAAAATATCTCGACTACGGCAGGTTTTAACGCCAGTGGTGGCGGTTTTGCGGAGTATGTGAAAGTTCCAGGACATATTGTGGAGAATGGTGGCTTAATTCCCATTCCTGATGATATCAGTTTTGAGGAGGCGAGTTTTGTTGAACCGACTAATTGCTGTTTAAAGGCTGTTAAAAAAGCTCAAATTGCACCGGGACAAACTGTATTAGTAACTGGGGCAGGTCCAATTGGGTTAATGTTTATGATGTTGGTGAAGCATTTTGGGGCAACAGCGATCGCTACCGACCTCTTACCATCTAGAATTGAAAAAGCTCTGGAAGTAGGTGCAGAAGCGGCTTTTGATGCCCGTGATCCTGATTTACCTGCCAAAATTCAAGCTTTAACTGGGGGAATGGGTGTAGATGTCACCTTGTTAGCTGTTCCCAGTGATAAAGCATTTTTTCAAGCTTTAGACTGTACTCGCAAGGGTGGAAAAATTCTCTTCTTTGCAGAGTTCCCAGACGAGTTAACCATCCCCATTAACCCCAATACTCTCTACCGTCGGGAAATAGACTTAATGGGCAGTTATAGCTCATCCTACCGTCTGCAAAGCCTTTCTGCGGACATTGTATTCAATCGCCGCATTGATGTGAAAGCCTTAATTAGCGATCGCTATCCCCTCCAAGATTTATCACAAGCCGTAGACCAAGCGATCGCTCCTACGGCAGAAACTTATAAAATTTTAATTTATCCGTAAATCAATTTAGGATTTGGGGATTAATCCTGTTAATCCTTAAATCCTGGAAATCCTGATTCTGACAACTACAAGATTTACCACAAGCCGTAGATCAAGCGATGTCTACGACGGGCTGCGCCTACGCCCCTACGGCAGAAACTTATAAAATTTTAATTTATCCGTAATGGAGCAGGGGAGAGGGGGAAAGAACTTATTAAGTTTTATATCATTTCTTAATTTTGTAGTTTATGCTACAGATTTTTATGTTCTCATCGAAAATGCAAGCAGCATAGAGGAAATGTAATCATCTATATTTTGAATTTTGTAGTTTACGTTACAGATTTTTGTGTTATGATTCGATTGCGGGAAATAGTAAGTTATTTCTTAGTAAATAAATATGGAGGAGGTAGCGTCATGTCTATTCAAGAAAAAGCTCGTCAATTGATGGTGCGTCAACATCAGCAAGCTAAAAACCGTCAGCAGTCCATGCTGATGCGTGCTGCACAAGAACTTGGTTTACATGAAGGAATGTCTCACTATTGGAATCCCATTCAAGGTAAAATGGATTCAGCTACCCAGACACTTTATGGACGTAGCCAAGCAACTATGAGTTAAGTGACAAAGAAAGCCACCCCAGAGGGTGGCTAAAGAATTGCTAGATTTAGCTTTAGTACCTGTTGCAATTAGCAATCGTAATATAGGAAGAATTCATAAGGATGTGGACGCAATTGCATTTGCTTAACTTCGTTAGCAACCTTATAATCAATCCAATTTTGGATAAAGTCTTCAGAGAAAACGCCACTTTCAGTCAAGAAAGCGTGATCATTTTCCAAAGCTTCCAAAGCTAACTCCAAAGAACCAGGAGTAGAAGGAATCTTAGACAATTCCTCTGGAGAAAGTTCATAGATATTCTTATCTAGGGGTTCACCAGGATGGATTTTGTTTTTGATACCATCAATACCAGCGCAAAGCATTGCCGCAAAAGCCAAGTAAGGATTAGAAGTAGCGTCTGGACAACGGAATTCTAAACGCTTGGCTTTGGGGTTATTTCCAGAAAGAGGAATCCGCACAGAAGCAGAACGATTACCTTGGGAATAAGCCAAGTTCACAGGTGCTTCATAACCAGGTACGAGGCGTTTGTAGGAGTTGGTGGTGGGGTTGGTGATTGCCAACAATGCTGGAGCGTGTTTAAGAATACCACCGATGTAGTAAAGTCCCATTTCGCTCATGCCAGCGTACTTGTCACCTGCAAATAGAGGCTGACCATTTTTCCAAATGGATTGGTGACAGTGCATACCAGAACCATTATCACCAAAAATGGGTTTGGGCATGAAGGTGACGGTTTTGCCGTATTTTCTAGCAACGTTTTTGATGACATACTTGTAAGTCATCAACCAGTCAGCAGCTTCGATTAACTTACCAAATCTAAAGCCAAGTTCGCACTGACCACCTGTCGCAACTTCATGGTGTTGTTTTTCGATGGGTACGCCACAATCTTTCATGATTAGCAGCATTTCTGTCCGCATATCTTGAAAGCTGTCAGTGGGAGGAACTGGGAAGTAACCTTCTTTAACGCGGGTTTTGTAACCCAGGTTAGGACCTTCTTCTCTCCCAGTATTCCAACGACCTTCTACGGAATCTACGTAGTAGTAACCAGAGTTGGTGGTTTGATCGTAGCGGACATCATCAAAGATGAAGAATTCAGCTTCAGGACCAAAGAAAGCAGTGTCACCAAGTCCTGTAGAAGCTAGGTAATCTATGGCTTTTTGGGCAATAACGCGGGGACAACGGTTATACCATTGGCCTGTGCGGGGTTCTTTAATACTACAAATAATACTTAGAGTTGGCTCTTTCATGAATGGGTCAATCCAAGCAGTATTGGGATCGAGTACCATTGTCATGTCAGATTCTTCGATACCTTTCCAACCCCGAATACTAGAACCATCGAAAGGCACGCCATCAGTGAATGAACTTTCATCAATCTGGTCTTGGTACATGGTCAAATGTTGCCAAGTTCCCAATGTATCAATGAATTTCAGATCAATCATCTGAATTTTCTCGTCTTGAATCTTCTTCAAGATTTCTTTTGCGGTTGTCATTTTTACTTTACTCCTGATGTAGCCAATTATCCAGTATAAACCTAAAGTCTGCTCAACCTCAAGCCGTTATCCTAACCCAAGTTGTCACACACTACCAGGAATATCCTAAATAGTTAACTTGACATGATTTTGTCATGTTTGTCACAGATTGCCTGGATTACAGGTTATGTTAACCTTTCTTTCTTAATCTGTCTCAAATCAGAAAATTCATGCTCAGGGGTCAACTTTGGCATAAAATCCTTAAATAGCAGATGGATAGTTTTGTGCCGGTAACTATTTTATGTGAGTTGGCACGGAATTTTGTGGGTGCTTTAGTAGCAACCAAATTAATATCAAACCATAAATAGCTAAATGATTGGGAGAAACAAGAATGCGTGATGCCGTTACAACTTTAATTAAGAATTATGACCTAACCGGACGTTATTTTGACCGGAATGCCATTGATAGTCTCAAATCATACTTTGATAGTGGAACAGCTAGAGTCCAAGCCGCAGCCGCAATTAATTCCAATGCAGCCGCGATTGTTAAACAAGCCGGTGCAAAGTTATTTGAAGAACTACCAGAATTAATTCGTCCTGGTGGTAATGCTTACACAACTCGTCGCTTTGCCGCTTGTTTACGGGATATGGACTATTACCTGCGCTATGCTACCTATGCACTAGTGGCTGGTAATATGAATGTTCTTGATGAGCGTGTATTGCAAGGACTTAGGGAAACTTACAATTCTTTGGGTGTACCCATTGGTTCAACTGTTCAAGGTATCCAAATTATGAAGGGTATCGTTAAGGAACAGGTGGCGGCTGCTGGTGTTGCTAATACTGCTTTTGTTGACGAGCCTTTTGACTATATCACTCGTGAATTGAGTGAGATTGATGTTTAATTCATAGACCTGGCGATTAGAAATCGCGGCTACACAAACAAAGTCCGCCTTCGCGGACTAAATAATGATCGCACTTTGACTCTTTTGGCAAGGTGCGTTTATTTTTTTTAATAATTGTCAGAATCAGGATTTACAGGATGTTTGTTTGAGTAATGTATTGTATATTACTGGATAGTAGATAAATTTGGTTGTTACATCTACCAATGCTGAGGAGAACATATACTAATGGTGTTTCAGAAAAGGTCTTGGCTGCTGATTCTATTATTGCTGGCATTGGTAGGTGCGATCGCTTTTCATATAGTCCAAATATCTAAAACTGAAAAATCATATCCCATGAGTATGTTGCAAAAGGGATATGAAACCAAGACTGAAAACTTATACCCCATCAATTTTAGCGGTAAGGGATATGGATATGTCAACCAGGCTGCACAGTTGGTTATTGAACCTCAGTTTGATAAAGTAGGAAAATTTTCTTAACGGGTGACAAGGCGGTTGAAGATGAGATGTGGCAATAATTTGAGAAAATAAGGGAGTAAAAAAATAGGGACAAAGAAGCCCCCGAAGCAAAAAATTTTACCACAATCATATCAAACAATTTTCCGAAAGCATTTGAGTGAACAGCAGTATTTGACACTAGAGATATTGTTGTTATTAATACATTTTCAAAAGTTGAATCAAAATAGCCTGTTACTTTACCAGGACGGGCAAGATGCCCATCCCACAAGATTGAATCATCTTTTTGGTGATTAAAGTAGGTAACTATATGGTTCTTCTAGTGATTGTACGGTACTGGATTTAATGGTAGCTAAATGACGTAGTAATAACTGGACTTGTTGAAGATTGGGACGATAGGAAAGATTGCCTTGTTTTTCAAATAGTGGTGGAGAGTTTATGCCTATTTTCAGGGCATCAATCGCTTTATAATCGAGGTTTTCCTGGGAGTGATGGGTCAGCCAAAGGTGATCTGAAGTGGCAGGAATTAAGCCTGGTGGTAGTTCACCTTCTAAGAAAGCTAATAATCGCTGTTGACAGATGCGGGTATTGATACCACGACTTTCAAATAGCTGTAAGACTTCACCAAAGGATAAAGAACGGTTAGGTAATAGTTTTAGCAGTTCAGAAAACAGGAAATAATCTGTGTATTGTTGTTTAGGTATGTCTAAAACTTGGGGATGCAAAGGTAACATAGTCAAACCTAATGCTACGCGACTACAATTAGGAGTGCCGTTTTCACCCAGGTATAAGTCTTGAATAATTTTGGCATTAGGCAGTTTTTGCCGTAACCAACGGTTAATTGTGCCAACGGAAGCCACACCACCGCTGAGGACAGCTTGATTAATGGCTTCGGTGGGAATACCACGAACTACTAGTAACTTGTTAAGTTCTCGATTGAGACGACGGACAAAGGGCACAAAGACTTGACTTTCCAGGTCTCGACGCTGCAGTACCCAACGTTGGTCGGCAAATTCTAGGGTAAAGGTTTCTTGGTGCTGTAAAATTAGTTTCAACGCCAAGGCTGCGTCTAATAAAGCTTGTCCCAGGAGGGAACTTTCTAGGCGCTGTTGAAGACGAATTCGTGCTTCTGTGTCTGGTTCACCGACTTTGGGTAATGATAAGGCTTCTAAACCCAAATCAGAAAATTGCATTTGGTCTAAACCAGGAATCGAGGGTTGCCAGTGCCAAGGATTTGTGTTGGTTGGTTCAGGGTGAGATTGTCCGGGTTGACGGGGTTGGCGAGATTTTGGAGGTAGCAGTAATTGACAAATAATGTCCTGTTCAATGCCTTTGCCAGAGTAGGGAAAATTGTGCAGTATGAAGTCTTTGTGTGTCAATTTTTCTAAATTTGCTGGTATATCTACCAAGGTCATTTCTACTTGAGTTGCGCCAATATTAATGGCTAAAGTGTTACCTAATAGGGGATAATCGCTGGTTTTTAAAGGGCGTAAACCTTGATTTTCGCTAATTTGGATAGATTGACCATTGGCACTGTCTAATTCTGGCAGCAAACTGGCGATCGCTTCTTCGACAAACAAGATTTGTTGGGGATGAGAGACCAGTTCACTGGTGACAATCGCTTCCCGCACATTAAAACGATATTGTTCAGTCCAACTGGAAGGACAAGTACAGATCACACCAGCGATATTCTTAATTATTCCTGAAAAGGCTGCTGTACTCATACCCACAGCATTAGCAATTAACGCCGGTGTGGTACTAGTTTGACTAGACCTGAGAGTTGATAATAACTTAGAGAGCGATCGCACCACCCAAATTAACGGACCTGCAGAAAACTCGTTCAATTGCAACATCGGCTCCCATTTTTGCCGTTCTTGCTGATAGGGAACTGCTATTTGCAAATAAGGCTTTAACTGTGCTGAATAAAGATGAGGGGAAAAATCTGATTCTCCACTTTTCCCCTGATGAGAACCTGAATTAGTAGGTAAATAAACTTCTGCGGGTAACCGGAATGATTGCTGAAAATTAGAACCATCAACTTGACTTTCGGCTGACCAATAAATTGGATAAACTATCAATTGAGAGCGATTTAATAAAGCCGCAGAAATTCCCGTTGTCCCAATATCAATTCCTAAATACCAAGTGGCCTCCAAAGTATCACCAGGAATAAGCTCTTTCTCTTCTTCATGGTGAATTGATGTTTGATTATTGGTAGTTGGAAATTGCCCCTCAGTTAGTGGAGATTGGGTAAAATATTCTGGTTCACCCTCTACATTTGTCTGAGTTGTTAAACTTAAATCTACTTCCTGATCAGAAACTATATTTACACTATCAACTTGACTCGTAGCATCTAACTTAGTTATAGATTCTCCCGCATAATTTAATTGCTGATCAAAAGTAGCTAGATCTTGGTCTAATTGTTGCAACTGCTTGGCATCTAAAACAATTTCTGGTATTTCTGAAACATCATTATCTAACACAGACAGCAAATTTTCCTCAGCAGAAGCAGCAACAAAGTTACTCAATGCTAATTGCTGATTTTCTGTTTCTCTGTCTGCATTATCTAATTGATTGATAAATTCTAACGGTACTATTTCATTACCAGTATCCACCAACAAATCAGTTAAAACTGTGATTGTATCAACAGGATCGGGTTCTTTTTGAATTTGCTCTACTATTTCTTTTTCTTCGGGTGAAAGTGGGACTTTAACTTCTGTAGGAGCGGGAGAAATTATTGTTTGCGGCTCGTAGTTTTTATCATCGTCTTTTGGTTCTGCTAACACAGCACTGTCAGCTATACTAGAAACTGTTGAACCGTTAATTTCCAGCACTGATAAATCATTACTGATATCTTCAGAAGCAATGGCTAAATTTTCATATTTCCTAAATGTCAGATCGGGAGAAAATGAGAAATTTAACGATGAGGAAATTTCAGTATTAAAGAAACTCGCATAAAGTTCATCTACTTCATCAGTATTTGTTAACTGTAAATCTTTGGCCGACTGTGATTGATTCTCTAACAACTCTGTAGCTAGATTAATTGGCAATATTTCCGCCCCAGAACTTTCTAGAGATATATCTTCTGAAGTTTTTGATTCCTCAACAACCGAAGATTCAGCTAATGATAGTGATGCCGATACTATTTGAGGATTGACAACTGAGGAAATAGCAGACTCATTAATCAAAACTTGCTGTTGTAAATATTGCGTCAAATTATTGAGGAAATTTGCCATCAATTGTTCACCCTGTATCCCCTGGTCGTGCATTTTAGCTAATGCCTGGGATAGGGAATGATAATAGGCGTTAATATTACGTTCTAGGGCTTCAAAAATACTATTAACAGTTCCATCCAGAGACAGTAACCGCTGATCTAAATTCCGGGCTAAATTTGCTAACTGTTCTACTCGTTCTGCTGATTCTAAAATAGGTTGAATACCAGAAGTAATTGCGTCTAGATTCTGGACATTAGCATTAAGTATCAACCCAGAATTGGATTTTAGGTGTGGTACTAAACGACCCATGAGGACCTCTAAAAAATCAGAAATCATTCCCTCTTGGTCAGCTAACTGCTGGCTTAACAAAGAGTTTTGTAGTCGCTTTTGCTCTAGTTGTCTAATTTCCTGAAGCAAATCTGCTCTTTCCGCCAATAGCCTGGATAATTCCGCTTGCAATGGCTGAAGCAAAGCCGTTATTTGTTCTCTGGTTTGTGCTGTTTCACTACTAATTGTCTCTGGCGGGTGTCCAGAAGACTCTAAAACAGATGGGAGATTCTGTTGGTTAAATTGTGTCAACAGAGATGAAAATGCTGGTGTGGCAGATGATTTAGTGGTTTCCGGTAGGACATCATTCTTTGATACTTCATCCTCCTCCAATTGCACTAAAAAGCTCCGTACTCGTTGCAAAACCTCTTTTTCCTGTTGTCTCTGGTTAGAAAGGAACTTAGAAATACCTTTGGCACTATGAGACAGTAAGTGATCAATATCTGCAATTAGTTGGTGAATTTCATCAGTATGGTAAGTCACGTTAAATTACCTTAGTTAAAAATGTACGTTGATTTGTAAGGGACTGACAATTACAGAAGTTTCCATGATTAAAATTTGTCACTGACACTTCTAGGGCTAATTATGTTAAGTAGTCGTGCAAAATAAATTATAGGGAACAGGGAACGGGGAAGGAATACAGAAATTTTTGTTTGGTTCAAAAATGTTTTCAGGATACACGAAAATCAAATAATACGTCTATATTAGTCAATATTGTCAATCAGTATTTACCACAACGGTGACAACAATCCCCGAAAAAAGGGTCTGGATTTTAGGTTTATTCAGCAAACCCTATACAGAGAGGAAAACGCAGATAGAAACATCCTTGGTCGAGGGCTGAGTACGGTAGGGATACGGTCACTTTCATGCTAGACATGAGCAACGCTTTAGGAGATAATTCCTTTACTCACCTGAGTTCGACATAAGATAATTTGTGGAAAACTCGCCATGAGTCTCAAACCCTTATGATCTCGTTGAAAAAATTATAACTTCGTTCGCGTAGCGTCTCCGAAGGAGGAACTCCTAACACCGAACTCAGGTAATAACAGTCTTAGTGTTGTGATGATAGCAACTTTAATAATCAAAATGCCCTGATGGAAGAGCGATATAATACAAATAACACATCTCATACATGGATGATTACAGCGCCATTTTTTCAAGGCTTGTCAGAACTGGGCATAGAAAAGGCTCTAACTCATCTTGTTACTCGTACCCATCCAGCCAACCAAGTAATTTTATTAGAAAATGACTGGGGTAACTCTGTATACTTTATCGTAAATGGATGGATAAAAATCCGTACGTATAATTTAGATGGGAAAGAGGTAACGCTAAATATTATTGGTAAAGGGGAATTATTTGGGGAAATGGCAGCGCTAGATGAAGTTCCCCGTTCTACTGATGTTATTACTCTGGCGGCGACGACGATTGCGAGTATACCTGCTCAAGATTTTGTGAATTTGCTGCAAACAGAACCTTTAGCCGGGGTGAGATTGGCTCAATTAATGGCTAAAAGGTTGCGACAGGTTAATAGAAGATTACGTCTTCGGGAATCGGATAGTCAGTCACGGGTGGCGGATACGTTGCTATTTTTGGCAGAGGGACAAGGAAAACAAGAGAATGCCGGCACGGAAATTCCTAATTTACCGCACCGGGAGTTAAGTAGTTTAAGTGGATTGGCACGGGAAACTGTGACAAGAGTGCTGACAAAGCTAGAAAAAAAGGGTTTGATTATGAGGGATCAAGATAGAATTCGTATTCCAGATTGGTCAGCTTTGGAAAAAACTATAGTTTAAGGAAGGGGGTAGAAACCCCATCTTCAACAAAGTAAGATGGGGTAGTTGATTTTAGTTATTTGGCATGAGTATCGTTGATTCCCTACCAGAAGAACCAGGGCAAGATTCATCTCCTGAATCTCTTTCCCAGCCGCGATTACAGTACCAACCACTGAAGGTTGAAAGTACCTTAAGGATGGTGGAAACGGCTTTTTTAGCCAGTACGGCGAGTTTAATTTGGTTTATTAATTTTTATTTTCCTTTGGGTCCAGTATTGCGGGTGTTTTTTCCTATTCCTATTGCTTTGGTTTATTTACGTTGGGGTAAACGGGCAGCTTGGATGGCAGCGGTAACTTCTGGGTTGTTGTTGTCTGTGTTGATGGGTCCGGTTCGGAGTCTATTATTTGTCATGCCATTCGCCTTGATGGGTGTGCTGTTAGGGGCGACTTGGTATCGTCGTGTACCATGGATTGTTTCTATTGCTTTAGGGACGCTGTTGGGGACGCTGGGGGTGTTTTTTCGCCTGTGGTTTTTGTCGGTGCTATCGGGGGAAGATTTGTGGGTTTATGTGATTACTCAGGTGACGGAAATTATTGAATGGATTTTTTTAAAGTTGGAATTGTTAATGACTCCCAATTTACTATTAATTCAATTAGGAGCGATCGCTCTGATTCTTCTCAATAATTTTATTTACTTGTTTATAGTTCATCTTACGGCTTGGTTACTTTTAGACCGTTTAGGTAATCCCATCCCCCGTCCACCTCGTTGGGTGCAGGTGTTGATGGATTATGAGTAAGGATTTCGGAGTCAGGAGTTCAGGAGTATGGCTAACGCCACGCTGCGCTATCAGGAGTTCAGGAGGAAGAAGAATAGTTTTCACCAATTACCAATTCCCTATTCCCTGCTATATGATTAATATTTATACCCAAGTTACTCAGGGCGAAGTATGGCTCAATCGTTATCGGGGTAAATTACCGATATTTGCCTGTGTTTTAGGATTTACAGAAACTGGGTTGATTCCGGGGATTTCTGCGGCTGGGTTGACTCCCGATGATCGCCGATATACGGCTTGTGCTGATGCGGAATTTCTCTATTACGGTGCTGAATATCAACCTAAGTACCCTCTGCCACCTTTGACTTCGGGGGCTTCTCCTGTGCTGATTTCGCGGGCGGTGGTGGCTGATTTAAATATCCCTGTTTACTTGTTTAATGCGGGATTACTACATATTCCACCTGTACCATTAATTGATTTGGGTGGTGCGCCGGCGAGGTGTTTAAGTGGGGGTGCGGCGATAGATTTAAATACTGTGAAACATTTACTAGCGGAAGGATTAGCTTGGGGTAATCAATTAAGTTCTCAGTTAAATTATGATGGGTATTTAATTTTGAGTGAGTGCGTTGTCGGTGGCACAACAACGGCTTTGGCAATTTTAACTGGTTTGGGGATTGATGCTGCTGGCAAAGTTAATAGTAGCCATCCTGTGTGTAATCATGGGCAAAAATGGGATTTGGTGCAGACTGGATTGGCAAAAACTCCTCCGTCCGTTGATCCTTTAGCATTAGTAGCGGCGGTAGGTGATCCTATGCAGGTGGTAGTAGCAGGAATGGCGATCGCTGCGAGTCGAAGTTGTGGGGTATTATTAGGTGGAGGGACGCAAATGTTAGCAGTTTATGCTTTAATTCAAGCGATCGCTCACAAATATAACCTATCTTGGCAACCCGCAGAAATTGTCATTGGTACAACCCGTTGGGTAGCAGAAGACTCCACCGGTGCAACCATTGACCTAGCCCAAAGTTTAAATAAAAATAGCATTCCCCCCTTGTTAGCCACACAATTGAGTTTTGCTAATTCCCGATATCCCCAACTTCAAGCTTATGAACGGGGTTTTGTTAAAGAAGGTGTTGGTGCTGGTGCGGCTTGTATTGCTGCTGCTTTAAGTGGAAATTGGCAACAACATCAACTATTAGCAGCCATTGAAGCCCAACTTGAGCAACTTAGCACCTATCAATAAACTCTTTGTCTGAGTAACTGCTCTTCTAAGGCGGCAATCCGATGATATGCGGCAGTTAACTGTGTTGTTAAGCGTTGAATTTGAATTTCTGGTGTTATGTGTTTATCTGTAGTGTGATAATTCATTTCGGGAACACCATCAAGCAAAATATCCTTATGCTTCAATTCTTTTAACTCATTGACTGGCGGCTTTTTTTCCAAATAATGTTCTATGGCTGGTAATTGCCGCAAAGATGAATCGGATAAAGCTTGAGATAGCCGCATATCAAGCCTTTCAATCACTTCATAGACAGCACTAACCTTCTGACTTAAGGTAAGAATTTGTTTTTCTAATGATTCCATTTAATACCTGCACCAAAAAATATTTTCTCTATGTTATTCACTTTACTGGCGATTCTAGCTATACTTATGGATCATTTAACTTTTCATGGCTTTTTTACTCATGGGATGCTGGAGTTTTTATAGAAATCAAGCATATTCATTAGTTAAACTGATAATTATCAACCGTGATTATAGAGATAAAACTATGGATAGACGATCTTTTCTATTAGGCACAAGTATTCTAGCGCTTTCTCAGGCGATCGCCGGCTGCGGAACAAACCAGCAACCACTCTTAAATGTCCAATTATTAAAAAATTCTATCCCTGGTCAGGTAGTTAATCAGTTTCGGAAAACCGTAACTCAAGGGGGAAAGTTAAAATTTACTCCCATTAATCAGCTTGAGGATTTATTTAAATTATTACAAACTTGGCAGCAACCACCAACTAATCATCAGCAAGAATGGACTCGTTATTTACCTTTCAATCAAAATCAAAAATCA
The DNA here is from genome assembly GCF_015207875.1 of Dolichospermum sp. LEGE 00240. GTDB lineage: Bacteria > Cyanobacteriota > Cyanobacteriia > Cyanobacteriales > Nostocaceae > Dolichospermum > Dolichospermum gracile. The sequence goes on from NZ_JADEVZ010000019.1 coordinate 31,934, forward strand.
CCAACTGCCAATTTAATCACATTGGGAGATTATTGGTTACAAGCAGCAATTGATCAAAAATTAATTCAACCATTAGCAACAGCAAATATCAAAAATCTAGTTAACCTCAATCAAAAGTGGCAACAGATAATTAAGCATGACCAAGAGGATAAAATTTGGGGCGTTCCTTATCGGTGGGGAAACACAGTAATTATTTATAATCAAGAAAAGTTTCAACAATTGGGTTGGACACCAACAGATTGGAGTGATTTATGGCGGAGTGAATTGCAAAATCGCATTTCTTTACTAAATCATCCCAGAGAAGTCATTGGTTTAGTTTTGAAGAAATTAGGAAAATCCTATAATACAGACAACATTAATCAAATTTCTGCCTTAGAAACGGAATTAAAAATATTAAATCAACAAGTGAAATTCTATGATTCTAAAAATTATCTAGAACCATTAATCATTGGAGACACTTGGTTAGCAGTTGGTTGGTCTGATGATATTATCCCCATCATCAGTCGTTATCCAAAATTTGCCGCAGTTGTCCCCAAATCAGGAACAGCAATTTGGGCTGATTTATGGGTAAGTCCCACAGGTGTTAATAATGACAGTTTAGCATATCAATGGCTAGATTTTTGTTTACAACCCAATACATCTAAACAAATTGCCCTACTCACTAAAAGCAATTCTCCCATTGACAAGACTATGGTTAATGGGGATATTCAGAAGCAGTTACAGAACTTATTATTAACTGATTCAGAAACTTTTGCCAAAAGTGAATTTTTACTGCCTTTCCCTTCAGCAGTGGTGAAAGAGTACGAAGATTTATTTATGAAGATCAAACAATCCTAATTTGACGAAGCAAAACTGAAACCGACTTGACTTTGATGATTCATCTGAAGCCGACAGGAAGCAGGACTTTGAGGAAAATTACAGGTGTAAGTTGCTAAAGGTTCTTTTTGATAGTTAAAAATTCGGATATTGTAACCATATTTACTAGCTAGGCTACCTAACCGATTCACAAAGACATACTTGCCAAAATAGTCTAATAATCCCCAAATTTGCTGATTAACAATTAAATCTGCACGGGGTGGTTCTGTTTGCGAAGGTGGGTAAACTATCCAATTATCTAAAAGTTGTTTTTCTGAATTTTCCTTAGCCCACCATAAACTAGGAACTGTTAATTTTTGGGGATCAATAGTTTTAGCTGTGATGATATTATCCTTTGGTTCGGTAAGTAGATATAACTGCAAAGGTGCATTAGATGGGAGAAAAATATTTTCTGCTTTTGATGGAAAAATGGGTAAAAACAAAGACGTAAAAACCCCCATTGCTAATAATAACAGTGGTTCTTTACGGGGAAATAACTTATTGTTAGTCATAGCTTTGATATTTTATATTTATTTCCCATAATGTTCATAGTTAAATCGAGAAAATCCTGATTGAAATATAAAAATTTTATTGAAGAGTAGGAGTCAGTGGTCAGTTGTCAGTTGTCAGGAGGAAGAAAGAAGTTAGCCAATGACCAATAACCTGTAACCTGTAACCTGTCACCTGTAACCTGTCACCTGTCACCTGTCACCTGTAACCTGTAACCTGTCACCTGTAACCTGTAACCTGTAACCTGTAACCTGTAACCTGTAACCTGTCACCTGTCACCTGTCACCTGTCACCTGTCACCTGTAACCTGTAACCTGTAACCTGTCACCTGTCACCTGTAACCTGTCACCTGTCACCTGTCACCTGTCACCTGTCACCTGTCACCTGTCACCTGTCACCTGTCACCTGTCACCTGTCACCTGCTGTAAAATATATGAAAATTATTTCTTGTTCTCAACAACAGTGCTACGCTTGACGGTATTCGGGGCAATGGCACGATAAAATTCTATAACGATAAAATGTAATAAAGGTCTAAATGGCAGAAACACTATTTTTCAACGCCCTGCGGGAAGCTATTGACGAAGAAATGGCACGCGATTCTAGCGTATTCGTTCTAGGCGAGGACGTGGGACACTACGGCGGTTCTTATAAAGTTACTAAAGACTTACACCAAAAGTATGGTGATCTACGAGTTTTAGATACCCCCATTGCAGAAAATAGCTTTACAGGGATAGCTGTAGGGGCTGCTATGACTGGGTTAAGACCGATTATTGAAGGGATGAATATGGGCTTTTTGCTCCTCGCCTTCAACCAAATTTCTAACAACGCGGGTATGTTACGCTACACCTCCGGTGGTAACTTTAAAATCCCTATGGTGATTCGTGGTCCTGGGGGTGTGGGTAGACAGCTAGGTGCGGAACATTCCCAACGTCTCGAAGCTTATTTCCAAGCTGTTCCCGGTTTAAAAATTGTGGCTTGTTCCACACCTTATAACGCTAAAGGATTGCTAAAAGCAGCTATCCGCGATGACAACCCTGTGTTATTTTTTGAACACGTTTTACTTTATAATTTAAAAGAAGACCTGCCAGAAACAGAATATGTACTACCGCTAGACAAGGCTGAGGTTGTTCGTCAAGGTAAAGATGTGACGATTTTAACTTATTCGCGGATGCGGTATCATGTGCTGCAAGCTGTGAAAGCTTTGGAAAAACAAGGTTATGATCCAGAAGTTATTGACTTAATTTCCCTGAAACCTCTTGATTTTGAAACTATTGGTGCATCAATTCGCAAGACTCACCGGGTGATTGTTGTGGAAGAGTGTATGCGAACCGGGGGTATTGGTGCAGAATTAACCGCTTCGATTAATGACCGCTTATTTGATGAATTGGATGCACCTGTATTGCGGCTTTCTTCTCAAGATATTCCCACACCTTACAACGGTAATCTTGAGCGCCTAACTATTGTCCAACCAGAACAAATCGTAGAAGCCGTCCAGAAGATGATGGCTTTGCGAGTTTAGTTGTCAGTTGTCAGTTGTTCGTTGCTGTGAACCAATGACCAATAACCACTGACTAATGACCAATTACCAATTACCAATTACCACCTCAAACTTCTACTCACAACGCAATCAAAGAACGTTATTATAACCTTTGTTAGTTGTGAGTGATAGTATGCAAAAACAGCGATCGCTATTAGCGTTAATTATAGTTTTGGTCATCGCCGCTATTACGGTGATTGTGACAATTCCTGTCCCCTTGGGGTTGGATTTACGAGGTGGTTCACAGCTGACTATTCAGGTGAAACCAACGGCGGAAATTCCCCAAATCACCGAAAGAGAATTGGAAGCTGTGCAAAAAGTAGTCGAGGGGCGAATTAATGGTCTTGGTGTTTCTGAGCCATTAATTCAAACTATCGGTACGGATAAAATATCCGTACAACTACCAGGTGTAAATGACCCAGAACAAGCAGAACGAGTATTAGGTGGTACAGCGCAATTAGAGTTCCGTATCCAAAAACCGAATACAGAAACACAACTTTTTGCTTTCCAGATTACACGCAACGATCTGAAAACCAAGCGAGAAGCGTTGAAAAAATCCAAAGATCAAGCCGCGATTGATAAAAATAAGGAAGAGTTTCAAAAGAATAATCAAGCGATCGCCGAATTGTTTGAAAGTACTAACCCACCCCTGACTGGCAAATATCTCAAGGATGCCTACGGTGAACCCAATCAAGGCACTAACTGGAATGTGGCTATCCGTTTTGATCAAAAAGGTGGAGAACTCTTTGCTGGACTCACCAAACAGCTTGCTGGAACAGGTCGGAGTATTGGTATTTTTCTGGATAATGAAATGATCAGTTCACCCACCGTAGGACCAGAACACGCTGCTACTGGAATCACTGGTGGTTCTGCTATTATTACGGGTCGTTTTCAAGCCCAAGAGGCTAATGATTTAGGGGTACAATTGCGCGGTGGTGCATTACCCGTTCCTGTGGAAATTGCGGAAAGAAGAACAGTAGGCGCTACTTTAGGAAAAGATAGTATTCAAAGAAGTATCTACGCTGGTATTGGTGGTCTGACTTTAGTATTAATATTTATGGTGTGGTACTATCGCCTACCGGGAATGATAGCCAATGTTTCACTAATAATTTACTCCATACTGACTTGGGCTGCATTTTGTTTACTAAGTGTTACCCTCACTTTGCCGGGAATTGCAGGTTTTATTCTCAGCATTGGTATGGCTGTTGATGCTAACGTCTTGATTTTTGAACGCACCAGGGAAGAATTACAAGCAGGTAAATCTTTATATCGTTCTGTAGAATCTGGTTTTTACCGCGCCTTTTCCAGTATTTTAGATAGTAACGTCACTACCTGGATTGCTTGTGCTGCATTATTTTGGTTAGGTTCAGGATTAGTCAAAGGCTTTGCACTTACCTTAGCTTTAGGCGTAGGGGTGAGTATGTTTACCGCAATTACTTGTAGTCGCACATTGATGTTTTTAGTTATTTCTATTCCCTCTTTGCGGAACACACAACTTTATGCTCCTAATGTGCCAGTAGCAAATAAGACAGGAGTGGCGCAATGAGATTAGATATTAACAAAGCACGGGGTACTTGGTGGACTATTTCCGCTGTGATTATTCTGGTGGGTATCATCTCTATGGTGATATCCACCCTCAATCCCAGCATCAAAGCACCTCTGCGTCCCAGCTTAGACTTTATCGGCGGAACCAGGTTGCAATTTGTGCGAGACTGTGGCAAACCTGGTAACTGTGACCAACCCATAGATATAAACGTTGTGCGAGAAGTGGCTAAATCTCAGGGACTTGGAGATAGTAGCATACAGTTAATCTCGGAAGATGGACAGGAAAATGGCATTACTATTCGCACCAAAAACCTGGAAACGGAACAGCGGAGTAATTTGCAAAATGCCTTAACTGAAAAAATCGGTGCTTTCGACCCCCAAAAAAATCAAATTGACTCCGTTGGTGCAACTTTAGGAAAGGAATTATTTACTTCGGGAATCTTAGCTTTAATAGTTTCCTTTGTCGGAATAACTGTTTATATGGCTTTCCGATTTCAGTTGGACTATGCCTTATTAGCTATTGTGGCTTTGTTTCACGACATTCTGGTAACAACTGGAGTTTTCTCAATTTTAGGCTTAGTTTTCGGCGTTGAAGTAGATAGTCTTTTCATTGTTGCTTTGCTAACTATCACAGGTTTCTCTGTCAATGATACTGTGGTCATTTATGACCGCATTCGCGAAACTATTAAACTTCATCCCGAACAACCAATTGCTGAAGTTGTTGATGATGCCGTTAACCAAACTTTGTCTAGGTCAATCAACACCACCTTAACAACCTTACTGACATTAACTGCTATTTTCCTATTTGGTGGAGAAACCCTCCATTATTTCTCTCTGGCGTTAATTGTGGGCTTTGTAATGGGAGCTTATTCTAGTATTTTTATTGCGAGTACACTCCTAATTTGGTGGCGAGAACGCAGTGAAAATTACTCAGTTGCAACTCCTATAAATTCCCAAGAAAGTTAAATTTCACTCATTCCTAACCTTTGGCGAGGAATGTCTAAGTTGAGGCGCTGACTCCTTAACGAATTACTTGTAGGGTGCGTCAGACCGCATAAATCTTGCCAATAAACAGATTCTTGATATCTGACGCACCCTACCAATGTTCCAGTTGTGTAAGTCCGCGCACACTATACCTTTCCTATGTATAAACCTGAAGAACCACAAATTGAACCAGAAGCAGTGGAATTAGACCCGGCTTTTGCTCAACAATTACAAAAACTACATAGGCTAACAGTGTATGGCCGATGGTTATTTGCCGGTTGTCTGTGGCTGACTATTGCGCCTTTTTGTTTATGGAATTTACGGACTGAAATTTCTTTGTTACAAGAATATTTTACCTGGGTAGGACTACAATATACACTGATTTTTCATCCTCTATCCACACTAGGTTTAAGTTTATGTATTGGTATGACGGTTTGTGTTTTAGTTTGGCAAAGTCGTAATATTCTGTGGGGACTATCATTACAAGAACAGGAGAATTTAAAAAAGCAAGTTTATCGGATTCGTCAACAAGGATCTTCTCATCCTTTATGGAAATGGGTTTGTCAATAATCAGGAAATAGGCACGAAGCAAATTAATTTAAAGTCTAAATTCATATTCTTTTGGGCGATTAGAAATCGCGGCTATACAAACAAAACCCAATACTGTTCGGTTAAGGTTAAAAAATCTAAGTAGAAAATTTCGTTAACCGAACAGTATTGAACCACGAAGGACACAAAGAGCGCGAAGGAAGAAGGAAGAGGAAAAATTTATTTACCCGTCAATTAGTTCTCGAGAGACTAAGTAGGTGAACCGAAAAATTTAAAGGTATGTGAAGAAAAGTAAAATCGCCTAAAACTCTCTTCCTCTTTCCAGTTAAGAGTTCCCTTGCCCCAACGACAATTTTTAACGCCAACCTACTTACTAGCGAGGCTGAACCTTCAACCCCCGACGTTCTAAGATTTGCCGTATCTGGGGACTGGGTGTGTAATTATAACCATAGCTAGAACGCTCTGAGTCATCCATAACTTGAGGTGTGAGTAAGACAATTACCTCTCTGCGCTCATTAGTTCTATTGGTTTTTCTGAAAAGCGCACCCAGCAGGGGAATATCACCCAAAATAGGCAGCTTAGAAACAGTTGTCCGATCTTGATCCTGGATAATACCTGAGAGAATAAGTGTTTGACCATCTCGCAAGCGAATTGTACCGGAAGTAATGGCGCGAGTAGAAACTAAAATGATTTGGCCATTACCTGTGTCTGCCGTACCAGCAGGAGATTTAACCTGCGGAGCAACTTGTAAAGACACAAAACCATTATCATCAATTCTTTCTACTACTACAGCAAGTTTAAGCCCTATAGGTTCTTTTGTTATCTTTCTATCTTCTCTAGAGCCTCCGGGAGTGTCAGTTACAGTTCTTGTTATATCTCCTATAACGTCCTGCGTTAGTTGTACATCAGCAGTTTGGCCTTCTTGGACAATTAGGGTTGGGTCGGTCAAAATCTTGGCATTGCCACTTTGTACTTGTGCTGTCAAACTAGCCAGAAACTTTTTAGGGAACTGGTATAAAGTGGGCAAACTGTAAGTATATTTAGGGGGAGTTCCAGCAGTTCCTTCAGTAAATTCTGTCAACCCTGGTTGTGTTGGATTAGAGTTTATCCCCGCACTAGGTAGTCCTGTCGTTGGATTTGTTTGGTTGAGAAAAATATTTGCACTACTCAGTGGATTAGTAGCAGTAGGAGTCCCAGCAATAATATTTGACACATCAGCGGCACTAGCAGGCTTAGAACCACCGAAATTGAAACTTGCTGCACCACCATCATTTGTAAAGAAGTTATTACCGACCCCAAAAGAAAAACTGGTGTTGTAACCTTGGGTTCCGGCAAGGTTAACATCAATTATTTTGACATTAATTACCACTTGACGACGGCGTAGATCAAGGGGAACTATTTGAGACATTGCCATTTCAACTAACTTAGGAGTTCCAATCAACGTAAGAGTATTAGTTCTTTCGTCCCCTGATACTTGTAAACCTCTGAGTAAAGGAATTGAGTCAATAAATTTAATCCGTTGAGCGACAAGACCAGTATCTGTCGCAGACTCTGATTTCTTTCCTTCTTCTTTACCAATTACCTCTGTAGTGACCCTAGTTATCTTAGGTTCAGCACTAAAAGCACTTTCCGCACCTAAATTAACTAAAATCCTTAAAACTTCTTTTACCTTTGCTTGGTTAAGTCTTAAGTTACGCATAACGATATCACGAGTAGTATTAGGCAATTTAGTTCCCACAAAAATAGTGCGCCCACTGCGATTAGCCTCTAAACCACTTAGACGCAGGACATAATTAAATACATCTTGTACAGGTTCATTCTCTATATCTATGGATATTTTCTCGTATGTAATTGGTTTGTCAGTGTCACCAGTGTTTTGAGTTGATGTGCTAGTTGTCTTATCATCTCCTCCCTGTCCAACATAAGCCAAATTCAGCCCCGCAGCCCGCGCTAACAGTGATAAAACTTCTCTCACGGGTGCATCACGTAATACTAACCGGGGAACTCGTTCTTGAGTACCTAAATCAATTACTGTGGGTGATGTATCAATATTCGATTGGGTAATATCTCCTACTGGTGGAGCGACGGCTCTGGGTAAGAAAGGAGGCGCTTGGTTATAAGGTTGATTTGGTCCTGCTGATTGGGCAATTTTACCGTCAATGGTGACTTGGGGATTAGGGACTAGGACATCTGGACGTTTACCGGGTTCGGGTTTAGATTCAGGTGTGGTAGCTGGGGCTGCTGATACTTTTTCTGTAGGCTTAGTGGCGGTTGATGCTGTTGAATTTGTGGTGGTGGTAAAGCCAAGGGTAAGATTATTATCTTTTCGCATGACGGGCTGATTGCTGGGTGCATCATCAACACCTGTGACTATCACCCGAATGCTATTAGTGTCTAATTGTTTAACTTCAATAATCTTGATTCCCGGTGCGGGGTTTTCTTGACGGAAGTTATCACCTTTGGGTAGACGCAGTTGGGCATTAATTACATCTGCAACTAAGGATTTGTCTTTTTTAGTTGTAAATACTTGGGGGCGATCGCCGGCAGCAGTTTTTAAAATGACACTGATTCCGCCCTCAATGGGATTGAGTTTGACATCAGTAATTTGTGTTAATTGTGCCAGGACTGGTTGGGCGGCTAAGAGTACACAAGCCGCTGCACTTGATACGAAAACACTATTATGAAACTGTTTCACAGTTCATTCCTCACATAAAATAAAAGTCTAAATTGTCACGTATAGCAGGGAATAGGGAATAGGGAATAGGGAATAGGGAATAGGGAATAGGGAGAATATTTCATTTTGCCTCTTGCCTCTTGCCTCTTGCCCCTTGCCCCTTGCCTCTTGCCTCTTGCCTCAAATTTGATTATTTTTTCGGTGTTGCTGCTGTTTTAGCGGCTAAATTAGTTATTTCTTCGGGAGTTAGTGGCATTAAAGCTTCTAGGGCAAAAGTTGTTGTTAGTTTACCGATACCAATTTGCACGGGGTTGTCTTTATCATCGGACATTTCTGGTGTAGATAATCTAGAGTCATAGTTTTTAACTAACAATAAAGGCTGTAATCGCTCAATGTTTCGTATGATTGATTGGGTTTGTTCAAAATCCCCTTCAATGTCCACAGTGATAATACTGTGTTTGAGTTTATTGTTAACTTCTACCCCAAAACTGCCATCTTCTACGAGAACAGGTTTTTCAGAGGTCGGGACAAATCTTTTTAGTTTGGCTCTAATGGCATTACCAAAAGCTTTACCATTACTGGAATCTATTAAGCGACTGGTATCTAGTAATAGAGTATCCAAACTTTTTTCATCTGCAAATAAAGCTAGAATTTGTTGTTGTTGTTGTTTAGCTTCGGTTAAATTGGCTTCTATTTTACCGATTTGTTGAGCTTGGGTTTTCTTTTGATTAACTTCTGTTTGCAGTTGATCTTGTTTGGTTTGCAGTTGTTGATAGGTATCCCAAACAGGAAGGGCAATGTTCAATAGCATATAACCTGCACCTGCTACACCTAGGAAGCCGACTAAACCACCAATAATAGTTGGTGTTAAGGTGACACCAAAAACAACAGGACCAGAATTTTGAATCTCTGTGCCTTGATTGGGGAAATTTAAATCATCACTGAATGTCATTGGGCAATGACTCCTACTTTTTTGATATTGCGAAGTCTATCTACTAGTCCGACTGTACCTTTTTTCTCTAATTCTTGAATTAAATCAGATGCTGGCACATTACTTAAACCTGTTTTAATAGTGTATTTAACTACTTGAATGGGTTTAATTTTTAGATCAGATTTATCAGTTTTTGGGGGCAGAAATCCTGTTATGGCTGGTGCATCTATTAATTCTGCTGTGATGATTCTGGTTTCTTCTTTATTGAAAAATTTAGATTGTCCTAGACTTAGGGCAAAATCGTTAACTAAGGGATAGGAAATGGCAAAACCAGAAATTTCTAAGAATCCAGCGGTGTTGGTGTTGTTGGGGGTGGTGGCAGCTACGGCATCTTTACCAGGGAGAAGGGGGGCAATTTGCTTAATGGTTTCGATTTGCACTTTGTTAGGAATGCGATCGCGCAAATCCTGTAACATTGCTGACCAAGGACGTATTTGATCGAACACTGTTACTAAGGCTTTATTTTGGCTATTAATGTCGGCTGTTTCTGCTTTGATTTTGGCAATGTTGGCTATTCTGCTATCTAAGCTCTTACCTTCCTCCTCTAACTTGGTGATTTCTTGGGTTAATTCAGCGGTTTTCCCTTCCAGGATGGATAAACCAATAAATATTAAACCTGGGAATACTAAACCTATTGCCACTCCTAGATAAACTGGGATTAAATTCCCTAGTTGAATAGGTTGTTTTTGAACTTTCCTTGCGGTTTGCTGGTGATATTCTGGACGATCTTTAAGAAAGTTAATATCTAAACTGTACATTTTATAATACCCCTCGCATTCCTAAACCCAGGATAATACCCAACCCAGGACGTTTAATTAAAGGATATTTTTCAGCATCCACCTCCAAAGACAAGGAAGTAATTGGATCTATTTGGGTGGTTGGTAAACTCAATCTTTGAGTAAAAAACTCGTCAATTTGTGGTATTCCTCCTCCTGGACCTGCTAAAAGAATCTGTGCAACTTCTAGATTTTCACTTTGATTGAGGTAAAAATCAATGGAACGGCGCAGTTCATCGGCTAATTCTCCCAAAACCCTCAACATAGAAGCCATGCCAGGATTACTACCTGTTACCCCAGAATTGATTCCATCTGGTGAGATTATGGGAATTGTCATGCTTTCTAATATATCCATATCCCGTGATGTGGGTAGGTTCATGGCTTTTGACAGTGCTGATTGTAGTTGATAAGTTCCAATTGGCACTGTTCGAGAAAATTGTGGCACACCATTGATGATGATGGCAATTTCTGTACTGTCAAATTCAATATCAACTAATACGGCTGCTTCTTCTGGGCCAAATAGCCGCAGTTGATCACGGATAGTGCGAATGAGGGCAAAACTGTTAATTTCTAAGATATCAACGGCTAATCCTGCCTGTTCAAAGGTATTCAAATAGGTCTGTGTGACATCTTTACGAGTCGCCACTAATAATACCTGTACTTTCTCGATGCCGTCTTCGTCTATAAAATGCCCAAGTTTTTGATAATCAACATCAGCTTCTTGGCGGTCATAGGGCAAATATAAGCAGGCTTCATTGTTAAGTACCATTTCTCGCAATTCTTGGTCATCTAATTCTGAGGGGACGGGAATTAAGCGAACGATCGCATCTCTTCCTGGAATACAAGTAGCCACCCGTGTAGCTTTGATTTTGCTTTGGGCGATCGCTTCTTGAATGATTTCGGACATTCCTGGAGAATCAGTAATTTTACCATCAATAAATATACCCTCTGGTACTGGTAAGGTTGTCAAAGATTCAATTTTTAAGTTTTGGCGTTGTTTGCGTAGTTGGACTACGTTCACCCGTTCCGGTGCTAGTTCAATCCCAATACCTTTATTGGATTTATCAAAGAAACTAGTAAAGGCTTTAACCACTGTTTTACCCGCTAGATTACAAAAATAAGGAGTCAGGAGTCAGGATGAAGAAAGAAAGAAGGAAGAAGAAAGAAGGAAGAAAATTACCCATTACCCATTACCCATTACCATAATTGATATATCCTTTGCTTACCAATACCTTGTCCATTTTTTGTAGGTCGGGTTAAGCGACAGCGCAACCCGACGCATTTGTTGGGTTATGGCTATCGCCACACTATGGCTAACGCCACGCTCCGCGGACGTGAACGTACCTCAACCCAACCTACAAATCAAGACTTTTTTCGATTTGGACAAGGTATTTTACCAAGATTAATTCTAAAAATACTACCACCTACGATGATGATTCGATTGCCAAAATTTAAACAACTGTTTTGTTTAGCATTACTAGGCTTCTTTACTAGCTGGATTGTTAGTTGTAGCATAAGTAATGTTAATAATAATCCCAAACCTGCGGCTGCTGGGGTTGCCACCATTGAGTTTTGGACAATGCAACTCCAACCGCAATTTACCGAGTATTTCCAAGGTCTGATTCAGACATTTGAATCACAAAACCCAAGTATCAAAGTTAAATGGGTAGATGTGCCTTGGTCGGCAATGGAGAACAAGATTCTAACAGCAGTCTCAGCAAAAACGCCACCAGATGTTGTTAACCTTAATCCTGACTTTGCGTCCCAATTAGCAGGTAAAAATGCTTGGTTAGATTTAGATGCTAAAGTTGCCAGTCAAGTCCGTTCTACCTATTTACCAAATATCTGGCAAGCAAGTAGCCTCAATGGTAAGAGTTTTGGGATTCCTTGGTATCTCACCACGCGACTAACTATTTATAACACCGATTTGTTAAAACAAGGGGGTATGACAAAACCTCCTGCCACTTACGCACAATTAGGGCAAGCAGCACAACAAATTAAGGATAAAACTGGTAAGTATGCAATATTTGCTACTTTTGTCCCCCAGGACTCTGGTGAGGTACTGGAATCTTTGGTACAAATGGGTGTCACCCTTGTTAATGCTGAAGGTAAAGCCGGTTTTAATACCCCGCAAGGAAAAGCTGCTTTTCAATATTGGGTAGATTTGTATAAAAAAGGTTTGTTACCCAAGGAGTCTTTAACTCAAGGGCATCGTCATGCTATAGATTTATACCAGTCTGGAGAAACAGCTTTTTTAGCTTCTGGTCCTGAATTTCTGAAAACTATTGCCAATAATGCTCCCAAGGTTGCCCAAGCTTCGGCAATCGCGCCACAAATTACGGGTGATACTGGTAAGAAAAATGTTGCCGTGATGAATATAGTTATTCCTCGTGATAGTAAATATCCTGATCAGGCTGTGAAGTTCGCTTTATTTGTTACAAATGATGAAAACCAATTAGCCTTTGCTAAAGCTGCTAATGTGCTACCTTCTACGGTTAAGGCTTTGTCTGATACTTATTTCCAGGAAGTTCCTATTAATGCTACGTGGGCGGAAAAAGGGCGGGTGATTAGTGCGGCACAATTAAAACAAGCGGAGATATTAACCCCCAAACTCAAAGATTCTAAACTTTTGCAAAAATCAATTTACGAAAATTTACAGGCGGCAATGTTAGGACAAAAGACTGTAGATAAAGCTGTGGAGGATGCGGCGCGGCAGTGGGATAATAGGTGATTGGGAGATACAGGGATATCCGGTAAGCGTAAAGCTCAGTGGCTATTTTGGGGATGATTTTGTCTGAATCAGGATATCAGGACTTTCAGGATTTTTAGGATTGACAGGATAAATTATTTGTGTGTGGTCTGCACAATTTCCCAGTCATAACAGAAGCATGGTGGAAACTGAGAATTAAGGCAAATACTTTTGTACCACTGTCCAACCGCTGAAGGATACCCAAGCAAATCCTAATAATAAGCAGAAATTACACCCAAGATGTAATGGTCTAGCCCAAGGTTTTATGGTACTAATTTGAGTGGCACTAAAGGCGGATACTAAAACTAAGATGACGACTATTAACCCAGCGATTAAATGTGGTGAATGTCCTAGTGAACCGAAGTGTCCTAATGTACCAACAATGCCAACGGCTAGGAGTAGTAATACTAGACTAACCATAGTTATGCCGATTATATAATGGAGCGATCGCACCTGCTGACGATACCAAGGTAAGAGAATACCGAAAGATTCTGGGTTTGTTCTGACCCGTAACATCCAAATACCAGTTATGGCTAAAAATAAATAGGCTAGTAAAGATAATCCCATTGACCAAGCGGCTATTTTCCATAACCATAGAAAGGAAGGTAGGTGCATAAAACAGTTCAGTTCCAGAAAGTTACTTATTGAGCTTAACAGGACTTCGGCTTTTTTTGTTTTTAGCCGTCCATGTTTTTGCCCCACTACAGAGATTACAAGTCAACATAAACGTAAATCAAAATTATGGCTGGTTCTAGAAATGATTGGTTTCCCACTTCTGTTTGGCATTTTTCCCTAGAAAATTATCAACAATTAAATCCTCCACTCTTAGAAACTATCTATGCGGAAGAACGTCGAGATAGTCAGGGTGAGAAGTGGTCAAATATACTAGGATGGCATAGTACAGATAGGTTGCATGAAAGGGATAGTTTTGACAACCTGATACAAATCATTAATCAAAATGTCTTAGAAGTTGCCACATTTTTACAATGGGACTTACAAAAGTTTAGTCTCAAAATTACAACTTGTTGGGGAATTATTAATCGTAAACTTGCCTCCAACTCTGTACATAATCATCCCAACTCAATTTTAAGTGGAGTTTATTATCTGAAAACTCCTGAAAATTGTGGTGGCATATTTTTCTCTGATCCGCGACCAGCTTCACAGATGATAGTACCACCTTCCATAGAGTTTAATCTCTGGACTTTCCCCAAAATCACTTATAAAGCTCGTGAAGGGACAATGTTAATATTTCCCAGTTGGCTGTTACATGGTGTGGAAATGAATATGAGTGATGAAGATCGGGTGTGTATTAGTTTTAATATTGGCATAGTACCGATCAATAGATAATCTTTTCTCTTTTCTTAATCTAAAATTAACTTCTAGAAAAATTTTTAATCAAGAAATAGCTAAATCATAGTGCCTTCTTAACCTCTGCGTGAGATTCTACTGGAAGGTAATATTCATATTCAGTAAATATAGGTTTTCCTAAATTTACCAAGCATTGATTCAGTAAGCATTACAAAGAAAACTGAGGGATTTTATGGCTAACACACCATTCGATACAACCCAACCGTCTCAAGTAAAAGGATTAAATGGTTACACCGTTGACCCTATTTTTACAGTTGGTGACAAAATTGGGAACTATGTTGCTCCCGGTATTCTTGACGGTATTGGCGCTTACTCACTCAACGACACAACCGTTCGTTTATTAGTTGTTAATGAGGTAGGGGCTGCTGATGGTTATAAGTACACCCTGAAAAACGGTACTCAACTCCCCGGTGCAAGAGTTAACTATTTTGATGTTGACAAGCGCACATTGCAAATCGTTGATGCTGGATTAGCCCATGACACCATTATCAACCGCAAAGGTGAAGTTGTTGATGCTGCTGCTGACTTAGAATTTGGTGGTATTCAACGTTTTTGTTCTGCTGCTTTGTTTGAAGCCAACCAGTTTGGTGCGGGTATTGGTTTAGCTGATCGTATTTTCTTCTCTGGTGAAGAAACCTATGGTGGGACACAATTTGCTTTAGATACCAAAACCAATGTCTTATATACTCTTCCTTGGTTTGGTCGGGCTGCATGGGAAAACGTCACTGAGTTGAACACAGGCCGCACTGACAAAGTTGCTTTTTTAATTGGTGATGATCGCGGACCTGCACCTCTGATTCTCTATATTGGTGACAAGAATGCCAAGAATGATGGTAGTTTCTTAGACCGGAATGGACTTGGACAAGGTAAGCTCTATGTTTGGGTTGCTGATGACCCCAGTAATGCTACTGATGCGATCGAAGCTGATCCTAGAGACTTCAAAGGTACAAACAACTCTACCGTTGGTAAGTTTGTAGAGATCAAATATTATGACCCTGCTCTTGCTAATACTGCTGTTGATGGACCAGACTCAGATACAAGCATTCAAAATGAACTTGGTTATGATGCTCAAGGCTTTGCCACCCAAGCACAGCAAGATAAATTAGCCGCAGATGTCAAAGCATTCTTGTTTTCTCGTCCTGAAGATTTATCTACTAATCCTAAAGACGGTACACAAGTAGTCCTAGCTTCCACAGGACGTGAAACTATATTTGATGGTGTAGATACCTATGGAACGACCTATAAAATTGATATTGACTTCAATAATATCAATACTGGTGACATCTCAGCCAAAATAGACATTCTCTTTGATGGTAACTTAACCAAAGATGCCAGTCTCCGTAACCCTGATAACCTTGACTGGGCTGATGATGGCAAAATCTACTTTAACGAAGATCGGGCAGCTACTGCAACTATTTTTGCGGGAACATCGAAGGAAGAAGCTTCCATTTGGAGAATTGATCCTTCAGTTGCTGATCCTTCCTCAACCCTGACCCGAATTGCACAAGTTGATCGCTCGGCTGTTCCTTCTGGTCAAACTGACTCTAGCCCCACTGATATCGGTAACTGGGAAACTTCAGGTATTCTAGACGTTTCCGATCTGTTTGGTAACGCTCCTGGTACACAGTTTGTGTTTGATGTCCAGGCGCATAGTATTCGTTCTGGCACAATCATTACTGCAACTGACATTGATGGTAATGGTGATGGAACTAAAACTAGACAAGAAAACCTGGTTGAAGGTGGTCAGTTATCTTTCTTGATTGCGCCTAATGCCAATTTGATTCAGGATACACAATTCCATGCTGGTACACCTAATGCCGAGATAATTGTAGCCAAACAAACTCCTGGCTTTGGTGGTATTAATGATGTCGTGTTTAGTGGTGCTGGTGATGATGAGATTGATAGTGCGGCTGCGGGCGCTCTTGCCAGCAATAACACTATTGACAGTGGTAGTGGCAATGATACCGTGTTTTTAGCCAATGGCGATCGCGCTTTTGGTAGTGATGGCAATGACACATTTTTCGGAGATGAAGCCAGTAATTTCCGTGCCTCTGGTGGCGCTGGTAATGATCTGTTCTTCCTGGGTAATGGTTCTAATGGTCGTGCCTTGGGTGGTGATGGTAATGATACCTTTGAAATCGGTCTTGGTGGCGGTCACACCCTATCTGGTGGTGCTGGCGCTGACCAATTCTGGATTGTTTTTGGTGAATTAACCAAAGCTACTAACACCATTCTAGATTTCCAAGTTGGTTCGGATGTGATTGGTATTAAGGGCGCTGCTAGTTTAGGTATCACTACAGCTAATCTAACTTTGACTCAAGTTGGTGCTGATACTGCGGTTATCTTTGGTGGTCAAACTTTAGCCACCTTAACTGGTATTCAAGCCAGCGCTTTGAGTGTAGCTAATCCTAATCAGTTTGTCCTAGTTTAATTAAAGCTGGGATTTCATAGTAATTACTGATAACTAAATACCTTGGCAGGACTTGATATTTTTCGAGGTTTTGCCAAGGTTTTTTATGATGGTAGGAGTTAGGAATCACAGAGTCAAATGGGAATTATTTGTAGGTGGATTGATTTGACTTGGGGATAGTTTTATAGCCACAATGGGTATTGCAGTTGCTACAATTAAAATGGCGATCGCTAAAATCACCGCAACAAGTTTACCTCCAGATGCGACTAACACTGTTATAATTTTCTCTGTTGTTTTGGCTGCAACTTCTGTTAATTCTACGGTTTCCGATTTAGTGAATTTATCAACTATCTTCTCCGCAGTGTCTAAAATTTTGGTGGTGTTGTTGGACTGGGTAGGAAGATTATTTTTTTCAGTGGATTGTTGAGACATGGCTTACACTCCTCAAGTGCGTGTTTTTTGTTTACGTCTCTATCATTTCACCTGGGATATATGATTAAGTGGGATTTGGGTAAATGTAGGATTTTGTGGGAAATCTCAAAAATTTGTAGGTAAATGTGGGATTTTGTGGGTTTTGTTGTAAAATATAGAACTTCAAGACAAAACCTACTCTACCAACTCAACCAGTGTAAGATGGAAGCGAAAGAAGCATTAGAATATATTAAAGAAATATTAAAAGAAAGAACAAGAGGATTAATTTCACTTAGTCCTATAGAATCAAAAGTTTTTGTACAGATTTGGGACGGCAAAACTTATAATGAAATGCCAGCTTTTATATTTAAAGCTAATGGAAAGCCATATTCATACGAATATTTGAAAGAAATAGGTACAGAACTAATTGATAAAATTAGAAATCGCCTAAATATCCAAGATATTAACAAGACTGAGTTTAAGGAAGAGATAGAAATATTTTTAAATAGAAATGTTAATAATCAACCCATACAAACACCTAATGTAAATCTTACAGATATAGGTAATTATAATACCCCCATACAAACTTCTAATGTAAATTTCACAAATACAGATAATCAAAATCCCTTTGTTCCCACAACAGGAAGAATAGAGAACCTAGAAAAGTTTCTTGGTAGAGACCAAGAAATAAAGCAAATATTTGAACTTCTCAATAGTGCCAGCAGCGTTGCCATTATTGGTGAACAAGGAATTGGTAAATCATCTTTATTATATGCAGTTTATCAACAATCAATCAATTTTTTAAAATCACTACGTCAAAATGTTTTTCTCGATATGAATAATATTCATAATCAAGAAGATTTTTATTTTGCTATCTGTGAAAAACTTGATATACCAGAGAACACAGGTTATAGATTTACTAGAAATTTAGAAGATAAAAGAGTATTATTAATTTTAGATAATGTTGGTAAATTGAATGGAGTAGGATTTACAAGAGATCTGAGAGATCATTTACGGGGTTTAGCTGAGGGTGAAAATGCTTGTTTAAAATTAGTTTTAGCCGCAAATGAATCTCTAAAAACATTATTTAATGATAGTTATGAAACATCTCCATTAGCCGATATTTGTCAACAAGTAGATATTCAACCTTGGAAGGAAAAAACTATCCGTGATTTTATTGCCAAGCGGTTACAACCAACCACAATTGATTTTACAGAAACAGATATTCAAGAACTTATTCAAGCAAGCGGTGGACACCCGCAAAAATTAACCCAGCTTTGTTATGATTTGTATAAAGAAAAAACTTTGTAGAGACGTTACATGGAACGTCTCTACATTCCAAAATCATACACGGATTAAGCAACACCAAAACCATATTATGACTACCAAATCACCCGTACCTCGTTTAGATTTAGCCCCTAAATTACGCCGTCCTCTCTCTTTATGGAATCCTTTAGATTACCTACTATTGCTGTGTTGGGTGTTTTATTTTCCCCAGGCTTTGCGGTGGTATGTTGATACCTTTGGCGGGGGTTATATTCCTACAAAAGAAATGAATTGGAATAAAGGACTGAAGGCATTACGGCAAAATCCTGTTCAACGTCAATTATTATTTCAAGGTGTTATTTTAAAAATAATTACACCCATATTGGTTTGTTTGTTTCTCCAAGCATTAGGCTTGTCTATTAACTGGCTAGGTCTAGCCATAGGTGTGGTGTTCGGTGTAGTATTTGGTGTGGTGTTCGGTATAGTATTTGGTGTGGCGTTCGGTGTGGTGTTCGGTGTAGTATTTGGTGTGGTGTTCGGTGTAGTATTTGGTGTGGCGTTCGGTGTAGTGCTAGGTGTGGCGAGAGGTCTGGCGAGTAATATACCAGAACCTAACATGAAAGGTGTAACGTTCATTGTGGTGCTAGGTGTGGCGTACATTGTGCCGTACATTGTGCCTCTCGGTGTGGCGGTACTTATGGCGCTAGGTGTGGCGGGAGGTGTGGCAGGAGGTATGGCGGAAGATGTAGCGGAAAATGTAGCGGAAGGTGTGGCGGAAGATGTAGCGGAAGATGTAGCGGAAGATGTAGCGGAAGGTGTGGAGTCCGTAAACAACATATACGCGTACATCGTTGTGGGACTTATAATCGCGGGACTTCTTTGGTACATTCTGATGCTACTTGTGATGCTACTTGCGGTGCTACTTGTGGCGCGACTTGTGGTGCTACTTGTGGGAATCTTACGCCTGGAAAATTGGTTATTTGGCTTACTGTTAAACTTGGGTTATTTCCGAAATAGCAGTTTTTTACTACCCAGAATTACTACTCTTCCTTTACCTTATTTAGATTCACGCTTAAAAAACTGGTTATTACAGGACTGGGAAAACGGTATACATAATGTTAATCAACTATTGGCGTATACCAGGCAATCTACTCCTGTAGTTGAGGCAGTAAATAAGGCACTGGACATAAAGCCAGAAGAAGAAATAATTTGGTCTATTTCTCAGTTAGCAGAAACTACCTATGATTGGAAATTAATATATTTTACATCTGCTGATTTAAGTAAAAAAACAAATACCCGCCTTGATACTCCCTCCCGTGCTGCTGCTGCTGGTTTTTGGTATCTGCATGAAAAACAACCCAATAAAGCCACAAAAGCATTTGCCGTTGTTCGTTCTCTTCTGTATGGGGAAGAAATGTATATTCTTGCTCAAAATTTAGCAGTATTTAACGATGTAAAAGATTTAGATTCTATTGCTAATCTAGAAATACCTACATTTCCCACATCAGGTTTATTACGTCCTACCACTTGGCAAACATTAGATAGATTTGTCAAAATAATTGAAGATATAAAAATCATTAACGGTAGTGTCTCCCGTGTATCTCGTTCTTCTGCTTTAAATCGCGCATTAGGCGAACTGACAACTATTTTAAATACAGCCGATACCCTACCCAAAGCAGAAAAAAAATTAATTATAGATATTGCTAACAACTGGCAACAGCAACTATTACAAATTGCTGGGGAAGTTGGGAAAGTTGTTATTGATAAACCTGTCAATAATCATTATGTTATCGGCGACCCTGTAATGGGTAATTTATTTATTGGGAGAGAAGATATCATCAGACAATTAGAAGAACTTTGGCTTAGAGGTATTCAACTCCAGTCTGTAGTCATTTATGGTCATAGACGCATGGGTAAAACTTCGATTTTACTCAATGCTGCTAACTCTTTAGATAATCAAGTAAAAGTCGTTTATGTGAATTTACTAAAATTAGGAGATGTCACCCAAGGAGTAGGTGAAGTATTAATGGCTATTAGTGATGAAATTTCCCAAGTTGTGAATATTGAACCTCCCAATGATGATGATTTATTAAAACTTCCCGAACGGACTTTTAACCGCTATTTTGAAAAAGTAATTAAAAATTTATCCGGTGGGTTAATTATTGCGATAGATGAATTTGAAAAAATTGAAGATTTAATTAAAGCCGGAAAAATTAGCCCAGATTTTATGGGTTTTTTGCGTAGTTTAGTACAAGCACATTCTCAAGTCGCTTTTGCTTTTGCTGGTTTGCATACCTTAGATGAAATGACAGCAGATTATTTTCAACCTTTTTTTGCGAGTGTTCTACCTATTCGCGTGGGTTTTTTAAGTCGTGGTGGAACAGGTGAAATTCTTGCTAACCCAGCTATTGAAGAATTTTTATTAGACTACACACCAGAAGCACTAGATAAAATTTATGATTTAACCTATGGACAACCTTATTTAGTGCAGTTGGTAGGTTTTCATTTAGTCCGACTATATAATGATTTTGTTTTTGAACAAGGAAAACCCCGCGAATCTGTTTTTACTGTGGAAGATGTGGAAGCAATTGTCAAAAAACCGGAGTTTTTCCAAAGAGGTAGTAATTACTTTAATGGTGTTTGGGGTCAAGCTGGGGAAAATAATGATAACACTCAACAAGTAATTTTAAGTCATCTGGCAAAACACACCGCAGGATTAACAATAAATGAATTAATTGAGTTGACGGGAATAGATGAAACTGATTTACAGAATGCTTTAGAAGTTTTGAAACGTCATGATGTCGTTGTAGAAAATCAGGGACGCTGGAGAATAATAGTAGAACTATTTCAGCGTTGGGTTGAAAAATCACATCCTTAAATTGAGTATTTCAATAACAATCTAAACTCAACGTGAGTGAGTTCGATAAAGCTTTCCCCAACCCCTCTCCGACGTGAAACTCAAACTAAATGCAATTCTGTTGTCTTAACCCAATAATTCATCTACTGCAATATTAAAACCTGTTAGTACAGTTTGAGTCCTCACTATTTCACCAGCAATAAACACAAGACGTTGATTTTTAGTAATTACCATAATCCACCGATTTTCAGGAAAAACTAACCAAATTTCCTCACTTCCTGATTGCAAATATTCTTGAGATTTAGCAATCATATCCTCTGCTAAATCTGTGGGAGAAATAATTTCTGCTACGAGGGGAAAACTTTGGGGTAAAACAGCAGGTTCACCAAACTGCTGTATCAATTCTGGCGTAATATAAGCAACATCAGGACGACGGCCTTGTTGATTTGTGCGACAGGGTGCTTCTGTATACACTTCTCCACCTTGACCACTAGAATCTTTGTAACTTCTCCAGTAAAAGTATAAATTACCCTGTATGCGGCTATGTTTCAGTGTCACTTCTTCTTTCTCCAATAATTCCCCATTTACCCATTCTGTACCCTCTGGGGAACTTTGCATCCAATCTTCTAGGGAATAATTTTTTAATACATCTTCTTTAATTGGTGTCATTACCATAATCATCTATTCTCCTTTTCAATACATATATTATTAATATTATGACTCAAATAGAATTTTTATACATTTTCTCAATCCAATCCTGTTCATCCTTTAATCCTGTACTTTTTGTAATTAGTATTTATGAATGCAAATTTAATAACCTGCAATTCTTATTTAAGCTGGAATGGTGCGTTACGCTGTCGCTAACACACCCTACTTTTGCTACTTTTGCTAAAAATCATTAAGTCAGATTTAAATACTATCAGGATCTACACCCAAAGCCTTTAACTTTTCTGCTAATAATTGAGCGCGTGCTTCGGCATTTTTGGTGCGTGCTTCGGCATTTTTAGCTCGTTCTTCTGCGGCTTTTGCGAGTTCATCACCGGTTAGTAAAATATTACCATTTTGATCACACCAACGCAACCAAGAATCATTTCTACCTTCAAATTCTCCAGTCCATAAAGTTACTCCTAAACCAATATCTTCTAACCAATTATTTGTAGTTTCTATATAACGTCTACCCTTGATAGAATAAATTCTGAGAATGTCTTCTCCTAAATTTTGATGTGGGTCATAGACAATATAGTAAGAAACTCGCATTTTTTCATAAATTTGCAACTTTTTATCTAGTTCTGCACCTTCTTGATTTGATACAATTTCAATGACAACTTCTGGTGATTTACCAAATTTCCAAACTAGATAACAACGATTTTGTTTTTCCCACCAGTTTTGCGGAGTTTGTACATCAAAACTAACAAATACATCAGGAACTATCGCAGGTTCACCATAAGTATGGTAAACACCAACATTAGCTGCTGCTAAAAAAATCTGATTTTGTAAAGAACTGTAAAGAGAACCGACTAAAAGGCGTTGTTGTTTTTCAGATGCGAGATTATCCACAGGTGTATCATCTTCAGTGACTAGCAGGTTGGCATCTGGTACATCACAATCATCAATTTCAGTTTTGATGAGAAGTTGGTCAATCATGATTGTATCCACTAGTTGAGGTATGGAAATTATAACACTTTACTTGAGATTTTAATAACAATCTAAACTCAAACTAAATCCTGGTAATATCTCTTCTCCTAATAATTCTGTAGGCAAATCTCGCAATTCCGCATCTTTTCCTAAACGATAAATTTCTATTTGTTGCTGTTGAGGATTTATTAACCATCCCAGTTTCACTCCTGCATCTATATATTCTTGCATTTTCTGACGCAGAGTTTTTAAATCATCTGTTGCTGACCTTAATTCAATGACAAAATCCGGTGCAATGGGGGGAAATTTGCGTTTTTGTTCGGGGGTGAGTGCTTCCCAGCGTTCTTTTTTAATCCAAGCTGCATCAGGGGAACGATCGCTACCATTGGGTAATTTAAATATAGTGGAAGAACTAAAGGTGTAACCGAGTCCTGTTTGACGATTCCAAATACCTAAATCAGTAATCAAATCAGCTTCTCTATTACCACTTTCTCCTCCTACTGGTGGCATAATAATTAATTCTCCGGTAGATGTGCGTTCAAATTTTAAATCGCTGTTTTTTTGACATAGTTGATAAAACTGTTCATCGGTAAAATTAACTGTGTTGAAGTTTAGTTTCAAAGGAGTGATAACCATACAAATAACCTGGTTAGTGATGGTGATAAATATATTATAGTATCAAAGGCACGGTTAATAGAAATTAGCCGCAATGTTTGATGATTGCGTCTGCAAATTCAGAACATTCTAATGTTTGTACAGGTGGTTCTATTAACTGCGCTAAGTCATAGGTAACTTGACCATTACTTTAAATCTATAGGTACAAAGCAGTTAGATAGATGGCGATCGCTCCCATCAAGGGACTAATTATACATATCAAAACTAGTACAATATCTGAACTTGATTCACTAGGAGGAGAATTTTGATTACTCAGCTATTCCAGTATTACGGACAAAGTTCTTTTTTTTAGCGTAAAGTCCGAAATATTACCCTTCCTGGATACTGTTGCTGATTAATTTTGGCATAGACTCGTAAACAGGTTAATACCTCGCCAGGATTGCCACCACAGTCTAACTGTAGGTCATCTTTAGAAAATTCACAAACATCAGCATATAGTCCTGATAATTGTTTGAGTCGGACTTCATTACCTGCTTTAACTGCTTTATCAGCGGCTTTTTTTAACAGATGCCGGGATTCTTTTTGTAATTTTCCCCACCAAGAATAACGTTCAGCAGGAGGGATAAATACTAAGGAATGAATGGCTTCATCCATGTCAATCCAAGCACATAAATTAAGAACTATGTCAGTATTTTCATCTATTTTTTGGATGCGGTGCAAGCGATCGCTTAAAGCATCAATATATTGATGACGTTGTTCCAATTTGGCAGATAAAGAAACCACATCAAAGCTAAAAACACTTTTTAAAGCATGATGTAAGTCTGGATCTATTTCTATAAACTTAATATATAAAAGTAAAAATCCGGCGATTAAATATAAATTATCGGCAAGATGAGTTTGGGAAATTTCTGAATTTATCAAAGCTGTTTGAGATAAACATAGTCCTTTAGCTTGAACTGTACCACTCAACCCCGGATAAATAATTTCATCACGTACAAATGGCAATTCATCCAGATTGATATTATCTACAACTGCACCTGCTTCCTGTGCTAATTCTAAAGCCTTATGTCGCCAAGATATCGCTACATCTTCAGGAACTCGCAATAGTTTCCTATGAATTTCGTTCCATATCTCTGCATCAGTTTGACCTTGAATATGAGAATTACCTAAATAAGAATTTAATTCTGAATTGTTATTGAAAATTTCTTTTAATTTTAATAATTTTAATTCATTTGTTAATTCAGGTTGTTTTAGATCCCCGACTTCTTGAAGAAGTCGGGGATCTGGGAATGGTACAGGTTCTAATAATTGATGAAGTTCTTGCAACAGTTCTTCGCATATCTGACATCCGGCATCAAATGGATATTCTTGATTTGCTTTTGTTAAAGTTGCAGCTAATCCATATAAATTAAACCGCAATATTTTGGCTAATTCTGAGTTTTCTATAGTTAATAGTTTATGTAGATTCTGCATAATTTTATCAGGATGAAAATAAAAGATTTTAGATCCCCGACTTCTTGAAGAAGTCGGGGATCTTGAACTTAATGAATACCGCAAAAAGGATCACGTTCTTTATCAACTTCATTGGGTTGTAATTCCAATTCAGCACGATAAACACATCCTTCTTGTTCAAGACATTCTTGATTATTAGATGTCCAATAAGGAACTGCCCCCGCGTGCATTCTTAATATGCCTGTATTATCAAGAGTTACATGATATTGACAGGGATAATCTGTGATAATATCCGGTTTACTGAGTGTACCAATCCGTAGCCATTTTTTAGTATTTGTCTCACTATCAGTTTGATAAATGTAGAAAGTATGTTGACCACTTTGGGGAAATGATGGCAAAGGTTTACTAATTAATCCTGTTCCTGGTTGCTTCACACCATCTTGTAAATAATGAAATATTTCCATTGATTTATTTTCATGATTATCAACGGCAAATACCAAATGATAAGCATGAGGTTGATCAACTGTGGCAGATTCTAAAACATTGACAGCAATATCACCATCATTTAAGTTGTGTTGGTGGTTTTCTACAGCGATATTCCACTTTAAATTACCATCAGTAAACAAGGCATTTTCAGTAGATTTAGATATGACTGAATTAATATCAATACCAACCACGTCTATTAAATAATGGGGATTACCTCGACATAGTAAAATACTAAATTGTAAAGCTTGGTCAATCTCAAATTGGACTTTGATTTTTTTGAGAAATTCCTGTTCTTCCATACCCAATTTATCCATCAATATTTTACCGTCGAAACTACCCCACAGACGAAAAGTTCCGTTTTCGTAATCTTGACGATGGATAATATTAGTTAATTGTATCCCCTGCCAAGGTGTCCGCACTTTAGCAACAGTGTCCCAGGGTGCAAGCTGATATAGTTCTTGTCCAGCACTAAAAATGGCTAAGGGGTCGTTACTTTGAGTTTTGCGTTTGAAGTTGCAAGGAAGATAATAAAACAGGTTTTTGACATCAATTTCTAATTGATTTGCACCTTTCCGTAATAAACTTTTAGATTCTTCAGGATCAAATCGAAAACGACGCAGTTTTTCGGCATAACAAGCACCTGCTGAGGTAGCAAGTTTAGTAAATTCTAAAACAAAAGTAATTCGTTCAGGATTCCAAACAAAATAAGGTGATTGACTAAATTCTTCGTAAATTTGTTGTTGCACAAGATCAAGACTACAAGTTTTTCCAGAAAGAATTAACCAATCTACTTTTTGATTAGATTCTGAACTAAGACGGCTTTCTATTAAACCTTTCGCAATCCCAATTGCTTCTTTAATTGACGAAGCTGCTGCCCGTTCAAATTGCTGGTGATCTAAAGTTAAATAAATAGATTCAGAACTTCTCACTTGAAATTTAATGGCACTTTGGGCAAGCAGTTCACTAATTTGTTGTTCATTTAAAGTGAAAGTTAATAAAGAACCATCTGTGGTTGTTTTTTGTCCTAATTTGAGTTTGGCGGCTTCCGCATGATCCCACAATGTGTAAAATGTTTGCAGGCGTTGGGGTGCTTGTTGCCAACGAGTTGGTAAGACCTTTTCAGCAGTGTCTAGGGCATCTTTAAAAGCAACGTCACCTTCAGGATTTTCTTTATCTATACATTTTAGCAAACTACCAGTTTTAAATTTCCCATCTTCTAAAAAACGGTCGTTTAATTCGGAGTTAATTAAGTCTTCTAATTTATCGCTTTCGATATCACCTGTAGTGACTGCGGTGAGAAGAAAATCAGAAATAGCGACTTTTAACAAGCGGAAAATTCGTAAAGTAATTAATTCACCACCTAATTGTAAATGTCCCGAAGAACCTAATAATTTTGGAGTCAGTTTGTAGTAACGTCCTCCTAAACCTCGATCTTCATGATCTGCAAAGAAAGGGGTGTTATCTTCTAAAGTTAGTTCAATTAAAGCTAAGTCAGTTGTTCCCCCACCAATATCTAAAACCAGGACATTTTGTGACCATTTATTCCCATTTTGACGACAGCGAGTTTTAAAAGATTCAATGCCAATATTCAGATTTCCGCCAAATTCTCGCCACAGGAAAAAGATAGCGACAGACACAGCTTCATCATAGGCAGTTTGGACATCATCAATGCCTAATTCCTGTACCAATTGCTTGATTTCTTTGCGAACTACGGGAGGGGCAACGGTGGGATAGGTAACAACTGCTGTTAAAAAATCGCCTTCCGAAAATCTGCGTCTAGCCCGTTGGCGATAATCTTCTGTTAATTCAATTAATTGCGCCCAAGCTGCTTGAATGAGGCGATTAACTTGAATGTTTTCTTCATCTTCTTCTAAGATAATGGGGAAAGATCGATCTTGTCCAAAATAGCGTTTGGGTGAATGGTGAAATCTGCTAATAATTTCTTTAACTGCAACAGTTGTGCCTTGGGCTATGGCTTTCTTTCTATTATCTCTTGCGTCTCTACCCATGCGTAGTTTTAAGGGGATTAATTGCGATACTTCCATTTCACTGGGAATTTCTGTACTGCGCCGGTCAATATCTAAAACTACAGGAATTAAATTTTGTGATTCTAATGTGGGAACACGAAAAACTTCATGATATATCGCATAAAGTTTTTTACTAACAGCCCGCCGAAATCTATCACTCGTTCCTAGACATAATTCAATTTGCCGAATTGCTTCTAAAAATAATTCTTTGTTATCGCTTTCAAAAATTTCACTTAATTGATCTGATTCTATTTCTAAGCTTTTGCTAATGTCAACTAGGAATTTTTCCCACTCACCACTACTAACATCTGGTAAGGCTAAATCTGGGGAGGAATTAAACCATTCCGCCATACGTTCTCTCAATCTCAGTTCTTGTTCTCTGGGTAAAACTTCGGCAATGGGAACTTCTATGGGGTCAAAAAGTGTCACTGTAGAATTGGAAGTACCAAAATCTAAAGCTAACCAACCAGGAAATCTTTTTCTTTGTTTTTCGTTGAGTTTTTCACTGAGTTGTTGACTTAAATTATGCAAATAGTGATCAAATTGTGAAGTATTCATGGGGGGATGATTTTTTGTAGATGAACTTGATGATGTTTGTAAATTGGGTATAAACCAAAGATCACATTCAGCACATACATGATTAGATATGGACAAATTTGGTTTTCCCGCAGCGTCAGAATCAAAATATTCGACAATTACCTTTAAGGTACAATCAACTATTGTGATTAAAGGTGCATCTAACTGACAGGAGTTTTGTCCTAGTTGAGAAATATTATAAATTTGTTTGGGTGTATCTGAGTGAAATTGTTTATAGCTGCTTTGAATTTTTGCTGCTAATTCATTTGGTGTACCTCTGACTATGCAAGTAATCCGAGAAATGTGGGGAATGTTGCTTTTAATAGGGACAATTTGGATGGTGGGTAGATGCAACTGTGTGTTTTCTTTCACACCTAATTTAAAGCTAGGTAGAAGCTGAATTTCCACAGGCATTTTTGATGTTCCTTTTTTTGTTTGTTAATAATTCATTGATAGTGCGTTTCCCTAAGTTGATTTGATAACTAAGTAGGTAGGTAAAAATAAATAGAACTATGTTAAGTAAGTTAACAGATTCTGAAATTTGCTCGTAGTTAGGGCTTTAGCCCTACTTTCAGGTCTAAAGACCTTACTACAAACCTTTAATTATTTACGTTACTCTACTTAAAGGTTTACTTTCTTGTTAATTCCTATTCCGGTGAGGTAAAAAAGGAAGATTTTAACCGCAGATGGAAAAAGATAACCGCAGATAAATTTGTGTTTCCTTAGATGTTAGCCCTTAAATGTAGGTAAATAGTTCGTCTTCATTAATTGTGGCAATATCGGTGAGGATTTCTAACCAAGCGGGAATGGCTAGTTCGGCTTGTGAATCTCTTGCAGCAATATATCTTAGTAGTGCTTCTTTTTTGGAAAGATTTTGCAAGCTGGGAATAATTTGATCTAAAATTCCATTGATTTCTATATTTACTTGCTGATTACTTTCACTGACATATTGCACAAGGTGAAGACTAGCACTGGCGGTAATTTCATCTCGCAGTCGTAATACGAAAAGTTGATGATTGGCACTTCTGGATGGGTTTTGATTTCTTTCGGGAGACCAATCAAAAATTTGCCCGACACTGTGTTTTTCGTCTTGTCTAGCTAGGGGAAAAATACTTTCTGGTTTGATGCTTTGATTATGATTATTGATTTCGGTAATAATTGCTTCTTTCCATTGACGAGGATCTGATCCTAGTAACAGTTTATAAAATAAATCTGCTTCTTCAAGTCCGAATTTTGATTCAATTTCTTGTTCCATTTCTGGCTGAAGAATGGCTTGCAGTTTTTCCCGTTCTAAGGTGATTTGATGTGCCAATGAGCTTAATAAGTCTATCACGGCTTGACGAATGCGATCGCTCGCAAAGTTCTCCAGTTCTCTGACTGTTTTCTCAAAGGCTGGATAAAAGTCATCACTCTTAGTCGGTATGGAGGTATTAACCCGATTTCCTCTATCAAATAATTTCCCCGCTGCACCTTTAAATTCTGCTAAGGTAATTGTGCCATTTTGGATTTTATTAAATAGTAATGTCCATTGACTCCAATTCAATATTTTTAAAGTTAGTTCATCTTTAATGACATCACTAACGACAATTCCTCTTCTATCTTTCAGTTGTTCTTTACCTAAATCTTTCTGAAAGTTTCTGTAGGTTCTATCTAAACTTTCTATGGCTGTTCTTAATTCTAGTAAAGCCGGAGTATCAACTGTGGGTATGCCTTGTTCATGAATTTCGGCAATAATTTCTTTGAGATATTCTTGTTGTTGACGAATACCATCAGCCGCCCGACGGGTATCTTCATATAATTGCTTTAAGCCGTGATTAGCAACATGAGTTTGAATTAGTTCTCTTAATTTACTAATCCCACCATCCTGAGCAAAATAACCCAACTGTTTACCTAATTGATTTCTGCCATCTGCTGCTAATAAAGCTTCACTTAAATCACCCCATTTCTGTTGTAATTTTTTCGGTCTTTCCAGATATTCTGGATAATCTAAATTAGCGAGAAATTCCTCAGAACCTGCTTTCACTTGACCAGAACGTTTAGCTAATTCAGCTAATCCTAACAGGGGTGATAATAAAACAATTCTGTCTTTTTGACTAGTAAATGCTTCCGCTCCATCAATAATAGTTTTAAGAACCTTTAATTTTTGGAAAACTGTATTTGTTTCTAACGATTGAGAATCAGATTGATGATTAATTAATAAATCTAGTTCTCTTTCTCCACCTTCACTTTCTAAAGGCAGTTGATCAAAACGTCCCACACCGACGAGAATTAAATCCTTGAGGTCTTGTCCGGGGCGTTGTTGCTGCATCATTGTGAAAATTTTATGGGCGCGATCGCTCCCCGGCGATTTACCATTCAGTAAGACTAAAATTGTCTGTACCTGTGCCAATTCTCGCAACGATAAAAATGTATCCCTAGCCCCAGAATTAGCAGCACCCAACCCCGGAAAATCCAACAGCACAAACTCTTCTGCACCGGTAACATCCCAAATTTCCCGTGATATCTTCACTTCAATATCAACGCGACGAATTAAGAGAAAACTGGTTTGTAATAATTGCGTTCCTAATCGTTGTGGCGCATTTGGTAAGCGAACATTCGCCGCTGGTAAATCCTCAAACTTGAGAGATTGAATCGCCATTGGCATTTCTGCCAGTTGTAAACCCTCACGGGCAGTAATACCATCAATTTGGTAAAAGCGACCGCATAAAGCCTCACCATAAGCCTGATAAGCCCGCAAAAATAACACTAACTCCCGCACCAAATAACGCAACTCTAAATTATTTGAGCTTTTCCAAACTTCCTCACACCAAATACTGATATCCTTACCAGTTTTAATTTTAGCCACCTGTAAAGGTGTCACCCCAGCAGACACAGCGCGACGGTTTGCTTCTTTGAGAATGAAGTGTAAGCACTCATTTACCCCTTCATGGGATAAATATTCTACCGTATAATTATCTACCTGAGTAGTCGCAAAATCATCTTGGGGTTTAATATGAATAGCTGTGACATTACCTGTCGTTGGATTTTCACTGACAGGTAAAGCGTCCGCATAACCAATCAAACTGCCTAGCAGCAAACTTTTGCCGCTGCTAAACTCCCCCATTACACCAATTTTCACCGGTGAGTTGGCCAGTTCCACAGTTTTCTGTGCCGCCTCTCGCAGCCGCAACAGACAATCATCAAGGCTAGTGGGAACCCAATCCTCCTCTTGGGAAGGGCGTTGGGGAACTGAGTCAACTTTGCGGAGGATAAATTCACCGTACTCTTTCAATCGCGCCAGCTTATCTGGTTCCATAGAGTAGTCTTTCGTTTGAGTTCATTTTCACAACTGGGTTATAACACAAAACCCAGAAACCACCACCATTCGTACAACGATAACAGACAAGACGCAAAATAATACCGTTCGGTTCAGGCAATGGTTGATGAATAATCTTTAACAAGAAACAGACACAACTTGTAAGCATTCAGCTATCAGTGGTCAGCAGTCAGCTAAAACTGGATTTTAGGGGTTTTTAAATAGGGAGACTGACATCAGTAATTAATTTCAGAATGCTTATCAATTCAATTCTTGCTGATAGCTGATAGCTGACGACTGAATGCTTACCACAACTTGTTAAATAAAGAAGATAATACTATTTAAAGGAAATGGGGGTTTCAAAGCCTCATAAAAAGGCATAGATTGTACGGCGTTGCTGATTAAGGGTATGAATTTTAGTCTCACGCAAAGGCGCAAAGACGCAAAGGTAAGAGTTTTAAGAGTTCAATTTGGGAATTTCATACCTCAATTCAGCAACGCCGATTATACTAAGCTACGTAACCTACTAGTAGCACAGAACTGGAAAGAAGCAGATCAAGAAACTTACAACGTCATGATTAAAGCTGTAGGTAAAGAGTATGGTGACTGGTTTACAAGTGATGAACTCTTAAATTTCCCACACCCAGACCTCAGCATAATTGACCTTGTTAAAGAAGAATATAATACTATTTAATTTTGTTATATTTGTCAATTATTAACCACCAGAAAACAACAAAGGTAAAATAAACGCTGAAATAATTCCCCCTAAGACAATTACCTCAATTATTTGCAATAATAAACCACCCTTCATAAACTGATTAATTTCTTCCCGGATTTGATGAGAAAAATTACCCAACCAAACACAGAGACGACTATACCATTGAGTAGGACTATCTTCTGGGCGGAACTTCCAGGATAATATTGATAATAATAATGGCACACCACCAACTTTAGCCGACATCAAAACATGAATGGCTAAACAAAAAATGATGATTACCCAAGCTATGAGATGAGCATAATACCAAACATGATCAAGTTCTCCTAGTGGTAGCCATTCTTCCTTCATCATTCTCCCAGATACCACCGCTAAAACAGCAGCAAGCAACATTTTAGTATTTACTAAACGTTGCAGACTTACCCACCAAATTGGTTTACCAAATTGAGTTAGATTTTGGATAGAGTCTGGTTGTAATAGTCGTCTTTTTCCAGCATGAAAACTATAAACAGCAAAAAATGGGAATAAAATCAAGAAAAATACTGCCAATGTCCCATGAATATTCTGTATAGGATTGATTTTGGGAATTGGTATATATCCAAATCTTTTATCAAAAGTGTTGTACACTAGGAATCCGCTAATAATTGCACCAATTCCTAAAATCCCGCTTATACCATGCACGATTCGGAATATTAATGGTTGATAGGGGGCTGAACGATTCATAAGTTGATATAGTAAGGTTTCCAAAAAGGCTAATTTTTCTGTAACTACGCCATAAAAATATATAATATCCTAAACGGTGATTAAAGAAGAGTGCATTAATGGTTGAAGTTGTACATTTTACAGGATTTATTAAAGGCGTAACCTATAAAACCTATTTAGGTGACAAATTAAATGAAATTAATATAGATAGTTTTGATGTCAATCAAGCAAGTGGTTATGGATTAATCAAGTCATCTATAACTGAGATTGCTTATTCTAAATGGGTTTCACCTAAAAGAACTAGAAGCTATCCTTTCGCTAGAATATATACTACATACAACTCATCTAAAATTATCACCATTATTCCGGTAATGAAAGATGGAGATAGAGATGTAATTCAATACTCTACAATTTCTTGGATGAATTTATTAAATATTTATATTGTGCTTGCTTATTATGAAACAGCCCAGAAAAGTCATAAAAAAGGACAGACAAACAAAGATAAACTTTCCAATCAAAAGTTCAATAATGAATTTGTAAAATCTCAAATCAACGAAATACTAGCATATCGGCAAAGTGCTTTACATTGGAATAAAAATTTATTTGAAGAAAGGTTTTTATCAATTTTTGAGAAAGCGCTGAATTCTTACGATTTTATTGCTAGTCAAACTGGAGTGGCTATTCACTCACGAGTAAGCATGGATAACTATTTACGAAAAATCATTCTTGAGTTTGAAGAATTTAAAAATATTTCTCTTAAAGGTTCTCTAAGTGCAAGTAAACGAGAAGTGATGACTTCTCATAAAATGGAATATTTAGAAGATGGACTAAAATCAACTTTTAGTATTGAGAATTATTTAGGAGGAATTTATCACTTGACTGCTGATGAAATATTTGTTTATAATAATGAGTACATAATTCAAGAATCAAAAAATTCTTCAAAGGAATCTTTACCTAAACTTCCTGATATTCAAGATGGTTTATTTAAGTTGATTTTATTTTCCAACTTAGATTCATTAAAGCTAAATGGAGAATCAGTTAATTTTCTAACAAAATTAAAGCTTACTGGTAAAAATGTAGTTAGTTCTATTATTTTTCCTGATGCAACAGTTGAAGAATTAGATAATTTTTTACAAATTAACAAGACAATTTTTACCAAAAAGCAAAAAGAAATTATCAGAAAATTGGCTTTAGAAGCCCAAAATAATCAAAAATTAAAAATACAAGTGTCAGGAAATTCCAAGGTATAATTTTGTTATGATCAAAAGTCCTCTCCGTTATCCTGGTGGAAAATCAAGAGCAATTAAAAGTATCGCCGAATGTCTTCCAGAAAAGTTTTCCGAATTTAGAGAACCTTTTGTTGGTGGTGGTTCAGTTTTCATTTATCTCAAACAAAAATTTCCCAGTTTAAAGATTTCTATTAACGATTTAAATCCAGAATTATTTTTATTTTGGCATTTGGCAAAATCTGATTTATCAAAATTAGTTTCCGCAGTTCGTCAAGTTAAAGAAAATTCTCAAGATGGAAAATTACTTTTTGCCGAATTAGCTCATGTAAATGTTAACACCTTATCAGACCTAGAAAGAGCAGTCCGGTTTTTTGTTCTGAATAGAATTACATTTTCTGGAACTATAGAATCCGGTGGATTTTCTTTAGAATCTTTTCAGAAAAGATTTACTAATTCATCAATAGATAGACTAGAAAAACTAGAAAATATCCTAACACAAGATATCCAAGTTACCAATTTAGATTATAGCCATCTGATTAATGAACCAGGAAAAGAAGTATTCATATTTTTAGATCCTCCTTATGTTAAAGCCGAAAAATCTAAATTATATGGAAAAAAAGGAGATTTACATACAGGATTTGATCATCAAAAATTTGCAGAGATATTAAAACAATGTCCCCACAACTGGTTAATTACATACGACGATTGCCCAGAAATCAGAGAAAACTTTAAATGGGCAAATATCATCGCATGGGAATTACAATATGGCATGAATAACTATAAACAAAAAAAAGCCGAAAAAGGCAAAGAACTATTTATTAGTAATTATCAGATCCCCGACTTCTTTAAGAAGTCGGGGATCTAAACCTCTAAATCTGGTAAAACTAATCCTTCTCCTCAGAGGAGCTTGTGTGTACACTGTAGCCTCTTAGGAGAGGGAAAAGGGATAAAATTTAATAAGTAGTGAGACAGAATTAATTATACAATTTCATTGGGAATGGAACGAATCGAAATGAAGCAATCGCAGGGGTTGTGATTGCTTCCCTTCGCTCGCAATGAGTGTAAATATTTTTGTCCAATTACTTACTTGAGAGGTCTACCAGAGGGTTTTATTTATACATTAAAAGTCTCCAAAACATCCTCTAAGCTTTAATTGATACCATGCGTTTTTTAGCACGATGGTTTTTGAGGAGTTTTGCAGCACCAAAAAAAACAGCGAATGATGCTGGTAGCGCAATAGGACTATACTCAAAGGGAACAGGTGTCGCAGCAGTGAATTGTGTTGTAGAGTTGGAAAAATCCAAATAAATGAAAGGACTGGGAGAAGAACCGACTAGCTGGTTACCATAACCAAAAATACCATTCCCAAGTGTTCCCAAGTATAAATTATTAGCAGGATTCATAAAGTGAACATCAGCAAAGGTGATATTACCGTTGGTAACGGTAAAAGCCTGACCACCACCTAGAGTGCGATAAAAAGAATAATCAGAAGCGACTCCTCCAGCACCGGGGCTAGATGTAACCGTTGCTGTAATCCCTGGTCCGAGGTTATTACCTTCCACCAAACCAATTAATGTTCCTTTCACGAACCCGTTAGTACCTCCATCTATATCCTGAAACTGAAAATTGAAACTAATTGCATGAGCAGGGGTAGCAGCTAGTAACATAGAAGCCGCAAATCCGCTTACAGCAAGGGTTCTAGCGATTAGGGGGGGTAGAGATATTGATCTTGACCATGACAATTAAAAAAATATTTACACAAGTTTCTATACAGTATCATGCTACGTGCTTAGTGTCAAATACTTTGAAGATTTTTATTTAAGTAGGTGGGCGGAGGAAAATCAAAATATATTTCGTTTTTTGAAATTGCTAAAACTCAACGACAATAACCCATCGAGGTGAATTTACATATCATTACACATTTTGGTTATTTCACGTCCACCTACTTAGAAAAAATACTGAAAAACCCCGACTCAAGAAGTCGGGGACTTGAAAATCAAAATTTCAATTCTTTAGTTTATATAAAAATCAGTTTTAAGTTATCAATTTCCCTTTCTAAGATAGAAGCAACGAAAAAGGCAAAGAACTATTTATCAGTAACTATGAAATTAACCAAAACTTAAAAAAATCTCAAACTGCTGTAAAACTCATCTTTGCACTCTTTCTCTGCGTCTGAAGCGCCTCTGCGTGCAAAAAAAAAGCCATTTTTCGGTAAAATTACATCCAACATCATAAAAAAGCCGAACAATGGATTCTACTATTTGGTCTAACTTACTCAAACAATTATTAGAACGGCAATCATTATCCCGGACGCAAGCCGCAGAATTGATGCAAGGATGGATCAATGAAACAATTCCCCCAGAACTGTCAGGGGCAATTTTAATGGCCTTGAACTTTAAAGGTGTATGTGCTGAAGAATTAACAGGAATGGCAGCAGTATTAAAATCTCTGTCTTCCGTACCCATGAACAAGGGCGGGGAAACCCTGAAGGGCGGGGAAACCCCGCCCCTACGGTTAATTGATACTTGTGGTACAGGTGGTGATGGGGCATCAACCTTTAATATTTCCACCGCTGTCGCCTTTGTAGTGGCTGCTGCGGGTATACCTGTGGCTAAACATGGTAGTCGTTCTGCTTCGAGTCTCACAGGAAGCGCGGATGTTTTAGAAGCCTTGGGAGTAAATTTGACTGCTGCGAGTGATAAGGTACAAGCAGCAGTACAAGAGGTAGGAATTACATTTTTATTCGCCCCTGGTTGGCATCCAGCCCTGAAAGCCGTTGCCCCATTACGGCGAAATCTCAAAGTGCGGACTGTGTTTAATTTACTAGGACCTTTAGTAAATCCCCTGAATCCTACTGGTCAGGTAATTGGTGTTTTTGATCCTCAACTGATAGAAACCGTTGCTGAAGCTTTAAATCTCTTGGGGACACAAACAGCAATGGTTCTGCATGGACGAGAAAAATTAGATGAAGCTGGTTTGGGCGATATTACCGATTTGGCGATTTTAAAAGATGGTAAAGTGTTACTAACTACTGTTGATCCCCAGGAAGTGGGTGTGATTCCTGCTCCCATTACCGCTGTTAAGGGTGGTGACGCACAAGAAAATGCGGTGATTCTTAAAGAAGTTTTGCAAGGGAAAGGCACACAAGCGCAACAGGATATAGTGGCGTTAAATGCTTCCCTGGCATTGCAAGTAGCAGGTGCTGTTCCCTGGCTAAATCATGGTCAAGGGGTGACTGTAGCTAAAGAAATTTTACAAAGCGGTAGCCCTTGGACAAAGTTGGAACATTTAGTGGATTTTCTGAAGGATTAGCTTCTGAGTGGACTTGGGGACGAAATTCGACGACGTTACGTTTGATAGTTAGATCGTAATTACCGAAAAAGTCATGTCCTAAAAGTCCTGTTTCTAATTCTGTACCAGCGATCGCTACTGGGACCTTATTTACTGTCATCCCCCCGGCTTCCATCGAATCAAGATAGCCAATGGGAAATTCCACAGCTTTAGCACTGGCGGTATTCGCCTTGGCTTTGCCGACAGTGACTACACCCAAAGCCGCTGCTATCTTCTGGGTAATCACAGTCCCACTCGCCCCCGTATCCACAATCATCTCAAACCGCTGTGTTCCATTGAAAGTAACTTCAATAATCGGTGTACCACCAAGTCGCCGTTTAATAGGGGCAATAAATACCTCATTATGGCGAGGGAGGACAGGTGGTGGTGAGAGACTAGGCTTAGATAAGGATGGTTTTAGGGCTTTATCAGCGGGACGAGTAGAAATTATCCCATTACCCGTTCGTTGAGGAACATCAATCACCACTGATTGCGGCTGAGTTACAGAAGATGCTAAATTTTTGGGGTAAGCCTTGCGGCGAGCTAAGACAATTTGACGGCGATATTCAACGATTTGACGTTGAGCAAAGGCAAAATTGCCACTATTGCGCCTAACTTGCTTCATCAGAGCGATAGCGAAGCGCTGCTGCAAGCAGTTCGCATCTTGCCACTGACTCACCACCAACTTCCAATCATCCACAGATACAGCAGATTGGCTGATACTTTTAGCACCAGCAGCTTTATCTAGTGCCATTTCCAAAGGACTTAATTGGGTGGAAGCAGATGCTCGTGACGTTGAATTTGGACTAGCTAACAGTTGTTTACGTTGACTGGAAGAACGAATAGCCGCCAAACTCCCAGTTGATAAAGATTGTTTAGACTCACCAGTTATCGTTGTCTGCTGATCTTGATCACAGGCAACAGTCAAAACCGCTAAACTAACGGAACAAAAAATGAGGGCTGTCCGGGACAAAAAATACTGAAGCATAGTGAATGTTTTAACCGCCCTGGCTGCTCTTCCCAAGTGTACTCCTCCCACCCAATTAAAAATGCTTGACTATTGAATCATTTTAAAATTAAAGTTTTGATTGGGAATTTCTGGTAATTTTATATACATATACATGATTTTTTTGTCAAGGATTGTATAGTAATGACAGGAAGGTTTTGAGTTTTCGATCAATATGTAGAATATATTGTCTATTTGGCATTACCAGATATTGTCCGTGAGGAGTTATATTCTCTAGAAAGGTATTTAATGTTATTTATATACAAGTGGAGGTATTAACCATGTCTAGCGCAGTTTTAATTGATTTTGGTCAAATTTATCAAGTTCGAGCCAACAAGGTTGCTTCTGCTTCAAAATTTGATGAAATTACTTCACGTTTAAAAAAAGCATCCAGAGATATCAAGACTGAATGGAACAATTTTTCTTCTGAACAACGTGATTACTTAACGGATTTTGCCTACTCTTTCATTGAACCAACGCAGGGAGATACAGGGTTTTTGGAGATCCTCAAATCAAGAATTTATTTGCTTTTTTTGAATCTTAGCTCCCAAAGAGAATCTTTTGATGCTTGTATTGATGCTATTGATTTCTTGGTTGATACAATTCTTGATTGTATTGAGCAAGATGATCCCGGCTATCAGGCTGTTTTATCTGATACTTTAGAGGAATTGCGTTTAAATTACGAACGGATTCCAGAAGTAAAGCCGGAGGATAGTAGTGCCTGGTTGCGAAATATATTCGATAAGGCCATTGCAGAAGTTTGAGATTAGTCTTGTTAAACTTGTTAAAATTCACTACAAAAAAAATAAAAGAGCTAGAGATTCATTTGAGACTTTGATACAAAAGTATATAGAGACTCTTGCAAAAGATCCGCTTTTTGATGAATCAGATAGCGAGAATTTTCCTAAAGGTGCTTACAAACCAGATTTTGAATTTAGAAAAATTCGGTTTTTGATGCCAGAACTTCAAGGTGCTTCTCGTAGAGGCCGATTTATGTATGTTGTTCATCAAAATTCTTGTTCTGTCTATCCTGTATGGGTTTATACCCATGAAGAATACCCTAAAAGACCTAGCGACCAGGACTTGAAAGAGCAACTGACAATTATAGAAATGAATATTGTAGATATAGACTCTCCACCTTCATAAACCATGAGAAGATATACCTTTGCTGTCTTCTAAAAAAATAAGTTATAGAAGATATAAAACCCTCTTTTCTCTCCAATTACTAATTACAAATGATCTATGTCCTTATCTGACGCAATACCTGCTCTACTTGTCCTAGCAGATGGCTCTACTTATCGTGGTTGGTCTTTCGGTGCTACAGGAACCGCCATTGGCGAAATCGTGTTCAACACTGGTATGACCGGATATCAAGAAGTGTTAACCGATCCTAGTTACTGTGGTCAAATCGTCATTTTTACCTATCCCGAACTAGGAAACACTGGTATTAATTCCGAAGACGAAGAATCAAATCAACCCCATATTAAGGGAGCGATCGCCCGCAACATCTGTCATCAACCCAGCAACTGGCGTTCCACCCAATCCCTCCCCAACTACCTGCAACAGCACCACATCCCCGGTATTTACGGCATAGATACCCGCGCCCTCACCCGGAAAATTCGGATGTTTGGAGCCATGAATGGC
This sequence comes from Dolichospermum sp. LEGE 00240, assembly GCF_015207875.1. Classification (GTDB taxonomy): domain Bacteria; phylum Cyanobacteriota; class Cyanobacteriia; order Cyanobacteriales; family Nostocaceae; genus Dolichospermum; species Dolichospermum gracile. The sequence goes on from NZ_JADEVZ010000019.1 coordinate 72,128, forward strand.
GGCATTTCCACAACAATTCTCGACGAAACAGAATTGTTAGAAATGGTACAAGCAGCACCAAACATGACAGGATTAAACCTGGTCAAAGAAGTCACCACACCAACCGTTTACGAATGGATGGAAGCCACAACCACCCCTTGGGAATTCAACCCCGAAGCCGTAGCTAAAATTAGCGAAACCTTCACCGTCGTCGCCCTAGACTTTGGAGTTAAGCGGAATATCCTCCGCCGTCTCGCCAGTTATGGATGTCGCGTCATAGTTGTTCCTGCCGATACACAACCAGAAGAAATTCTCAAATACAATCCAGATGGTATTTTCCTCTCCAACGGACCAGGAGACCCGGCCGCTGTCACAGAAGGTATCAACACCACCAGAGCCTTACTAGACAGCCAAAAACCCATATTTGGCATTTGTATGGGACACCAAATTTTAGGTCATGCTCTGGGAGCAGAAACCTTTAAACTAAAATTTGGACATCGCGGTTTAAATCAACCTGCCGGCTTACAAGAAAGAGTGGAAATTACCAGCCAAAACCACAGTTTCGCCCTGAACCCAGACTCCCTACCCACAGCCACAGTTGAAATCAGCCATTTGAACCTCAATGATCTGACCGTAGCTGGAGTCCGTCACAAGACCCTACCTGTGTTTTCTGTCCAGTACCACCCAGAAGCCAGTCCTGGACCCCATGATGCCGACTACTTATTTGAGCAGTTTGTCCTAAAAATGCAAGCAGCACGGCAATAAATTTTAGATTTGGGATTGCCGATTTTAGATTGAACTCGCATTTCACATTCACAAACTTGGATTCATGCCAGCAGAGGTAAGGCATAAACCCCAAAAAATCTAAAATCTAAAATCTAAAATCTAAAATCCCCAGGTCATGATGGACATTGGTAATTAGTAAAAAATTTTGCCAGTTGCCAACATAGACAAATTGCTCAAAAACCATCTATACTAGAACGTTTACTTTTAGTAAAAAGAACGAGGAGAAAATCATAGCTGAACCACTAAATCTAACCGTGAGCCTGAGAGGTACACGCGAAGTCCGCGATAGCTGTCAGCTATTCCGCCTCACAGGTTTATTAGACGCTTTCTCTGAGCCTACATTCCGTAAGGTACTCGGCAAGAACATTGATGAAGGACCAAAAAACATTATTTTGGATCTTTCACAAATAGACTTTGTGGATAGTTCTGGTTTAGGTGCGCTGGTACAACTTGCAAAACAGGCGCAAACCGCTGTAGGTACTTTGCAAATTGTCACTAATGCCCGTGTCACTCAAACAGTCAAGCTTGTTCGTTTAGAAAAGTTTCTCTCCCTACAATCCACAGTTGAAGCAGCCCTAGAAAACATTCAATCATCTTGATTGCTTGAAAGGAAAATCTAAATTAAGCTATCCAATGTCAAATCTGGATAGCTTAATTTTTGGATATGATTAAGTAAGGTTTGCTGGAAAAGTTATCTATAAGGGCTAGGAGTCAGGAGTCAGGAAGTAGGGGCGCAGGGCCTGCGCCCAGTCAGGAGGAAGAATTAGAAGATTCTCTATCCCATTTAAGTAAGTAGCCATCATGAACTACGTACACCAGGATACATGAAAAACTTCTTATTCCCCTCTCGAAGAGCGGGGAGGGGTTAGGGG
>NZ_JADEVZ010000020.1 GCF_015207875.1 Dolichospermum sp. LEGE 00240
GGAGTGGGGGAGTAGGGGAGAAATCTATCTTTACTCTTTACTCTTTACTCTTGCCTCTTGCCTATTGCCCATTAAATTATTTACTGCAATTTAGATTCTGACTATCTTACTTAATTTCTGCAAAATTGCCCACAAATTTAGATATTATTTCTGATTTTATGGATTTTAGGAGTCTCTGAGTACATAACCTACACCGCGGATAGTTTGAATTAGGCGTTTTTGACCTTCTTCTTCAATTTTGAGTCGCAGGTAACGAATATACACTTCAATAACATTGGACTCACCCATAAAGTCGTAACCCCAAACATTTTCTAAAATCTGTTCACGGGTTAATACTTCACGGGGATGTTCCATTAAGAACTTTAAGAGTTCAAATTCTTTCATGGTCAAGTCAATGACCTTACTGTTGTAAATAACCCGGCGGGTTCCTATATCCAAAATCAAATCACCAAAGCGTAATTGTTCGGTGGTATCAACATCTGGTTTGAGATAGAGACGAATCAGCTTTAAAAAATCTTCCGAACGGTAAGGCTTGAGGATGTAATCATCAGCACCAGCATCTAAACAAGCTATGCGATCATCTACGGTGTCTCTAGCCATCAAAACTAGTATAGGAGAACGATTACCAATATTTCTGAGATTTTTACATAAAGATAGTCCTGATTCACCGACAAGCATTCGGTCTACAACAATTAAAGCAGGTTGGCGATGGGTTGGATTACTGGAAGCACCGCCACAGTATTTTAATCCATTGGCTGCATCGTGAGTCACAATGGCATCATAGCCAGCTTCTTGCAAATCACCAGCTAATTGATGAGCTAAAGTTTCATCTGGTTCAATCACCAAAACAAAAACAGCGGGATTGTGGGTAGCTATCATAGCAGTTGGGCTAAAAAGAAAACAAATTTGGATTGGTAATTAGAAAAAACCCTCTCCCCTGAGTTATAACCTAGTATGTTAATTTTGTGTGTTTTGGAGCGATTTTCTGGGAAATTATTGGTGTTACCGTAGTTTACACCGAAAGCATCTGTTCCAGGCACTTTCTCATAAAAATATGCGACACATTTTGTGCATGAAGTCTTATGGGATAAGGGATTCAGAATTAACACACTAGTTATAACCTATTACCGTGTTACTGATATTTCAAACAATACTAACTCAAGTTACTAATTTTCCGGTTGTACTTATATACAAGTTGCTACAACTCAATCAGAACAATAATAATTTTTGCTTAAATGCTATTATACTCAAAATAATGCCAAACTACCTTTTTGCCCTGGACGGGTCGTCATAATTTTACCATTTGAGTGAATAAAATCAAGATAAACTCACCCAAACCCTCTTCACTTTTGCCTCTTGCCTTTTTACTCTCTGCGTCTCTGCGCCTCTGCGTGAGGTAAAATCATATTCTGCTGAATCAATTTTTTTTAGCTTAACTGATCAGTATGGAAATCAAATGGGATTATCCATGTATCATAGATAACCCCATTAAATCTGTCAAAAGCTGAAAGCCTAAAACCCCTATTATACCCTACCAGAAACTTTTATGAATTTGCTCTTGATTACTTACCTAAACCATCATATCTATTTGGGTCTTTTTTCTCTTTTTTGTCCTTGGGATCTTTCTTAGGCTTTTTAACTTCTTTATTACCTTTTTTTTCCTTAGACATCAGTATCACCCAACTAGGTTTACCCGTCAAAGCTGCCACATTCTGCTATGAGTAAATCAGGGCGTAGCTTACCTGATATCCTTTAAAAACAGGAAGGGAAGCATTGCACATTTACGCTACTAATTACTATGATACATTGTTATTTGATTTTGTTATGAATTTGATTAACTACGATACAAAACTTTAGATACCTTGTCACTATATCTAATTGAGATTTGTTGCCTTAATTCATTATATCAGTATAATCATATAGGAATAATATTTGATTTATGAAAAGATACGTAAGGTGCGTTAGATATTACAAATCTGTTTATTGATAGAATTTATGCAGTCTGACGCACCCTACAATAGCTAATTTTTTTCAAGAATCAAATATGAGTTCTATATTTTATAACTTATTGGTAATAATTAAATGACTACACCCGTAGATATTCTCATTCTTTCCAATGGACCTGGAGAGGTTACAACTTGGGTACGTCCTGTTGTTAAAGCATTGAGGGAAGAATTAGGACATGATGTTTCTCAACTGAGAATTTCTGTAATATTGTCACCTTGTCCCCATGCTAGTGGTAAAGAAACTGATATAGCGTTAGGTTATCCAGAGGTTGATAGAGTTCAAGCACCGGAATATTTTTGGCAATTTTTACTGTGGGGAAAAACCGCGCAAAATTGGGAATGGAGAAATCAAGGTGTAGTCATATTTTTAGGTGGTGATCAAATTTTTCCGGTAATTATTGGTAAAAAATTAGGATATAAAACTGTAGTTTATGCGGAATGGGAAGCGCGTTGGCACAATTTTATAGATAAATTTGCCATTATGAAAGCTCAAGTTGCGAAAAATGTCTCTGCTAAATATGCTGATAAATTCACTGTTGTTGGTGATTTGATGTTAGAAGCAGCAAAGAATGAAATCACACCTAAAATAGCAAATCCTCAATCTAAAGTTGAACTAATTGGAATTTTACCGGGATCAAAATCTGCAAAATTAACCCAAGGTGTACCTTTAATGTTAGCAATTGCTGAATATATTTATCGTCAAAACCCAAAAACGAAGTTTTTTATTCCCGTTGCACCAACTTTAGATTTACCAACTTTAGCTAGTTTTGCTAATCCTGAAACTAATTCATTTACAAAAGTTTTTGGGTTTCAAGGTGCATCTTTATCAGGTAATTTTCTGGCAACTACTACTGAATTAAGAGTGGAATTAAAACAAGAAAATCCAGTTTATGATTTATTATCCCAATGTTCTATTTGTTTAACTACGGTTGGTGCAAATACCGCAGAATTAGGTGCTTTGGCTGTACCGATGATTGTCCTATTACCAACTCAACAATTAGATGCAATGCGTTCTTGGGATGGTTTACCAGGAATATTAGCAAATTTACCGGGAGTAGGTTCTAGTTTTGCTAAATTAATTAATTGGTGGGTGTTGAGACGTAAGGGTTTATTTGCTTGGCCAAATATTTGGGCGCAAGCAGAAATTGTCCCGGAATTAGTAGGTAAATTGCAATCTGAAGAAGTGGGAGAAATGGTTTTAGATTTGTTAGCAAATCCAGAAAAATTAGAGGCTATGCGGGATAAATTACGCAGTGTTAGAGGTGAAGGTGGTGCTGCGGATAAGTTAGCAATTTTGGTAAAACAAGAGTTATTATAGATTTAGATAAAATTGGGATTTTTCTAGATATGAAAGCACCTGATAGCATTATTCAACTGGTTAAACATTTTCACTCTTCAATAGAATTGTATCGGGCGGGGGGAATTAATGAAACACAAACTAGAATTGAATTTATTAATCCTTTGTTTGCGGCTTTGGGATGGGATATTGGCAATGAACGACAAATTTCTGATATTTATAAAGATGTTGTTCATGAAGACTCTTTAAAAATTAGTGATGCAAATAAAGCCAAAGCACCTGATTATAGTTTTCGGGTGGGGGGAGTGAGGAAGTTTTTTGTGGAAGCGAAAAAACCCGCTGTTAATGTGGGTCAAAACATGAGTGCAGCTTTTCAAGTCAGACGTTATGGGTGGTCTGCAAAGTTAGCTTTAAGTATTTTAACAGATTTTGAAGAATTTGCAGTTTATGACTGTCGAATTATGCCAAATAAAAATGATTCAGCATCAGTGGCTAGAATCAAACATTTTAATTATACAGAATATATTGATAAATGGGCAGAGATTTATAATCTTTTTTCTAAGGAAGCTGTGTTAAATGGTTCTTTAGAAAGGTTTGCGGAAACTAAAGTTAAGTCTGGGATTACTGTTGATCAAAAATTTCTCCAAGAAATTGAAGTTTGGCGAGAAAATTTAGCTGCTAATATTGTTTGGCGAAATCCGCAAATTCAACAAAGAGAGTTAAATTTTGCTGTGCAAATGACAATTAATAGAATTGTCTTTTTACGCATTTGTGAAGATAGGGGAATTGAACCTTATCAACAGTTATATAATTTATTAAAGTTTGAAAATTTTTATCAAGAGTTAGGTCGGTTATTTATCAATGCAGATTATCGCTATAATTCTGGTTTATTCTATTTTCAAGATGAGAAAGGACGAGAGAATCCTGATGATTTTACTTTGAATTTAACTATAGATGATTCTATTTTAACCTTAATTATTAGAAAACTTTATCCTCCAGAAAGTCCTTATGAGTTTTCTGTGATTCCTGTGGAAATTTTAGGACAAGTGTATGAACAATTTTTAGGGAAAGTCATTCAAATATCTGCAAGTCGTCAAGCAGTTATTGAAGATAAACCGGAAGTAAGAAAAGCTGGAGGTGTTTATTACACTCCTAGTTATATTGTTGATTATATTATTAAACAAACTATTGGTAAGGTTTTAGAGGGTAAAAAACCAGAAAAAATCCAAGATATGACAATTCTTGATCCTGCGTGTGGTTCTGGTTCTTTTTTAATTGTGGCTTATCAATTTATCCTAGATTGGTATTTGGAACAATATCTGCAAAATCCCAAGAAATACAAAAATAAATTCTATCAAATTTCGGATCATCAATGGCGTTTAACTGCAAGTGAAAGAAAGCAAATTTTATTAACTCACATTTATGGTGTTGATATTGATCAACAAGCGGTAGAGACAACTAAGTTATCTTTGTTATTGAAGGTATTGGAGGGAGAATCAGGAGAAACAATTACCAGACAATTACAGTTATTTAAGGAAAGGGCTTTACCTGATTTAGATTATAATATTCAATGTGGTAATACCTTGATAGATGGAGAATTTTATCAACAGACTCAATTAGATTTTTTAGATGAGGATACGGCTTATAGGGTTAATATTTTCGACTGGGAATCAGCTTTTTCTGCTATTATGAAACGAGGTGGTTTTGATGTAGTTATTGGTAATCCTCCCTATATTAGAATTCAAGCTTTAAAAGAATGGGCTGCATTGGAAGTTGAATTTTATAAACAACAATATGTTTCTGCTAGTAAGGGGAATTATGATATTTATGTTATCTTTGTGGAAAAGGGATTGAAGTTATTAAGAAAAGATGGCTATTTAGGTTTTATTTTACCTCATAAGTTTTTTAATGCTCAATATGGGGAGTCTATCAGGAAGTTAATTTCTGAGGGTAAATATCTGAATAAAATAGTGCATTTCGGAGATCAACAAGTTTTTCCCAAGGTTTCAACTTATACTTGTTTGCTTTTTTTGAAAAAATCACAACAATCTGATTTAGAAATGGAAAAAGTAATTGATTTAATGGATTGGAAAATCAACAATAATAGTCAAACAGGAATTATTCATCATTCATTAGTTTCAGGTTCAGAATGGAATTTTATTTTGGGAGAAGATGCTAAAATATTTACCAAGTTACAACAAATTAAATCTACACTAGAAGATGTAACAGAGAGAATTTTTCAAGGAATTAAAACCAGTGCTGATAGAATATATATCGTAGAAGAATTATCACGGGAAGATAATTTAATTCAAATTTCTTCTAAACAAAAACAAATAGCATACTGGTTAGAGTCTAAGTTACTACATCCTTTAATCAAAGGTGGTGATAGTAAAAGATATTATTTGTCTAAAACCAATAAGTTGATTATTTTTCCCTATATGCTTAAAAATAATGGTTTAATGGAATTAATTCCTATGAATACCTTTGAGAAAGAATATCCTTTAACCTGGAATTATTTACTAGATAATAAAAATTATTTAGAAAATAGAGAAAATAGCAAGATGTTAGGAGAAAATTGGTATGGATATAGTAGATTTCAAGCTTTAAATGTCATGGCTTTACCAAAAATATTTACTCCTGATATTGCTACAGGTTCATCATTTACATGGGATAAAACAGGGGAAATCTTTTTTACAGGTGGTGTCGCTGGAGGATATGGAATTTTAGTAAAATCTAATTATTCATGGGAATACATTTTAGGGTTGTTAAATAGCAAAGTCCTAGAATTTTATCTCAAAAAATCATCTACATCTATGAGAGGTGGTTACTACAGTTTTGAATCTCGGTTTATTCGCAATCTTCCTATTAAAGTTATTGATAATTCTCAAATTTCAGAGAAGAAAAAACATGATTTAATTGTTAATTTAGTACAACAAATGCTTTCTCTGCATGAAAAAATCAATGAGGTAAATACACCCCCGTCCAAAAAAATGATTCAGCAACAAATACAAGCTACTGATAGACAAATCAATCAATTGGTTTATGAACTTTATGAATTAACTGATGCAGAAATAACTATGATTGAAAGGACATGAATTTACTCTTCCCCTTGTCTGCGTCCTAGTTCATACACACCTGCACCGATACAAGCAAGTATACCAATGCTAATCCCCCAGCTATTACCTAAGCTGATATCTAGAAGCCAGTTAGATAAACCACCAAATATCAAAAATGGGAAAATGCTAAATAGTGAAGCATAAAAGGAATTTTGTGATTCTCTGGCTTTGCGAGTTTTTTCAAATTCTGATTCACTGGTATAGAGGGAACGTTCAGCAAAATTGAACCAGCGGTTGAGTTGTGTCGTTATCCATTCTCTGGTTTGGGAAAAACTCAGATATAAGGCTAAAGCCCATAAACAAGCTCCAGCGATCGCTATTTTATCTAACTGAAAGTGAAAAGGCAATATGTCAAACATGGCATCTGTTAACTCTCCAATTGCTAATTTTAGCTTTTATCTGCCCCTAAATCCCACTATGGTGAGATTTTTGTTTTTACAGAATTATTGACCGCAGATAAACGCAGATAAACGCAGATAAATGCGGATGAACTCATGGATTTCATGATTCTGTGCAGCTTCACATATAATTGTTATTACCCAGGAAAAGCTTGGGGGATTGACTCATGATCAAAGTATTAGATTTAGGTATAACCGGAAAAGCTCGGATTTGGAATAACGAATCATTTGGGGAAATCGGATCTTCTAGATCATTTTTTCACGATCTTGCATATACAGTTATTGAGGTGATGGTGCGAGATAAAATTCCTACTAATTATAATGTTAAACCACCATTTAAAAAAGTTCTGGAACAATCTTTTTGATATTTTTATTAATCAGAAAGAAGTAGAGACATTACATGGAACGTCTCTACAAAGATTATGTAAACTCAACTAATAAGTTGCGGCTACTGGCTCATTAGTGACTTTAACGGCTGTATTATCAGCGACAATGGTGCGGAATACATCCCCTTCAATGGTTTCTTGTTCTATTAACAAATCAACGGCTCGTTCCAAGGTTAAGCGGTTTTCTTGAATGATTTCTTTAGCTTGAAGATAACAGCGGTTAACAATCTCCCGGACTGCGTGATCAATTTTCGCCGCAATGTCTTCGGAATATTCAGATTTATTCATCCAGTCCCGTCCTAAAAATACATCGTTGTTTTGATTTTCTAGGGAAACTGGACCTAAATCGGACATTCCAAATTTCGTTACCATTTGTCGTGCCATACTGGTAACTTGTTGCAAGTCATTTCCTGCACCTGTGGTAACTTCCGCTTTCCCAAACACGATTTCTTCAGCCGCGCGACCACCTAAAGTTGCGGCAATGCGGGCTAAAATTTGGGAACGGGAAATTAAACCCTGTTCTTCATTGGGAGTAAACCAAGTTAAACCTAGTGCTTGTCCTCTGGGAATGAGTGTAACCTTTTGTACAGGATCATGACCTGTAACTAATGTTCCTACTAAAGCGTGTCCAACTTCGTGGTAAGCAATCAGGCGTTTGTTTTTGCTGTCTACTAAAGCAGTCCCTTCCATACCGGCGACTACTCTATCTATGGCGTTATCAATTTCTAAGTCGGTAACGGCTTCTTTACGTCTCCTGGCGGTGAGAATGGCGGCTTCGTTGAGTAAATTGGCTAAATCTGCACCAGTAAATCCAGGAGTGCGGCGAGCGATCGCTTCTAAAGATACACTAGGATCAATTTTCTTATTCTGAGCGTGGACTGTCAAAATTTCCTGTCTTCCCTTCAAATCGGGAACATCCACAATTACCTGTCTATCGAAGCGTCCTGGACGTAATAGAGCCGAATCAAGGACATCTGGACGGTTAGTAGCCGCAATAATAATAATCCCTGTATTGCCTTCAAAACCATCCATTTCCGTTAATAGCTGGTTGAGGGTTTGTTCCCGTTCATCATTTCCACCCCCAATACCTGCACCCCGTTGTCTTCCTACTGCGTCAATTTCATCAATAAATATTAAACAAGGAGCATTTTCTTTGGCTTTTTTGAATAAATCGCGGACACGGGAAGCGCCGACACCAACGAACATTTCCACAAATTCTGAGCCAGACATACTGAAAAATGGCACACCTGCTTCCCCAGCAATGGCTTTGGCGAGTAAGGTTTTTCCTGTTCCTGGTGGTCCAATTAATAGTACACCTTTGGGAATTTTTGCCCCTACCGCTGTAAATTTTTCTGGTTGTTTGAGGAAAGTAACAACTTCTTCTAATTCTTCTTTGGCTTCCTTGACTCCGGCCACATCATTAAATTTTACGCCTGTTTTCGCTTCCATTTGAAACCGAGCGCGAGATTTACCAAAACTCATGGCTTGGTTAGAAGCATTGGCAGAACGCCGCAGGAATAATAACATGAGTGCCACTAGGGGTAAAATCCACATGAGATTAATTAATAAGCCTACAGCGGCTCTGTTACCAGCGGAGGAAACTTCGCCAAAATCCACGTTTTTTTCTTTAAGTTTGTTAATTAATTCCGAATTTTGATCTAAAAGGCGGACTTGTAAAGGTGGAGTGTCGGGTTTTTGTCCCACTAAATAAACTCTAGCTGTTTGTTCAGCTTGATCTAACTCTACTTTTTTAACTTCTCCTTTATTGGCTTTTTGAATTAATTCACCATAGGTTAAAGAATTTCGCTCAGTTTTTTGTTGCGCTAAAACGGGATTAGTGCCAATCACACCGGGTAATATCATCAACCCGGCAGCCATAATTCCTGTTAATACATGACGCGGAGAAGAACCTGGTAATTGCTGTTTGATCAAAGCTTTTTTGTGCAAATTTTTCATAATAGTTACGCTTTATGGCTGTTTTTGGCGGAAATTGTCAAATCTAGAAATTATAGTTTTCTTCTAACAGTTTAACTGTCAAACTCGATTATTAACAGGTGACAGTGAAGAAGGTGAGAGTCTTTAAGATAACTGATTGTCCTGGGGAATTTGGGATTTTTGATCAGGGATTTCTCGGTCATGCTTGGCGATTCCTACGGAGCGCTTCGCTATCGCCCAACCTCATGTAAAATGAATATTCCGGTCTGTATTTTCTCAACATCATGGGCAGCACTTTTGGTCATCTTTTCCGTATTACGACTTTTGGCGAATCTCACGGCGGCGGTGTGGGCGTTATCATTGATGGATGTCCCCCACAACTGGAAATTTCTGCCGAGGAAATTCAATTTGAGTTAGATAGAAGACGGCCAGGACAAAGTAAGATTACCACTCCTCGCAAAGAAGCTGACACCTGTGAGATTTTATCGGGTGTGTTTGAGGGAAAAACTCTGGGAACACCCATTGCCATTTTAGTCAGAAATAAAAATACTCGTCCCGAAGATTATGATGAGATGGCGCAGAAATATCGCCCTTCTCACGCAGATGCTACCTATGATGCTAAATATGGCTTGAGAAATTGGCAAGGTGGTGGCAGGTCGTCAGCCCGTGAGACAATAGGTAGAGTTGCTGCTGGTGCGATCGCTAAAAAGATTTTACATCAAGTTGCAGGTGTAGAAGTAATCGCCTATGTGAAGCGCATTAAAGATTTAGAAGGGGTTGTTGATACCAATACTGTCACTTTAGCAGATGTCGAAAGCAATATCGTCCGCTGTCCAGATGGCGAAATTGCCAACACCATGATTTCCTTAATCGAACAAACCGGTCGAGATGGTAATTCTATTGGTGGTGTCGTTGAATGTGTGGTGCGGAATGTTCCCAAGGGTTTAGGCGAACCAATTTTTGATAAATTAGAAGCAGATTTAGCAAAAGCAGTGATGTCATTACCTGCAAGTAAAGGTTTTGAAATCGGTTCTGGTTTTGACGGAACTTTATTAACAGGTTTTGAACATAACGACGAATTTTATATTGATGAACATGGGGAAATTAGAACAGTAACCAACCGTTCTGGCGGTATTCAAGGGGGAATTTCCAACGGTGAAAACATTATTCTCCGCGTGGCTTTTAAACCAACGGCTACGATTAGAAAGGAACAAAAAACCGTAACAAAGGAAGGGGAAGAAACGGTTTTAGCAGGAAAAGGAAGACATGATCCTTGTGTTTTACCCCGCGCTGTGCCGATGGTTGATGCGATGGTGGCTTTAGTTTTATGTGATCATCTATTAAGGCATTATGGACAGTGTAAGGTGTTGTGATCATACTTAATCAAGTGGAATTGCATCAACACTTATTATGAATACCGTGAATATGAACCAAAACCATCAAAAAAAGAGATTGAAACATTATTTTTTACTATCCCATCAACCAAGGAATTGAAGTTATCCGTGTTTTGCTTTGACGAACGCCTTGCGGTACTAGGCATAACATAATTCGTACCACAATTATAAAGTATTGCAAAGTTACTTAAAAAAAGATTGTGTTTAGTATAGATATATGAAGAATATGAGCAAAGTAGATCATCACAGTATTACAGTACGAATATCACCCATTAAAAGATTTAAAAAGGGGCTATAGTATTATGGCTATCTCCAAAATGTTTGCTGATATGGCTCAGTTTATTTCTGAAGCCTTCATGCGGATTTTCACCCCTGCTAATGATGCCTATCCTGTGATTGGGGTACAGCCTTTTACAGGGAAAATATATAAAAAAGGTAAAGCAGCTTGGTAGGTATTGAGTTAGTATCACTGAAGATTTTTCTCCATCATCAGAGTAGGGACAAGGTAAAAGTTTTGATAGCCTGTCCCTATTTTTAATTGATTCTAACCACCTATTTCTTGCAGCATGGTTTGGATTCTGGCAACGCCTTCTTGATCATTTCCCCGCTGATACAAATCTAATGCCTTTCTGAGAACTTTGTTTGCTTGTGTCGTTTGTCGTCGTTGTTTAAACATAGCACCGATTAACTCATAGGTGCGGGGATTATTTTTATCTAAATTAATAGCTTGTTCATAAGCCCACATAGCTGCTTGATAATCACCCAAACTAGTTTGAGCAACTCCTAATCCTAAATAGGCGTTGACATTATTGCGATTTAACTGGATAGCCCGACGGTAAGCTTCTTTTGCGCCTTTGTTATCTTTTGTGCTACTTTTAAGATAACCGACGGCATAGTAAAAATCACTATTATTAGGATTAATGGCAATAGCTCGACGATAAGCATCTAAAGCAGAGGTAAAATTGCCTTGTTGAGTATATAAGTAGCCAATCCCAGCAAAAATTCTGTCATTTTTGGGATCTAATTTTGCGGCTTGTTGATAGACTGCGATCGCTCCATGATAATCTTGAGCATCTACCAGTCTTTTTCCCTGATCTATCAAGTTTTTCAACTCTGGATTATTCACCTGTGCCACTAAGACCTCAGCTTTCGCTACTACAGGTGTGTTAGTAAATAAACATCCTAGTAATAAAGCAGTTAACAGGACTGATGTTTTTCTGTACATAGTAAATTTTCCTAAGTTTTCTTAAACCGTTTTTATTCGCACATTAAAACAAAAATATTGATCTTTGTAATCTGTATTTATTCACATTTACAGAATATTAATAATTTCTTAAAATTACTTGACATCCTCATAACTATAACAATAAATTGATCATTTCGCCAACCGATACGGATAAATTACACAAAATTACAGGTATAATGAAGTATCAGGCGATGTTTTTTCTGGAATTTGGCCATAATCACCTAATGTACATGAATGTATGCTGTTAACTACTACTGATGTGATTCAAGGTGCTGTAATTCAATCCTACTTAGGTATTGTCACAGCAGAAGTTGTCTATGGTAGCAATTTTCTCCGAGATTTCTTAGCGAGTATTCGGGATATTGTTGGTGGACGCACTGGCAGCTATGAACGTCTCTTTGAAGAAGGGCAGCGGAAAGCAATGGAGGAATTAGAACAAAGAGCGCAACGTTTAGGCGCAGATGCTGTTGTCGGTATTGCTGTTGATACTGGGACAATTAATGTTGATCAATCTGGTGTTTTATTAGTAATTACAGCCACAGGAACAGCCGTCAAAATTCGTTAATATTTTGATACTTTTGTCATTTTTTACCATTTCTCATCTAGCCAATTTATAACTAAAGAAAGGGTAAACAACTCTTTCTATTGATAGAGATTGAGAATTATAATTAGCGATTTAATTTTAAATATGAGCATACAAAAGATTTGATATAGCGGTATGCACTCTTGGTGAGATACAGTCAGCAAATCGTAAAGACTGTAGGGGTTTTCCCGCCCTTGATTGTATTGATCCCTAAAGATAACTGCTATAAGAAAAAATTCAAAACCAAAGATTTTTCAGGAAAAATATCCAATACGTCAGTAACTTTGCCACTATAGTAAGGGAGAAAATAGCTATGTCATACGTGAATCGAGTCGGTGAGGAAATAAGTCCTTCTGAGTCTTTGATAGCTAGTAGAGTTACCGAATATCGGGACAGAGTGCGCTGGGGCCCAATAGTTTCCGGTGTGTTAGTGGCTTTAGCAACTCAATTAATATTGAGTTCATTTTTTAGCGCCCTTGGTGCAGGGAGAATTGCTGAATCCTTAGCGCCGAGAACAATTGCTCCTACTATTATTAGTAATGTCGGAATTTGGTCAACAATTGCTTTATTACTATCTCTATTTATTGGTGCTTGGATAACAACCCGTGCTTGTGGACCTATGCACCGAGAGACAGCAATACTCAACGGGGCAATTCTTTGGGCGACAACTCTAGCACTTAGCTCTTTTCTATTAGCAAATGGAGTCTGGGGTGCTTTTGGTGTGGTGGCTTATAATGCAGCACAAGTGATTAATCAACTACAACAACAAGGGAACATTATAGCACCAAATGCGCCTATCTTAACTGCTGAACAAACTCGTGATGTTGCTGCTGCAACTTCGAGAACTTTGTGGTTTTATGTTTTTGGTTCTTTATTAGGTTTACTTGCTTCTTTAGTGGGAGCAGTGGCGGGGGCGCGAACTTCTCGAATTAATAATTACAATTCTTGACGGAAAAATCACAATTTCGGCAATATTTGTGAAAATTCTCCTTGATTGAGAGTTGCAAAATACAGTTCAACTTTAAGATCAGGATAGCGATCGCGAATTGATGAATAGGCACGACTTAAATAATCTGTATGTATTTGCAACTCTCGTTGAGGATCTTTACTTAAGTTAGGATCAATCATCATTGCATAAGCCCCACAATCTTGATGATCAATAATAATAACTGTGTTGATATGATGGAGTTTATAGGAGATATCTAACTGATCCCAAAATGCTTCAGCGTCAGATTTGTGGGGGAATCCTGTTAAAGCTAATGAAGCACCAGCTAAAGCTGTTAAATCATATTTATCTGTGAGGTTTTTATTCTTTAAAAAAGACTGTTCTGCTGTCAAAAACCGGAAGTCAATACAACTCAGAACTAAAGCTTGGGATTGATTGACTGTGGCTTTTGCTGGTGTCGCTGATTGCAGAACAGTAAATGCCACTGCTGCGGGAAGGAAAGATCTAAGAAAATGACGGCGACTAGAACAACAAAGACATTGATTGATATTTCTATTCATGTTTTACTTAGTCATTTAATTCCATTAATTCTTTTGATTTCGGGAATCTTCACCAAACTCAAATCGCTCATCCGTTTGATAAATAAAGCACCGCCAGCAATTAATCCTACCTCCACGAATTACGCCAGATAGTCGGGTTTTGCCCCCAGAACGGAAATTCACCGCAGTTCCCGCGATCGCCCCTGTGGCGGGAATACCACCAAAAAATTGATTCTTGGAGGGTATTTGCGATCGCCATATCGTTATTCCAACTCTTATACACAACTAGTTGATGCCCGCAGTTTGTGCTATTCGATTGTTAGTAAAGTTTAATTCTGTCCCCTAAAATATTGCTGCCTACCAGATACGCAATTTTTATTGCATTTATTTTAAGATAGTTCTTCCTTATCAAATCTACTATAACAAATTACAAATCCATTGTCAACCCCCAAATACTCTTTATTGGCGTTGAACAATGAAAAGATTACCGCCAGTCAGGATATTCTAGATACCACAACTTACCACTTCAAAACCGCTTCCTCAATTCCTTTCTCTCTTCTAACTTTGGCATCAGTTTCAAACCAAGTAATAATTTGCTTAGTTGTCAACTCCTCAATAGACACATCATATTCCTGAGCAATATGTTGTAAAATCCGCAAAGAAGAAATAGTCAGTCTAGTTAAAAACTTCTCAGGAGAAGATAACAAAGCTGCATCAACTTGTGCAGATTCGTCATGGGTTAAAAATTGAGTTGATGATTGATTAGGGGCGATATCCATAAAAATTCAAAATTCTGTTTAATCGAGAGGTTGCCTTCATACCATTAAATCATATTATTGTCACCCCTGAGCAATAAAAACCGAGCAATAAGTAACTCAACCTTAAAAAGCATAATACCCAGCTCACCGACTTCTTAATTTAATCAGGAAATTTGTGTTTTTAACCAACTCCGAAAATTTTTAATCATTGACACCTCACCCACTTGTAAACTAGAAGCTAAAAACCGAGGAACTTCTGTATTTAAAGGTAAATTCGCAAAGGTTGGTGAACCATTGCCAGGAATATATTTATCCTCAGATAAACTATAAATTTGCATTACAGGTTCATCATAACGCCAAACTTCAGGAACACCTAAAGCTAAATAAATCGGTAATTTATCAATAGAAGAACTAGCATAATCAACTTCTATGACTAAATCAGGTGGTGGATCTTGAGTTAAATCTAAACTGGTTTTATTTCTCATGATTGGTTCATTTTGAATATAGAAACTAGAATCAGGTTCTACACCTCTAGCTAGATCTTCTCTTTTACAAGTTAATGAACCAGTGCTTTTGACATTGAGATTTAACTCTTCAACTAAAACAATAATTAGATTTTGCAACAAACGGTTATTATGTTCATGGGGCATTAATGGAGTCATAATTTCTAAGATTCCCTGATTATAAGTAAACCTGTTATGGCGATCATCACCTGTTTCTAATAAAATTCGTTCAAAAGTATTCCAAGAAATATGATGGAGGATGACGCTATTGGTGTGAGTGTTGCTGTAAGTAGGTGCTAGAATTACCATAGAAATTTACTTTGCAGTTTTAATTGTTCTATTATATCACTTTAGGGAATAAAGAAAATTCTCCCTAAGAACTAATTTAAAACTTCGATCAATTCATCTTTAGTTAAATCTGCATCTCAAATTATTTTTACTAATAAGCCTTTTCCGATAGTTTTAAGTAATGGGACAGAATTAATTACACAACTGATTTTTCTGTTCCCAGTTAAGAGTTAAGAGTTCCCTCTCTCAACGAGTGAATTTAATTTTGTCCGACTACTTACCAATATGAGAAGGAATAGAAACAACTCGATTATCTTCATGTTTCATTCTTACATGACTTCCCTTTTGTCTGACCAAGTAGGGTGAACACAATAAAACCAATCTGTGTAAAGAAAAGTAAAATTTTTTATCAACCTCAAACCTTTGATTCATTTACGTTTTACGTTTTTTCGGCAAGCCCTACTTATATAAAAACCTGCTTTTTCTAAGAGGGTGTTGGAAAAGTTTTGAGGAGTCAAAATTTATGCCAATCGCCTAATCATAATACGGATCGTAAAAGTTATCGCCATTCCCGTTAACCAAGATATTACTCAGTTATTTTACGTCAAAATCGCGCCACCCATTAACCGCTCATACCTATACCTTAACTCATCCTGCATTAATGGCCAACGCGCTAAACTTGCATCCATATCAATCACCTTTTCCGCTGCTTGTCGCGCTAACAGCAAAATGTCCTCATCTTCCACCAAACTCGCTAAAGTAAAATCTGCTACACCAGATTGACGAGTTCCCATCACCTCCCCAGGACCGCGAAACCGCATATCCATTTCCGAGATAAAAAAACCATCTTGGGACTGTTCTAGCACCTTTAACCGTTGTTGAGCATCAGGACTTCGAGAGCTACTCATTAATAAACAATAAGATTGATCTGCACCTCGTCCCACTCGTCCCCGCAATTGGTGCAATTGTGATAAACCGAATCTCTCCGCGTGTTCAATCAGCATTACAGTAGCATTAGGTACATCTACACCCACCTCAATCACAGTCGTAGAAACAATAATTTGAGTTTCATTATCGCGGAATTTATTAATTGCTTCTTCTTTTTCTGCTGAAGTCATGCGTCCATGCAATAACCCAACTTGAACATCAGGAAACACACTTTCTTGTAACTTCTGATGTTCATCTACAGCCGAACGCAAATCTAATTTTTCCGATTCTTCTACCAAAGGTAAAACTATATAAACCTGTCTACCTTGAGCAACTTCTCGCCGGATTAAATCGTAAGCTTGGGGACGTTCTTTTCCACTTAACATCGTGGTTTGAATTTGTTGTCTTCCCGGTGGTAATTCATCAATTTGACTAACATCTAAATCCCCATGTACAGTTAATGCTAAAGTCCGGGGAATGGGTGTAGCTGTCATTGTTAAAACATGAGGTTGTTCGCCTTTTTGCTGTAACTTTGCCCTTTGTTCTACTCCAAAACGATGCTGTTCATCTATGACTACTAAACCCAACTGTTGGAAATTAACTTTATCTTGAATTAGAGCATGAGTTCCTACCAATAAAGGTAATTCACCTGTTTCTAATTGGGAATAAATTTCTCTTCTTTTAGCTACTTTTGTCGAACCTGTTAATAATTCAACTGGTAAATGGAGGAGATTAAACCAACTTACTAATTTACGATAATGTTGTTCTGCTAATACTTCCGTAGGAGCCATTAACGCCGCTTGATAACCTGATTGAATTGCTGCCAAAATAGCAATAACAGCAACAACAGTTTTCCCTGAACCAACATCACCCTGAACTAAGCGATTCATAGCTACAGGTTTTTGTAAATCCGTGAGAATTTCATTCACAACTCTCTGTTGTGCGCCAGTTAATTGAAAAGGAAGAATTTTGTCGAATTGTTCTAATAATTTGCCTGTGGGTGTCAGTATGGCACTGGTTTGAATTTCTCGCGCTTTTTTTTGTCGTTGCAGTAAGCCAAGTTGTAAATAGAAAAATTCATCAAATACTAACCGACGACGGGCAATTTTTAAAGAGTCACTATCTTTAGGAAAATGAATATTCGGAATTGCTTCTTTCAATTCCATCAAAGCATATTTTTTTCGTAAACCTTTAGGTAAAGGATCTTTTAAATTCACTGCTGCTGTTAAAGCTGTCATTACAGCCTGTCTGACTGTATTAGCCATTACTCCTTCAGTCAAGGCATAAATAGGGACAACTCGCCCAATAGTTATAGAATCAATAGGGTCTCCTGGATTTGCCAAAACTTCTAATTCTGGATTATCCAAAGTTAAACCATATTTACCACCTTTGACTAATCCACAAACCGCCAACATACTACCTACAGGATAGTTGCGTTTTAAACTTTCTTGCCAACCACGACTACTAAAACGCGCACCTGCGTAAAAACGGGTAACTTTAATTTGTCCGGTATTGTCTTTTAAAATTAATTCTAAAATTGATAACTTTTTATTTTTAGGACTGGTGAAAAAATTAAATCTTTTAACGGTCGCTATGATAGTTACTGTTTCCCCTCCTTCCAGTTCGCTAATATTTACCTGACGGGCATAATCAATATGATCACGAGGATAATAAAACAGTAAATCCCGAACAGTATGTAAATCCAGCCGCGCTAAACTATCAGATTTTTTAATGCCAATTTCTGGGACATCTCTAAGTTTTTTATCCAGTGTTAGTGGTAATTTTTTATTAATTTCGACAACAATTGGCGTAATGGGATGTTGGTTTTTAGATTCGTAATTTGTTTTGGGTTCTTCTGTTTCTAGTTCTTGTTGCAGTTGATTTAGATATCTTCTAATTTCTGCTACTAAATGTTGTCTTTCTGGTAATGTTAAATTTGGATAATTGGCAAATTGCGTTCCTACTTGATGCCAGCGGAGTCTTTCTTTTGGTGGTAAGGCAGTTGGGAAATTACCAAAAGTCAAACACAGAAATTCACTAAAGCGGTATTGCTTACCTACTAAATCTATAAAGCCTTTTTCAGCTTCAAATGCTAAGGCTTTATATAATCTTATCCAATCGGGCGTTTCATTAGTCATTGGTCAGTTGTCAGTTGTCAAGGGAGTATGTAGTGTTAATAGATAGATATTTTTAATAACCTATACAGGTTCTAATTTTTAATTTTGCATTTTTAATTTCCCTGCTCACCTACTTAATCCTCAAACCAACTGGCACGCCAAGCGGCTTCGGCTTCAGCAATTTTCAGTTCTCGTTGCCTTTTTTGATATTCTCGTCCTAGTTTATTCAATTGCATTAAAATGTTACGAATTCCTTTGCGTTCTGCCAATAGTGTCGCTTCAGCAAATTCTATTTCTCCTAGTCGTAAGTGAATAGCCATAATCTGAGTCAGGCTAGAATCTTCGGAATCTTCTTCATCACTAATTTCTATCACTAAGTTTAAGAGATTAGGGGGGCTAGGTATCATATTACTAGAACCCTCTGAGGAAGCAGCAGCAGCGGTGGCAGCGACTAAAATTGGTTCTGGTAGTTTTTTGGGTAAAACTCCGGTTTTTTGGATTAAAATATTAACCGCCTGGGAGACTTTTTTCAAAGTCTCCTGAATTGCCTCTTCTAGATCTTGTTGCCATTCAACTAGTTCTACGGGGTTAGAAGGATCTAATGCTTGAGGTTGTTGTTCCTTTTCTTCATTTTCTTCGTTCCCTTCATTTTCTTGATTTTCCGTTTCAATGTTCTCTTTTTCTTCAGTTTCTACAACTGCTTCCGCTTGAGTAATTTCTGGGGGTTGAATATAACTCATTAATTCTTGAGCAGCCTGTTGACTGAATTTACGAATGCCTTGTTGTAATTTTTGCCGCTGATTTAGTGATAAGTTCAGAAATTCATCAGGATATCCCTGGGTACAAAGGTAATAACCAGCTAAAATCAGTTGCTTTTGTAAGGCTGCCCCCAGTATATTTATATATCTAGCATAGGCTAAATTGAGTTCTTGAGCGATCGCCCTAACCGCCTCTTTTAAGTCATTAATATCTTTTTCTATCCGTTCAATTGCTCTTGCCATAAGTTTGTCAGTTGTTCCTTGTCAGTTGTTAATTGGTTTGTATAGTACAAATATAGGGAATTTTGAATAAATAATCATCATTTAAATAAAATACAGGCCAGCGTGTTTTACGTGGCCTGTAAATACATAGAGTTATTAGTCAAAGGTAAAAGTCCATAATCAACAGCTAACTATTAAGTGTATATTCTTAACAACTTACCACTGACCACTAACCACTGACTAATCACAAAATTACTTAGCGCCAATTTGGGCCGCAACTTCATCAGCAAAGCTCATTTCGTTCTTTTCAATGCCCTCACCGAGGACATAACGGACAAAGCGACTAACTTGAATTTCTTCGCCAACTATTTTTTGTATTTGCTGCACCAAGTCTCCTACGGAAATACTTTGATCACGGATATAAGGTTGATCTAGTAAAGTCATTTCTTTAAGACGTTTCTCAATTCTGCCTTGAACAATTTTTTCTTTGATGTTCTCTGGCTTATTACCCAAGTCATCCTTACCCATTTCGATGTCTTTTTCTTTGGTGACAACTTCGGCAGGAATGTGGTCTACGCTAACGTACTCAACATTAGGACAAGCGGCAACTTGCATTGCCGCGTTCCGTGCCAAGTTTTGGAAATCTTCCTGAGTAGCAGCCTCATTCGTTTGAGAATTTAATTCCAATAATACACCAACACGACCACCAGTATGAATGTAGCTATCTGCTATTCCTGGTGTGTCAGTGGTAGGAGAGAAATTCACAAAGCGGCGAACTTGAATATTTTCACCAAGAGTTGCAATTGTTTCTTTGATGAATTCATCAACAGTGACACTGGACTTTTCAATATAGGGTTGAGTTAATAAAGACTCAACACTATCAGCGGTTGCAGCTTGTTGTGCCAAGTTTTTAACTAAGGCTTTGAAAGCGTCGTTACGGGCAACAAAGTCAGTTTGACAGTTTACCTCTATAAGTACACCTACCTGACCACCGGGCTGAATGTAAGTCTCTACTAGACCTTCTGCGGCAATGCGAGAGCTTCCTTTATCAGCTTTGGCAATACCTTTTTGCCGTAGCCAAGTTGTGGCCGCCTCGATATCACCTTCACTTTCCTTCAGTGCCTTTTTGCAGTCCATCATGCCAGCACCGGTTTTTTGGCGTAGCTCTTGGACGAGTTTTGCAGATATTTCCGCCATATTGCCTCAATTCTTAACTTGACAGATACAAATATTATTCAAGATTATCAGACGATCAGGACTCATTTAAAAATCATTTACAGCAGGAGTCACCGAGTCAGGAGTCAAGAGTAAAACTGGCTTGATCTCTGACTTTGAACTTAGATCCCGTACCTAATTAATCTACAATCGGCTGTAAGGGACTTTCATTCAAAAAAATACCGCAATCTTTAGTAAAACGGGCGGTTAGAAACCGCGTCTACACAGGCAAAACCCACCTACGTGGGTTTCAATCCTTGATTTTTCCTTAGTCCGCGCAGGCGGACTTTGTTTGTGTAGCCGTGAATTCCATTCGCCAGGGCTTAAGTTGACACCATTAAGCTTTTGCTTTACCCCTACTTGTTTGCCAGACTACTAAAAAATTGGCTAATTTATTTTTTGGTATGCCTTAATCCCGATTATAGATGCTTATGCTTCGTCCTCTGAATCAGTGCTATCACTTTCATCATATTCGTAGTCTTCGTCAGCGTAATCATCGTAGTCTTCTTCCACTTCTAGCTGACCGTGACGACCTTCATAGATAGCATCTGCTAATTTACCAACAATTAACTTAATGGATCTAATTGCGTCGTCGTTGGCTGGGATAGGAATATCTACAACGTCTGGGTCACAATTGGTATCCAACATGGACACAATGGGAATCCCCAATTTTTCGCATTCTTGAACAGCATTATATTCCCGCTTCTGGTCAACAATGATCACGATATCGGGGACTTTCCGCATATTTTTAATGCCGCCCAGATATTTTTGTAGCTTCGTCATTTCCCGACGCAGCATGGAGGCCTCTTTCTTGGGTAATAAATCCAGAGCGCCACTTTCTTCTCTCCGTTCTAAATCTTTGAGACGCTCGGCTCTGGTTTTAATGGTTGCCCAGTTGGTGAGCATTCCACCCAACCAACGTTGGTTAATGTAGTGAGAACCACAACGGAGGGCTTCTTGGGCAATAATTCCGGCTGCTTGGCGCTTAGTGCCAACAAACAGGAATTTTTTACCTTGCTCTGATTGAGTCCGCATATAATTATACGCGTTATCCATCAACTGGGCTGTTTGTACCAAGTCAATGATATGTACACCATTGCGTGAGGTGTAGATATAAGGAGCCATTTTGGGGTTCCAACGTCTGGTCTGGTGACCAAAGTGAACACCTGACTCCATCATTTGAGCCAAGGAAACTACTGGCATATTTTGTTACTCCTATTCGGGTTAAACCTCCATCTAGGTGTATTTCTCAATTTTAAGAAACACCCGAATTCCCAGATGTGCGGATTTTAGACAACTATTCTAGGGTAACACATTATGGATTTTTTGTAAAAGGTAGGAGTCAGGAAGAAGAAGAAATTACCTATTCCCCAGTCCCCAGTCCCCACGACTCCATCATTTGAGCCAAAGAAACTACAGACTAACAACTACAGCTTGACCTAATTTTGTTGAAAAGATAAATTCCTATCCACCGTAATAAAAATATCAAACTCTTTTTCTACTAACGCTATCTGTAAGTTCTTGAAGTTCTTCATCTTGTGCATATAATTCGGTGTATAGCTGTGCGGATTGTTCTAATTGTTGCCGTTCTATTTCTTGGTGCAACTTATCTAGCGCTAAACGGACAATCGAGCTTTTATCTTTGAAGCCCATTGCCTTGAACTGTTCTAAAAAATCAATATGGGATTGTTCTAAGGTAAATTTTGCTGAAATCATAACGATTGAAATTAAGACCCTATATTAAGAACTATTTTACGCCCCTAATATCGGCACTTGCAATTTAGCATCATGATCACACCTGAGTTCGGAGTTATGATTTTTTCAACGAGAGAATAAGGGCTTGAGACTCCTACGTGGGGTGAGTTTTCCAGAAATTATCGTTATGTCGAACTCACGTGATCACAATTCTCCTCCACCCTGTTCCCTTTCTTTGGTGATAATGGAAATTGCGGATTTGTGGAGATAGAGAAGAAAATGACTAAGCTACGGGTGGGTTTGCTGTTTGGTGGACGTTCTGGAGAACATGAAGTTTCAATAATTTCGGCGCGGGCGATCGCTCATGCCCTCAGTTTAGAAGAAAATGCTCAGGAATACGAAGTTTTACCTTTCTATATTCAAAAAAATGGCAGTTGGCAAGCAGGAGTTACTGCACAACAGGTTTTAGCATCTGGTGTTCCCGATGAAATCCCCTCCACAACCCCTAATTTATGGCAATTTCCCCCAGAAACTCAAGAAGTTGATCTTTGGTTTCCCGTGCTGCACGGTCCAAATGGCGAAGATGGAACAATTCAAGGCTTACTAACTTTAATGCAAGTTCCCTTTGTAGGTTCTGGAGTCTTGGGTTCAGCAGTGGGAATGGATAAAATTGCCATGAAAATGGCCTTTGCCCAAGCGGGATTACCTCAAGTAAAATATAAGGCGGTGACGAGAGAGCAAATTTGGTCAAATGCTTGCGTATTTCCCAAACTGTGTGATGAAATTGAAGCCACATTGGGCTATCCCTGTTTTGTCAAACCTGCTAATCTAGGTTCATCGGTGGGAATTGCCAAAGTGCGATCGCGCCAAGAACTAGAAACAGCTTTGGATAATGCTGCCACCCATGATAGACGAATTATTGTCGAAGCTGGAGTTATAGCCAGAGAAGTCGAATGTGCCGTTTTCGGTAACGACAACCCCAAAGCCTCCGTTGTTGGTGAAATTACCTTTAATAGTGATTTTTACGATTACGAAACCAAATATACCCCTGGGAAAGCCGATTTATTCATTCCCGCCAATTTACCAGATACGGTGGCACAGCGAATTCAAGACATGGCTTTACAAGCCTTTGCGGCTGTGGATGCCGCTGGTTTATCTAGAGTAGACTTTTTCTATGTAGAAGCTACCGGAGAACTTTTTATTAACGAAATTAACACCTTCCCAGGGTTTACCTCCACAAGTATGTATCCCCAACTTTGGGCTAATACGGGTATACCCTTTGCCCAGTTGGTAGATCAGTTAATTCAACTAGCGATCGCCAGACATTCTCCCATTAATTAGGGGGATTAGGGATAGGAGATAGCGGATTAGTTAAAAGGGGAAAATATTTCTTTTTCCTCTTGTCATAAATATGATTTATGTGATTAATATAATGGACAATGAACAAGAGTTAAAAAGAAAGCGAAATCCTGGAAAAATTCTAGTAAACCTACTGAAAAATTACCCTGGAGTTTGGTTTTTAAGTTTGTTACTAATTCCTGTAGGAGTTGTAATTATTGCCTATAATCAATTGATTTATACTGGCTATGTGCCACAGGTAGAAAAAGCGGAAACCGCATATATCCCTGTACAATCAACCATTTCTAGATTTGCCGATACTAGTCATCCCCTACCTCTATGGTTGATCATTGCCGTCATCTTCTGCTGTTCCAGTGGTTCGTTGGTAATTTTCTACCTATTGCAAAATTCCAAAGAAAGCAGAAGAAGTAGTCAACGCCATCGCCATAGTCAAAAAATGTCCTCCCAGCAGCGTTATAAATCCACTAATAGCAAAAATTTGCTCATAATTTCGCCTCCAGAGAAAATTTATCCCCTCAATACCAATACAGCATTTATCAAAGACAGACAAGATTCAAGATTCCTCTAAAAACTTAGCAATACAAAACTTTCAATAAAATGCCAACTTGGCAACCAAGTTTTAATTACCTAAGTTACATTGATGCAAGATAAACAAATTCAATTTTGTGGTTATCAACGTTTACTAAATATTGACTATTTCAAACAATCCCTTAATTTATGCTCACGTTTTTCAGCATAAATAACAATAATTTATAAACACCTAATTGACCATTAATTGAATCAAAAATAATCACAATAATCAGATTTGACATTTGCTGCAAAGGGAATATTAACCGCATATCAATACTGTCGTTGTTAAATCAACCCCCCTAAATAACTGGCAGTGTTTATATATGTTCCCAAACGCTACAGCAGTAAATGTAGAGTGGGAGATTTTAGGCTTTTGGTATGCCTTCTCCCACTCTCTTTTTATTTATTTGAACAGGTAATTGGTAAGTAGGTTAGCATTGAAAATCGTCCTTATGGCAAGGCAAGAGGCAATCATGCAAAAGGCAAGAGTGAAGAGGGTTTGGGGGGATTTCACTTTTCTTTACATAGATTGGTTTTATTGTGTTCACCTACTTAATTGGTAATTGGTGAAAACTATTCTTCTTCCTCCTGAACTCCTGATAGTGCAGCGTGGCGTTAGCCATACTCCTGACTGGGCGCAGAAAAAAGCGCCCCTACCTCCTGACTCGCCTAATTATTAGAGATCATTGTTCCTAGTGCGGCTATCAACTTATCTACACTTTCAGGACGGCTATTAAAACCCATTAGACCTACACGCCAAACTTTACCGGCAAGTTCACCTAAACCGCCGCCAATCTCAATATTATGCTCAATTAATAACTGCCTAGCAACTGATTTACCATTTACTCCTTCGGGAATACAAACAGTGGTTAAAGTTGGTAATCTGTATTCTTTGGCAACGTGCATTTTTAAACCCATGTCTTCTAATCCTTCCCACAGATATTCGACATTTTTTTGGTGACGTTGCCAACAACTAGCTAACCCTTCTTCTGCTACTAAACGTAGAGCTTCCCGTAATCCATAATACAGGTTAATTGGTGCAGTGTGGTGATATGTGCGATCGCTTCCCCAGTATTTCCTCAACAATGTCATATCTAAATACCAGTTTGCCACCTTAGATTGACGCTTCTGTAACTTCTCCATTGCCCGCCCACTCATGGTAAACGGTGACGCACCAGGAGAACAACCCAACCCTTTTTGACTACAGCTATAAGCCAAATCAACGCCCCATTCATCCAAAAATATGGGAACACCACCTAAACTGGTAACGGTATCTACTAACAACAATGTGTCATGTTGACGACACAACTCACCCACACCTTCCAAAGGTTGACGTGCGCCGGTGGAAGTTTCAGCATGAACTAAAGCCAAAATAGCCGGTTTATGGGTAGCTACTGCGGCACTGATTTCCTCTAAATTAAAAACTTGTCCCCAGGGTTTAGTAATAGTTCGCACATCTGCCCCATATCTACCCGCCATATCTACCAAGCGATTACCGAAATAACCCGCTACCCCAATTAATACAACATCACCCGGTTCTACAGAATTAGCTAATGTGGCTTCCATAGCGGCTGTACCTGTGCCACTGACAGCAATAGTATGGGGGTTTTCTGTTTGCCATGCGTAACGCAACAGACATTGAACCTCATCCATGAGGTTTAAAAAAGCCGGATCTAAATGTCCTACAGGTGTGCTATTCATCGCCTGTAATACCGCTGGATGGGTGTTAGAAGGACCAGGTCCCAATAGGAGACGGTGGGGAATATTTAGGGGTTCAAGTCCTAACCGCTGACTGTCGTTAATGGAAATGGTAGATGTCATAAACTTAATTTATCTGAGATTAAATGGGAATTAATCGCATGATATAGCGGTATGTAGTCAATGTGTATGCCGAAGTGCAACTAATTAACTTATCTTACCAATGATCTCTTTTGCGATGAATCCCATGAAGCTAAACGTAAGTAAACCTTTGTGAATTATCCGTTGTTATTACGGCATTTTCTGACAAACATCTCATCATAAGTAATGGGACAAAATTAATTACACAACTGATTTTTCTGTTCCCTGTTAAGAGTTCCCTCTCTCAACGAGTGAATTTAATTTTGTCCGACTACTTATTGATGTCAGTCATCTAACTTAGGGTTAATTTAAAATATCTAACTTAGGATTAATTGAATTACTTTAATTAAAGCATAAGCTGTTTATAGCAGGTTAATTCCAACTATGTAATTGCGGAGATATTAAGATGATGTTGCAAGAAAATTTTACGACTTCTCAGACAGAAAAAGATACTTCTTTAATTGGTTTTGATGAAAATTGTCTATCGGAATTAAGTTCGGAACAAGCTTCTAATATTGTTGGAGGATTCACACTGAGAAATAATACGGAAGCACCAAGGACTTTCTATAATTTTGGGGAGAATTTACCCCTGAAACAGCAAACTTTACAACCCGGAGAAAGCGGTACTTATCAAGGAGAGTTTCTTTTATATAACTCTTCAGCATCAAAGCCGGGAATTAGCCCAGCCGTATTCAAAGCAGACCCTTCCGGTTCGTTTAGTTTAAATCAATCAGGAACTAAGATAATTCCTACTGATCTTAGTTCTTCTAATGGAAGTGCAGATTGCTAAAAGAGCCTGTAAATAAATTTTGCATAAACAGCCTCTAGAACCTAATCTGGAGGTTTTATTTATAAGTAGTCGTGCAAAATAAATTTTATATTTGGGACAGGTAATTGGTAATTGGTGAAAACGATTCTTCTTTCTTCCTCCTGAACTCCTGACTTCTGCTAAACTACTTCACAGGAATGAACTAAAGGTAATAATGGACCTATTTGTTCCTGTCCATTTATAGCTAAATCACTATGACATAAATACAATTTATCAGACACACGCGCCAGTAAGTCAGCAACAATTTTTTGTAATCTTTGTGCTTCCGCTAGTTGTTCATCTGCGGCTGTCCAAGGTTGTCCTAACCTATCTCGTAAAAATAAAGTAGCACCAAATAAAGTAGCTGCACCACCTTTCGCCCACAGTGGTGAACCAATATCTAACCAAAAATGCCAACGGTGATGTTTACGACTGGCACGGTACTGGAAGATAGTTGCTAAAGTTACGGCTTTTCTACTGCTACCGATAGGACGGATAGGATAGGGATTTGCAGTAATTGTTCCTCGTCGCAACAGTTGAATAAATATGGCTATCGCCACGCTATCGCTATCAGTAATGTTAATACTAAGGGTTTCTGGTGTATGCAGTGAAAGTAATAGAGTATTGTTTTGTTTTAAGCGGGTATCTACTTCCCAATAATGTTGAGCGGTTTCTATTAATTCTCTTAATGCTGCTAAGTCTTGATATGAAGGGTTTTTATCCTGACACAGAAACTCTTGAATGGCTTTGTAGAGGAGGAAAATGGGGGTGAGAAGAAGTCGCTGGTGATATTCCTCTCTCTGTGTCTCAATCCATTGTAATATATCTTCATACGCCCGAGTGGCAATATAGCCAATTCTATCCCAGCGTTCAAAGGTTTTCACTGGTAATAAATTGGGTGTGTCGGGGTGGGGAACGAAACAAGCATCAGCGATTAACCCAGCCCGCACCGGATCTATTTGAGAATGATGGAATTCTTTTTCCTGCCCATTTTGGGTTTGATATTGACTCAAAACCACCAACATTTCCGCCACTGCATCCCTATCTACTAACCGCCCCAAACCGGGGTAAACTAGAGCCATGAGGGTAAGTAATGCTCTCACCACTGAAGAACTGATTAAGGGGCGTTGTTCGTTGAGAGATTCTACCTCGATATTTTGCTTAGTTAATATTTCTACTAGAGTATAACGAGCGATCGCATCTAAACCCGGTGCAATAATTACTACTTCGTCCGCCCCTACTTCCCCGGACTGCACCCCAGCAATAATCATCTCGGCTGTTTGGCGTAATAATTGAGCGCGGGAATTAGTTTGAATAGGCTTGACACAACTGGGTAAACTCAACATCGTCATCGGCTGTGTTACCAATTCTACCATTTGCTTAGTCAGAGTATAGCCCAAACTATTTACAGGAGGTGAAGTTAAAGTTTCTACTTGACAACGTTTAGATATTTGGTATAAATACTCAGGATCTGCACCTAAACCCCAACGGACAGCCCCATGAGGATTATAGCTAAAAGCCCCCACAGCACCAGTATCTAACAAAAATGCAAATAAGTTAGCAGCGATCGCTGGATAATCATCCACATCATCTGCTATGATCCCTTGATAACGGTGTTGTAAATGCTGTTGATAGCTACAATCAGGTAATAATTTTTGGTGATACAATTCAGTAATTAGTGCATAAGTCAATAAACCTTTTTCTAAGCACCAATTCCGCCAATTTAGTAGTAAAAAACCCAAAAAATCTGCTTCTAAATTAAGAGAATTATCCTTTAGACCACTTTGTAATATCTGGGGAATATCTTCGCAGGATACACCGCTATAAGCCGCCAATTGCCATAAATCTAGAATCCTTCTGACCAAACGATTCTCATTCATCCCTACACGCCGCAAAACTTCTGAATTTAATTGAGAACTCCAGAGTTTCGTCGCCAATTCTTGTTCTGTTTCGGGACGTAATCTAACCGGAAATTGTGCTTTGATTGACAACGAGTCAATTAGTAAAGGCCAAAACAAAATTACTTCATCTTGAAAAAACCCCAAAGCTGTTTTGACACGAATAGGATATCTTCCCAGGGTTAAAGTAGTAACTCTATCAGCTAATTCCCGGCGATTATCATCATTAGCAGCTAACAATAAAATACCTAGTTCTTTTTGGTGTAAATTTAAATTTGGATCTATAGGTTGAGGTTGAGAATTGTTAATATTTTCATTATAAAATGAACTAGAAACTTGATTGTTAACTTGCAACCAAGCATCAAAATAGCTGACCAAGCGAGTAGTTTTACCACTACGACTAGTACCAAAAATCCAAAGAGAATCAGAAATCATGGTTTTTGCGTTCACTTAAGTTTAAGAATTTAGTAGATAATGCCAAATAATCATCTTGATGAAAAATACCGTGTTTAGCCAAAAAATATACCCTTTTTTACTAGCTGCTTATAAATGGTATCTAATGACACCAGAACGTTCTTTAAATACAGCCTATCAAGCGGCTATAAAAATTAAGGAAATAGAAGATCAACACTTTAATGGTAACAAAATAGACTCTGAATTTACCATACACAGCGCCAGTGTCATGGATTATTTTCAAGGAGATTTGCAAAAGTTATTAAAAACTGTGCAAATGCGGCTGACAGAATTTAAAGCCAGTCGGTGGTTTGCGAATGAATCTAAACAAAAAGCCGCCCTAAAACTGGGTATAGAATATTCTAGGCCCGCATTAATTTTAGAGAAACTAGAATTCATTGATCAAGTCACCTCCAAATATACTGATAATGATATAGATACAAATTATAACACCTCCAATCCTCCACCTGTCGCACCATCCAGAGATTTAGTTAATTCCCAACAATTTATCCCTAAAACATCAAATCAAGCTAACAAAAGCCTACCGAAAGGAAAAACTAATACAACAGGTATTTTACCACGCTCAATTTTAAGCACAATCACTCGCCTACAGGTAGAATTAGATCCAGAATCTGAGCAAAATGTAGTTCAAAATTTTCGTAAAGCCCAACAAAGAAGTATTATTTCAATTCGGTTTATACTTTTACTGATTATCGTTCCTCTTCTAACTCATCAATTATCCAAAGCTTTGATTGTGAGTCCATTAGTAGAACATTTCCGCCATGATAAAACAGGAGAAGTTTTCCTAAATGGAGAAATGGAAGAAGCAGGATTATTAGCCTTACAAAGATTTGAAGAAAGAACCAAATTTGAAGCCTTAATTAGTAATGCACCTCCTCTTACTACCGAAGAATTAGAACTCAAAATAAAGAAGAAAGCAGAGGAAGTCAAAGAGGAATTTCGTAAAGAAAGTGATAATGCTATTAAAAATGTATTTGCTGATATTTTCGCAGTAATTACTTTCACCATCTTATTACTTGTTAGTAAGCGTTCTATCGCAGTCCTCAAGGAATTTTTTGATAACGTAGTTTATGGTTTAAGTGATAGTGCTAAAGCATTTATTATCATTTTATTTACTGATGTTTTTGTCGGTTTCCACTCTCCTCACGGTTGGGAAGTTCTCTTAGAAGGAATATCACGACATTGGGGATTACCAGCCAATCGGGATTTTATTTTCTTATTTATTGCCACATTTCCCGTAATTTTAGATACGATCTTTAAATATTGGATTTTCCGCTACTTAAATCGGATTTCACCTTCTGCTGTTGCCACCTACCATAACATGAATGAATAGCCAGTATGAACAGTTTATGATTGGTCAATATCTAGAACAGCGGATACAAGCTAAGATGTGATGGCTGAAATACAGGGGATAGGGTTAATTAACGGGTGTAACTTACAGGATTATCCCGTCAGCGTAAAGCGCAGAGTCATGTCTTTGATTTAAAGAATCTCAGCGGCTTCAGCCCTGAGAGTGTCAAAGGTGGGAATGCCCATAAGCAACAAATATGACTTTTCACAACATTTTTTAAACTTCTTCCCACAATTATGATTTTTTGTGTAATCATTGGAAGGTGGGAATTAATTCGGCAGTAATGTTTGTGGTTAGTATTGACAGGCTTTCCCTTTTGGTATTTACAGACTTTTCTCCGAAATCTAAATCTCTACACTCCTATGATTTTGGAAATATTCTATGTCAATTTACGTGGGTAACCTCTCTTATGAAGTTACACAAGATGCGCTGAGTCAAGTTTTTGCGGAATATGGCGATGTAAAACGTGTTCAGCTTCCCACTGACCGTGAGACAGGTCGCTTGCGCGGCTTCGGTTTTGTGGAAATGGGTAGTGAAGATCAAGAAAAGGCTGCTATTGATGCCCTTGATGGTGCTGAATGGATGGGTCGTGATTTGAAAGTTAACAAAGCAAAACCCAAAGAAGACAGAGGTTCTTCAGGTGGTGGACGTGGTGGCTACGGCGGTGGCGGTGGCAACCGTGGCGGTGGCGGCAGTCGCTATTAAGCCAAATATAACTAAAGTTTTTTAGTTATTAAATGCTGAAAAATTACCTATTCCGTCAGCGGGGTGGGTAATTTTTTCATCTTCAAATCCAACACCCAAATAATCAAACTCCACGTTTTGTCACCCCATAACCGAAAGCGAAAACAAAACTTTTTGATGTTACCTGAGTTCGACATAAGATAATTTTTGGAAAACTGCCCCAAATATGAGTCTCAATGTTATTCAAAAATTAATTAAATTATACTTCACAAGGTCATAATTTGAGCTTTTACTTAAAGGGGAGATGTGGATGTAAAAACCCAAGTTATTACCTTCTCAAGTATAGCGATAGGTGGAGAAAACTTAAAATTTATGATGTCCTTGGCGTTGCTAACCCAGTATTTTCGGAACTTTTGGCAACCTCGGAGGGGATTAGCCATAGCAGAAGCTTCTGTAATTGGGATAGTAGCCGCTTTATCTGCGGTATTACTCAAACAAGGTTCAGGGTGGTTGGGAACATGGCGAGTGCATACAACTCACATTTTTCCTGTGTGGATAGCCTTACCAATTATTGGTCTAAGTTTGGGGTTTCTTTCTGGTTGGTTAGTGCAGAGATTAGCACCAGAAGCCGCTGGTAGTGGGATTCCCCAAGTCAAAGCCGCTCTAGCAAATGTGCCGATTCAACTATCATGGAGAGTGGC
This sequence comes from Dolichospermum sp. LEGE 00240, assembly GCF_015207875.1. Lineage (GTDB taxonomy): Bacteria > Cyanobacteriota > Cyanobacteriia > Cyanobacteriales > Nostocaceae > Dolichospermum > Dolichospermum gracile. The sequence goes on from NZ_JADEVZ010000020.1 coordinate 32,014, forward strand.
CTTTGTCAAGTTAATTTCAGCAATTATCGCCTTGGGTTCAGGCTTAACCTTGGGCAGACAGGGGCCTACAGTCCAGGTAGGTGCGGGGTTAGCGGCGGGTATGAGTCGCTTAGTTCCCACCTCTCCAGATCATCGCCGACAGATGATTGCAGCCGGCGCGGGGGCTGGTTTAGCAGCAGCTTTTAATGCACCTCTAGCCGGGGTTTTATTTATTATTGAGGAACTATTACAAGATTTATCCGGTTTAACATTAGGAACGGCAATAATTGCCTCTTTTATTGGTGGGGTAATTTCCCGGTGGTTAGGTGGTGGGAGTTTCCAACTAGACTTAAAACTGATTAATCACTCTAGCAGTTTCTCCCTATTAGAAATTCCAACTTTATTAATTTTAGGAATTTTAGCGGGTTTATTAGCAGCTTTATTTAATCGGGGATTAATTTTCAGTATTCAAGCTTATCGCCGTTTACATATTAGTTTACCTTTGCGGGTGGCAATAGCGGGTTTGGCTTCTGGTTTAATTATGTCTTTGCTACCAGAGTATTTTCGGGATAATACAGGTTTGCGGGAGTTTCTAATCGCCAGTGAACCAAATATTCCTTTAGCGGGAATTGCCTTTATTGCCCAATTTATTTTAACATTAATTGCCTTTGGTTCGGGCGCACCTGGGGGATTATTTGCACCGAGTTTAATTTTAGGTTCTTGTTTAGGACATATTATTGGCGTATGTGAATTGCAAGTATTTGGATTTGGTTCACCGACTACCTACGCATTAGCCGGAATGGGGGGATTTTTTAGTGCGGTTTCTAAAGTTCCCATTACTGCAATTGTGATTGTTTTTGAAATGACGACAGATTTCAATTTAGTCTTACCTTTGATGGTGGTATCGGTGACATCTTATCTGGTAGCGGAGAAAGTTGTTCCAGGTTCACTCTATGACAAACTTTTAAAATTAAATGGAATTGTTATTCAAAAAAATAGTCCAACCCAAGGGATATTAACTGAGTTAACTGCTAATGATGTGATGCAGTGCTTGGTGGAAACTTTAGAAGCAGAAATGACGGGAGATGAAGTGATTAAAGCTTTTTCTCGTTCCCATCATCGCGGTTTTCCGGTAGTAGAAAATAATAAATTAGTGGGTTTAGTTTCCCAAACTGATTTACAGAAGATTCCTAATCATCTTTTGCCCCATGAAACTCTTTTAAAAGAAATTATGACACCTAAGCCGGTGACGGTGACACCAGCAGATAGATTAAGTCATGTTCTCTATTTATTAGATAGATATCAAATTAGTCGTTTACCTGTGGTTGATGGGAAAAAATTAATTGGGATTATTACTCGCGCTGATATTATTCGTGCTGAAGCAGATCATTTGAATGGCGAAAATGGGGTGACAGGTCCCCAAGCAGAACCTTCTTATTTAGTTTACCAAACGCGATCGCCTAGTATTGGCAGAGGGAGATTATTAGTTACTATTGCTAACCCGGAAACCGCCCCGGCATTATTAGAAATGGCTGCCGCTATTGCCCGCGATCGCCATTATGAAATAGAATGTTTACAAATTATCCTTGTATCTCGTCATATTTCCCCCGCAGAAACCCCAGTCAACACCGCAAAAAGTCGTCGCTTACTCCGACAAGCTGAAAGTTTAGCCAAAAAGCTGCACATTCCCATTCATACCCAAATTCGGGTCGCCCATGATGTTGCCCAAGCAATTTTAGAAACCACTAAGGAACGATACATAGATCTAATTTTCATGGGTTGGAAGGGAAATACATCTACCCCTGGTAGAATTTTTGGCAATGTTGTAGATACGGTAATTCGTCAGGCAAATTGTGATGTTGTTTTAGTAAAATTAGGCGATAATTTTCGTTCCTACCAACAATTTAAACGATGGTTAGTCCCTATGGCTGGGGGACCAAATGCACCCATAGCTATCAAATTATTACCAGCTTTAGTCACTTTGGAAAATGAGATAGAAATTCGCTTAACCCAAGTAGTTAAACCTGGGGAAACAGCACCAGATATGACAGTTTTAGAAGCATCTACCCGGCAATTAATGCGTTACCGCAATTTACAAGGTAATGTTATTGCTGCATCCTTACAAGCTGAATCTGTCACCGCTGGAGTAATTAAGTTGGTGAAAACTAAAGGTTTCGACGTTGTAGTTTTGGGTGCTTCCCGTGAGGGATTATTACAACAAGCTATTCAAGGAAATATTCCCGAAGCGATCGCCTCTGGTGTTGATATTACGGTAATTTTAGTCAGCAGCGCAATGTCTTGACAGGGAACAGGGAATAGGGAACAGGGGACAGGGAACAGGTAATTGGTAAAAACTATTCTTCCTCCTGAACTCCTGAACTCCTGACTCGGTGACTCGGTGACTCGGTGACTCCTTATCGAGAAGCAAGCTGTGGATCTACCCAAATGCTACCTTTTTCACCAAAAGTTACTGCTTGATCCCCTTCTGCTGAAATATCTACAGTTCTACCATCATTAGTCACTTGCAACAGAGGCCAATTTTCCTCCCCTAATTCACCAGCACGGAATAACACATCATTAGGTTGCTTTTTACTCCAACCTAACAAAATGGCTATTTTTTCGTGATCATCTTCGGATTGCACAGGACTAACCACATTAAGATTATTCTGTTGACTATTCCAAATTACAGCCTGATCTGTGGCATCTGCTGTATTGAAAATAGCCACAAATTTCCGGGCTAAAAAGCGATCGCCTTTTTCAGACCAACTTACAGGCACTAATACACCCATATTTCCATCACTATCCGCTTCTGCTGACAAACTAGCCTGTCTCTTTAACAGCGGATCAATCACCACACTAGTTGATGTCATCACCCGTAACCGCTTAGTTTGTCTATCTTCCACAAACAACACACTATTAACTCGGCTGTTGTGCATTTCCGGTTTTACTTCCATCTGCACCCGACTATAAATCGCATACTTGCCATCAGGAGAAACCACAGGAATACTCCGATAGTAGCGGAGACCAGAACCACCTTTCCCTCCAATCGCTTCTTGAGTAGCCAAAATCCATTGCCAAGGGATGGGGTGGGGACTGCCTATAGGATCAGTTTGTGCTGTCTCTGACTCATTTTGCTGTTCACTAACAGGAATTTCTCCGACTTTAGGTGTAACTGTTGATGTTGCTAATTCCTTGGATTTAATGTTCTCACTGACTGGGGAATTTAAATCAGCCTTTTCTTTTGTATCTTGTAATTTTTGAATTAAATTAACTTGATTAACCAGTCTTGGTCTTGGAAATTGTGCCACATTAACTGATGGCACAGTTTCACTAACAACATTATTCCCCACTTGAGAATTTTCTCGTTCTACCCCTGAAATCATTCGATCTTTTGGTAATGAATGTATTCCTTCACCAACAGATATTTTTCCTGTTTGAGAGTTAACTTGAGCAAATTGGAAATTTAACTTTTTAGTAGCAGAACTTTCTCTCAATTTTAGATTAGATTTGCTACTTCCAGAACTCACAATTACTGTTTCTAATTGTTTCGCTAAGGTAGTATTAATAAATATGCCCGCGAAAGGTGAAATTATAATAACAATGGCAATGTACTTGAGAAATGGTTGAACACGGAACCATCCAGACACCAAAAGGGGTTTAAGCATGATGAGACTCTCTAGGGGCAGTTGCTAAGTGCGGGCAGTATTTATACAGGAACGGGAAAAAGCTATGATTATATGTATATCAACAAACCAAAAGCTTTTACGAGATAATTTATTCAAATGTTGCATCGCTTTACAAAAGTTTTAGTGTCACTATTTACCCCCTCATAATCTTTACATAATATACAATCATGACGGGATGAAAGTTAACAGTAAATTACATCTGTTAATAAATACCATCATTATTGTCAGTTCAAGCAACATCCATATTTAACACCAGTAGAATACAGGTATGTTGATCAGGAGTGTAAATTCAAGCGTTCAGCCGTTAGCAGTTCAGCAAGAATTGAATTAATCAAGATTCTGAATGTTAATTTACTGATGTCAGTCTCCCCCATTCAAAACCCCTAAAATCCGGTTTTGACTGAATACTTACCTAGCCAAAATCTAGAGATGCTATTAAAAACTGTCTTAGAGGTTGTTTTAAGTAGTGAGACAGAATCAATACATAATGCCATTCCGTAAGCGTTGCGTTAGCCACATGGAACAAAGCGAAATCAAGCAATTCCAAGGGTTGTGATTGCTTCCCTTCGCTGGCAATGACTGTAAATATTTTTGTCCAATTACTTAAAAGTCTAAATTCATACTAACTGAGGCGAATAAATTCGTCAAAAAGTTTTCAAACATCCTTTGAAATCAAGTAATTTCCCAATAATATACTTTGTTTCTGGCTGGATATAACCTGAGTTCGGTGTTAGGAGTTCAGAGTTATGATTTTTTCAACGAGATCATAAGGGTTTGAGAATCATATTTGGGGCAGTTTTCCAAAAATTATCTTATGTCGAACTCAGGTAATATGATAGCGCAGGACTTACCCAATCACAACCTATATATTGGCAAATCCAGGTTAACTGATGCACGATCAATAGTAAACAAAACATTAAATTCATACACCCGAACAACAAACTGTAATTTACACTCGTAACCGCTGCGATTAAGCAAACACAGTTTACTTTGAACTTGGGCAATTATCGAATAATTTTGATTTAGTAGATAAATGAACAACTCTAAAACACAGTCGGGCGCGCAAAATCCGTCAACAGTAGATGCAAATAATGATATGATTCCGAACCGAAAGCATCGCCGAACTAAGTACCTGGACTATTGATAGTTTATCGAGGCTGTTTTTACTCAACTAATAATAAACACTATACCATCAAACCATGAAAATTTATTTCCCATAATCAAAAATGATCAACATAATTTTATTAACATTCAGATGTGGCAGTTGTCAGTGATGGGGAAGACACTTACCATTGATCAGTGACTCATGACTTGTAATTAATAATTAATAACTAATGAAAGTAGTATTTTTTGGCACTCCAGATTTTGCAATTCCCACTTTAAAAAGACTCTTGGAAAACATTGATTTTCAGGTACTTGCTGTAATTACCCAACCAGATAAACGCCGAGAACGTGGGAATAAACTGACACCTTCCCCCGTGAAAGCCTTAGCTACAGATCATCATATTCCAGTATGGCAACCGGAAAGAGTCAAAAAAGATGTTGAAACCTTAACACAACTCAAGCAAATGGAGGCAGATGTGTTTGTAGTCATTGCTTATGGACAAATTTTGTCTAAAAAGATATTAGATATGCCAAAGTTGGGTTGTGTCAACGTACATGGATCAATTCTCCCTCAATATCGGGGGGCTGCGCCGATTCAGTGGAGTATCTACAATGGCGAAAAAGAAACCGGGATCACAACTATGCTGATGGATAAGGGCATGGATACAGGTGATATGCTGCTCAAGGCAACTACACCGATTGATTTACTAGATCATGCTCAGATTTTAGCGGAAAAGTTAGCGATCGCTGGTGCAGATTTACTCATAGAAACCCTATATAAACTGGAACGCCGAGAAATTACACCCATTCCCCAAGATCATACCACAGCCACTTACGCATCTTTAATTCAAAAGCCAGACTATGACTTAGACTGGTCCAAAAGTGCCATTCAATTACACAATCAAATTCGCGGCTTTTATCCTAACTGTATTACCAGCTTCCGCAATCAACCATTGAAAATCACTGCTACTGTTCCCATAGAGTCAGCGTACATTCAAGAATTACCAGAGCAGTTACAGGATAGAATAAACAAAATACCTAATTTGTCAACGATATCAGGTCAACCCGGAGAAGTAGTAAATATCACTAAAGGACTAGGGGCAATTGTCCAAACAGGGACAGGTTTACTACTGCTGCGAGAAGTGCAATTAACAGGTAAACGTCCCCAATCAGGATGGGATTTTGTCAATGGAACTCGATTAACTGTTGGAGAGGTAATTGGTAATGGGTAATGGGTAATGGGTGATTGGTGATTGGTGATTGGGCAACATTGTCTCTCCTCTCCACCTGTTCCCTGTTCCCTGTTCCCTGTTCCCTAATTTTCATAAAACCGACAGGATTTACATGGTCCTTCTGGGTTAACTGCACAACGGATAATTTCTGAAAGAGCATTATAGTTACAGGTAGCATCACCAATAACCCAACGTCCCTCTACTAAACTTCTTTCTTCCGGTCTTTGTGCTTTTTGGACATAAATAGCGATATTATGTAAACTATAGCGTCCTCCTCTAAGCTGATATCTATGGCAGCGCTCTAAAACTGCGTAGGTTTTTCCCTCAAAATCAAGATAGTTTCCCGGTTGGGGTGTCCAATCAAGTTGTAATTTACCAAGAGACTGACGCGGATGTGTCAAAATTATCTCAGTGGGTAAGGAATTTAGCTCCATAATCAGTTAATATGATGTGATTGACATATAGAATTTTAAACCCACATATCCCTTGCGGGACAGAAGAAATAGGTGGGTTCAAAAGCCTTGATTTTTCGTTAGTCCACGCAGGTGGACTTTGTTTGTGTAGTAGCGATTTCTAATCGCCGGAAACTTTTCAAACATCCTCTAAGGGTATGAATTTTAGTCTCACGCAAAGGCGCAAAGACGCACTGAGGTAAGAGTTTTAAAGATTCAATTTGGGAATTTCATACCTCGATTCAGCAACGCCTATTTCTTGTAGTACGGGCATCTTGCCCGCAAGAATTATACAAATTAAATGCACAACAGCTTATCCCTTGCGGGACAGAAGGAATAGGTGGGTTCAGAACCCTTAATTTTTCATTAGTCCACGTTTGTAGCGAATTAATTAGCCTGTATCGCTTATATCTCAGGTCTAAAGACACTGAGCTTTACGCTTACTGGGTAATCCTGTGAGGAACGCAAATTTAATAACCTGCAATTCTGATTTAACGTGGAATGGTGCGTTACGCTGTCGCTAACACACCCTACTTTTGCTACTTTTGCTACTTTTGCACCTTGTACTTTATTTAAGATTTAATTCAGATTCCTAGTAGTTCGTCAAATTTATTTTGACGGGTAATGATCGGAAAAAAACTTCTGTTCTTCCCTCCCCTACCCCCGGTGCCTCTCTTCTCCCTCTGCTTGCCTTCACCCGTCATTTTCGGGTTGACAGACTACTAGGGAACCATTTGGGTAAACACTAGATAGCCATGTTGCTGATTACAGCTAGATAACAGCGATCTTAGTAGATAAATTGTCCAAAGTGTCTATTACATTGTTTGAAGTTATGTAGCCTTTTACTTACAAGCTATCAAGCTCTGGGGTAAACTATGCCTTGATTATGATTATTTCACCTCAGAAGAACACCCGAAAGGAGCAGTTTTTTCAATGTCTCATACCGTAAAAATCTACGACACCTGCATTGGCTGTACACAATGCGTCCGCGCTTGTCCTACTGACGTACTAGAAATGGTTCCTTGGGATGGCTGTAAGGCTGCTCAAGTGGCTGCTTCTCCCCGCACTGAAGACTGTGTAGGTTGTAAGCGTTGTGAAACTGCTTGCCCCACCGACTTTTTGAGTATTCGCGTTTATTTAGGCGCTGAAACAACTCGCAGTATGGGCTTGGCTTACTAAGAATTTCATTTCTAAATTCTTGGTACTTTAGTGCTGGGGAATGAGAACGGGAGAAACATCAAAATTCTTTCGTAATTCCTCAGCATTTTTGTTGTCAGTTGTCAGTTGTTCGTTGTCAGTTGTCCGTTGTCCGTTGTTCGTGGTCAGGAGAAAGAAAGAAGTTACCAATGACCAATGACCAATGACCAATGACCAATGACCAATAACCAATAACCAATGACCAATGACCAATGACCAATTACTAATTTGCTAAAGTGGCTTATTCATTTCAGCAACTATACTTAAAATTTAATCATCCTGAAACTGGAGTGGTTTAAGCAATGTGTGGAATAGTTGGATATATAGGCACTCAGACAGCGACAGATATTTTATTGGCTGGATTAGAGAAATTAGAGTACAGAGGTTATGATTCGGCGGGAATTGCCACTATTTTAGAAGGTGACGTGCATTGTGTGCGGGCTAAGGGTAAATTACTCAATTTGCGTTCTAAACTGGAACAAATCGAAAATCCTGCCCAAATTGGAATTGGTCACACACGGTGGGCAACTCATGGTAAACCGGAAGAGTACAATGCCCATCCTCATTTAGATACGGCTCTGCGGATAGCAGTGGTACAAAATGGGATTATTGAGAATTATCGAGAGTTACGAGAAAGTTTAAAGGCGTTAGGACATGAATTTCGCTCGGAAACAGATACAGAGGTAATTCCTCATTTGATTGCTGAGTGTTTAAAAAATTCTTCTTCAAGTTCTACTTCCCCTTCGGTGTTTTTGGACGCGGTGCGAGAAGCTGTAAGTAAATTAGAGGGGGCTTATGCTGTTGCAGTTATTTCTGCTGATTACCCTGATGAGTTGATTGTCGTTCGTCAACAAGCGCCTTTAGTGATTGGGTTTGGACAGGGTGAGTTTTTCTGTGCTTCCGATACACCGGCGATCGTTCCCTATACCCGCGCTGTATTGTCCCTAGAGAACGGTGAAATTGCTCGGTTGACTCCTTTAGGGGTGGAAGTCTATAACTTTGCGGGAAATCGCTTGAAAAAGCATCCTCGGACTTTGAACTGGAATCCCATTATGGTGGAAAAACAGGGATTCAAACATTTTATGCTCAAGGAAATCTATGAGCAACCGGGGGTGGTGCGGGATTGTTTAGAGGCTTATTTCTCAACAGTGGAGAATGGAGAAATTACTGCGGAATCACCGGTGAAATTGGATTTACCAGCGGAATTTTACGCAGATTTAGAACAAGTTCAAATTGTTGCCTGTGGTACAAGTTGGCACGCGGCGTTGGTGGGTAAATATTTATTAGAACAGTTGGCAGGAATTCCCACTCAGGTACAATATGCTTCAGAGTTTCGATATGCACCTTCACCGTTAACGGCTAATACTTTGACTATTGGGGTGACACAATCTGGGGAAACTGCTGATACGTTGGCGGCTTTGGCGATGGAAAAAGAACGCCGACAAGGGAAAGAATCTAAGTATCAAGCGCGACTTTTGGGAATTACTAATCGCCCGGAAAGTAGTTTGGGTAATATGGTGGCGAATATTATTAATACTCATGGGGGAATTGAAATTGGTGTAGCGGCGACGAAAACTTTTATAGCGCAATTGATGGCGTTTTATGCTTTGGCGTTAGATTTGGCTTATCGTCGTCAGGAGATTAGTGATTCGAGATTTGAGGAAATTCTCACGGGTTTACGGCAGTTACCAGGGGAAATTGAGGCGATTTTGGAAACTCAAGAACGTTATATTGAACATTTGGTACATGATTTTTCAGAGACAAAAGATTTTATCTTTATTGGGAGAGGAATTAATTTTCCGATCGCGTTAGAAGGGGCTTTAAAATTAAAGGAAATTAGCTATATTCACGCTGAAGGTTATCCAGCGGGAGAAATGAAACATGGACCGATCGCTCTATTAGATGCTAAAGTGCCGGTGGTGGCGATCGCTGTTCCTGGTAATGTATATGAAAAGGTGATTTCTAATGCTCAAGAAGCTAAAGCCAGAGATTCTCGATTAATTGGAGTAACTTCTGTGAAAGATGGTGAAGCGGCGGAAATCTTTAATGATTTAATTCCGGTTTCGGAGGTTGAGGAAATTCTTTCGCCAATTCTCACGGTGATTCCATTACAGTTGTTAGCTTATCATATTGCTGCCCGACGAGGTTTGGATGTGGATCAGCCAAGGAATTTGGCGAAGTCAGTAACAGTTGAATAAATCATAATTTGTAGGGGTGGGGTTTCCCCGCCCTCGATTGTATTGGCATCCAACTATAAATTGAGGATGAACCCACAGAAATTATCGGCGTTTATTTTTCAGAGTCTGAGCTTTTACCATTTCCGCATTGAAAATAGCATTTTAAAGCGATCGCTCCACTGTTTACGCTCAGACTCGTTCAATACCAGTAACCAAGCTATAAGGAGGTAAATAAGAGCAGCTAAACTCATTTCTGTACCTAAGCCTATCCATCCCCAGGGTGTATGACTTTTGGCAATGTACCAAACTGCTAAACCATAAGGTATGCCCACTGCTAGGGGTTGAGCAACAGCTAAAAACAGTTGTTTTACAGATGTACCAAAAACCTCCCGCATTAATAGGGGTAACTGCCATAAACTAACGGTTGTCAAGGCAATAAAAGTACCTAATAGTGGTCCAATAATGCCAAAAAAGTGAGTACAAAGAATGCTGGCTAGAAAATTAATTCCCGCCGAAAGTGCAGTAGGGCGAACTAATTTAGGTTGGTTGCCAGTACCACTAAAACACCACCCCCAAAGCGATAAAAGCCCTAGTAATAATCCGTTATAAGCAGCTAGTAAAGTGACACCATCACCAGCAAAGCGATTTTCTCCCACCCATAATCTAATGAAGAGATGATTATAAGCTGCGATCGCTACCATAAAAGTTACTCCCATTACAGCTACTAATCGCGTTAGTTCAATCAGCCGAGCATTGAACTTTTCTGTTTCTCCTTTAGCATAGAGATCAGCAAGAGCCGCCCAAGTAGCATTTCCAATCCCTTGTATTTGTATTTGTGCTATTACCAGCAAACGTTGAGTCACAAAAAACGGTACAACTGTAGCGGGACTCAGACTATAAGAAATAATAATATTATCTGTAAATAAACCTAAACGACCTGAAAGATTGAGGATGAATGTAGACCAGTTTAGTCGCCAAAGTTCTTTCTCTATGGGAATTTGGGATTGGCGATCGCCCACAGCTAAAAACACATCTGGATAGCGTCGTAAGCCATCCCAGGATATCAAAACTTGAAAACAAATACCACCAATTAATACAGCTAGATATTGTCCAGTAATACCAAATCCGCGCCATGCCAGCAATAGGGACAAACCTGTAATAATCAGGCTTTGAAACATAAGAAAAAAATTGGCAACATAGCTGCGTTGACTCGCATCTGCTAACAAATGGAAGGGGACTAATGGTAATAAAAATATACCGAAAAATACCAACCAATAACCTGTTTGCAGTTCATTAACTAAAGAATCTGTAACTGGTACAAGCTGAGTAATAAACAAGCCTAATCCGACTCCTGCCAGTACCATCGCTATCATGATTTGTAGATAGGCTCGGATGCCTGTGGCTAGTATGAGGCGGATTTGTCCAGATTCCCCAATACCTACGGCTTTTGCCAACAGTGCCATTAAGGAGCCACCAATACCCAATTCTAGGAGATTGAGATAACTTCCCCAATCACTAGCAGCGCGAAATGCCCCATAGCGTTCATCACCTAGCCAATGGAGTAGTAGAGGTGTACTAATTACACTTATGCCCATCATAATTACCTGTAGTATAAGTCCAGAGGCATAGTTAACTACAGAACGTCCAGTTCGTTGCATTTTGAAATTATATATATTTACTTACTGATCCTAAGATAAAGTTAGGACACGAGGACAGAGACCGTAAATTAACCCTTGATTTTTGTATTATGTTTAAGCAGATTTATCAAGTTTATTTTCCCAAATCTGCCAATACTGACCATCTTGCAGAAGTTTCCAACCAGTATTAAGATATTCGGGTGGCTGAGTATTTTTTGATAAAGCTACATATTTTACTTGAAATTTTTTGAACGCCCTTACTGGATTGGCAAGAATTTCATCATAATATTTTTGACGGCTTTGAAAACGCTCCTCTAATTTTTTTGCATCTCGTACCCAAGGTCCCCAAACTGTAGTTTTTAGTTCTGTCTCTTGTTTGGTAATAAACTTTGAACGGTTTATACCTTGAAGATAATCATTGAGGGCAATTCTAGCATCCCATTCAGCATTATCAACTGCTGGACTAAAATCAACTGTATATCCTAAATTATTTCTATTGGTAATTTGGGTAGGGTAGTTTTCGCATCTTTAGCTACAGCTTCAGAAATAGCAATTCCTAGTTTAGCACCATAGCTGACCTGTTTTAAAACCCATGCCATGAATGGACGTGAACTATAAAAATCATGGATATGCCAAATAATTGGTATATCCTTGATTCCAGCCAATGCTATGAGTAAATGAGTTTTAATCCCGTTGGAGTGAATTAAGTCTGGTTGGAGTTGTTGGAGCGATCGCTGAAATTCTCGCAAATATTGGCCAATGTTTGGTAAAATTTTGACTAGTCTGAATAATAATACTAATCCCATTACAGCCCGATTACTACCTTTAAAAGCACTGTCACCCAGTTGGTTCAATTCTTCTGGTAATTTGACTAATTTTACTTGTACACCCAATTTTTCTGCTGCTTCTATCAATGGTCCATCAGTCCCAACAATGAGGAACAGTTGGATATTTGGCTTTGTATTCAAAAGTGCAGCTATGATAGTTAATAACACTCTCTCTGCACCACCAATTACTCCTACAGGGTTGACAAATACAATTTTCATATATTTTCAATACCCGCTAATTTTAAATAAGATTTGCCAATAATCTGAGCGTGATTAGACCAAGAATATTTCTGTGCTTGAGTTAGACGCGAATTAATAGTAGGAGTGCAATTTGGATTTGCTAATACTTGTTCTATTGTTTGCACCCAAGCTGATATATCTGTAATTGGACAATACATAACAACTTCTCCACCTACTTCCCGCAATACAGGAATATCACTAGCAACTACTATACCTCCACAAGCTAAAGCTTCAATCACAGGTAATCCAAATCCTTCAGCTTCACTTGTTAATAACACGGCTGAGGCTCTTTGGTAAAGAGCAGCGATAGTTGAACGTTGTAAACCTTGGAGATGAATAATTGAATTACCAATATTTAACTGCGTAATTTGCTGTTGTTGGCTTGATGTCCACTCACCACTCACTTTAACAAGTTGTAAATCTGGATGAATACTGCGGACTCGTGCAAATACTTCTAATAGAATATCAATGCGTTTGCGAGGAATACAGCTACCAACGTGAAGTAGAAAAGGCTGTTTAGGTATCTGCGGCGATAATATATCTGGTTCAGAATTCATACTAAACTCTGGGGCGATACCATAGGGAGCATGAACTAAGCGTGATGGTTCTACCAGTTGGTAATGCTCAATTTGTTTTCTGACTTCTGTGGTAGAATAAAATACCAGGCTGCATGATTGCAAACCTTGTAAAATCCTCCGAGACATGGCTTGATACCAGCCTGGACGAGGCTCTTTTGCTGGTTCTAGAAGAGAGCGAAAGGCATCAAGATCGTGACAATATACTCCCGTCCGTTCTGGCGGTAAGACATGGGCTAAATGGGCGTAGGAGTGGTCAGCAATGTGATAAAAATCAAAATCTTTCACCCTGTTTTTGAGATAATGAGGATAGTCCCAAAAGCGGTTAAGTAAGCGATCGCTATTGTAAGCAAGTTGCTTTTTACCAAGTTGAGGAATTTGTTGAAACCGTCTATTAAATGTTGGACAAATTTGGATAGTTTGAAGAGATGCCGAGTCTTCAGGTTGCAACTGTTTTAGTAACATTTGAGCGCATAAATCCATACTATGCCAGTTTTCTTCTGGGTAGTCGCAGATAATAGCGAGACGGACTGAATTTATGTGATTAATTTTAATTTTCTCCAGTATCTAATATGTGCCACCATCTAATATACTAAGTGATTTATAAACATCTTATGATGAGTTACAGAAATATGGAAATTACTACTATTGTTCCGCGTCTACCCCCGGCTGTTGATGGAGTGGGAGATTATGGGTTAAATTTAGCTCGACAAATGCGCGAAGATTTTGGCATCATCACCAATTTTGTGATTGGAGATGCGAATTGGACTGGAGAAGGTGTTATCGAAGGATTTGCAGTTAAACAGGTGGCAGATTGCTCACGGACTGCGTTACTAAAATTATTACTTAATCAAGATGATGTAAAACAGACCTTGCTACTGCATTATGTGGGCTATGGTTATGCCAGGAGAGGCTGTCCTGTGTGGTTAGTAGAAGCTTTAGAAAGGTGGCGAAAAGAGGGAAATAACCGCCGTTTAGTGACAATGTTTCATGAAATCTATGCTTTTGGTCCAATTTGGAATAGCCAGTTTTGGACATCGCCACTCCAAAGAAATTTAGCGACTCGGTTGATTAAGTTGAGCGATCGCTGTATCACCAGCAAAGAAGGATATGCTGATATTATCCGAAAATTTAGTCAAGGAAAACATTCGGATATTCCCACTTTACCAGTATTTTCTAATGTCGGTGAGCCGAAAAATCTCACTCCTTTGTCAGAACGACAGCGGCGTTTGGTAATATTTGGTAGTATTGGATCACGTTCTCGTGTTTATCAGCAATCTTTTTTAGCTTTACAGAAGACTTGTCAAGAATTGGAAATTGAGGAAATTCTGGATATTGGCTCTCCTGTGAATTTTCAAATTGAGCCTATTAATGGTATTCCTGTCAACTGTTTGGGAATTAAATCTAGTCAAGAAATTAGTAATATATTATCTAGCTCCTTAGTTGGTTTTTTCAATTATCATACTGACTATTTGAGCAAATCAGGAATTTTTGCTGCCTATTGTTCTCACAGATTGTTACCTATCGGTGTATGGTATAAAGGTAAAGATGGAGATGGTTTACAGGCTGGGAAACATTATTGGTTAGCAGACAGAAATGATCACACGCTGAATTTATTAGAGGGACAGGTAGTTGCAGATAATGCTTTCACCTGGTATCAACAACATCAATTATCTGTCCAAGCCAGTATTTTTGCCAGTTATTTATCCATCAACCGTTTATGCAGTGAGTGACTCTGTAAGCATTCAGATATCAGTGGTTAGCATTCTGGCAAGGCAAGAGTAAAGAAGTTTTCAGGAATTTGGCTTTTCTTGACACAGTTTGGTTTTATTTTGTTGACCTAATTACTCACAGTTTCTAATTGTAAACTTATGACTTCTTGTTCTTGTTGATGTTGCTGAAATTCGGCTAATTCTGATTCGATTTCTGCCTTGACTTCATGACGGAACTTGAAAAAATGTTCCCCTGTACCCAAAGCAATTAAATAATCATATAATAGATGAGGTTTACGCCATGCCATTACTATTAATTGCCACCAAAAAACAAACCGTGTAGAACGTAAAAATCCTTGTCGCCAACAAATAGACATTAAAAATTGAAACTCTGGTTTTGTTAAAGTTCGTTGATATTTAGCCCGCCAACCTTCCATCATCATAAAATGGCGAAAAGTCCGTTTTAGGTATGGCATGGGTTCATACAAATTCCAAAAAGCATCAATAAATTCCTCAGCAATTTCTGACATTGGCCGAGTGGGAACAAAATTCATTAAGGCTTTTTGAGAACCCACAAATTCACCTAAACCATCCCTTAACCGTCCTTCTGTTTGCAAGCGAGTCCACATGGCTGTATTGGGTAAAGCTTGCAATAAGTTAAGATGAGCTTGGGGAATACAAGTTGCTTCCACAAACTCTTGAATCCGTTTACCTGCTCCTGGTTTTTCACCATCAAATCCTAAGATAAAACCAGACATAATTTGCAATCCGGCTTTGGTAATTTTATGGCAAGATTCAACTAAGGAATTGCGGGTATTTTGTGGTTTATTAATTCCGACTAAACTATCTACATCAGGAGTTTCAATTCCCATGAATACCTGAACAAAACCAGCTTTTACCATCAATTCTAATAATTCGTCGTCTTCTGCTAAATTTAAAGAAGCTTCTGTTAATAAAGCAAAAGGATAATTACGTTCTTCCATCCAGGGAATTAATGCCCTTAAAAAGACTTTAGCATTGCGTTTATTGCCAATAAAGTTATCATCAACTATGAATACATAACGCCACCAACCCATTTGATATAAAGCATCTAATTCGGCGAGAATTTGTTCTGGGGTTTTCGTGCGGGGTTTGCGTCCAAAAAGGGTAATAATATCGCAAAATTCACATTGGAATGGACAACCCCGTGAAAATTGCACCGTCATGGCGATATAAGCATTTAAGTCTAATAAATCAAATCGAGGTAAGGGAGTTGTGGTGACATCGGGTTTTTCTGTAGCGCGAAAAATCCCTTTTTCTTCTCCCTTTTCTAAAGCCTCGACAAACATGGGAATTGTGATTTCCCCTTCATCTAAAATTAAATAATCTGCGCCGGCTTCGATCACAAATTCGGGTACAGATGTGGCAAATGGTCCACCCACTGCCACTTTTTTACCTAACTTTTTACCTTTTCTAATTAATTCACCAAAATCCTGTTGTTGAATGATCATTGCAGAGATGATGACTAGATCGCACCATTCCCAATCTGCATCTGTTTCTAGACGGACATTGCGATCGCTCAATCTGAATTCCCAATCACTCGGTAACATTGCTGCCACCGTGATTAACCCTAATGGAGGATTCGTAGATCGTAACCCAGCTAAATCAATGGTTTCCTGATAAGACCAAAAAGAATTAGGCATTATCGGCCAGATTAATAAAGCTTTCATTAAGTATATTTCCCTGAGTTGTTTTTGATCAAAACCTATTTAATTTGAACTATAAAAGCTGGGTTAGTTGGTTTTTATCTCTCTGGAGGTACAGATTCTTTTAGTTTTATATTTAAGAAAAGAAATAGATGAAGTAGGGATAAATTACAGTTCAGTAAACAAAATTTATTTGCATCTGAAATCTGAGACAAAATATGTGGTAAATTTACTTGAAAATAGCTATAATATTATTTTCTTAACTTGATGCGTGTTATTAGCAAAAAAATACTTAGGGACTTTTGGGAAAAGCACTCCCCAGCAGAATCAGGACTTTTACTATGGTATCAGCGCGTATCTGATTCTCAATTGGAAAAGTTTAATGATGTCAGACAAATTTTTCCATCAGCAGATTTAGTTGGTAACTTTACTGTTTTTAATATCAAAGGTAATCATTATCGTTTGATAACCTATATAGATTATGAGTATCAACTCTTATTTATACGTGCTGTACTCACTCATGCTGAATACGATAAGGAGAATTGGAAAAATGACGAGTGGTTTAAAAATTCCTAGTAACTACTATATAAAACTAATTACCACATTTCCTCCTCGACCAATTACCAATGAAGATGAATTAATTGCTACTCAAAATCAAATTAATTCTCTTTTGGATCAAGGAAACATTACACAAGATGATCGAGACTATCTGAAGGTTCTTGCTACTCTTGTTTATGATTATGAACAACAACATGAAATAATACCTACCTTAACAGGTATAGCACTCCTTCAAGCCTTGTTAGAAGAATCTAATCTGCAACCAAAAGATTTAGTTTCTATCTTAGAAAGTGAGTTAATAGTTTTAGATATTCTTAATGGTAAACGCCAATTAACAGAAAAACAAATTCAAGATTTAGCTATTTTTTTCCAAATTGATCCTACTTATTTAGTTGCATAACTGAGTTTTCCGCTTACCTGGTAACTCCAGAAACTTCTGGCAAAAGTCAGAAAAAGAGGAAAGATGCTTTTAATAACCTCATCACTAATCCCCAATCACTGCCAATGACTACTAAAATGAGTCTTGTAACCGCCCCATTTACAAAGCGGGGAAGAGGAGATAAATAACGGATAATTATGGGTAAGCAGCGCGTTTTGTCGGGAGTTCAACCAACTGGTAACTTACACTTAGGTAACTATTTAGGTGCGATTCGCAACTGGGTGGAAATTCAAGACCAGTATGAAAATTTCTTTTGTGTGGTAGATTTACACGCTATCACTGTACCGCATAATCCCGCAACTTTAGCGGCTGATACTTACAAGATTGCTGCTTTATATTTAGCCTGTGGTATTGATTTACAACACTCTCATATCTTTGTTCAGTCCCACGTTTCCGCACACAGTGAACTTACTTGGTTGCTAAATTGCATCACCCCCCTGAACTGGTTGCAAGATATGATTCAGTTTAAGGAAAAAGCCGTTAAACAAGGGGAAAATGTCGGTGTTGGTTTGTTAGATTATCCCGTACTCATGGCGGCGGATATTCTCCTTTATCAAGCTGATAAAGTGCCAGTGGGTGAAGACCAAAAGCAACATTTAGAACTAACACGGGATATTGTTAATCGGTTTAATCACCAATTTGCGAAAAAAGCACCTGTATTAAAACTACCAGATCCTTTGATTAGAAAGGAAGGTGCAAGGGTGATGAGTTTGACAGATGGGACAAGGAAAATGTCAAAATCAGATCCTTCCGAGTTGAGTCGGATTAATATTTTAGACTCACCAGAGGAGATTACTAAGAAGATTAAACGCTGTAAAACTGATTTGGTGAGGGGTTTAACCTTTGATGATTCAGAACGCCCAGAATGCCATAATTTATTGACCCTGTATACGCTGCTGGCTGGAAAAACGAAGGAAGAGGTAGCGGTTGAATGTGCAGATATGGGTTGGGGACAGTTCAAACCTTTATTGACAGAAACGGCGATTCATGCTTTAAAGCCGATTCAGGACAAATATCAGGAGGTAATGGCGGATCAGGGTTATTTAGAGTCAGTGTTGCGGGATGGTGGGGAGAAAGCCAGAGCGATCGCCAACTCCACTTTAGCAGATGTGAAAACGGCTTTGGGTTTCACAGTTCCATAAATAGATCCCCGACTTCTTTGAGAAGCCGGGGATCTGAGTGAGTGAGTAATATATAACTAAGGTTTAGTCTTTAATGTGTAATTTGTTTTACTCTTTAAGAAAACCTCAAGATAAATTTGAACTATGCCGGATACTTATAGCTTTAGTGCTTTTAACAACTTCCGCACAGCCGCCCAAAGGGGTGACTTTTTAATTACCGCCGAAGTTGCACCTCCCAAGGGCGGAGATCCTACCCATACCATCGAAATGGCAGCGACTCTTAAGGGAAGGGTTCATGCTGTCAATATTACTGATGGTAGCCGTGCCGTCATGCGGATGTCTTCCTTGGTAGCCTCGGTGATTTTATTGCAAAATGGCATTGAGCCGATTTGTCAATTTGCTTGCCGCGATCGCAATAGAATTGGATTACAAGCAGATTTAATGGGCGCTCATGCTTTGGGTATCCGCAACATCTTAGCTTTAACTGGCGACCCTGTAAAAGCAGGGGATAATCCTCAAGCAAAAGCCGTTTTTGATTTGGAGGCTGTACGATTATTGCAGTTAATTAGAAACATGAATCAGGGTTTTGATTTTAATGAAAAACCCCTCACTGATGGTGCATTAGACTTATTTGCAGGTGCAGCAGTAGATCCTCAATCGAAGAGTTGGTCAGGTTTGCAAAGTCGGTTTGAAAAGAAAATAGCAGCCGGGGCGCAATTTTTTCAAAGTCAATTAATTACTGATTTTGAAATATTAGAAAAGTTCATGAATAAAATTGCCTGTGGTTACAATAAACCAATTTTGGCAGGAATTTTTCTCTTGAAATCAGCAAAAAATGCCCAGTTTATTAATAAAGCTGTTCCCGGTGTAAATATTCCTGAACAAAT
Organism: Dolichospermum sp. LEGE 00240; assembly: GCF_015207875.1. Classification (GTDB taxonomy): domain Bacteria; phylum Cyanobacteriota; class Cyanobacteriia; order Cyanobacteriales; family Nostocaceae; genus Dolichospermum; species Dolichospermum gracile. The sequence goes on from NZ_JADEVZ010000020.1 coordinate 51,522, forward strand.
TATTGAGAGATTAGCAAAAGCGAAACATCCCCTCGAAGAAGGCATGAAAATTGCCGCCGAACAAGTACAAACTGCGCGGGGATTGTGTCAGGGTGTGCATATTATGGCGGTGAAACGGGAAGATTTGATTGCACCGATTTTGGATTTAGCGGGAGTGGAGAAGGTTAGCTAGGAGGACAGTATAAGGGTGGGATTTCCCCATCCCTAGGTTGATTATGGGCCTTTTTTAAGCAGGTTTCCATGTCCCGTGGAAACTGTGGGGAATAACGCTGGGTAATCCCAGTTTACAAAGAGGTTCTTCATTTAATCTATCACTGGCAAATACCCAAACTTCGCTACTATGAGTATTCCCATCATAAACCACAGTTAGTAGCCAACCTTGCTCAGAGTTTTGCTGATTTTGTACATAGATAGGTTCGGAAGGATAGCAATTTTCTCCTATATTTGTTTGCGTTAAAGTTCCAGTTTGGTGATCAAAACCAGCAATACTATTTAAAAGTTCCTGTCCAACATTTGTCCCTGGTTGGAATCCTGACATATAGGTATAACGAGAAAATTGACCTATATTTTGTGGAGGAACACTAGGAAACTCACAATGTTGATTTGAAAGTTGTTCAATTTTAATTACTTTTCCAGTTAGAGGATTAAGTTGAACTTGTGAAAATGTACTATTGGCAATTGTATGAGTTTCCCCTGTAGCTACTTCCCGTAAATATTGATTAGTTTGAAAATTTTCATAACGGGCAATATCTACAATTACCGCACCACTATTATCTACATAACCATTAGCAAAATGCCACTGAAACCAAGGTTCAGTCTCTCCCTGACTGACTAAAGATAAACTTTCTCTGTCAAAAACTATCATCTGAGTTCCCAATTCAGGATGCCATTCTAGAGAATCACTATAATTACTTGTTCCGACTAAAACAGGCCAAAGATTTAACCTCACTGGGGAAATAAAAAAGATTAGATACTGTCCTGCTAAAACAAAATCATGTATTAATGGTACTCCTTCTAATTGATATGTTCCTGTGCGGATAATTTTGCCCCTAGAGTCACTTTTATAAACATTAAGTGTGGCGTTTAATCCAGGAGTCACACCAAAATTAAAAATTTCCCCTGTATTTGCATCCCGCTTATAATGGGCAGAATAACTTAATTCCTTGGTTAAACTGCCTAAATCATCTTCACCACAAGTTTCTAAAGTTTGCAAATCTAAAGCATAAGGTTTACCACCTTCCCACAATGCCAAAAGTTTATTAGGTAATGCTAAAACGGAAGTATTCGCCGCATTTTTTACAGGTTTTATCCATTGATTCCAGATAATTCCTGGTGCAGTCATGCCATAATTACCATAAAGCAATTTACCCGCAACCGTTTCTTCTTGATAACCTGTGGTTTGCACATAGCGATAAACTGCAAATGTTTCCGCATTGGTAAAATTAACCGCGAGAATTGCCCCATCTCCATCAAACCAATGTCCCACCCGGATACCATTTCGTTCTAGTCGTGCTGGTCCATTCCGGTACAGTGTACCCCGTAAACCAGGGGGGATTGTACCTGCGAGAATAGGTAATTGAGTGGCAGGAAATTCTGTTGCTGGTTGAGATATGGCTCTAGACCATGCTTTTTTAGTTGACTTTTGATCAATTGTTTGCATATAGGATTTATTCTGTGAATAATAGGTTGTTGTCTCATGCTAATCGAATTTACCCTCGCTAATTTTAAAAGTTACAGCACAGGCCACTTACCTTTGGGGTCTTTGACTGTTTTAATAGGTGCAAACGCCGCAGGTAAAAGTAACGCTTTGGAAGGTTTGCGCTTTTTGTCATGGCTTGCACAAGGGCAAAAACTTTCTAGTATTCAATATGCTGTGAATAGTGCCGAGGCAGTGGTGCGTGGTAGAGTAAATGATTTATGCTATCATGGGCAGTCAAGTTTTACCATCGGTTGCCGATTAGATTTACCTGAATGGAATGAATTAAATATAACTCTGAACGTGCGTGATGGAGAACTACACATCAGTAGTGAACGAATTACTGACTCAATCAATACAGTTCCCTTGTATGAATTAGATCAACCTTCCCAGGGAATAAATACTGATGTTAGTGTGGCTTATAACAACTTTACAAGGGGTCAAAACAAGCCAAGAATAACTTGTAGTGATCAAATGGCCATATTCGTGCAATTAGATAGCCCTGCGCGGTTTGATATCAAATATGAAAAGTCCCAAAAGATAATTCCTGAGATTGCCGGCGAATATCAACGAGTTTTGAATAATATCTTATTTTTAGATCCTGTTCCTGACAGGATGCGTGAATATAGCTTTAAGTCTGATAAAAGATTATATGAAGATGGTAAAAATCTTTCTAGCGTTTTATATTGTTTATGGGAAAACCAGCCTGAAAATCAACAGATAATTCTCAATTTCATCCAGAGTTTACCAGAACAGGCTATAGATGGACTAAATTTCCTGACTGGTCCCAGGGATGAAGTTATGGTGCAACTAAGAGAAACTTTTGGTGATCAACCTCGCTATTGTGATGCTGCATTATTATCAGATGGTACATTACGAGTGTTAGCGATCGCAGCAATTATGCTATCGGCTACCGAAGGAAGTTTAGTAGTCATTGAGGAAATTGACAACGGCGTTCATCCCAACCGTGCTAAACATCTACTGGCCAGCATCAGAGATATTGCTGAACAGCGTAAATTGCGAGTGTTGCTTTCTACCCATAACCCAGCTTTAATGGATGCCTTACCTGATGCTGCTTTAAATGATGTAGTGTTTTGTTTTCGAGATCCAGAGGAAGGGAATCAAGGGAATAGCCGCCTTGTTAGACTTAGGGATATGGATGATTTTCCGAGTTTAATATCTCAAGGACCACTGGGACACCTAGTAACTGCGGGAATAGTAGATAGGTTTGTCAAGTCACCACACACACCAGAAGACAGAAAACAGCAAGCCCTGGCCTGGTTGTCTCGCTTGCAGGAGTACAGTCATGAGTAGTATTTGCCTAATAGATACCAGCGTATTCCTCAATATACTTAATGTTCCCCGCTGTAATGAGGATAGGGAATCAGTGATGCAAAATTTTAAGGAGTATATTGAGTTAGGCTGTACTTTTCTGTTACCTATGGCAACGATACTGGAAACAGGCAACCACATTGCCCAGAATGGTGACGGTACAATACGAAGGAAAACAGCTATCCATTTTGTTGAACAAGTAAAGGCTGCATTCACAGGAAAAGCACCTTGGCGGACTACAGCATTTCCAGATACAACAGAGATATTAGTTTGGATTGACCAATTTCCGGATCTAGCAGGCAAAAATAAAGCTCCTGACAAACAAGAAGGAACAAGTTTTGGTGATCTCAGCATTATTGAGGAATTTAATAAACTGTGTACACGCTTCCCCATGAGTGAAGTATTTATCTGGTCACTAGACAGAGATTTACAAATCCATCATCAAACCATTAACTAAAGAAATTCAAGTATTAGGTAAAAATTACAAAGACGAGGATTTTTAGGAATTGAACCTCCTCAAGATTTTGAAGAAGGGGGTTTAAAATAATTGACTTAAATAAGAGATGTAAAATGCAGAATATACAATTTACTTTTATTGACCTTTTTGCTGGAATTGGCGGATTTAAAATGGCATTAAGCAATAATGGTGGTCATTGTCTAGGTTTTAGTGAAATAAATAAAGACGCAATCAATACATATTGCGAGAACTTTCAAATTGATCCTAGTTCTAACTTAGGAGATATTACCAAAATTAAAGAATTACCACCTCATGATTTGTTAACGGCTGGAGTTCCTTGTCAAAGCTGGTCAATTGCAGGTAGAAATCTCGGTTTTGATGATGATAGAGGTCAGTTATGGAACGATACAATTTATTTACTTCAACAATCTCAACCAAAAGCATTTATTTTTGAAAATGTCAAAGGATTGGTTGATCCTCGGAATAAAAAGGCTTTATCTTATATTTTAGAAAGAATTGAACAAGCAGGCTATCATGCCAACTATTTTGTTATTAACTCCTTTGATTATGGTGTACCCCAAAATAGGATTCGCATATATATAATTGGATTTCAGGAAAAAGAGTATTTCCAAAAATTCAACTTACCAAAACCAACAGATAAAAAACTAAAACTTAGCGATATATTAGGTATTCTACCACAACAACCAATAGATAATCTGATTATTCAGAGAGACATATTTGGTAATATTATTGAATCTAAAAGTATGAGTCTTTCCAATACCAACGGATTCAATGATTACTTTTTATTTAATGACTTGAGAAATGGTCATACAACAATACATTCCTGGGACATTATTGAAACTACTCAACGACAGAAAGATATTTGTTTATTATTACTTAAAAACAGACGAAGAAGTGATTATGGTGAATTAGACGGAAATCCATTATCATTAGAACATTTTCAAAACCTAGATTCATCAATTACACAAGCAGAAATTGATGAACTGGTGCAATTAGAAATTTTCAAATCAGAAGAATATCGTTTTGTTATCAAACAGGATAATATTCAAGACTTGACAAAGAATGAAGAGATTCTACTTTCATTTACCAATAATACAGAAATAATAATTGACAGCTTAAAAAGTCAAAAAGTGTTTAAATTAGAAAAGATATCAATCCAAAAAACAATAGAGTCTCTGAAACAAAAAGATATTATTGAGTGTACCGAAATTCGCTATGATTTTAAAAACACTAAAATAAGCACAGGATTATTTGGTGTCAGTCGGATATTTTTACCAAGTTCTGATATTTTTCCAACTCTAGTTGCCAGCGACACAAATGATTTTATCACTTTAAAGACAATTGAAGCACTAAATCATCATGATTTTAAAAACAAATTCATCAAAGAAGTTTACGAATCAAGAGAATTTAGAAAAATTACTAAAAGCGAGGCTTGTTTAATACAGGGATTTCCTCAAGATTTTAAATTACCAGAATCAAGACCAAGATGGATGAAACTAATTGGAAATAGTGTGTCAGTTCCCGTAATTGATAAATTATGCAAAGCTATTGTTGAGACTGGTGTATTTGAAAATCAAGAAAAGTCAATTAACCCCATAAAAACCCCATAAAAACCCCATTATGACCACTAAAACTACCTTCACAAATTGGATAACTTGCCCTCAACCTAATTCCCACGCCAAAATACGCCTATTTTGCTTTGCTTATGCCGGTGGTAGTGCTACGATTTTTCGGACATGGGCTGATGATTTACCAGCAACTATTGAATTATGCCCCATAGAAATTCCCGGAAGAGGTAAACAAATCAAATCACCTCCATATACAAAAATTCAACCTTTAGTTCAAGCAATAGCCACTAATATCATCCCCTATCTAGATAAACCCTATGCTTTTATGGGTTACAGTATGGGTTCATTAATTAGTTTTGAGCTAATTAGGCTACTGCGTTCTAAATATAATTTTCACCCTTTACATCTTTTTGTTGCTGCTCATCAAGCCCCACAATTATCTGCGGAAAAACCGCCAATTTCTCAATTACCAGATACCGATTTTTTGGTCAAAATATCTCAATTGAATGGAACTCCCCAAGAAGTGCTAGAAAATGCCGACTTGATGCAGATATTTCTACCGATTATCCGCGCTGATTTTACAGTTTTAGAATCCTATATTTATACTCCCCAACCTCCCTTAGATTGTCCTATTACTGCTTTTGGTGGGTTACAAGACCCAAGAGTTAGTTCTACTGCCATTGCTGCATGGGAAAAACAAACTGTCGCCCCTTTTTCATTAAGAATGATAGATGGTGATCATTTTTTTATCAATACTGCTAAGACTACTTTGCTTAATCATCTGATTCAATCCCTCCAATCCTATTTTTAAGGAATTTTTGTCCAAAAAAAGAGTGGATATTTCTATATTTATCTTCTAAAATACGAAAAATATACCTAGTACCGCAGAGCGGAAGTCAAAATTCAAAACCAAGGCAGTATAGGCTTTGTAACGATTTAGAATGGTTGCTTCACTTACGCCGCAGTGTACTAGTGATTGGGGAATCATTACCGACTCTATACTAATTAACAGGTTTGAAAATAATTGAGGATTTATATAGTACGGTTATCACGACGCTCCTATCTATAAAACCGAACTGTAATCAATTGATTTTCTGGTGCTACTATTTAATTGGGAAGCTAAAGATTAGGCTTCAAGAAGTTAAAAGTTAGAAGTTTTGCCAGTAGTATTATTGTTTACCAGTTCAGAAGCTTAAGATTCAGTCTCACCAAATCAGGAAGTCCAATAGTGAATTTTTGAGGAGATAGATATGACACTTGTACGTTGGAATCCTTTACGGGAAATAGAACGCTGGGAACCGTTCCCGGAAATGGGTATTATCCGTCAGCAAATGGATCGTTTGTTTGAACAGTTATTACCACCAGATGGAGGGGAAAGAATAGGATTGACTTTTATTCCTCCTGCCGAAATTGCGGAAACCGATAGTGATTTGAAATTGAAAGTGGAAATACCGGGCTTGGATGCGAAGGATCTTAATGTTGAGGTCACTCCTGAGTCGGTTTCTATTAGCGGTGAGCGCAAATCGGAAACAACAACAGAAGCGGAAGGTATGACTCGCTCAGAGTTTCGTTATGGCAAATTCCAACGGATAATCGCCTTGCCTGCGGTCGTGGATAATGAGAAGGTGGTGGCAGAATATAAGAATGGAATTCTCCATTTGACTATTCCTAAAGCCGAATCAGAAAAACACAAGGCTGTAAAGGTTAATCTCGGTTAATGGCTTTTGTTTGAAATGAATTAGTAAGGATGAGTGGTTTGACAATCATTTCATCCTTCATTTTTTTTGTAATAAGTAGGAGAGATAATAATTGATGATTTATGTTGTAAAATCTACCTAAAAATAGGTTTCCAATTATATAGTTATTTCTCAAGATAGATGCTAAAAAGCATTTTTATATGTACGAGTCATGGAGACAAAAAGTCTAGTACAGCACGGCGTAAATAAAACAACTATTCTTCATCACTAAAAAGCTGATGCCATATTATTTTTGACTTTTGACTTTTGACTTTTGACGAACGCCTTGCGGTACTAGCCTATATCCTTTTCGTACTTTTATGTAAGATATGAGCAAATATATCTCAGTCGCTGTTAATATATCGGAAATAGCAGTTTGTATCCTTGACATAGATAGGAGTTTCTAATTTTGGGAAAACTTCTCTAAAAACACACACTGATACAGTTTCATTTGCTTGAATAGCTATATAAAGAGGATTGAGATTGGCAATTATTAATTATGGCAACCAAAATAATTGATGTTAGAGAATATACTGTCCGAGCGCACAAAAGACTGATTCACACACGGGTTTTCCACTTTGTTTGTAAAGAATGTAATCAGGCGACAAAGCGGGAAACTTTCGGAACTCGCCCTTTATATTGTGAAAGTTGTCGTCCTCCCCAACCTCCGAAAAAATCACTCCAGGGATCTACACCAAGCAAACCTAGAGCCATGACTTACACCAGCAATATAGATTTAGGTTGAGTGAATTGCTATGAATTCTCCAGGACAATTACAAGCACCACCCGAAGTATTTATTACGCCATTGTTGGAATTACGAGACTACTATGGGAGTCTCGCCCAAAAGTACCAACGTCTATTCATAGAGGCGCGATCGCAATTAGATAATGTAGAATCCTTATTATCTACATGGTCTTATACTCAAGACAACGAACAAGTTGAGGCTGACGAAGAAGATTCACTCTTGTTGTTGTCTTCTAATCACAGTTCCAATCGGGAATATTTGCATCCCCTAGAGTCAGAAATTACTCAATCAGACCCTTTCAAAGTCGAACATTCCCTCTCCGAAGTCAGAGACTCGAACAATCTTTCCTATCAGCGTCGTCACTATGTTGGTAAGGGGGAAGATGTTCCCATGTTGGCTCACTATGAAAATATGACTCGCATGGAAGCACTCAAAAAGCTATTGCGAGAATATGTGGGAACTGTCTGTCACATAGATTTTATTGTGCGATCGCTCTATGGTGATTTAGAGTCTACTATTTTCAAAGTCGTTAAAGGTAGAGTCCAATCATCTCTGACCCAAGGGAGGGAAAGTGGTTATTGGTCAGCAATTCCCAATGAACCAGGCTGTTATACCCTAGACTTAAATTCACTAGGTCCAATTCAAGGTAGGGGAATATCTAGGGGGATTAAATCCACCAAAACCAACAAACATTTTGTCAGACCCCAAACGAAAGTAGTACCGATGTTGGCACAATTTGATGGTCAATTTTTAATTGATGCTCTGACCTTATTTCTAGAACAAAATGCCGGACGAATTTTCAATGTGAATGAGATAGTTAATGGCATTTACGGACATCTGGACCCAGAGGAAGTCAGAGAGGTTAAAAATAAGGTTCTCAATGAACTATCTAGGGGTCATCGCACAGGCCGATTTGTCAGAGTTCCTCACCAAATCGGTCTATATACTTGCGATATGAATATGGTCGCCAAAAAATAACACAAAAAAGGTGCGTTACAACTTGTCAACGCACCTGCTTAAAAATGGAGAGGGGGGGATTCGAACCCCCGAAGGGATATAATCCCTTAACAGATTAGCAATCTGCCGCTTTCGACCACTCAGCCACCTCTCCAGTTCATGAGTAATAATCTTAGCAGAAGTTTTTCACCCTGTCAACAGTTATTTTGTAAATAGCTAGGAGTCAGGAGTCAGGAGTCAGAATTAGAGGGAGATTTATTCAGGTTTTCGGTTTATATGGCTAACGCGCCACGCTAGGCTATCAGCAAGCCCTAAATAGATTCAATGACCACTGACCAATGACCACTGACCACTGACCAATGACCACTGACCAATGACCACTCTATAAAACTTGCGATCGCATCCAAGCTGCTGGCAAGGTGCGTAACTTTTTCCATTGGGGAACATAAGCTCGCTGACTGAACACATCATAATCATTGCGCTCAATCACCTCTAAAATCTGCTCATATAGCATAGATGCAGACCAAACAGGCCACCGAGCATCAGCAGCCAGGTAACCAATACCCTTATCTGCTTGGATGTAAAATTTACGGGCGCGGTCAATTTGAAACCGCATAAGTGAACGCCAGCGGTCATCCACTACGCCGCGAATACATTCTTCTTCGGTGTAATTAAATTTGGCCAAATCTTCTAGGGGAAGATAGATTCTGCCTCGACGGGCATCTTCACCAACATCACGGAGAATATTGGTAAGTTGATTAGCAATCCCCAAAGCGATCGCCTCTTCTATAGGCAGATAGGGCTGTTGGTTTTGATACCAAGGGGCTGTATAGATACTATTATCTACCCCCATAATCGTCGTTGACATCAAACCCACAGTTCCCGCTACTCGGTAGCAGTAGAGGTATAAGTCCTCAAAAGTTGCATAGCGACTGCGATACAAGTCCATGCGCTGACCGGCGATCATATCCCGAAAGGGTTGAATATCGAGCGGAAAGCGTTGGAGAGTATCTACTAACGCTACATCATAATTATCCAATGGGCATCCCGCAAAAATGGATTCCAGTTGCTTTTCCCATAGTTCTAGGGTTTCTGGCGTGGTGATAGCAGATGCCGGACCATCCACTAATTCATCTGTACGGCGACACCAGGCATAAATTGCCCAAACAGATTGACGCTTGGCCGGACTCATCAGCATCGTACCTAAATAAAAAGTTTTAGCGTACTTAGCCGTGAGTTCGCGACAAAGGGTGTAGGAATCATCTATAGAAACCAGCGTTTTCATGCGCGGGGGGGAATCAGGCAGTTGCAGCATTCGTGGCGGGCGGTCGTGTTGGCGTTTGCAGGTTAGAGGGATTTGCTACCGTCAGCGCTTGAAATATCGCCTGCGCTGTTAGTTTACCAGAAAGTACAGCCCCTTCCATGCTGGCGAGATAGCGTTGCATTGTATAATCCCCAGTCAAATAAAAGTTAGAAATGGGGGTTTGCTGTGAAGGGCGGTACTGTTGGCGACCTGGAGTAGCTTTGTAAACTGAACGTGGTGTTTTCACCACGTGATATTTCAGTATTTTAGTCGGATTATCTCCCCCAAAGTGTTGGGGAAAAAGTTTTTCTAACTCAGTAATAGTTGCAGCAACGATTTCGGCATCGGATTTAGATATCCAATCTTTGGCTGGTGCTAGAACTAATTCCAACATGGAACGGTCAGGATTGGCATATTCACGGCAAGTATTACTCATATCAGCATAAACGCTGAGGAGTGGAGAACGGGAAAATAGCAGATGATCAATATCTGTTAATTTGCGATCAAACCAGATATGAACATTAATCACCGGTACACCTTCCAAACCCTCCAATTTTTGGAAAAATTCCATAGCTTGCCAAGAACTTGGCAAAATTGGCTTTAAAGGATCAACTGGCAGGGCAGATACATAGGTATCCGCTGTAAATATTTCATCTTCTGCCCCATTTAAGCCCCGCAGCAGGAATCCTTTTACAGTTCCATCCTCGTTGAGTAAAATCTCTTTCAAGGGCGCATTCAGACGCACCTCACCACCGCGTTCAGTGATGTAGTCAATAATTGGCTGACACAATCTTTCTGTGGGTGAACCGTCCAGAAAGGCCATTTTTGAGCCGTTTTTCTCTTGGAGAAAGCGATTCAATGCCGTTAAGAGGACGGTGGCGGAAATTTCGTCTGGATCAATGAAGTTCAAGGCTTTAGACATAGCAATGAATACTTCTTTTTCTACTCTGGGGGGAACGTTTTGTTTTTGTAACCACTCCCGGAAAGAATATTTGTCCATTTCTTCGACATACTTTTGCCCCTGGAGAATAGCAGGTAGTAAACCAATCCCAAAACTGATTTTCTCCGGCCAGGTCAGCATATCGTTGTTTCTGAGAATTGCCACCATACCATTGATTGGCGCTGGCAAATCTGGAAAATCGAATCGGCTGTAAGTCCCCGGCGCTTCAGGCTGATTGAAAATCATTGTGTGTTCTTTCCACTGCAATCGATCTTCAATGTCCAATTCTTTGAATAACTGCAACATATTGGGATAGGCCCCAAAAAAAATGTGCAGTCCTGTTTCGTACCAGTCTCCATCAGCATCTTTCCACGCAGCCACTTTTCCCCCAACTACGTCTCGGCGTTCCAAAACGATGGGTGTGTGACCTAGATCAGTGAGATATTTTGCACAGGAAAGTCCTGCTAGTCCCGCTCCCGCGATTGCTACGCGCATTTAAACCTACTATTCTTCAATATTTCTTAACTGTTTTGTCGTTCTCATTATACGTTGCAATCCTTTACATTTGGCACGGTAGGTCTGATTGCTTCCCAAAAAATTCCCAAAATTTTGCCCTGACTATGTAATTTACCTTCATCTTCGCTCCAGGAGTAAACACAAAATTTTCTTACGTGATCAATATTTAGTGTAGTTTAGGACTCATTTTAAATCAGTGTATATTTTTGCTTAACTGCCCATCATCAATACAAAAAATGGCTGCTTTGCTCAGTGTTTATACGTTAAAAATCTATGTCTAATAGTAAAGTAAATAGCAAATAAAAATTGTATTCATAAGCAAAAATAATCGAAATATTAGTAATACTTCAAAACTAGATTTAAAACTTTTATTTATTTAAATCTCCATTACGGTATATGATGATCCCAGACAGTTTAATCATAATTAAATCTGAAAACGCATAGAAATTATGTAATTCCAAAAAACTTGTTCTTTGTTCAATAAAACTCTTTTTCTATTCAACCTGGGGATTATTTTTCTAGGAATTGTGCATCTATCTGGAGAATAACTAAACTATGATATCAACGGGAATACTATGGGTGAAATCCTTTACAGGAGGTGCTTTGGCGTTGACGGCAAATTTACCACTGGGTTTAATAGCTGCGTTTTCTCCAATCCAACTTCCAGCCAACTTAGTTAAGCCGCAAGCTCAATTTCTGACGATCGCTCAACAACATAAAAATGCTTGGCAAAAAACCTTAATATCAAAAACTGCTTTCACGGTTAACTGGATAAATAGGCAGTTATCATCCTACAGAAATAAGTCTATCGCTGTACCTTCAATCACCTTGAAGGCAAAAGAAACGCAATTTTGTCCCTCTGTGCCAGAAAATATAGCTGCACAACCTCACTTGAAAAATGCTACTAACTTTTTACCAATAGTTACACAAGTTAGTGTTTCCAGGGTAGATTTATCACCTTCTACTGTTGTGCGATCGCTCCAAAGTTTCTTTAATGTCATCCGCAATCCAGTTGATCCAAATGGAAGTTATGATTACTCACCAGTATTGATTGTCAAGCGGAATCCATCCAGTTATGAAGTATGGGTTAATAACAGTTTTGTTGCCAGACTACCTGATCGAATTACAGCCAAAGCATTACAAAATCGCTTGCAGCAATTAACAAAAATACCTGCTGTACAACCTACAGAATTACAACCGGGCTTAGTAGATAAAACTCCTTCCATGATGGTAGGTAATCGGTTACTATTTGCAATAGATCAAAAACTCTCTCAGCAAATTGGTCGCAGCGGTGATATTTTGGCAATGGAATGGACTAATAATTTGCGAATAGCACTCCATGCCAAACCCCTGACATTGGTACAAGGACAAATGGAAATGTATGGATTACAGTCCTCAACCACACAACTTTCTGGTATAGCTTCTTGGTATGGTGGCTATTTTCATGGTCGCTTAACCGCAAATGGTGAGATATATGATCAAGATGATTTTACTGTTGCCCATCGGACTCTACCTTTTAATACCTTCTTAAAAGTCACCAATTTAGAAAACAATAAATCCGTGATTGTCCGCGTTAATGATCGCGGTCCGTATATTTTACCCAGAAGCCTAGATTTATCTCGAACAGCGGCTCGTTGTCTCGATAGTGAACATACGGGAGTCGTAGCTTATAAAGCTGTGGTTTTACAACAAAATGCCCCGCAAATGACGTTGAAACCATCTCAACCAAAAACTGAAAATATGGCTAATGCTAAAAGTGAGTTATTAGTTTCCAATTTTTAGCTTAAACAGTAGAAGCCTCTCACCTCCCTATCGGGTAGGTGAACACAATAAAACCAAACTGTGTAAAGAAACGTAAAATCGTCCAAACCCTCTTCACTCTTGCCTTTTGCCTTGCCATAACGACAATTTTCAACGCCAACCTACTTATGTCAATACCCCAATCATCACAAAGCTTTGGTAATCATTTAATTCTGGGTATTTCCGGGACAAGTTTAAATGATGATGATAAACGGGCATTAAATGAACTAAAACCCATTGGTGTCATCTTTTTTGCCAAAAACTTTCTTGACGGTGTAAAATATCCAGTTTGGTTAGAACAGTTTAAAAACCTCATTGATGAAGTTCGCCAATATACTGAGCGTAACTCCATATTTACCACTTTAGATCATGAAGGTGGGCGGGTTGTACGGACACCTTTACCAATTACCCGCTTTCCTCAAGCTTATTTATTGCAGTCTCATGCTTATGAAGTTGCCAAAGCCACAGCACTAGAATTAAAATCTCTGGGAATTAATCTTTCTTGGTCTCCAGTTGCGGATATTTTCTCTAATTCCCAAAACCCGATTATTGGCGCCCGTGCATTTGGAACTACACCAGAAACCGCCAGTGAAGCAGCGGGAGAATATTACCGAGGATTACGGGAAGCAGGAATTTTAGGTTCTGCTAAACACTTTCCTGGACACGGAGATACCAGCACAGATTCCCATTTGGAATTACCAATCTTAAATTTGAGTTTAGAAGATTTGCGAAATCGGGAATTGATTCCTTTTCAAACATTAATTCAGTCAGAAATTCCATTAATTATGACGGCGCATATTTTGTTTCCGCAAATTGATCCAGAAGTACCAGCAACTTTATCTAAAATCATTTTGAATGATATTTTACGAAAAGAGCTAGGTTTTCAAGGTGTGATAGTTTCTGATGATTTAGATATGAAAGCCGTATCTGAGATGTTTATGCAACCAGGAACGATTGCGCGGGCTTTTCATGCTGGTTGTGATTTATTTATAGTTTCTCGAAATATCAATTCCTCTTCTTTAGAACGAACATATAAAATAGCTGAAGATTTTTCTGCTAGTTTGAATAATGGTAGTTTGGATGTAGGAGTGGTGGAAGCTGCGCGGGAGAGGGTGGAAAAGTTATTACAGGTAACTCCTCAATATCCAGTTTCAACCCTTGACAAGGAGACGCTGGTGAAAAATGCGGAATTGAGTATTCTGATCTCCTTCTAACTCCTAACTCCTGACTCCTAGCCCTCACAGATAACTTTTTCAGCACACCCTATTGATCAGAAAAATACATTAGTGATTTAGTGAAAATCTGTAGTTATGTTAGCATGAGTGTTGCTGTGTCAAAACTATATGATTTCGGCATCCCTTCAACTAATCATCGCTAGAAACAATTCACTGATCCGATGGTACAATAAAAACAAATCAACTAAAGGTAGCGTTTATGGCAACCCTACTCAGTGAAACCAAATCACAGACTGGACTGGTCATCTCTTGGGAAGCCTTACCCGATGATTTTCAGTTAGAGGATGAACCAGTGGAAAATACAGGACAGCCACTTTTAGCGGGGGCTTTGCGGGAAAGTTTAGAAATAAGTGGATTTATTCAACCACAAATGTTAATTGCTGCCAATTTTGGGTTGTGTGCCACATTAAATGAGCAATTTGTGGCTAAAGCACCTGATTGGGTATATGTGCCTTCTGTTAAAGAGATATTAGCAGAACGTAAAAGCTATACACCCAATTTAGAAGGAGATGTACCGGCTGTAGTCATGGAGTTTTTATCAGATAAAGATGGGGGAGAATATTCGGTTAAACGTAGTTATCCGCCAGGAAAATGGTTTTTTTATGAACAAATTTTACAAGTTGCTATTTACATTATTTTTGAGCCAGATGGGGGGTTATTAGAATATTATCAACTGGAAAATGGACGTTATGAATTACAACAACCAGATGAGAATGGTCGTCATTGGATTGAGGCAATGGGACTATTTTTAGGAACATGGCGAGGTGCAAAAGAAGGACGGACTGGCTATTGGTTAAGATGGTGGGATCAAACAGGTAATTTGTTACCTTGGGCTGTGGAACAAATTGAACAGGAACGCCAAAGGGCGGAACAGGAAAGCCAAAGGGCGGAACAGGAAAGCCAAAGGGCGGAACAGGAACGTCAACGGGCTGAACAAGAACGGGAGGAAAAAGAACGGCTAATAGCTTATTTGCGATCGCAGGGAATTGATCCCGATAATTTGCCTATAAATTAGATATTGCGCTATATATATTAAGGGCTGGTGGGCATTGCCCACCCTACGGAATAATCAGACAATCACGAAATTATTGATGTTCAATGTTCCTGTTAATCCTGTGATTTCAATAATGGCATCGGTAGAACTATTAAATCCTGCTGTTGCATCATTAATAGCCACAAAGGTTTTTTGTCCAAAACTGAATTGAGCAGCGAAATTTGACCCAAAAGCTGCGGCTGTTAATTTTGCCCCGATATCTGCGGCATTTAGAGTATTAACTCCTCCCACATCTACAAATCCGGCTCGTGTCGTAGAAACACGGAACAAATCATTACCTGTTGTGGCGTTGAAGTCTGTAATTACATCAAAGTTAGCTAAGAGAGAATCAGTGAGATTTTGGTAAACAAATTTATCACTCCCTAAACCACCAGTTAAAGTATCTTTACCGCCTGCGCCAGTGAGAACATCATTATTTGCACCACCAACGAGGAAATCATTACCACTAGTACCTGTCACAGTCAGACTAGAAGGATTACCAATCTTTCCGTCAGCATTAGCATCTATGCCAAAAACAGTTTCTTTAGCCAAAGCATCAGCCGAATTTAATGCCCATTGTCCCTCAGAAGAAACCCAATTCCAGTTATTATCTAAATGCCAGATGTGGAGATAGTTTCCAGAAACGTTTTTCCAGAGAACTTGATTAACGCCATTGACAGTTTCTGCGGCTAGAGTTTGCCATCCTGAGTAGATATCTTGGTAGATTTGTTGTCCACCGTTTTTAATGGTATTTGGGGTATTTGTTCCGATTTGGGTAAAGTATTTATTGGCTGCATCTTTGATGAATTTGGTATTACCTGCTAATTCAATTGGGGTGTAACCAATAACACCATCACTATTAGCATCTATGCCAAAATTAGTTTCTTGAGTTAAAGCATCAACTGAATTTAATGCCCATTGTCCCTCAGAAGAAACCCAATTCCAATTACTATCTAAATGCCAGATATGCAGGTAGTTTCCAGAAACGTTTTTCCAAAGGATTTGGTTATCGCTATTGACGGTTTCTGCGGCTAGAGTTTGCCATCCTGTGTAGATATCTTGGTAGATTTGTTGTCCACCGTTTTTGATGGCGGTTGGAGTATTTGTGCTGATTTGGGTAAAGTATTTGTTGGTGGTATCTTTGACTAATTTGGTGTTTCCTGCTGACTCAATTGCGGTGTAAGGATTGCCAATTAAACCATCACCATTAGCATCTATGCCAAAGTTAGTTTCTTGTGTTAAAGCTTCCGCTGAATTTACAGCAGTTTGAGATCAAACGCGGTACAAAGATGGTAAACTTTAAAGATGTAAAAAAAAGAAAATAATTGAGATATATGGCAGCAGCATATTCGACTGATATAAGACAAAAAATATTAAGTGCTTG